>DFZX01000045.1 GCA_002383695.1 Caryophanales bacterium UBA4045
AGATAGTCGGAAAAATCGACTATCTCCCTCTGTTGCAGTCACTTTTGAGTGCCGTTAGTCGATTTTTCCGACTATCTAGTCACTTTTGAGTGCCGTTAGTCGATTTTTCCGACTATCTCCCTCTGTCACAGTCACTGTGGCGCTTCGCTAGTCGGTTTTTTCGACTATCTCCCTCTGTTGCAGTCACTTTTGAGTGCCGTTAGTCGATTTTTCCGACTATCTCCCTCTGTTACAGTCACTTTGGCGCTTCGTTAGTCGATTTTTTCGACTATCTCCCTCTGTTGCAGTCACTTTTGAGTGCCGTTAGTCGATTTTTCCGACTATCTCCCTCTGTTGCAGTCACTTTTGAGTGCCGTTAGTCGATTTTTCCGACTATCTCCCTCTGTTGCAGTCACTTTGGCGCCTCGTTAGTCGATTTTTTCGACTATCTCCCCCTGTTACAGTCACTTTCGAGTGCCGTTAGTCGATTTTTTCGACTATCGCCCCCTGTTGCAAATAACTGCGTATCAATGAATAAACTCAGATGGACTGTAGCCGGTTATGGACTTGAACACTTGGCTGAAGTATGTCGAATTCTGAAAACCGACCATCTCACTGATCTCGTAGATCATGTATTTACCTGTTAGTATTTGTTCCTTGGCTTTCTCGATTCGGTACTTATTCAGATAGGTGACGAAAGGCTCACCGGTAATGCGCTTGAATAATTGACTCAGATAATTCCGATTCACATGGAGGGACAAGGCAATTTCTTCTAAAGAGATCGCTTGATGGTAGCATTTCTCGATGTAGTCCTTGATAACACGATCTACCAATGCATGACTTTTCTTTCCTTGAAAGGCTTCCGTAAGCTGGGAGATGAGTCTGGATACCTGCATGTCCATCCATTCTGTTAACTGCCCAACGGACTGACATTGACTAAGGGAAAGTAGTAATTCCTCTAATCCGGGTTCAGATTCCTCACTTGGTAAGGTAGCAAACCATGCAGTCCATAACGAGCTGATCACACCAGCATATACGCCACGTAGCACAGGTAAGGGAATCGCACCGACTGGGATTTCACCCTTCAATACAACCCATAGATCACGAGTTTGCAGCAGGTGCTTCTGGAATATAGCATCATGTAGCTTGCGCAACGATTCTAATGGCATATTCAAGCTCTGCTCGGCTGGGGTTGAATCCATATCCGACTCTTCGAATGTATAAATTCGATTAAGCTCGTTCATCTCGGCAATTTCTACAGCAGTATGACTTTCCAAAAAAGAATCTATGATCCGATGATACCCCTCTGTGTAAGGAGTTCCGAGTCCACATAGAAGCGATATCTTCATAAACTTAAGGACATTTTCGACGATTTCCGCAGACACTTCTCGGATGAAGGGTTGATTCCATTCGGCAGTACTACCATTAGTTTGAGTTTCTCCCTTTGTATTCTCCCGAGCTTCTCCCTGCGGTTTATCCTCCACCTGCCCCAGATCTTGCTGCTGCATTTGCCCCTGAGCTTCTCCCTGCCCTTGCCCTGTATGCAGAAATATTATATCAAATTCCTTATCCGAATACGAGATAACCTGAGCAGTGATATCATGCTCAACCAGACGTTTATCTAGGGTTTCTCGAATGATATTGCCGGTCCCAAAGCGGAGTAGCTGCCAATCCCGCTCCTGCTTCATATTCAACTCACCTGAACGAACCAGGATTAAGCTAAGCACTTGTACCGTAGCATGCTCAGGTAGTCCCATGAACACAATACGCTGCTGGGACAATTCTTCAGCACGATATCGTGTGGTCAGCAGGTTGCGCAGGAATACGTCCCGCATCGAACGCTGCAGGACATCCTGTTGCTGAAGATAACTCGCAAGAAGCTCATCTCGCTCTTGCGTTTGATTTAATTGTTCAACGACCTCACGCACGACGAATACAATCTCCGAGATACTCGGGGGCTTCAATAAGAAATGATGGATACCGGATTTGACAGCCTTTCGCGCATTTGCGTAATCATCATACCCGCTTAGGATGATGATGGGTAACGATGAATCTACCGCATGGATTTCCTCCGTCAGCTGAAATCCGTCCATCTCGGGCATATACACATCCGTGATAAGAATATCTGGCTTCAATTCATGAAATTTAGCCAGTGCCTCAACGCCATTACTAGCTGTTCCAATAACCTCTACGCCCATGTCATCCCATGGCACATGCTTTAATAATCCATCGATTACATATTGGTCATCATCCACCAAGAGTATCGTATTCATGATGTGATAAGCTCCTTCGCAAACGTTCGATTTCCTCGTCATCCTTGATCAGCGGTAACCGAATACGAACCTCGGTCCCACCTTCATCTAGAGAATTAATCTCCACACCGTAACGCAATCCGCAATAGAGATGAATGCGATCGATTACATTATGAATGCCAATGCCTTTACTCGTTTTAATATCGAAGCCCTCGGGCAGACCGCATCCATTGTCTGTAATCGTTAGCCACAATTGCCGTTCATCTAGTACGAGCTTCGATTCAACTTTAACTTGAATAGTCGTCTTCTCCTTACGCTCGCGGAAGCCATGAACCACAGCGTTCTCTAGAAACGGCTGCAGGACAATCTTAGGAATAAGACAATCAAAAAGGTCATGATCGATATGCTCTTGATAGGTAATGCCGAAGTTATAGCGATATTGCTGAATCGTGATATAACAATTTGCATGCATGAGCTCATCCTTGACGGACACATACCACTTGTCATTACTGAGCCCAATGCGGAATAGCTTCGAGAGCTGATGTACCATCTGACTAATATCATGCGCCTCATAATCGAGCGCACGCCAGTGAATTAAATCAAGTGTGTTATATAAAAAATGGGGCTTGATCTGCGCCTGTAGCAGCTGCATCTCCGCTTCACGCCGATCACTATTCTCCTTATTAAGCTGCCAAATTAACTCTCTCAGTCGATTCACCATGCGATTGAAGTGGGTTGAGAGATACTGATATTCATGGATATTGGAGCTCTTCAATCTGACATTAAAGTCACCCTTCTCCAGAGTATTCATGCCAGTAACAATTTCACGAATTGGTGACGTCAGCTTCTTAGATATCCAGACGATAATTGGAATCGAGATCATAATTAGCGCAACGAGTAACCCGATGGTAAGTAACTGGATTTCTTTACGATTTTCTAAGAATACATCTGTGGGCATGAGCTGAATGAGCTTCCAATTCGGTGAGCTTGAATTTGAATGAATCGCATTGTAAACTCTCCCAGCAATAACACCGTCCTCAAGTCGATTCGGGTTCTCACGGAAAATCCGTGCAAATTCTTTGCGTTCCACGATCTCATAAGACCCAAATTTATAGGTAAGTCCTGATGGAAGAGTCGAAGTAATATAATTACCTATGGAATCCATCAATACATAATAGTCGCCGCTACCTTCTTGGGCATATTGCTTCGACACGATACGGAATAACGCATGATCGGGAATGTTAATCTTAATAATCCCCAGTGTGTCTCCACGATTCCCAATGATACGATGGACATAACTTACCATATCTAATGTACCCGCGGTTCCCTCATAGGGACGAGTTGTAATCCAGAATCCATCAGCAATGGCTAGATGCTCGTACCACCCTTGTTGATCCGCATCCTCCAATGAATAGAGAAACCGATCTTGTACAGGTGTGTATCCCTGATATCGATCCGTATATAGCTCGATGGAATGAACACCCACCTTAACAGACAGCATCTTCTGGAAATGCTCATAGATATCCTTCGTTTTTGATCGAAAATCAAAGAAATTCTCCGGTCTAGTGGACAAATGATCTCTGATCATCTCATTCGTGACCAAGAACAGAGCAGTGTCCTCTATACCGGATACATAATTTGATAGCTTATCCGAGGTAGCTTCTAATAAATCAATCTTAGTCTCTTTAATTTCCCTATAGGCTAGCTCGCTATAGGTGGAATAGAACATAATGCCCGATGCTAGGAGGAAGAATACATTAAATCCAAAAAAACATAGAACGATCAATGTAAATAGCTTGGTTGGGTATTTAAGAATCGACTTGAACCTCATCTATAGCTACCTTCTCCTTTATCTGACTTACCACTATTCTACCCTTTTAGGCCAGTAGTCGAAATGCCCTCTACGAAGTATTTTTGCCCAGCGAAGAATACTATTAGGCTTGGGATAATGGATAAGACAGACATAGCGAATACTGCACCCCAGTTGGAATCTCCCGATGAATCAAGGAACAAACGCAATCCTAGTGGAACCGTAAACTTACTAATATCACTAAGATAGATGAGCTGACTGAAGAAGTCGTCCCATGTTCCCATGAATGTGAAGATCGCTGTTGTAATTAATGCTGGGGCACATAGAGGCATAATGATACGCCAATACAGAGTAACGGGTCCACAGCCATCAATCTTCGCGCTCTCATCCAGCTCCTTGGGAATTCCACGAATGAATTGTACAATCAAGAAAACGTAAAAGGCCTCAGCTACAAACTTGGGGACCGTTAAGGGCAGGAATGTATCTACCCATCCAATTTGATGAAAGATAATGTATTGTGGAATCAAGGTTACATGTCCTGGTAGCATAATCGTACCTAACATAATTGCAAACCAAAGCTTCTTAAGCGGAAACTCAACCCTTGCAAAAGCGAAAGCTGCCATAGAGGAGCTTAATACCGTACCTACAATGGCAAAAAAACAGATGATTAAAGAGTTGATAAAGAACCGACTAAATTCAATGTTTCTTAAACCAAACCATCCGTTCCAATAATGCTCCAATGTCGTACGTGACGGCCACAGCCCTTGTTCACTGAATATGAGAATCGTGGGCTTGAACGAGCTACTGATTAGCCAAAGCACAGGATATAACATCAATAATCCGAACCCAAAGATGAATGCATGGAGTACCATATATTTAATCGAGGAGATCCCCTTCATATTTCACTGCCCCCCATCGGAATAATAAACCCAATAACGAGACGATAAGAACAGCAATCCCGTGAATATAGCGATGATAAGGAGTAGTATCCAAGCCATTGCCGATGCATACCCCATCTCTAGAAAGGAGAAGCCTTTAATATACAAATATAAGGAATACAGCAATGTAGAATTAATCGGGCCACCACTACCGTTACTTATAATGAAAGCCTTTGTAAATGTTTGGAATGATTGAATGAGGGTAATGACCAAATTGAAGAAAATCACTGGTGTTAATAAAGGTAAAGTGATCTTCGCGAATTTCCGAATCGCACCCGCACCATCGACAGTGGCTGCTTCATAAAGCTCTGTTGGAACTTGCTTCAAGCCAGCAAGGAATATGATCATCACTGCACCAAACTGCCAAACCGAAAGTCCAACTAATGAATAAATGGCGTAGCCTGGATCTGAGATCCAAGAAGGACCTTCAATACCAATCAACGATAAGCCTTGGTTGAATAAACCACCCTTATCAAAAACCTGCTTCCATAGAATAGAAATAGCGACACTGCCTCCAAGCAAGGAGGGGATATAATAGATCGTTCGATACAACCCTAAGAATCGTAGCTTCTGATTCAAGAGAATAGCTAGGGATAGAGCGAACGCTAATCGAAGCGGCACTGAGAAGAATACATATTTGAAGGTAACAATAATTGAGTCCTTCAGCCGGTAATCATCTGTGAACATATTGACATAATTATCAGCACCAACCCACTCAGGTGAATTGAATAAATCATAATTCGTAAATGACAGGTAGAACGATGCGACAATCGGTCCCAAATATAATCCGAATAACCCAATTAACCAAGGTAGCAGAAAACCATATCCCACCAAATAAGTTTTGTATTTTTGATTCATGCTGTGTCACCACCTTTTCTAATAAGAAGGGGAGCCGCATGGATAGTGGCTCCCCGGTGTTCTTTGTTCCGATATGAAATCTGAGTCTATTTCTTTTTAACTATTTTATCCGCTTCCGTCATAAATTGATCTACCGCTACTTCAACGGACAACTGGCCGAAACCGATTTGTTCACTCGTTAGTTGAAGAAGCTTCGTGAATTCATTATCGAAAGGAACGATTTCGTATTCGAAGTTGCTAGCAACCTCTGTGGATAAGCTGATGAAGTCGTATAGAACCTTATCAACTGGTGTTGATTGTCCCGCTAGCGTATCACGCATTTCAGATGATGGTGGAACTCCTCTGTCATTGCCAAGTATAACTGCAGCATCTGGATCATTAACCATAAAGTCGATGAACATAGCTGCCTCTTCTGGGTGAGCGGACTTCGCATATACAGTCATGAATTGACCAGAAACTGGTGGGATCATCCCTGTACCTTTGGAGCCTTTTGGACTCGTATATAAGCCTAGCTTGTCTTCTGTTAATGTCTGGAAGCCATAAATCTGGGATGCGGAAGCATATTGCATCGCAACTTGACCTTTAGCAACAAGAGATTTGTCTGCAGCAGTCGGGTCATTCGCTACCTGAACCTCAGCAGGAACGATACCTCCAGATTTGCGAAGCTCACTCCACATGTTGAACCATTCGACCATGTCCTCTTTCGTGAATCCAAGCTCACCATTGGCATAGATCTGTCTGCCTTCACTGGCTAGATAATCGCCAAGAGATGATTTGTTGCCCGACAGGTCGTAAGAGCCATAGAACCCTTTACCTAATTTCTCGGATATTTGGTTGGAAATTGATTTAAGATCCTCATAGGTCCAATCTACAGTTGGCAGTGGCACACCCGCCTTCTCAAACATGGACTCATTCGCTAACAATCCAAAACCACTAACACCGATCGTTACGCCGTAATATTTGTTATCGAAGGTAGCTTCCTTGATGATGGACTCACCAAACTTATCTACCATAAGCGTACTTCCAATGTAAGGATCTAATGCAAGCAATGCATTCCTATCCACATACTCCTTAATGTTCCCACCCATTTGAACTAAGTCAGGTGCGTTACCAGCAGCAATCTGCGTGCTCAATTTGTCAAAATAACCATCAAAACCGGAATATTCCGCAACGATCTTGATATTCGGATACTTCTCTTCGAACTTCTCAATCGTTTGTAATGTCCGATCATGACGAACTTGAGATCCCCACCAAGCCATCCGCAGCTCTACATCTTCCTTCACTTCAGGTGCTGGTGCAGCCGGTTCAGCCACTTTCTCTGGTTCCTTTACATCCGGTGTGTTAGTCGATGCATTGTTGTTATTCGAACAAGCGGATAACACTAGCACGATCATAACGATCCATATCAACAAGCTTTTCTTTCTTAACATGTGGATCAACCCTCCTCAATGTGTTTACTTCTCTATCCTAAGTCATTCGCATGTGTGTGGAAATAAACAAAAGTAAGGGGTTACATAAGAATACTCAGTTGTTGGTTATCAATCATCTTACAAATACAATGTAGTCAACACTAGCTGGTTCTGCACCTATTGAACGAAGCTTAGCGTTAATCTGCCCACGATGATACTGTCCGTGAAGTGCGACATGTGTAAGTATATCTCGAATTGAAGTCTCAAACGGCACACCTGATTGATTCGTGTAGCTGATTAAGCTGTCGATGTCCTTATTTAATAATGTAGTGAGATATGTATCATACTTAGTAGCATTTTCTATGACTAACTTCGTGCAGATTGCTAAATCCGCCTCTGGCCAGATTCGTGTTCGCGTGCTAGCTTTCCCCTGCAGTCTAGCTAGCCATACCTGCTCCGCTTGGAGAATATGGGCGAATAGCTCTATGGTCTTCATGAGGTCTTGGTTGTGGTTCTGGGTTGGATCATGCTCAACACTCTCTAACGTTTGAAGGATTCGCTTATTAGCCCAATTGAGATGCTCATACAGCTTATTAATTGTTAACATAATATACATCCTCCCACCCTCTTCAAACTACTATTACCTTAAATTATAGCATATAGAGAAACGATACCGCATCGACGATCTCCCTCTGATGCAGTCACTTTCAGGTCCGCGTTAGTCGATTATACCGACGATCTCCCTCTGATGCAGTCACTTTCAGGTCCCGTTAGTCGATTATACCGACGATCTCCCTCTGATGCAGTCACTTTCAGGCCGCGTTAGTCGATTTTATCGACGATCTCCCTCTGCTGCAGTCACTTTCGGGTCCCGTTAGTCGATTATATCGACGATCTCCCTCTGTTGTAGTCACTTTCGGGTCCCGTTAGTCGATTTTATCGACGATCTCCCTCTGCTGTTGTCACTTCGGGTCCCGTTAGTCGATTTTATAGACGATCTCCCTCTGCTGCAGTCA
>DFZX01000025.1 GCA_002383695.1 Caryophanales bacterium UBA4045
ATGGGTAGCCTCCTACCCGATTGGACAGAAGAGGAAGGTCATGAAGCTGCCTTACAGAATTTGTCGGAAAATTAATTTGGAATGACAGGGTATTGCGACAAACTTTATAGAAACACAAATTTATAATAGAGGACACTATGAATGCAGGTGGTGTCTTCTTTCTATGTCCAACGAAAGGTCAAGGGAAAATGCAGGTGGAGGATGGACGAGCTTTGGACGACAGGGCATCCATCAGACAACCGCTAGATTTATGAACAGTAAGCTTGTACAGTCCACTTGGAGTAGACGATGGACATGGTTGCTGACGATCATGGCTTTCCTGCTGGGAAGGGCTATGATTCTAGAAGAGCTATCTCCATTCGCTATTGCATTCTTTGCCGTTGTTTATTTTTTGCGGAGGGAGTCATTAGTGTGGGTTGGGTGTGCGTTGTTCTTAGGAAGCTTCATGTCAGCTGATCCCCAGAGTGGGTTCATTCTTGCTCAATTGGCCGTGTTCTACTGCTGCCAGAAAGGGCTTGATGCTTTTGAGCGATCTGAGCTTTCATATGCACCAGTGACCGTCCTCTTCTCAGCCTTCGCAGTTAATTTATTTGCGTACTCGCTTCAGACGGGCTTAACTTGGTATTACTTGATGATGGCGATCATTGAAGCGGCGTTAGCATTTATTCTTACGCTTGTATTTATTCAGGCGATACCCTTATTAACGTTCACTCGTAAAAACCACAGGATCAAGAACGAGGAAATGATCTGTATGATCATCCTCTTGGCTTCCGTTATGACCGGGACTGTAGGGTGGGTTCTCGGAACACTCTCCGTGGAGCATGTGCTTTCCCGTTACCTTGTACTTATGCTGGCTGTCGTAGGGGGTGCCCCAATGGGGGCGCTGGTAGGCGTGATCACAGGGCTAATCCTAAGTCTCGCTGATGTAAAGGCGATTCCGCAGATGAGCGTTCTGGCCTTTGCAGGTATGCTTGCAGGACTCTTAAAGGAAGGTAAGCGTGTAGGTGCAGCGGTTGGACTGCTCATTGGTTCAACGATATTAGCCATGTATATGGGAGATCAACGGGATTTAGTACTTTCTATCTATGAATCCACCGCTGCGATCGTTCTTTTTTTCATTACACCTAGAGCTGTCATTCAGATGCTTGCCCGTTTTATTCCTGGAACCCAAGAGCATACCAAGACACAGCATGATTATGCCAAACGGATTAGAGATATAACCGCTGACCGTGTTGAACAGTTCTCTGAGGTGTTCAAGCAGTTAGCCGCTAGCTTTAAGCAATTCGCTCATGAGGGAGAGTCGATGAAACGGGATGAGGATGTCAGCCATTTCATGAATGAGATTGCCCGTAAATCCTGTTCCTCCTGCTGGAAGAAAACGCAATGCTGGGATGAGAAGTTCTATCGCACATATACCTTCATGGCAGAGATGATGGGAGCGATCGAGGACCAGCCAATGATAAGTAAAAAAGAGATTCGTGGTGAATGGCGACAGGCCTGTGTAAAGACCGAGCAAATTATGGAGCAGATGAAGCGCCAATATGACGTATATAAACATGATATGCATTGGAAAAAACAAATTTATGACAGCCGCCGTTTAGTTGCTGATCAGCTATCTGGTGTGTCGAAGGTTATGCAGGATCTTGCGCGTGAGATTAAACGGGAGGGACAGGCTCTCTATTTGCAGGAGGAACAAATCCGTACCGCTTTAGAGCAATTGGGGCTATCTATTCAGGCCATAGAGGTGATCCAGCTTGAGGAGGGGAATGTGGAGATTGAGGTTGTACATCAGTACACAAGAGGATACGATGAATGCCGAAAAATCATAGCGCCATTATTATCAGATATCCTAAAAGAGAACATTGTCGTTAAAAGTGAGCAGCTTGCCCCTGATGGAGGCTACAGTATTGTGAACTTTGGATCGGCCAAAGCCTATGAGATCGACACGGGAATTGCAGGTGCGGCTAAGGGAGGCGGATTATTAAGCGGTGACAGCTTTAATATTACAGAGCTAGGCAACGGTAAATTTGCTGTTGCTGTAAGCGATGGAATGGGTAATGGAGAACGAGCGAAGTTGGAGAGCAGTGGAGCTCTGGCCATTCTACAGCAATTTCTCCAATCTGGTATGGATGAGCAGCTTGCCATTAAATCAGTGAATTCGGTTCTCCTTCTACGTTCAGCTGATGAGATGTATACAACCATTGATTTAGCCTTGATCGATATGTATACAGCACAAACTACCTTTCTTAAGATTGGTTCTACACCTAGCTTTGTCAGAAGAGGCAATGAAATCATCACAATTATGGCGAATAATCTTCCAGTAGGGATTCTCCAAGACATTGATGTGGATTTAGTATCCATCCAGCTGCTCCCAGGAGACATCTTAATCATTATGACGGATGGGATTTATGATGCGCCGGGACCTGCTGTGAATAAGGAGCTTTGGATGAGGCGGGTCATTCAGGATATTCAAGCAGAGACGCCACAGGATATTGCAGATTGTTTGTTGGAGACGGTTGTCCGACACCATCATGGAGATATTGTGGATGATATGACAGTGATCGTTACTCGCATAGAGAAATACAAACCTGAATGGTCGACCGTTCGTTGGAATGTTCTCCCTCGCGTCGAACGGCCTAAGACCGTGAGCTAAGGATTAGCTTATGTCGAACGCTCTTCATGGATCGGGCTTAAGTCCGACAAAGAAGGACGTTCGTTTTTCTTTCTAGGGGAAACCTTTTAAAGGATGACTTTTTTGGAGAAGCTAATCATAGAACTGAATAATTGGAATTGCTAGTATGATATAAAGGGAAGGAGCTATGAAGAATATGATCAAACAGATCATTCTCGTTACAGATGGTTGTTCGAATGTGGGGATGAACCCCGTTGCTGCTGCTGCACATGCCCATGCTGAAGGAATTATATTGAATGTCATTGGTATACTTGATCATGGAGATTTGGGCCAGAAGGGTGCGTTTGAGGTAGCTGAGATCGCTAGAGCAGGTGGTGGTTTAAGTAGGTTAGTCCACTCCAGCCAGCTCTCGCAGACGATTCAGATGATGACTCGCCAGACGGTTGCCTGTACAATTCGCCAGACGGTACAAGAGGAATTAAAGCGGATCATGACTTCAAAGCAGATGGATCAACATCTGTCTAATCCGATTGACCTTCTATCCCCTCAGCAGCGTTCGCAGGTCATTGAGGTTATGGATGAGATGGTCGAATCGGTTACTCTTCGAATGAGCCTGCTACTTGATACGAGTGCAAGTATGAAATCGAAGTGGAGCGCTGTGTTAGAAGCGATTCACGATTTGGGATTAAGCTTGCAAGCTAGACAGGGTAAGAATGAAATTTCTGTTTACCGCTTTCCAGCTTCTACTGGCAGCAACAATTCTTGTGAAAATCTGGTTAATTCAACAAATCAGCTTGCAAAAATGGAAGAGTTATTTTATAACTTAGAGATGAAAGGGACAACTCCGACAGGACCAGCTATACTGGAGGTTGTTCGAGAAATGTTATTGTTGGGGGAACATTCGCACAATCATGATCGGATCCATAGACAACGAACACACACTGAGGATGGGTTGTTAAGTGACTATATCGTCTAATACCGAGCTTTTAGCGGGGATGAGCATTAAAGGTAGATGGAATAAATCTAGCTATTTGATTGAACGTAAGCTAGGAGAAGGTGCTAATGGGCATGTTTACTTAGTTGTGGGTGGAGCAGAAGGAAAGAGGGTCAGGTATGCACTGAAGGTTGGCTTTAGTACATCTGATCTCCAGTCAGAGATTAATGTGTTAAAGAAGCTGGTACCCAGAGTGAACAAAAAACCGTTCTTCATTGATGCTGATGATTACTTGGAGGGCGAAGATGTATATTCGTTTTATGTGATGCAATTTGTTGAAGGAATTTCTATGTCATCATTTATTGAAATTAGGGGGACAGACTGGTTATATTTGACCGGCTATTATTTGTTAAGTCGATTAGCCGATATACATAGAAGTGGTTTTGCATTCTGTGATGTAAAGCCATCCAATGTGGTAGTGTCGAAGTATGGACAGGTTGAATTAATAGATTATGGTGGTGCTAGCCCTTTTGGGAAATCGGTTCGACAATTCACGGAGATTTATGATCGTGGATATTGGAATTGTGGAACTCGCTCGGCAGACAATAGCTATGATCTGTTTGCCTTTTGTTTAGTATTTATGCAGCTCGCAGGTGCAGCGCTCCCCGAGAAGGAGGAGGTCAGTGTATTACTACCACAGAATCGATCTAAAACGGAGCTATATGCGGCTGTTAAAGGATCCTCAACCTGTCACGTTATGGCGCCAATATTATTAGGTATGATTAATGGTACTTATGTGAATTCTGATCAAGCTGTTAAGGATTGGCGCAGCAGAATGCATTCGATCGGTGTAGTTCCTAAGTCAGCGATAAAATTTCCTTGGCTCGGCGGATTTGCAGTTGCCTCAGTGTTAATGTTGACGATAACTGTGTATGTAACTTTTAATTAATAGAGTATGGTAATGGAAGGTGAGAAGTGATGGATCTTGTTCTGCAAACTGCACAAACGATCCGCGATGAAAGGCTACTCACTGCCGGTGACAAGTTGGTTGTTGCAGTTTCAGGTGGACCGGATTCCATGGCGCTGCTACATGTCTTGAATCGTTTAGCTAGTGCTGAGGAGTATCAATTAATCGTCGCGCACGTCAATCATCAATTCCGAGGAGCAGAATCAGATATAGAAGCAGAAGCGGTTGAACAGTATGCGCGAGGACTAAGCATTCCCTTCTTTGGAGTGGCTATTGATGTTCCTGCTTATGTACGAAAGCATGGTGGTAACACTCAAGCGGCAGCAAGACATCTTCGCTACCAATATCTACATGAGATTGCGCAAAAGTCTGGTGCAAGCGCCATTGCCTTGGCCCATCATGCTGATGACCAGGTTGAGACGGTTGTTATGAATATGCTAAGAGGTGCATCACCAAGTGGGCTCATTGGTATTCTAATGAGAAGAAGAGAAAAAAACATGGAACTGATTCGTCCTTTCTTACGTATACCCAAAGAACGGCTTTTACAATACTGCCAGTCTGAGCATATTTCATTCTATGTGGATAGCAGCAACGCGAGTCGAAAATATATACGCAATCGAATCCGGTTGGATATTATTCCGCAGCTTCTAGACATCAATCCTAAGCTGCCTGAAGCTGTAGATCGAATGTCGGACATTCTTCGTGAAGAGGATCATTACTTGAATGAGCAGACGAATCAGGCTGCAGAGCGTATGGTTCACTTCGCTGCTAGATCATGCTCGGTGTCCAGAAAATCGTGGATGGCTGAGCCCGTAGCTTTACAAAGAAGATTGATTAAACTAATATTACATTATATTGCTGGAGGCGATTATTCTAGCGATTTCACGAAAATTGAATCGATTCGGTTGGCCATTCATAACGAAATTCAACCGTCTTGGTCAACGCAGATTGACTCGTATGTCCGTATGAGTAGAAGCTATGATCATATTGAATGGCTACCTGGACTGCTTGATGAGCAGCCGGGGAACAATTACGAATACGGTGTAGAAAGCCCCGAAGGTGAACTATGGATTACTGAAGCGGAAGCAGTATTGAAAATTCATATCGAAGGTTATAAGTTGGATTTGGATGACATTAGAGGTCATCTAGTTCATCAGCAATTTGAAGCGTGCTTTGATGCAGAGCAAATTTCATTCCCCATTACGGTTCGATCTAGACGCAGTGGGGATCGAATAGAGCTATTAGGGTTAAATGGATCTAAGAAGGTAAAGGATATATTCATCGATTCAAAGATCGTGCAGAAATGGCGTGATCAGGTTCCTTTAATTCTAGATCAAGAGGGGCGCATCCTCTGGATTCCAGGTATTGGGCGGTCGAAGCATGGGTTGATCCATAGCCATACTACCCGTTTACTACGCATGCAATTCCACCTAATGAGCTCGCTTGAACAAGAATTACGAATGTAATGCAAGTCATCTTCATAAGTTGATAATTACTGTATATTTCAGGGAGGGCTTTGGTTGCACAATGATATGGAACGGATCTTGCTTACAGAGGAACAGCTTGGGCAGAAGGTGAAAGAACTAGCTGAGCAGATCACACAAGATTATCAAGGTCGTAATCCGCTTGTAATTTGTGTATTGAAGGGCGCATTCATATTTATGTCTGATCTGGTAAAACACATGAACATGCCTATTGAGATTGATTTCATGGCGATTTCCAGCTATGGAGCATCAACAAAATCATCTGGCGTCGTCAAGATTATTAAGGATCTGGATGTTTCCGTTGAGGGTAGAGATATCATCATCGTCGAAGACATCATAGATAGCGGCTTAACCTTAACTTATTTGATTGATGTGCTTGAGCGACGCAATGCACTTTCGGTAGTCGTTGTGGCTTTGCTAGACAAACCAGATCGACGTACAGAGGGATTGGAAGTCGATTACAGAGGTTTCTTTATACCCGATGAGTTTGTAGTCGGTTATGGATTGGACTATGCAGAGAGATACCGCAATCTACCTTTCATAGGCATTCTAAAACCTGAGATTTATAAAAGTTAGTCAACATGAAATCCCCTTTAGTTCTGTACTATTGTGATCGTATTATATGCTGTGGTAAAATAATTTAAGTGTTTCGCACAAGAGGAGGTAGGGGATGAACAGAATCATCCGTAATACCGGGTTCTACATTATAATCTTTTTGGTTACGGTTGGTATTGTTCACTTTATCAGCCAACAGAGTGATCAGAGTGAAGACATCCGATATGATGAATTTAGAGCTTCGTTAGCTGGCAACCAGATTGCTGAAATTACTTCAATGAAATTCGATGGATATACATACTTAATAACAGGTAAGTATACGACCTCGGATAAGAGCTTTACTTCGCGTGGCCCAGTAACTGATAGCTTTGTTGAGTTTGTTGAACAGAGTGGTGTGCCCGTTAAGATGGATAAGATGCAAGGTAATAGTGTCTGGGTTACCTTACTGACTACCATGGTTCCTTTTATTATTATCTTTATCCTGTTCTTCTTCTTACTTAACCAGTCGCAAGGCGGCGGCGGGAAAGTTATGAATTTCGGGAAGAGCAAAGCCCGTCTTTATAATGAAGAGAAGAAGAAGGTCACGTTCGATGATGTGGCCGGAGCAGATGAAGAGAAACAAGAGCTCGTAGAGGTTGTCGAATTCCTCAAGGATCCACGGAAGTTTGCTGCTGTAGGTGCTCGTATACCTAGCGGAGTACTCTTAGTGGGGCCTCCAGGAACAGGTAAAACCTTGCTTGCCCGAGCCGTTGCTGGTGAAGCAGGAACTCCTTTCTTCAGCATTAGTGGATCAGACTTCGTAGAGATGTTCGTTGGTGTCGGTGCTTCCCGTGTTCGTGATTTGTTCGAGAACGCGAAGAAGAACGCTCCATGTATTATTTTCATTGATGAGATCGATGCTGTTGGACGTCAGCGTGGTGCCGGATTAGGCGGTGGACATGATGAACGTGAGCAAACGTTAAATCAGCTATTGGTTGAGATGGATGGATTTGGTGCGAACGAAGGAATTATTATTATTGCCGCAACGAACCGACCAGATATTCTCGATCCTGCATTACTTCGTCCTGGACGGTTTGACCGTCAGATTACTGTGGATCGGCCTGACCTTGTTGGTCGAGAAGCCGTATTGAAGGTGCATGCACGTAATAAACCTCTAGCCAAGGATGTTAAACTAGATGTCATTGCGAAATTTACAACTGGGTTTACCGGAGCTGACTTGGAGAATTTGCTGAATGAGGCTGCCTTGTTAGCTGCTCGGAGAAACCGTAAGGATATTTCGATGAAGGAAGTCGAAGAAGCTGTAGATCGTGTTGTGGTTGGTGTAGAGAAGAAGAGCCGCGTAATAAGTCCGCGTGAGAAGAAGATCGTCGCTTATCATGAAGCAGGACATACCATTGTAGGCTACTACATGGAGAATGCGGATATGGTTCAGAAGGTAACCATTGTACCTAGGGGTCGTGCTGGCGGATATGTCATGATGATGCCTAAGGAGGATCGTTTCCTTATAACCAAACAAGAATTACTAGAGCGTGTCTCTGGCTTGCTTGCAGGTCGTGTATCTGAGGAATTATTCATAGGTGAAGTAGGAACAGGTGCATATGATGACTTCAAGAAAGCGACAGGCATCGTACGTGCGATGATTATGGAATACGGTATGAGCGATAAGCTTGGTCCGATGCAGTTTGGAAGCTCACAAGGGCAAGTATTCCTTGGACGTGACTTAGGCCATGAACAGAACTATAGTGATTCCATTGCTTATGAGATCGATCAAGAGATGCAGAGCATCACACGAGGCTGTTATGAGAAAGCGAAGGCAATCTTAACTGAGCACGCTGACAAGGTGCATATTATCGCCAATACATTGCTTGAAATTGAGACATTGGATATCGATATGATCAGACAATTGATTGAGAATGGGAAGCTAGATAAGAAGAAGGTCGATTCAGATCCGACACCTGATGATAGCGGAGAACCAACAGTAGCCCCATCAGCGGGACCTACACCATCAGGAGAAGATGTTAA
Organism: Caryophanales bacterium UBA4045; assembly: GCA_002383695.1. Taxonomy (GTDB): domain Bacteria; phylum Bacillota; class Bacilli; order Paenibacillales; family UBA4045; genus UBA4045. The sequence goes on from DFZX01000025.1 coordinate 8,595, forward strand.
AGTGAACATTCATCCACAGAATGGTGAACATGAGTCGAATAAGCTTGGCTTCGACAAGGATGACAACAACGATGATGATGGTAAGAAAGAGTAACCTTAATAAGCAACCGGCTCTGCACTCTGCAGGCCGGTTTTTTTCTGCGAATGTATAAATTTTGGGACAGAAATATAAGATTGATAAAGAAATTTTAGTTGTATTTTTTTGACTGCGAAAGTCAATTGATCGGATTCCTAGTGAATTATTGTCTTGCTCAGCTCAAACAGCTGGGTTTAAGTTCCTTTATTATATAGGGGATATAGAGGATGGAACTTAAATCCCAAACTCGCAGCAAGCCAATATTTCACTCTCCATCACTACAATTCTGACTTTCTCACAACCTGATTATTAAAGTTATAAGTTTTCAAGGCTGAACTTAGAGATATTACCTTCCGTTATCAATGAGGCGGATCGTAAATTTAACGCAACCATGGAGAGGCGAGAATAAACCTATGCAGGAAGATAAGAAAGTATCATACTGAAGATGGTTTTTTCTTTACGAATGTAGGTTTCGTCATGTTATTCTATAATTGTCCGATACAGCTGGATAACATCGGTACAATCGGCTGATTACAGCTAAGAAGCACCAATATCAAGCATTCTGTACATTGACACTACTGTGTAGGTTGTGTAAATTTAGTGTAATCTTAGATGAGCTGAGCACAATAAGGAATATCCTGCTTTTCTACGGGTGCTTTATTAAGGATTGGACAAGGGCTGTATAGTCGGATTTATCCATAGATGGACGAATATTTCATGTTTAGCATAAGTCAAGAAGGGGGCCAATATGATGGAAGCACTAGCATTGGAGCGCAAAGCTGAACAGAATAGAGAGCTAACAGAACGTTTGCTACAATTGAAGAAAGAGAGAAATGCCATCATCCTTGCTCATTATTATCAACGTGACGAAATACAGGCAGTGGCCGATTTCCGTGGAGATTCCTTGCTCCTTGCACAGAAGGCTGCAGAAACCGATGCAGACGTAATTGTATTCTGTGGTGTCCACTTTATGGGCGAAAGCGCGAAGATTCTAGCTCCTAACAAGACTGTAATTATTCCAGATGAGCGTGCTGGATGTCCGATGGCCGATATGGTGAATGTGGACGGCCTACGGGCGCTAAAAAGGCAGCATCCGAATGCCAAGGTCGTCACCTATATTAATTCCTCAGCTGAGATTAAAGCGGAGACAGATATCGTATGTACATCAGCTAATGCTGTGAAGATCGTTAACTCCGTCGAGGGTGACGAAGTAATCTGGGTTCCAGATAAGAATTTAGGGGACTGGGTGTCTAAGCAAACCGAGAAGAAGATGATCATCTGGGAGGGTTATTGCAATACACACGATATGCTGACTGTTAAAGACGTAGCAGAGATGAGAGTTCTACATCCGAATGCCCAATTTGTTGTTCATCCGGAATGCCGCCCGGAGGTTGTCAGGCTTGCTGATTACGTGGGAAGTACAACCGCGATTATCAAGTATTGTCGTGAATCCGACTGTCAGGAATTTATTGTTGGCACAGAGGACGGAACAGGATATCAGCTTCGCAAGGATAGCCCGAACAAACAATTTCACTTTGCCACCAAATATTTGGTGTGCCCGAATATGAAGGTTAACAATCTGAAGAAGCTTGTTCGCTGTTTAGAGAACATGGAGCCAGAAATCTATGTTCCACCACACATCGCCGACCAAGCAAGAATATCCTTAGAGCGGATGTTACAGGTATCCTCGTCATGACCGGTAGATATCTAGTTGATTTTGATCTATCCACATTACCAAGACATGATAAGGAAGTTATCGTGATTGGAGCAGGTATAGCCGGTTTATTCGCAGCGATTAAAGCCGCTGAAACCCATAAAGTAATTATGATTACGAAGAAGTCTTTACTTGATAGCAACACACAGTTTGCACAGGGTGGAATTGCTGCAGTCATATCCGATGAGGATTCTCCAGCTTATCATCGACAGGATACACTTATCGCTGGTGCTGGTTTATGCTCATCGGATGCTGTTGATGTTCTGGTGCACGAAGGTACAGCAGGTGTACAGGATCTGGTGCAAATGGGGACGCAATTCGACCTTGAGAATGGTGTATATGCACTAACCCAAGAGGGCGCACATAGCCAACGTAGAATTCTACATGCCCATGGAGATGCTACAGGCGCCGAGATCATTAGGGCGCTTTCTGAGAAAGCATCCTCTCATCCGAATATCGAGATGTGGAACGATCACTTTGTTATCGATTTGATTACGATAGAGAATGAATGCTGTGGTGCTCTTGTTCAGAAGAGTGACGGACAACGAGTATTCGTGTCGGGCTTGGCGACGGTATTATGCACAGGTGGGACGGGGCAGCTATTCAGATACACAACAAATCCAGATGTAGCAACCGGTGACGGGGTAGCTATTGCATATCGTGCCGGTGCATATATACGAGATATGGAGTTTCTGCAATTTCATCCAACGGCCTTATATTATCCGGGAGCACCTCGTTTTCTTATCTCGGAAGCTGTTCGTGGGGAAGGTGCTGTACTACGTAATATCCGCGGTGAACGGTTTATGGCTGAGTATCATCCGCAGCTGGAGCTAGCTCCTCGAGATGTAGTTGCACGTGCGATTGTAGATGAGATGAGGAAGACGAAGGCGACCTTCGTCTACTTAGATATTACTCATGAATCTATAGAGATGGTCAAACGGCGATTTCCAACGATATATCAATATTGCTTGACCTATGGACTTGATTTAACAACGGATTGGATTCCTGTCGCTCCTGCGGCTCATTATATGATGGGTGGGGTGAAGACAGATTTAAATGGTGAGACTTCCGTTAAGCGTTTATATGCTTGCGGAGAGGTTTCCTCGACAGGTGTTCACGGAGCTAACAGGCTTGCCAGTAACTCACTGTCTGAAGCGATCGTATTCGGTCGTAGAATTATTGATTCGATTAAGCGACTTGAACCACTTCCTGTTAATATTAATTTTTCATTTAACTTAAATCGGAATGCCGAGCCTACGCAAGCTATTGTAGAAAGAAGATTGAAGCTGCAGAAAATCATGCTCCGTTACGCGGGGTTGATGCGAACACTCAAAGGGCTTGAAAAAGGCATTGAGGAGCTGCGAAGGCAGCTACCTGTGTTGGACACGCACTTATCTAGACGGGAAGAATATGAATTTGCGAACTTGCTTACGTGTGCATTATTGACTACTCAGGCCGCTTTGGAGCGCCAAGAAAGTCGAGGGGCCCACTACCGCGAGGACTTCCCAGAACGGGATGATCTGGTTTGGCGAAAGCATACCTTGTGGCATAGAGAGCTAGGAATGGTAGAGGAGCGGATCGTTGATGTTTGATTTGAATGTAACTTTATTAAAGACACAAATCGCTGGCTGGTTGCAGGAGGACATTGCTACAGGGGATATTTCCACAATAGCAACCATTCCAATGGATCATCAATCTAAGGGTATCTTACATGTCAAAGAAACGGGATTAGTTGCAGGACTTCCTATTGTGCAGCTTGTGTGCGCGGAGGTTGATCCCGAGCTCAATGTTAGGACATGTGTGGAAGAGGGGGCGCTTGCAGTAAAGGGTACGATTATTGCCGAAATCTCTGGGCGAACCCATAGTATATTGATGGCTGAACGATTAGCGCTTAATTTATTGCAACGATTATCAGGCATCGCAACGAAGACACGTGCCTTCGTAGAGGCTTTGGATGGTCTCCCAGTTCGACTAGTGGATACACGTAAAACTACACCTGGGCTTCGGGCTCTAGAGAAATATGCGGTTAGAATAGGTGGAGGATATAACCATCGATTCGGGCTATACGACGCCGTTATGATTAAGGACAATCATATCAAGGCTTCGGGTGGTATTGTTAATGCCATACGTACAGCGCGTATTCGCATTCCGCATACCATGAAGATTGAGGTGGAAGCAGAGAATATGAAGCAAGTGGAAGAGGCGCTAGAGGCTGGAGCAGATATCATTATGCTTGATAATATGAACCCATCGAATATGTCGGTTGCAGTTCGTCGTATTCGTGAAGCCGCAAGCCATATCGTGATAGAAGCATCGGGTGGCGTTTCTCTAGAAACAGTGAAGAGTATCGCGCTCACAGGCGTTGACGTTATTTCTGTAGGAAGCCTAACACATTCCATTCGCTCATTGGACATCAGTCTGGATCTGAATGAACGGAAGGAGTCATAAATTATGATTTTGGTCATGGATATTGGGAATACTAACATTGTGCTAGGCGTGTACGAAAATCAGAGCTTACTGCACCATTGGCGCTTAAGTACAAGTAGAACAGCAACGGCCGATGAATATGGCGTGATGGTCTTCAATTTATTCCAGCATGCTGGAATAACATTCAGCCAAATTGAAGGGGTAATTGTCTCCTCTGTAGTGCCTCCGATTATGCGAACGATAGATATGCTTTGTGCAAAATATATAAAGAAAACCCCATTAATTGTGGGACCTGGTATTAAGACAGGCTTAAATATTCGTTACGAGAACCCTCGTGAGGTTGGAGCGGACCGGATATGTAATGCTATTGCAGCAATCGAATTGTATGGCCCCCCATTGATTGTGGTTGATTTTGGTACTGCGACGACCTTTGACTTTATAGACGAAAAAGGTGATTACCTTGGAGGTGCCATTGCTCCGGGTATTGGGATTTCGACAGAGGCATTGTATAGCCATGCCGCAAAGCTGCCTCGAATAGAGCTCTCTCGACCAAAGAGTACGGTCGGACGCAACCCGATCTCATCGATGCAGGCAGGTATTATTTATGGCTTTGCTGGTCAAGTGGATGGTATTGTTTGGCGGATGGAAGAGGAATTTGGTTACAAAGCTAAGGTTATTGCAACAGGTGGATTAGCCGATCTCATTGCGGGGGAATCTAAGACCATTCAAGAGATCAACCCGATGATCACGCTTCAGGGGTTACTGATGATTTATGAGCGTAATCAATAAGACAACCTATACATAATACAAGGAGTAACTAATGAACAATAATCAGGACGTCATTGTCCGTGGTATGGCTATGGACGGCAAAGTTCGTGTGTTCGCAGCGCTTTCCACAGCAATAGTTGAAGAGCTACGTGCTCGGCATGATACATGGCCTACTGCAACCGCCGCTCTAGGTAGAACGCTTACGGCAGGTGCGATGATGGGGAGTATGCTCAAGGGTCAAGAGAAGCTAACGATACAGGTTCGTGGTGATGGACCCTTAGGTCAAATCGTCGTTGATGCGAATGCCAATGGAGAAGTAAGAGGCTACGTTACAGAACCACATATAGATCTACCACTCAATGATAAGGGTAAGCTCGATGTTGCAGGTGCTGTTGGGCGTGATGGATTGCTCTATGTGACTAAGGATCTTGGAATGAAAGAGCCCTATCGAGGAACCTCCCCCATCGTCTCCGGTGAGCTTGCTGAGGATTTCACTTATTACTTTAGTACATCAGAGCAAACTCCCTCCGCGGTTGCACTTGGTGTTCTCGTCAATCCAGATTACTCAGTTAAAGCTGCAGGGGGATTCATTCTCCAACTACTGCCTGGACTGAGTGACAGTGAGATTACAGTGATTGAGCAGAAGCTAGCTGCGTTAGTTCCTGTAACAACGCTTATTGAGCAAGGTGCAGGACCTGAGGATATTCTTCATCAGCTCTTCGAATCAGTTCAGATATACGATCGATCCCCCATTCAGTTCAGCTGTACCTGCTCCCAAGACAGGGTAGAGAAAACGTTGATCAGCTTAGGTAAGGAAGAGGTGGATGCTTTAATTAATGAGCTTGGTCGAGCCGAAGTGATCTGCCACTTCTGTAATGAGAAATACATATTAGAGAAGGCTGAATTAGAGGAGCTCCGAGCAAAACATTTTCATTGACAACTATTTTTTTGGCTGATAAGATTGAGGTAGTTAATACCTACTGTTTTAGTCGGAATAAACGTTTTCGAACCACAAACCATTAAGTTACACCAAACTTTTAGGAGGAATCATCGTGGCCAAAATTGTTCAGAACATTACCCAAGTTATTGGAGATACCCCACTAGTTCGACTTAATCGTGTCGTTCCAGAGGGCAGTGCCGAGATATATGTGAAGCTGGAGTACCAAAATCCAGGTGCTAGTGTTAAAGATCGTATTGCATTAAGCATGATCGAGCAAGCTGAGAAGGATGGCAAGCTTAAAGAAGGAGATACCATTGTAGAGCCTACAAGCGGTAATACTGGAATTGGATTAGCGATGGTTGCGGCTGCTAAAGGTTATAAAGCCATCCTCGTTATGCCGGAAACGATGAGTGTTGAGCGACGTAGTCTGCTTCGTGCATATGGAGCTGAATTAGTATTAACTCCTGGTGCTGAGGGAATGAAGGGCGCCATTCGTCGTGCTGAAGAAATTAAAGCAGAGAACCCACAATACTTTATGCCGCAGCAGTTCGATAACCCAGCGAATGTAAAGGTTCACCGTGAGACAACTGGACCAGAAATTGTCGAAGCGATTCAATCTTTGGATGGCAAGCTAGATGCTTTTATATCTGGTATTGGTACAGGCGGTACGATTACTGGAGCTGGAGAGGTTCTACGCAAGAGCTTCCCTAACATCAAGATCTATGCGATTGAACCGGCAGCATCCCCGATTTTATCGGGTGGTAAGCCTGGACCTCACAAAATACAAGGTATAGGTGCAGGCTTTGTACCTTCGATCTTGAACACAAGTGTGTATGATGAGATCGTAACCGTTGAGAATGAAGAAGCATTCGAGACAGCTCGTCGTGTAGCTAAAGAAGAAGGAATTCTTGGAGGCATCTCGTCTGGTGCGGCTATCTTCGCAGCACTTAAGGTTGCGAAAGAGTTAGGTGCAGGTAAGCGTGTTGTAGCTATTCTTCCTTCCAATGGAGAGCGTTACCTGAGCACACCGTTGTATCAATTCGAAGACTAAACTATCGATCTTTATAAATGATGAAGAAACTGAAGTGACCCCTCACATAGTGGGGGGTTTTTAGCTTTAAACAATCCGAATCGATACATCGTTATACAGTGGAGGAACCATCATGAAACCAATCTCGTTCGATGAATGGCAAGAATGGTCGAAAGACTATACGATGCTACCCTACCTTCTAAAGTATGATCTTGGGAAGTTGGATCGTGTGTTAACTTGGGAGAAGGCTTGGGAGCAGGTACACAGTAGCGCATTTGTGCTGGAGAGCGGGAAGGGTGGACGTTATTCCTATTTGGGCTTGGACTCCGTCTCATCGATTCAAGGCGACAACCAACAAGCGACAGTAACATTCGAAGATGGTTCGATGGAAACCTGGGATGAAGCTCCGTTGAAAGCTGTTAAACGTTGGTTGCAGCCATATCGTTCGCCTAGAGTGGAGAGGCTGCCCAAATTCATCGGAGGCTGTGCTGGCTTCTGGAGCTATGATGTCATTCGTACCATTGAGAAGCTGCCGAATATAGCGAATAAAGATCTTCCTGTACCTGACTATCGATTTATGATGATCGATCAGTTATGGATCATTGATCACGAGGATCACGTGTTATATTGTGCAAGTCATACTAGAATAGACGATTCAACAGAGGAGCAGCTGCTTGATTTGTACGAAGCTGCTATCGGTACAGCTGATCGTATGCTAACGAGGTGGCTCGATATAACCTCGACATCTGATGTAGAAGCAACTGCCAATCATAGAGCCATGTTGCTTCGAGACGATAGGATTCATAATCGGGTGAATATCGATGTGGAAGCCGTAATGGACGTTTATACAGAATTCAGCAAAGCGCAATATCTACAGGCCGTTCATCACATTCAGGATTACATTCGTGCAGGTGATGTATTCCAAGTAAATTTATCTGTTCGTCAGAGTAAGCAGCTAGATTGTAAGCCAGAGCTGATCTACGAATGGCTCAGACATCTGAATCCTTCTCCATATATGGGGCTGTTCAAATTTCCTGAATATCAATTCGTTTGTGGTTCGCCAGAGCTATTGGTACAATTAGAAGGTACGAGGATCAGGACGCGGCCTATTGCCGGAACGAGACCTCGAGGTATCAATGCTGAAGAGGACCAACGACTACGTGAGGAACTATTAGCCAATGAGAAGGAACGCGCAGAGCATATCATGCTAGTTGATTTAGAACGTAACGATGTAGGTCGCATATCCCGTTATGGCTCCGTTCGTGTGGAGGAGCTGATGACTGTGGAGATGTATTCTCATGTTATGCATATTGTGTCTGAGGTTACAGGGGATTTAGTGGAGGGTAAGGATGCCTTCGATGTGCTAGCCGCTACCTTCCCAGGTGGAACCATTACGGGTGCACCGAAAATTCGCACCATGGAAATCATCGAGCAGCTAGAGCCCGTTCGTAGAGGACTGTATACGGGCTCTATCGGATGGATTGACTATAATGGCGATATGGAATTTAATATAGTTATTCGAACTTTACTTGTAGTAGATGGAATCGGGCACATTCAAGCGGGTGCTGGTATCGTAATTGATTCTGACCCCGAGCGTGAATATACCGAATCTCTGAATAAGGCTAAGGCTTTATGGAAAGCTGTACAATATGCTTCCTTACATTATGGACAAGAGGTGACGAAATGATCCTAGTCATTGATAATTACGATTCATTTACTTACAATCTGGTGCAATATCTTGGTGAGCTTCATCAACAGCCGCTAGTTAAGCGGAATGATGAATTAAGCTTAGATGAAATCGAACAATTGAAGCCCGATCACATCCTGATCTCACCGGGACCTTGTACGCCCAATGAGGCGGGAATCAGTCTAGCTCTCATCGATCGATTTAAAGGTAAGATTCCAATTATGGGTGTTTGTTTAGGCCATCAAGCCATTGGGCAGGCATTTGGTGGCGATGTTATCCGCGCTCCACTCATGATGCATGGGAAAACCTCACAGATTATCCATGATGGCAAATCGATCTTCGAGGGATTACCAAACCCCTTCACAGCCACTCGGTATCACTCCTTAATCGTACGTCGTGAGACATTACCGGATTGCTTAGAGATTAGTGCAGAAACCGAGGACGGGATCATCATGGGTCTGAGGCACAAGGAATATGCAGTGGAAGGCGTGCAATTCCACCCGGAGTCGATTATTACACAGCATGGACATCAGCTCTTAAGTAACTTTCTGAAGGGTACGAAGGCGGTATCAGCAAGGGGGGAGTAAGGCGATGATTGTAAGCATGAATGGAAGGCTGACAGATGAAGATCAAGCCGTGATCTCTGTATTCGATCATGGCTTTCTTTATGGTATGGGCTTATTCGAAACGTTCCGCACCTATGGGGGAATCCCTTTTCTCTTGGAGGAGCATTTGGAAAGGCTGGCTACTAGCTGTGTTGAGCTCGGCATAGCATACGACCCTCAATCTCAGGAGCTTCGAGAGAAGATTCAACAGCTTCTACTTGCTAATGGATTAACGGAGGGTTATATCCGTCTTTCCATTTCTGCTGGAGTCGAGCCACTAGGTCTTCCTGCAGGGGATTATATGCAACCAACCGAGATCATCTACGCAAAGTCTTTACCCGCCCCAGATCGCGGCAAGATAGGAAAGTCATTACAGGTCCTTCAGCTACGGCGGAATACACCTGAGGGCTCTGTGCGGATGAAGTCTTCTCATTACATGAATAATATTCTTGGCAGGAGAGAGCTGCACCAATATCCCTGGGCCATTGGTGCTGAAGGATTGTTCTTGAATGCAACTGATCACGTATCAGAGGGACTTGTGAGCAATCTATTCTTCATTTATCGTGGTGTATTGTGCACACCTTCTGTAGAAACGGGAATCCTACCAGGGATAACTCGTGCATTCATCTTGGATCTCGCAGACCAGCTAGATATTCCTTATGAGGAAGGTAGCTATAGCAAAGAGTTACTTTACCTGGCTGAGGATATATTCCTAACCAATTCGATACAAGAAATGGTTCCGGTTAGTCGCGTGTTCGATTCAGAGGGAACAGAAGTATGGAAGAGAGGTAGTGCAGAGATGAATGAGCCAATAACCCATCGGCTAATGGAAGCCTATCGAAGAGCTACATTGGGACACGTGTTATGAGATCGATCCGAACATTAGATTGTCGAGGCTTGAAGCTTGAATTGGGTAGGCGTACGCTTATCATGGGAATTCTGAATGCGACACCGGATTCATTCTCAGATGGTGGTAAGTATAATACGATTGAATCCGCAGTGGAGCAAGCGAAGATGATGGTAGCCGAGGGGGCCGATATCATCGATATTGGGGGGGAATCCACACGCCCTGGCTCTAATAAGGTGGATGCAGAGGAAGAATTGAAGCGGGTTATCCCCATCATCGAAGCGGTTCGTACAGCTGTGAATGTCCCGATATCGGTAGACACGTATAAGCCAGTTGTCGCACGCCATGCTCTGCAGGCGGGTGCGCATATATTGAACGATATCTGGGGGCTGAAGCATGATCAAGAGATGGGTCGGGTTGCCGAGCAATTTAATTGCCCCATTATTCTCATGCACAATCGAGAAGAAACACGATACAACGACTTCATCCCTGATGTGATTGCTGATTTGCAAGCATGCATACGACTTGCTGAGCAAGCGGGAATAAATCAGGAGCAGATCATTCTCGATCCAGGCATCGGATTCGCCAAGACGATCGATCATAATATACAATTAATGAATCATCTTCATCTAATAAGTAACTTAGGCTACCCTGTAGTCCTTGGGACATCACGCAAGCGTTTCATCCAACAAACGCTAGAGCTACCAGCCCGTGATGTCGTAGAAGGCACATCAGTAACGGTCGTGCTTGGAATTACACAAGGCTGTGATATTATGAGGGTGCATGATGTACGAGCCATATCACGTGTTGCTCGAATGACGGATGCTATTATAAAAGGTAGGTGAATTGGCTTGGATCGTATTATCTTAAAGGGCATGCGTTTCTACGGATTTCATGGTGTATTCCCAGAAGAGAACAAGCTGGGACAGGCGTTCTATGTAGATCTAACTTTATTATTGGACCTACAGGAAGCAGGCCGTAAGGATGATTTAGAGCTTACTGTAAATTATGCCAGCGTATATAATTTAACGAAAGTATTGGTGGAGGGCAAGCCTTTCAAGCTCATTGAAGCTTTAGCAGAGAACATTGCGTCCACGCTGCTCCACACTTATACTATAGTGAGTGAAGTTCAAGTTTGCGTTACGAAGCCGCATCCACCGTTTGATGTTCAGTTTGACGGTGTAACTGTCGAAATTCACAGAAAGCGCGAATCCTGATGATCGCGTACATTGGATTGGGCTCGAATCTTGGAGATCGGCAGCAATATATATATCAAGCTGTAGAGAGCTTGCATCGTCATCCAGCGGTGACCGTTGAACGCTGCTCATCTTTGTATGAAACTAAACCAGTGGGATTGACGGATCAGCCTTATTTTCTAAACATGGTGTTGGTGGTTCGTACGGATTTAAAACCGCTTGAGCTGTTGGATCTATTATTACAGGTTGAGCAATCTCTAGGCAGGGTTCGAGATATTCGCTGGGGACCACGAACGATCGACTTGGATTTGTTGATATATGGCACTGCCTCTATACAAGGTGGTAGACTGGAGCTGCCACATCCCCGCATGAGGGAACGAGCCTTTGTGCTCATTCCTCTCATTGAGATCTGGGAGCAGGATGAAGTGTCGGATTATCTCTCCATCCTCCAGGCATTTGATCATACAGATGGAAAGGAAGATGTACACCTATGGCAAAAGACCAATTGGCGCTCCGAATCCGGGCGTTTCGCAAATTAAAAGGCTTTACCCAGGACGAGATGGCTGAGTTACTCGGAGTATCGATAGCGATCATAGGCTCTATTGAACGAGGGACGAGAAAGCCAGATAAACACATATTGCAGAAGATATCTGACGTGCTCAATATCGACCAAGATGAACTCATAGGAAAAGCGGAATAATAATATAGATGATGTTAGGTGGTGTAGATGATGTTGAAGATTGGCAATGTTACAGCGAAGAATAATGTGGTGCTTGCCCCAATGGCTGGGGTTTGTAATCCGGCATTTCGATTAATCGCAGTAGAGTTTGGTTGCGGTATTGTCTGCGCAGAGATGGTGAGTGGGAATGCCATTGTTCACGGAAACCAACGTACGATGGATATGCTGTTCGTAGATGAGCGCGAGAAGCCGCTTAGCTTGCAAATTTTTGGTGGAGATAAGGAGAACTTAGTTGCCGCTGCCAAATATGTAGACAAGAATACGAATGCAGATATTATCGACATTAACATGGGGTGCCCCGTTCCTAAGGTAACGAAGTGTGATGCTGGAGCAAGGTGGCTGCTAGACCCATCTAAGATTGAAGAAATGGTTTCCGCAGTAGTGAAAGAAGTAGATAAGCCAGTAACGGTTAAGATGCGTACAGGCTGGGATTCCGACCATATATTCGCTGTGCGTAACGCTCAAGCCATAGAGAATGCTGGTGGTCAAGCTGTTAGTGTTCATGGTCGTACGCGGGAACAGCTATACTCAGGTGTAGCCGATTGGAATATTATCAAAGAGGTTAAGGATGCGGTTTCTATCCCCGTTATCGGTAATGGTGATATCTTCACTCCTGAGGATGCTAAGCGGATGCTTGATCTTACTGGCTGCGATGGGGTTATGATTGGTCGTGCTGCGCTAGGTAACCCTTGGATGCTGTTCAGAACTGTTCAATACCTGACGACGGGCGAATTGCCGCCTGATCCAACCGCTGAGGAGAAAATACGTATCGCGATCCTTCATATGGATCGGCTTGTTGCTCTTAAGGGTGAACACATTGCTGTGAAGGAGATGCGCAAGCACCTGGCTTGGTACTTGAAGGGTCTTCCGGATACAGCAAGAGTGAAGGATAAGGTAATGGAGGAGACCGGTCGTGATCAGATGGTAGAGATTCTGCATGATTATGTAGCATCAGCCGCTGGTTCACATGAGATGATGGATTCTGCTTCGCTTGTATCCGTGCATTGATTGACTTTTTGAATAGCATGAAATATAATCATCCAAATAAAGTTCCTAATTTTCACAATAGTGTCATGCTATCCTTAAGAGGAAATATATATTAAACAAACGCTTATGCACATGAAGTAGTTTTAACAACCATTAGCGTGATTATCAATAACTTTCAAGACAAATAAACGCAAGACGGGGGACATATCATGGCCGAAAAAGAAGTCATTCTTACCGCGGAAGGTCTCATTAAGCTTGAAGATGAACTTGAGCATTTAAAGTCAGTGAAAAGACGCGAGATTGCAGAGCGTATTAAAGTAGCTATCGGCTACGGGGATATTAGTGAGAATTCCGAGTACGAGGATGCTAAGAATGAGCAGGCTTTCATCGAGGGTAAAGTGATTACATTAGAGAAGATGCTACGTAATGCCAAGATTATCAATAGTGACGATATCGATACAGATGTAGTTAGTATTGGCTCGAAGGTCAACGTTAAGGATATGGAATTTGGTGATACTGTGCAATATACAATTGTAGGTACTGCAGAGTCCAATCCATCAGAGAACAAGATATCCAATGAGAGTCCAGTAGGAAAAGCGATCTTGGGTAAGAAAAAAGGCTCAGTCGTAGATGTTTCTGTACCTGCAGGTGTAATTCAGTACAAGATCATTGATATTAAGAAATAAATACGTTCCGTTATACGTATATCGCTCTTTTTTTTACGCATAATTGTACATTGGAAACGATACGAAAAGCTTCCTCTGGAAGCTTTTTTCATTCTAAGATAACATGAAGGGGCTGTAAATTTGGATCAAGAACTAGAAATTAATGAGCTATTGCAAATTCGCCGGAACAAATTAGACGAGCTACGTGACCTAGGTGTTGACCCGTTCGGTAGTAAGTATGTGCGTACCCATTATACAGCGGATATTCTGAAGGGTTATGAAGAGAAGTCGAATGAAGAATTAGAAGAGCTTGCTGTCGAGGTAAGTATCGCTGGACGTATTATGCAGAAGAGGGGTATGGGCAAAGCCAGCTTCGCACATATTCAAGACATTACTGGGAAAATCCAAGTTTACATTCGACAAGATCATATCGAAGAGAAGCTATACGCAGCGTTTAGTATTCTGGACATTGGTGATATTATCGGAGTGCGTGGCATAGTGTTCAAGACCAAAACAGGAGAGACTTCTATAAAAGCAAGCTCTATTGTGATTCTTACGAAGTCATTGTACCCTTTGCCGGATAAGTTTCATGGTTTGAAGGATGTCGAGATTCGGTATCGTCAACGTTACATAGATCTGATTGTGAATCCAGAGGTGCAGCAAACCTTTATTGCGCGTTCCAAGATTATTCAATCGATGCGTCGTTATTTGGACAACCTTGGTTACTTGGAGGTTGAGACCCCGACATTACATGTTATTCCAGGCGGGGCAACAGCTCGTCCTTTTATCACACACCACAATGCATTAGATATGCAGCTGTATATGCGCATTGCTATTGAGCTTCATCTCAAGAGATTAATTGTAGGTGGCATGGAGAAGGTTTATGAGATTGGGCGTGTGTATCGGAACGAGGGTATCTCTACACGACACAATCCAGAATTCACGATGATTGAGTTATATGAGGCCTATGCGGATTATCTAGATATTATGAAGCTGACCGAAGAGCTAATTGCTCATATCGCACAGGATGTTCTGGGCTCAACTAAGATAATGTATGGCGATCAAGAAATTGACCTAACACCTTCATGGCGTCGTGTGTCTATGGTGGATGCGATCAAAGAAGTAGTAGGGGTCGACTTTAGTGTGGAGATGTCAGATGAGGAAGCTCATCGTTTAGCCAAGGAGCATAAGGTTCCAGTTGAGGCTAATATGACCTTTGGACATATCGTGAATCAGTTTTTTGAGGAGCGAGTGGAAGAGACGCTAATTCAACCTACCTTTGTATTTGGACATCCTGTGGCGATCTCGCCGCTTGCGAAGAAGAATGAGGATGATCCAAGATTTACGGATCGGTTTGAATTATTCATCGTTGCTCGTGAGCATGCCAATGCCTTTACCGAGCTGAATGATCCCATTGACCAACGCGAGAGATTCGAATCACAATTGCAGGAACGTGAGCAGGGCAACGATGAGGCGCATATGATGGATGATGATTTCATCCGTGCACTCGAATACGGGATGCCTCCAACTGGCGGTCTAGGAATCGGTATTGATCGCTTGGTTATGCTTCTAACAGACTCTCCTTCAATCCGTGACGTACTGCTATTCCCACTGATGCGTGAACGGTCAATCGACTAGGGTAGAAGATGAGATCCAGGTTTTTTGTGAAATGTGACTGCCTATTCAACTAACGGATGTATCGTTGGCTGGATAGGTTTTTTTCTGCGAGTTGGTTTTTAAAGAATATTCTTATAGTTCAAGAACGTTGAGCAGCTTGTAGAGATCTTTAGTTAGAGGGGGCTAATCCACACATTTTGTATCTATAGAAGCTAGTAAAGGACTTTGGAGCCTCTATTTCACATTACTTTGCCCGTTAAGCGATCAGTAGACGTTTTTGAAACCGCTCTAAGAATAATTACAAACAAGTTTACTCTACAGGTTACTCTCTAGGTACTGCGGCAACTTTTCTACCTAGACACTTTTATACATTTGGAAAAAGAATCTTTTGAACGAATACATCTTATAGCTTGACTTGACTTGTCGGTCTATGATACATTATC
>DFZX01000043.1 GCA_002383695.1 Caryophanales bacterium UBA4045
GATTATTTCGACTATCTCCGCCCGAAAGCGCCTGCCGCGGTGTCCGCCGTTATTGGTCTAGTACTCGCGTTCTTGATGAAGAACGTCAAGCCTCCGATTTCAGACGGAGAACAATTCATAACTCCGTAAGACCATGCATTAATACCTAATTTATAATTCGTACTTGAGATCAAAAGCCCGTAAGCGCTAACGCTTCCCGGCTTTTTCTGATCATGTCAGCAAACTGAAAAAACTGCATATTGAAAAACTTCAACTGTTAAGACCTACCTTACCTCTATTCGCTCCATTAAGAAATCCACAATGTGCATAGCTTTCATCTGTTCGCTCTGATGGTGCTGTTCAATACCTAGCTTCATCTGGAGTAAGCAGCCTGGGTTACTCGTCAATAGGACATGCGCTTCTGTATGCTTCACCTTCACCATCTTGTTTTCAAGAATCTGGTTGGCCATAACCGGCTGAGTCATGTTATAAATCCCTGCTGAACCACAGCAGGAGCCAGCATCCTGCAGCTCAACATAATCCACCTGTGGTATGCTCTTCAACAATTGTCTAGGCGAGCTGCCGCCCTTCATCACATTCTTCAGATGACATGAATCTTGATAAGTTACACGAGTAGGTCCATCCGCATCAGAGTTACTCTCGAAATTCAGAGGACGTCCTTTCTTAAACACAACATCGCAGACGTCCATTACCCGCTCCGCGAACCAAGTAGCATCTTCCCGATATTCTGGTTCATGGTGTAATAAGTGATCATACTCGACCAATATAGCTCCACAGCCTCCAGCGTTGGAGATAATATAATCTACGCCCGCTTCCTTGAACGCTTTTATATTCTTCTTGGCTAGATCCTGTGCACCAGCTGTCTCACCGCTATGTGCGTGTAGTGCTCCACAGCAATTCTGTGTCGTTGGGATAACGACCTCGAAGCCGGCCTCCGTGAGCAGTCGAACAGTATTCACATTCGTTGGGGTGAATATCGTATCCATCAGACAGCCTCGGAACATGCCGACCGTACCTATCTTCTCCCCACGTGCTGGGATGCGAGTTCCCATTAAATCAATAACGCCTTGATTGGAAGCCTCCGGTAATATATTCTCCATCGCATGCATCTGCTTAGAGAACAGCTTTACAATTCCTAACTTACGCACGATAGATTGAACACCCGAGCGCTGATAGAAGCGGATTGTTCTACCCAACCGCTTCATCCGTGCTTGATTAGGAAATAGCTGTTTGAATACCATCCACCTAACACCGCGTACCCACCAACGATGCTGGACCGTGTGCTCCTCAATCGCATCTCTAGCTTGCTCAATTAGCTGACCATATTTGACATCTGCCGGGCAAGCCGGTTCACAGGCTCTACAGCCCAGACAGTGGTTCATCTGCTCCTCGAATCGCACATCCGGCTCCATCAAGCCGTCAACTGTAGCCTTCATTAAAGCAATGCGCCCACGAGGTGACTCTGCTTCCAGGCCAGTTTCCTTGAAGGTTGGACACGCAGGTAGACAGAAGCCGCAACGCATGCAATTCGTCAGCTGATCATAATCGAGCTTGGCTGCTAATGTTTGCTGCAAGGCATACGTAGCTGTTGCACATGCAGGAGATGCGGGTGTAGGTGTCGCAACCTCATTAGCCACGATCAATCACCACCCTACGTCTGGATTCTTTAGCGAATATTTTGCCCGGATTCAGTAGGTTGTTGGGATCGAATGCTTGCTTAATGTTCTTCATAATCGTGATTCCCGCACTACCGACCTTCCATTCGAGGAAAGGGGCTTTCACCAAACCAACTCCATGCTCGCCCGTGATCGTTCCACCTAGCTTAATAGCTGCCTCGAATATTTCCTCGAAGGCTGCCTCGACACGATGAATCTCTTCAATGTCTCTTGCGTCGGTTGTGGCAGTAGGATGAAGATTCCCATCCCCAGCATGGCCGAATGTACATATTTGTACGTGATGCTTCTCAGCGATTCGATTTATCTCTAGTATCATCTCAGCGATATGAGAACGAGGTACTGTCGCATCCTCCAGAATGGTTGTTGGGCGCAATCTTGCTAACGCTGTGAAAGCACTACGTCTTGCCGTAAGCAGCTTCAATGCTTCTTCCTGACTCTCTGCTATCGTGATCCGAGCAGCTTGTTCCTCTCGACAAATCTCGCTTATCAGAGTAATGTCACGTTCAACGGACTCCATATCCCCATCCTGTTCGATTAATAGAACTGCTGCCATGTCCAGAGGTAAGCCTAGCTTAGCAAAGTCATCTACAACACGAATTGTTGGATTATCCATAATTTCAAGCGTTGCTGGAATAATCCGATTTTCTATAATCCTCGAGACGGTTCGAGCAGCTCCATAAATGTCACCATACATCGCTAGCATCGTCTTCTTATACTTGGGCGGCGGAATAAGCTTCAATGTAGCTTCCGTGATAATAGCCAGTGTCCCCTCTGATCCGACAAGGAGCTTGGTCAGATCATAACCAGCTACATCCTTCATCAGCTTACCGCCCGTGCGCATTATCTCACCAGAGGCAAGAACGCATTCTAGACCAATCACATAATCCTTCGTGGTTCCATACTTCAGCCCTCGCAATCCACCGGAGCATTCCGCGATATTACCACCGATTGTAGAGATCGACATGCTGCTCGGATCAGGAGGATAGAACAAGCCAGCTTGCTCTACGTGCTCGATGAGCTGCTTGGTAATTAAGCCTGGCTGAACCGTAATGGTCAAATTTAATAAATCTAATTCCAATATGGCATTCATCCGGTGCATGACCATTACAACACCACCTTGAATTGGAACAGTTCCCCCGCATAAGTTAGAGCCAGAACCACGACTAACCACTGGAATTCGGTGCTCATGAAGCACCTTCATGATGCGTGACACCTCTTCCGTAGATTCTGGATAGATAACCCCATCAGGCATGGATTGCAGCATCGGTGTACCATCATAAGAGTGAGTTACAAGCGCTTCAGGATCATCTCTATAATCGCCTTCCCCAACAATTAGCTTCAGCTTGCTCACAATACTTGATTCTAACATTCACATTCCTCCCCCAAAAATACACTCAAATCGCTATCGCTAATCCATAAACAAGCAAATTGACAAATAAAGATAATCACAAAATCACAAATTCACAAAATCGCAAATCAATTACTAAAATCGCGAATTTCATCAGGTCATCAGATGACTTTTATCACATTATATCGTATGATTTAATTAGTGTATATAATAAGATATATTGATTCGGAAAGAGGAGATTTCCAAATGGCATATACAAAGGTTAAAATGCAGAAAAGTCATGAAGTTGTACTGGAGCATATCAAACAGAAGATTATGGCCGGTGAATTAACCGTTGGACAGAAGCTACCCTCGGTCGTAGATTTTGCGGAGATGTTCGGTGTGGGTCGGTCGACGATGCGTGAGGCTTTAAGTGCATTAAAGGCAATGGGCTGGCTTGATATTCAACATGGCGGAGGCACATATGTCAGCTCTACACTTCCACTTAAAGCTGACGATGATGATATATTCCACAAAGCTGAATCCATCCAAGAATTGCTTCAAATTAGAATCATACTCGAGACTGGTAGCGCTGGATTAGCGGCTAAGCATAGAAGCCCCGAGGATATTAACCAATTACAAGCAATACTTGAGCAAATGCAGCATAATGTGAGCAATGAGGTACAAAGCGAACAGGCTGACGTAGATTTTCATATGACGGTTGCTAAAGCTACACACAATTCCTTGGTTGTTCAGCTCATGGAATCCCTCTCCTCAAAAATTCATTCCATGATGAAGGACACTCGCAAATTGTGGTTCTTCAGCGAGCAATCATCCTCCTTGCGTCTCATCGAGGAGCATCGAGTTATTTACCAATGTATTCTTGAACAGAATGAAGCTCTAGCCGTTGAACAGATGCGACAGCATATCGAGAAGGTTGAGAGAATTGTGACAAATGCCCTTCCTACTTCCCCCAATACGCTTCCATAATGCGCACGAACACATTCGGGAAAGCATATCTTTCCCGTTCGCCTGCCGCAAGCCAGGTATAATCCCCATAATCTGCAGAAGGTAGCTCCACGCTCTCTTCCCTACAACGATAAACCCGCATAAACCAATGAATATGGCTGAACACATGGTCAATATTCATCAATGGTTCCATGATTACAAGTGGATTCTGACTCTCAGCTAAACGTTGTTCACCAATGAATTGTCTATTCTCTTCGTTATTGTCATAACTCATTCCAGCAGGTAACAGAATGTGTGGAAGCTCCCACATCTTCGCTAGTAAACCATCCTCAGGCCGCTGTCGAATTCGAATTCTGCCCCGGTTGTCCCCATTACCTTCAATGAGTAAAGCTATGCGATATTCATCTCGCGGTGGCTTTGCCTTCTTCTTAATCGGCAGCACCAATTCTTGACCTGCTATTCGCCCAGCACACTGTTCCATTACAGGACAGGTTAGACAACCCGGACTCTTCGGTGTACATACCAATGCCCCTAATTCCATCAGCGCTTGATTGAAATCACTAGCAGTTCCTTGCGGAATTAACTCACGAACTAACGCTTCCATAACCTTCCTAGTTGCCGGCTTCATAATATCCTCTTCAATGAGGAAGAATCTTGATAGAACGCGCATCACATTACCATCAACGGCTGGTTCAGGCTTATTAAACGCAATACTTAATATCGCGCCTGCTGTATATGGACCTACACCACGCAGCGAGGATATCTCATTGGGCTGATCAGGAACAACTCCTCCATAGAGCTCCTTTACTTCCCTTACAGCTGTCTGTAAATTACGTGCTCGAGAATAGTAGCCCAGGCCTTCCCAGGCCTTCAACACCTCTTCCTCGGGAGCATCTGCAAGTGCATCAATCGAAGGGAACTTCTCCATGAATCGATGATAATATGGAATGACCGTATCCACACGAGTTTGCTGAAGCATAATTTCCGAAACCCATATCCGATAAGGATCCTTATTCTCACGCCAAGGTAAGCTTCGTTGATATTGTGCAAACCACTCTAATAAGCGGCTACTAAAAAATAATTGATTGTCTTTATCCCCTGCCATCGAGTTCTCCCCGCAATTCTGTTTTGGTATAAAGTGTGCCCTCATGTGATTTAAATCAAAGTCATTAGTAAATAAATACCACATACGATATAATAATAAGACTGGACAACTGTTTATTCAGATCCATGTCCTTCATACTAAATGAAAAAGGGTGATCCTAATGAGAAGCAAGCTACTTTTATTGTCAGTGATTGTTACCATCTCTATTGTTCTCTCCGGTTGTGGCGGGTCCGATAATGATGCGGTCAACAATACAACGCCTCCTCCTGCAGCAGACAATGGAGTGACAACAGCAGCGAATCCAGAAACGCTCTACAAGCAAAATTGCACAAGCTGTCACGGTGTTAACTTGAACCAGATGAAGAAAGCTGACCTAACAACAGTAGGTGCAAGACTTTCTAAAGATGAAATCGCCACGAAAATTGCTAAGGGCGGCGGCGGAATGATCGCATTCGAGAAGAAGCTTGATACGACTGAGATTGATGCATTATCCGAGTGGTTAGCAGCGAAGAAATAATAACATAACCATTAGAGTAAAGGTACATGAGCGATTATGCTGATGTACCTTTTTTATATGCTGATATCGATTCTAAACCTCAAGCTCTTCCCACACCACGAATGCACTAGCCATCTTACTGCTGTGTGTGATACTGAGATGGAAAATGGTATGGTCCCCACACTTAGCTAAGTTACGTGATCGTTTGGATATCTTACATAGAGGCTTCCCTGCTTCATCAGGTGATATCTCGATATCTTGAAACCCTAGCCGTTGTCCGATTCCGCAGCCCATGGCCTTGGATACAGCTTCCTTAGCAGCGAATCTTCCTGCGATAAATTCATATAATCGCCCTCCACGTTGATCCGCATATACCCGCTCTGCGGACGTTAATATACGCATAAGAAACCGATCTGCAGATTCATTCAATAAGATTAAGCGAATTCGATCTATCTCAACAATATCTGTTCCAATACCCCTAATCATGTCCGTGTTCCCTTCGTCAATGTCCTTATTGTAATCATTTCTATTCAGTTTACCTGATTTACGTTGCAATTTGAATAGCCCATTCACTTACTTACTGAAACATAATAGTTAGGACATCCGTCTAGTTCATATAGGAAATGGAGTGATATAAATGAAACAGATCATAGCTACACTGCTTATTATGATGTTGATCGTAACTACCGCTTGTGGTGCAAACCAAACTAAACCTAAGCCAGACAACAATAAGGATGAATCTATAATGAGCACAAAACAACCAACAGGCCTTATTATAAACGCGAGGACTAATTTCGCCTTTTCTCTTTATCCACAAGTTCTTCAAGAGCAGAAGGACGAGAATATTTTCGTATCACCAGTTAGTATTATGTTAGCTCTGATGATGGCCTATAACGGTTCTGATGGGGAAACCCAAGCAGCCATGGAAACAGCACTTCAATTAGGTGAAGCATCTCTCGAGGAATTGAATCAAGCGAATCAAGCGTTGATACAAGCCATGGAGAGATCCGACGAAAGTGTAAAGCTTCAAATTGCTAATTCGATGTGGGGTCGAGAAGGAATAACCTTCGATGAATCATTCATGGATCGTATACAAGATTATTATCACGCTGAGATTCAATCGTTGGACTTTGATCAACCTGAAGCAACAGAAACGATCAATCAGTGGGTAAGTGATCAGACGAATGATAAGATCAAGAATATTGTAGGGGATAAGATTAGTAGTGACGCGACTTTGTTCCTGATTAATGCTATCTATTTCAACGGCAAATGGGAAATGCCCTTCGATCCAAAATTAACTGAGGATGATGTATTTACTAAGGTTGATTCCACGACGAAGCAGCATCCATATATGAACCAGAATGGAAAGTTCAAGTATTATCAAGAGGATACATTCCAAGCAGTTGCCTTACCTTACGGGGATGGAAATACCTCTATGTATGTATTCTTACCTGATGAAGCCTCGTCCTTACAGGATTTTCACGAACAGCTGACAGCAGATAACTGGACTACTTGGTTGTCAGGCTTTCAGGAACGTAAAGGTGGTGTAGCACTTCCGAAATTCAAGCTTGAAGGTGAGCTAGAGCTGAAGAAATCCTTGTCAGCAATGGGGATGGGTGTGGCATTTGAAGACGGTAAAGCAGATTTTTCGAAGATAATAGCGGATCACGCTTCGGGGCCAGGACTATTCATTAGCAGTATAAAGCACAAAACTTATGTCGATGTGCATGAGGAGGGTACAGAGGCTGCGGCTGTAACTTCTATTGAGGTAAGTGTTACATCATTAAATACGAATGAGCCAGAACCGTTCATGATGAAGGTCGATCGCCCCTTCTTTATTGTAATTAGGGACAATCAGACCAATGCGATTCTCTTTATGGGCTCCATCTACGAGCCACAGCTGTAGCTTATATCCCCGGAATTGACTTTCTTTTGTGCTGGGTACGGAGGTATTGCTTCTCGAGCTTCTCCTGAATAGTTGGATCAATTGTCTTACCTTCTAAGTAATCACAGTTCTGCTCATAGGTTATTCCTAGCTCGCCTTCGTCGGTTTGGCCAGGCCATAATCCAGCAGTTGGCACTTTATTAACGATCTTGTCGGGTACACCAAGACTAGCTCCTAGCTGACGTACCTGACGTTTATTCAATGAGGTAAGAGGTGTTATATCAACAGCCCCATCGCCCCATTTGGTGTAAAAGCCAGTAATAGCTTCTGAAGCATGGTCGGTGCCAACGACGAGTAGATTGAGATCGAATGCCAGTGCATATTGAACGACCATACGGGTTCTCGCCTTTACGTTCCCTTTACTGCCACGGCTCAGATGTACATGGACCCCTATGGATTTCAAGGCGAACTCGGACTCTAATGTAATCTCATCTACGGCTTCTTCAATATTAGTCTCTGCTGTCTTCAAATCCAAAGCTTTAGCCACGGCATAGCTATCCTCGATATCCTCTTGCTGTCCGTATGGCTGGAACAGCCCAAGTGTGGTGTATTCCTTACTCTGCTCTTCGGTTAGCTCATCCGTTGCTTTCTTACATAGCGCTGCAGTTACAGCACTATCTACACCACCACTGACTGCAATAAGTAGTCCCCGTGTATGCGATTCGAGTACATATTGCTTCAGAAACTCAACCCTACTCCGAATTTCACCTTCGACGTCAATCTGCGGTTTCACTCCAAGTAATGCTATAATATCAGATTGTAGACTCATACTTCGCAGCCTCCGTATGCTATGTTCGTATTCCGAACATTAGCAATTATTATTCACTTCTTCTAAGTATAGACTATGGAGCGAATAGTTCAAGTAAGAATCACAACTTTGCTACCCTTCATTAGAATGGTAGATTTCCTACATTTCCTTTGGTAGAATAGGATAAATGTCACATACATTCTAAGAGGAGGCAGCCAGATGGTTGATATTCATTGTCATATTCTTCCCGGCATCGATGATGGTGCAGAGAATATTCTAGAGACGATTGAGATGGCTAAGCTTGCTTCTGCGGATGGGACACGACATATTATTGCTACACCCCACTTTAACCATACATTCCTTAATTCCGTTGAAGTTGTTCATAAGCTGGTACCCCAAGTACAACATGCTATTGATCTAGCGGGTGTTGATATTACGATTCATCCCGGGAATGAGGTTCGATTGGAGAGTAAGGATTTTGTAGTAAGTCATACACTTAACAAGCAATATTGCTATCTCGCAGGAAATCCTAAATTTCTGCTACTCGAGCAATCGTGGCACAATTATTATGCCCAGACGCTGGAAATCATACAATGGTTCCAAGAACGAGGCACACGTATCATCATACCACATCCAGAACGACACTCCTTCTTCCGCAATGAGCCACAGCTCTTAGTCAAGCTAATTGAAGCTGGGGTCTGGACACAGGTTTCCGTTGATAGTCTCCTTGGTAAGAATTCAGATGCCGCTCAGCGATTAGCCGAATGGCTCATTCAACATAATTATGTACACATGCTAGCAACAGACGCACACAACATTCGAAGAAAGCCGAATTTATCTTTGGGCTTCGACATCGTCGACCACCTCGTCGGATCCGCTAGAGTACAGGAGATGAAAGATCGGGCGTGGAGTATACTCCCGCTGTAAGCTCGGCTTCTTCTAAGCCACTTACGGATGGCGAGTAACTTTTAAAGCAGATAATCCGCTCTATTCCACTCATTCCTTTCTCAAAGTAACTTTTAAAGCTCATAATCTACCTCACAGGTACTTGGGGAACCGATTGGTCCATCTAGAGGCGTAACTTTAGAGATGAAGATGGGCTGCAGAGTAGAAAATCGACCCTTGAGTGTGTCCACTTTCTTGTTTTTAGGAAAAAAGCCTTCAATCGATGAGTCCGATTGAAGGCTTTACTACGGTCAATTATTTGCAATACTCATCGAATGCATGAACAAGCTCGTCAGCAATCTGTTCAGCTGTACGATCCTCGATCTGATGACGCTGAATGAAGTGAACTAGCTCTCCATCCTTCATAATTGCGATAGATGGTGAAGATGGCGGGTATGGAGCAAGATACTCCCGAGCCTTAGCCGTTGCTTCCTTGTCTTGACCGGCGAATACCGTGTATAGATTCTGCGGGATACTCTCATGCTGGAGTGCCTTAGCGATTGCTGGACGAGCGTTACCTGCAGCACATCCACAAACGGAGTTAACCACGAGTAAAGCAGTCCCCTTAGCGTAGGGTATATGTTCTACGACTTCCTCGGGTGTACGTAGCTCAGTAACCCCAAGATTCGTCAGTTCGTTGCGCATAGGCTGAATGACGTCATGCATATACATCTCAAAAGACATCGACATAGTTGAACCTCCCAAAAATTTTCATAAGATCTACACATATTATACAACTCATTGGGAGGAATGCAAAGTTATCACACTAAGTAATATACCTATCTTCCATCTTGACTTAAGTTCACGACTAAAGTTACATGACTTGAGTTACAAATTTGAGTTTACATATCCTCTTCAGCTTCTACATCCATAACGGGCTTATTCTTCATCTCTTCTGGAGATATAGCCCCATTCAAATACTCATTATTAAGAGCTCCACCTACCTCCTGATTATACGCTTCATAGGCTACGTCTTTATCAGGATGCATATAGATACCACCTTGAGGTACAATTCCCTTCTCGAAGTAATCCTTGTTCTCTGCAGTATGAAAACCAATATCCTTGAATGGATGAACCCATTCATCCCCGGACATCTCTGCAGGATCTGTATCTAAACTCCATTGCTGTAATGGTGACTGCTCTGATTCATACTCATGGTCGCCAATGACAACACCATGGGAATTAATAAAAGGCTTGCGAGGACCTCGATCCACAAGAAATTGCGGCAAAAAATTGATCTCAAAAGGGTCTAGCTCCGCATCCACATCCATTTCAATCTTTACTTCCTCTTCATCTATTTCATCTTCATCATCTTCTTCTGCTGCTACCTCTTCTATCTTACCCTTCATTTCCTCCAAGCCACCCTTCTCTCGATCCGGTTTCTTCTTCATGGATAAAGCCTCCTCCCTTTTGGCATCCTTAACATTCATTCATCTTTATTCTATTCAGCTGGTCGATTCTCGCCTTCAAGCTTTTTATCCACAATAATCTGATCACGTTCAACGGTGACCTTCTTCATCTTATTCTCTCTGGCATGCTCCTGCTGTGCTTTTGAATCGCCTTTGCTCATGCTACATACAGCTCCTTTTCTGATTAATGCCCATAGTATACGCAATATGGTAAACTACATTCATAACTATCCGATTAACTGAACAAATCCTAACTCATTCAAGGAGCTACGTATACATATGAAATATGACGTGATCGTAATAGGCGGAGGACCCTCAGGTCTCATGGCTGCTATCTCCGCAGCAGAATCAGAGCAAGGTGTAAATGTCCTACTCATCGATAAAGGGGACAAGCTTGGGCGTAAGCTCGGCATATCTGGCGGGGGACGCTGCAACGTGACGAATGCCAAAGAAATTGATGAGCTCATACATAACATTCCAGGTAACGGTCGGTTTCTGCATAGCAGCCTAGCTCAATTCGGCAATACGGATATTATGGCCTTCTTCGAGGGTATGGGAATTGCATTGAAGGAAGAGGATCGGGGGCGGATGTTCCCTGTGTCTGACAAAGCGAAGACGGTGGTTGATGCGCTTATTAATCGGGTCAAACGTTCTGGTGTCACGATCAGAACGAACACACCAGTAAAACATGTCCTCTACACCGAAGGACAGACATCGGGTATCGAGCTTCCAAGCGGGGAGATCATTCCTAGTCGATGTGTAATCTTAGCCGTAGGTGGGAAGTCCGTTCCGCATACTGGGAGCACTGGGGATGGTTACGCTTGGGCTGAGCAAGCAGGTCACACCATTACTGAGCTTTACCCCACAGAGGTCCCACTAACCTCTGATGAACCCTTTATTCGCAGCAGGGAGCTTCAAGGCTTATCTTTAAGGAATGTAACATTATCTGTGTGGAATCCCAAGGGAAAACGACTTACCCAGCATGAAGGTGATTTAATCTTCACCCACTTTGGGATATCTGGACCAATCGTACTTCGTTGTAGCCAATATGTCGTAAAAACCCGTAAGCAGTTCCAGGTCCGAGATGTAACCCTAACATTAGACTTATTCCCAGACAAGCATGCAGATGAAGTTTACAAGGATACGTACGAGCTAGCTAAGAATGAACCTAAGAAAGCGATCAAGAATGTGCTGAAGGCGCTATTGCCCGAGCGGATGATTCCTATAATTCTCAGTAGAGTGTCAATGAGTGATGCAACGACCTATGACAATATTCCTAAGCAGCCTTGGTTAGATATGGCCAAGCTTTTGAAGGCATTCCCGATTGAAGTGAATGGTACTTTATCGATTGAGGAAGCTTTTGTAACGGGTGGTGGTGTTCATCTGAAGGAAATTGACCCCAAAACAATGGAATCCACCTTGATGAGTGGACTGTTCTTCTGTGGAGAAATACTCGACGTACATGGTTATACAGGGGGATATAACATCACTGCTGCATTCTCTACGGGTAATACAGCAGGCAAGCATGCAGCGGCGGTCGCCACAAGCTAAAGTGGAAACAGCTCATGACTTATCATTCGACCAGCCTCGAATGTACAGCGATGCTCGAAGCATTGATTGTCGAATAGCATGATCGGTAGGAATCGACGGACATGACTGCCCACTCCATAATTGTCAGGGGAATAAATCCACTCCAACGACTTCCAAGCGAGAATGCCTTCCTCCACCTCGATCGGCGTAGGATACACGAATTGATCATCTACTTGTCCAACAAATGCATACATCCCATCAACCCCATCTTCACCATCGCTCCATGTGACAATAACAGTGAAGCGGATTTGGCTCTCCTCGAGCCGTATTCCCGTTTCCTCGAGAATCTCACGTAGAATACTCTCCTGTGGCGTTTCTCCTGGTTCAAGCTTGCCACCTACAC
The DNA here is from genome assembly GCA_002383695.1 of Caryophanales bacterium UBA4045. Taxonomy (GTDB): domain Bacteria; phylum Bacillota; class Bacilli; order Paenibacillales; family UBA4045; genus UBA4045. The sequence continues at coordinate 12,554 of DFZX01000043.1, forward strand.
CATGCCATACACCCTGCATTGGAGAGGATTTGCGATTAAGCATCAGCATTTCCTGTCCTCGTTGAATGAATCCGATTGTATAAGTTAGCATTTGAACTTATCTACTCCTTAAGTCAGCTTATCTACGATCTACTCTTAAGTTTCATCTTCAGCTTCAGCTTCAGCTTCAGCTTCAACCTCAACAGCCTTTGTCTTGACTGCTCCCTTAGGTTTCTCCTTCTTACTATTATTCAGTGAGGTAAATGTGAATTGCTCTGAGAAGCGATTAATGCCCTGCATCAACTCAGCATTCTCTTCAATCTTACTCTGCACCTGCTCCTTCAGATCCTCGTTCTTCGCTTCAAGTCTGCGAACTCTCTCTTGCAGAGCATCATTATCCTTCGTTGTACTCGCACGGTAATCCTTAAACTCTTGCACTAATTGTGTATATTTGTGCTGCTCAATCTCGATCTCACTCTTCAGCTCATTAATTTCCGAGGATGTAATGGCTTGTAGCTTCTTATACTCCTCAACAAGCTGATCATAGAGGAGATGCTTCTGGGTCAATGACTCTTCTATTCCTTTAATCTCTTCTTCCTTATCAAGGAATTGATAGATATACTTGTCCTTCTCGGCGGCGAGTAGAGCAACACGTTGTTCGAAATGCTCTAGCTGGCCCTTCATCTCCATATTCGTGAGCTGCAGAACCTCTCTATCCTTAATAAAACGCTCTACCTCTGACAATAAATCCTGAGAGGGTCGATCATTCGTTACAATACTCCTAGATATCCCGGGCTCATTAACCAGTACAATCTGATCATTAATGCTTCGCTCACTCTTATTCGATTTGATTAAGAAATCTCTTACTTTTTCAGGAATATTGTCAATCAAGTTCCTGCTGCTCTTAAAAAAATTCAACTTGACTCCCCCTATGCTCCATAGAGCAACAATCTTCTTATCAATTGCCCATAGTATAAGCGAAAATTGGAAGATTATAAAGGATTATTCAGCAGCAAGGATTAACAATAGCTTTAAGCTATTTGTTAGGATTCCCCATTTTCCTAGCCAGAACAATAACTAACAGGATCGAAACACCTATAATAACGCCATTAAAAATATACTTGATGGGAAACCCGGATTTCTGATCTTCAGATTTCGCAGCATCGGGGTTATTCAATTCTTGTGCTAGCTCATTAAGCTGAATAAGCTTCTCATCAATCAGATGCTTAAATTGCTCAATGTCATACGTTGGTTTCTTGGCGTTCGGATTCCCATAAATCAATTGATAGCTAGAACTCCCATTGTCCTCGAATATAAGCTTATCCACATTATATTCCACGGTTAGATTCTTAATTGCTAGCGGTTTATTGTCTCCATTATTAATCTTAATTGTAAATTGGGACAACGCTTCAGCGCGCTTCAGCTCAATTTCTGTATTCGTTAATTGCACAGCCTCAAACGCCAGATTAAACAATTCTCGATCACCACTCACTTGTATAGGCGTCCCATTAGGACCATCCAACGAATAACTCCGCAGGAAGTTCCCTTCAGCTTGGAATACGATTTTCTTTACCTTCAGCTTATCATCGTTTACTATCGAAATTATGGTTTGTTGATTGTCATGATCTATCGTAAACTTGGGGACAATAGCTTTCGAATATTCCGTCCAATTGAATTGCTCCTGATCATGCAGAAGCTCCATCTCAGGAAATTTTAGTCCCTCCACATTATCAAGAATCTTCAATCGATAATATACAAATTTGTTAACCTGATCCAACACAATTGTATCTTTATACAGCTGATCTGTCCGATATAGATAATCCTTCTTAAGTGCTTCCCATTGCTTGCCATCATAGCTTCCATGTACCTCTATATACTTTAGAAACGGCTGCTCTGGAATTGCTATTGTAAGCACATTACCTTCTATATCTAAATGATCCATGATAGGATTTACCCTAAAGTCGATGACCGAAGCCTGGTCAATCACAGCATGAGCGACAGATACTGATGAATAGATGGTCTCTTGGCCCCATTCCTCGCTTAACCCAGCATCCCTATAGAAAGGGACGAACTGCTGTTGGTCATCGATTATTCTTACATCTATTAAGCTATCCTGAGCTTTAGCGTACACCTCCTCATCCAGGAATATCGAGCGGTATTCCGCCTCCTCCTGAACAAGGATTGTCTTAGAAAATTGCCATTCTGAGGAAGAGCGCTCAGCAGACGCCACCACCGGAGCGATCCAGGTCACGATTAGAATCAGATATATGACAAGTAAATTAAGCCTTTTCGGCTCTTCGCTCTACTGTA
>DFZX01000048.1 GCA_002383695.1 Caryophanales bacterium UBA4045
TTTCTGCACGCAATGCCGCTGAGTTGAGGGGATAAAGGTCAAAAGGAAGGGATATAGTAGTACAGCCCACTGAAATATACACTGAAATGGATAAAAATGCACACCATATTAATTAATCGACACTCTCAATATCGACCTTAGAACGTAACTTTAGAGCAGGAGATGGGCTGCAGAGTAGAAAATCGACCTTAGAATTGTGTCCGCTTTCTTGACAGAGGTCCAAAATCTGCTCTATTCTTCGAACTCTGCCCCTTCTTCTTGATTCATCAGCCAAGTCCCGCTCCTAAGGTGACTATCCTATAAACAACGGACATTCATTCTCAAGTGCCTGATATGAATAAGTCTGATTATCAAGGAGAACATACCATTAATAGCTCAGAAAAGCATAATTAAGCAATGAGGTAATATTCGAAAGGGAGGCTTGTGAATGGTAACAGGACAGCATACCTTGGCGGCTCATGAGGCCATTGATTTACATGAGGTGCTTAATTTCAAGACGTTGTGTTTAACGAAGTCTAAATTCATGCAAGGATTAGTATTCGACCAGGAATTGAAGAACTTGCTAGAAAAGGATGTGCAGCAGACTATTCAAGACATTAACCATTTACAAGCTATGTACACCAGAGCTCCATTCCATGCAGAGGTTCCGGAATTCCGACCAACACCAATCTTGAATTAAGGAGGACTATGATGCTAGAAAATCAGAAGGAACATATTCAGATGGATTATGTTGACCCAGCGAATGCGATTAATATGCCTGAGATGGCAGATATGACGTTTGCTGTGGACTTTCTCATGCGTGCTAAGGAAGGGGTGCGTAATACTGCGATTGCTTTAACAGAAACCATCTCCCCAGACCTTAGAGCCTTACTGCGCACTCAATTGCATCAGGGCATCGCTGTGCATCAGGAAATTACTGACCTCATGGTTCGTAAGAAATGGTTTCATCCACACGAGCTCGAAGAACAATATCAGCTGGATCAGCTATCCGCAGGTAACACATTAGAAATTGCCAAGCTAAAGCTGTTCCCGGACGATACCACACGGAAAGGGATGTTCGATCGCACACCAGACAAGCACATTGGAGGAAATAAAGCATGAAGGCTGTGACGTATCAAGGTATCAAGAATGTGCTTGTCAAAGATGTTCCTGATCCAAGTATTCAGAAGACCGATGATGCAATCATAAAGCTGACGACAACAGCGATCTGTGGCTCAGACTTGCATCTCATTCATGGGATGATCCCGAATATGCCTGAGGACTATATCATTGGGCATGAGCCGATGGGTGTTGTAGAAGAGATTGGTTCTGCCGTAACGAATCTAAAGAAGGGTGATCGTGTGATCATCCCGTTCAACATCGCTTGCGGTGAATGCTTTTATTGTAACAATCACTTAGAAAGCCAATGCGATAATGCGAATGAGCATGGGGATATGGGTGGTATATTCGGTTATTCTGGAACGACTGGCGGTTATCCAGGTGGACAGGCTGAATATATGAGAGTACCTTATGCAAACTTCACGCACTACAAGGTTCCGGAGAACAGTGAAGAGCCTGACGAAACCTTATGTCTGATCTCTGATGTCATGCCGACGGCGTTCTGGAGCGTTGATAATTCCGGTATGAAAGAGGGAGACACGGTTATCATTATTGGCTGTGGTCCGATTGGTCTGATGGCTCAAAAGTTTGCTTGGTTTAAAGGGGCGAAGCGGGTAATTGCAGTCGATCATATTGCCTATCGTCTAGACCATGCGAAACGGACGAACCATGTGGAGATTGTCAATCTAGACTCAGAGGAGAATATAGGTAACCATCTGAAGGAAATGACCAAGGGCGGTGCAGACATCGTCATTGACTGCACGGGGATGAGTGGGAAGATGTCTCCACTTGAATCGGTGGCTACAGGTCTAAGGTTACATGGTGGGGCAATGGGGGGGCTGGTTATCGCAACACAAGCAATTCGTAAGGGGGGTACGATACAGGTAACGGGTGTATACGGTGCGCGATATAATGGCTTCCCGCTGGGTGATATTTTCGAACGAAACATCAATTTACGCACGGGTCAAGCACCAGTCATCCACTATATGCCTTATATGTACGAGCTGCTTCAATCAGGTAAGGTCGATCCGAGTGATATCATTACCCATGTAATTCCACTGAGTGAGGCCAAGCATGGATATGAGATTTTTGATACGAAGCAGGATAACTGTATTAAGGTATTGCTCAAGCCATAGCTAGATCATCGCAAAATTGGAGGGATAAGTATGATGGGTTATGCTCTGCATGAAACACTAGAGGTCCACGAAATTGCTGCATTCAAAGCTGTATGTATGATCAAGTCCAAAACGATGAAAGCACTAGTCTCAGATCCAGGGTTGAAGGCAATTATGCAACGAGATGTTGATATATCAACACGCCAGCTGCAGGAGCTTGGTGCAATTCTATCTAAAGCGACGGAGATGAGAGCATGAATACAATTCTAGAGCATCTAACCGGTATGCATACCATAACGGATCAAGTCATCGCGATGGACTTTCTGATTGCTGCTAAGAGTGGCGTCAGGAATTATGCAATGGCAGCAACCGAAGCAGGCACACCAGAAATTAAGGCAATACTTACGAAGCATCTGGACGAAGCGATTGATATGCATGAGGGTATTGTAACGTATATGATTGGACGCGACTGGTACCACCCATGGAATGTGGAGGAGCAATGCCGATTTGACCTGCAGAATATCCAGACAGCATTGGATGCCCCTGATCTTTAAGGGAAGCTGCTTCACATGACATTTTGCTTTGAAGTATTCACAAGATTAGTATAACATGATATATTATATGGAGGGATTACACGAACTTAAATAATGATATGGGAGCACAAATAAAATGTCGATGGATACCTCCTCGAAACCGATGTACGAGCGAATATACGATGCACTAAGCGGAGATATTATTGGTCGTAAATATGAGATAGGAGAAAGGGTTCCTTCGGAAAAGGAGCTTGCAGAGCAATTTAATGTCAGTCGAATAACGAGCAAGAAGGCGCTTGAATTGCTAGCGAATGTCGGATTGATTGTTCGCAAGCCTGGGAGAGGCTCCTTTGTTGCAGGTCAATCTCCGGTTGATATGACCAACACAATGGAGAGGTCAGCTACGAATAAAGCCTCTTTACAAACCATGATTGGTCTAGTGATGACTGATTTCGATGATAGTTATGGAACGGGATTGTTATCGGGAGTAGAAAGGGCATCGAGTGACAACGATTGTTTCTTAGTGCTTCGTCGTTCTTATGGTGTCCCGGCTAATGAGAAGAAGGCTATTGAGGCTCTGTTGGAATTGGGCGTTGATGGACTGATTATCCTCCCCGCTCAAGGTGAATACTTTAGTGCTGAGATCCTAAAGCTGGTCATTGAACAATTCCCGCTCGTATTGATCGATCGCCACCTTAAAGGAGTGGCAGCCACTTCAATAGGAACGGATAATGCTTCTGCAGCTAAAGTAGGTACAGATTTTCTGTTTGATCTTGGACATAAGCACATAGGCTTCCTCATGCCGCCCCCATCAGATACAACAGCGATTGAGGATCGAATCGAAGGGTTTATTCAAGCTCATGCAGAGAAAGGAGTAATCGTTGATAGAGGGCTATGGGTCAATGATATTACCTGCACTTTACCGAATTCCTTCAAGCAACCGAATATAGATAAGGATATTGATAAAATTAAGCAGCATATTCAGCAGAATCCGAGTATAACGGCACTATTCGCAGTTGAATATAATATTGCAGTCATTGCCAGAGCTGCATTAGATCAATTGGGGCTAAGGGTTCCAGAGGATATTTCCATTCTATGCTTTGACAGTCCACCTTCAAATTTAAGCAATTATAGCTTTACTCATTTACTACAGGACCAGGAATACATGGGAGTTAAAGCATTGGAGGACGTGCTTAAGCTTCAAGCAGGTGCAGTGCTTCCGAATAAGATTTTCTTACCAGCTAAGCTCATATTAGGTAAATCAACAGCCCCGGTGAATGTGAATAAATAATTTTTTTGATAATAAATATGAGGAGATCTGTTATACTCACAGGTCTTTTTTAATTGGTATATCAATCATATTTAGTTGGTATAAAAATAAGTATATTGACATATTAATATAAGGCTAATATAATGGAATTTGTAAGCGCTTAATATAAGGAGGTGAACCATTACCATTGAATCAAGTAACCGAAATACCTTTATCGATGAAACGAACGATTACTAACGTAGCTGAACAATTCCCAGAGCAACCAAAGCTAGCTCGGATGTTCGAACATTGTTTCTCGGATACGTTCAGAACGACCGTCAAGAGATTAGAAGATCAGACGACCTTCGTTATCACCGGAGATATTCCGGCAATGTGGTTAAGAGACTCAGCGGCTCAAGTGCGTGGCTACTTATATCTGGCACATGAAGATAAGGAGATGGCCGATTTAATTGAAGGGGTTGTACGCAGGCAGGCTTTATATATTCTGAAGGATCCCTATGCAAATGCTTTTAATGAAGAACCTAATGGTAGAGGACACCAGGCTGATTTGACGGAGTTGAATGATTGGATCTGGGAGCGCAAATATGAGATTGACTCCTTATGTAATCCGATTCAATTAAGCTATTTATTATGGAAGGCCACAGGAAGGGTATCACAATTTGACGATTCCTTTAAGTCAGCTGTGCTTAGCATTATAAACCTCTGGAAGGTCGAGCAATATCACGGCACTCAATCGAATTACAGCTTTCAAAGATTTAATTGTGTAGATACGGATACCCTAAGTCATGATGGGAAGGGCTCACCTGTGAAGTACACAGGGATGACCTGGTGTGGCTTCCGACCAAGCGATGATGCTTGTCAATATGGGTATCACATTCCTTCGAATATGTTTGCCGTTGTTGTACTTGGTTATATCGCAGAAATTGCCGAGCATATCTGGGAGGATCTGAATCTCAAAGCGGAGGCCGAACAGCTAGCAGATGAGATTGACAAAGGTATACAAACATTTGGCATTATTCATCATGAAGCGCATGGAGATATATATGCCTACGAGACGGATGGTTATGGCAATTATAATCTTATGGATGATGCGAATGTTCCCAGCTTGCTGTCTATACCTTATCTAGGTTACCGGGCTGCAGATGATCCTATTTATGTAAACACACGTAGCTTTGTTCTTAGTCCAGACAATCCTTATTTCTATAAGGGGAAGGCGGCGGAGGGAATTGGCAGTCCGCATACGCCGGATCAATATATATGGCATATCTCATTAGCTATGCAAGGTCTTACGGCAACCGAGCTCAGTGAGAAGGAACGAATGCTAAAGCTTCTCATCCAGACAGATGCGGGAACCCATTGTATGCACGAGGGCTTTCTAGCAGACGATCCTAGTCAGTTTACACGACCATGGTTTTCATGGGCGAATGCACTTTTTAGTGAATTTGTTCTTGATTATATTGCATCTTATAGAATGAAATATGAAATTGGGGGAAGAGCATGAAGAATCTAAAATGGTTAGCAGCACTTATTGTTGTTGTAATGGTACTTGGAAGTTTAATGGCATGTAGTAATAACGAAGCTAATAATATGGGGAATGACAAGAAAGCGAATAATACCAATGCAGAAACACCGCCTGCGAATGAAGAGAAGGTTGAAGTCACCTTCTGGGGAGATTGGGGCGGAGATGGAGCAATACCTTTTAACGTCATGGTAGATGCATTTAACGAATCCCAAGACAAGATTCATGTCACTTATGTCATCGTTGAAGATATGATAACGAAGTTTCTAACTGCATCTACCTCAGGTGGATCTCCTGATATCATGTTCTGGGATCGCTGGCGTACAGCAGCTTATGCACCTAAGGGTGTATTAGCACCGATTGATCAATTTATGGAGGATGATGGTGTTCCTCGTACAGATTTCTACGAGCAGGCTCTCATGGAGCTTTCATCAGATGGAAAGCTATACGGTCTACCTCTAACGGTAGATGCACGCGCATTATTCTATAACAAAACCATCTTTGCTGAGAAAGGCTTAAATCCTCCGACTACATGGGATGAGATAGCCGATGTGGCGAAGCAGTTAACGATATGGGAAGGGGACAAATTGGTTCGCTCTGGGTTCTCATTAGCGGATGTTGGATTGTTCAATATGACGCTTCAGCAAGCTGGCGGCCAGATGCTGAGTGAAGATGGAACTAAGCCTACCTTTAACAGTCCTGAAGGACTTGAGGTGCTAGGCTTCTGGGATAAGCTTATGAATGTAGATAAGGTTTACAAGCTCGGATTTGAGGCTGGATTAGGTGAAGGAACAGATGCTTTCGTAACGGGTAAGGTAGCCATGATCTATACAGGTCCTTGGATGCTGAGCAATTATATGAAATACGGCAAGGATTTAGACTTCGGTGTAGTGGCTCCTCCAGCTGGACCTAACGGAGATCAAGGCTCAGTTATGGGTGGATTCGGCTTAGTTATCGCAGAAGCATCTAAGAATAAAGAAGCCGCTTGGGAGTTTGAGAAGTGGTGGCTGGCCAATGCGGATAATGCGCTGCTATGGGCCAAGACAAGTAACAATATTCCTGGTAATTTAAAGGCGATTCAAGATCCGTTCTTCCAGGATAATCCATTATACAAACCATTCTTAGATACATTAGAATTCGCTAAGATTCGTCCGACATTCCCTGGGTATTTCCCAATGGAAGAAAAGGCGGTAACACCGAATTTGCAATTGTTCTTGGAGGGTAAGCAGGATGCGGCAACAGCCTTGAAGAAAGCCGAAGAGCAGGGTGCCAATGAGCTGAAGAACGCGAACTAATGTAGTCGTAGTCGTATTCGTTATAGAGGGAGCGAATTATGGTTCCCTCTATATTTTATGAAAGGAGATGATGGGTTTGCAGGGGAGATTAGGTCGTCATCAGTCTAATGTGGCTTTTTTATTCATTACTCCAACCATGCTGTTATTCGCAATTTTCACATTAATACCTATTGTCCTGTCTCTTTACTTCAGCTTTACTAATTATGATGTGCTTAGTCGAATTGAGTTTATTGGGTTAGACAATTACAAACGAATGTTAGACGACCATGTATTGTGGGTTACGTTCAAGAATGTATTCCTATTCTCAGTCATTTATGTGCCATTAAATTTAGGGATTTCCCTGTCACTTGCATTATTACTTAATCGACCACGTAGAGGTGTTGGGACATTCCGGACGATGTATTACGTACCCACATTAACCTCTGGCGTAGCTGCTGCAACGGTATGGTTATGGTTACTCAATCCCGAATATGGCTTAATTAATCAATTGTTAAGCTACATCGGTATCACTGGACCAGCTTGGTTAGCGACTACAGATACGGCTTTAATCTCAGTAACGATGGTTATCTTATGGCAGACGATAGGTAGCAATATGATTATATACGCGGCAGGACTTTCAGGCATTCCTAACTTTCTGTATGAATCCGCTCGCTTGGATGGCGCAGGAGCCTTTGCGTGCTTTCGGTATATTACACTACCTTCACTTAGACCCACTACCTTCTTCGTAAGTACGATGACGATTATTGGTGCTCTGCAATTATTCGATCAGCCTTACGTGTTAACACAAGGTGGTCCGGCGAATGCTACACGAACAGTCGTATATAACATCTATCAATCTGGATTTAATGAATTACAGATGGGCTACGCTTCCGCTCAGGCTTTTCTACTAGCGGCTATTATTCTCATCTTTGCCTTCATCAACATGAGACTAAATAAAGAAGGCTCTATGATTTAATCATCGTTGAAACTAAGGAGGTGTAGAGAAATGAATATGGCTAGGCGGATACCAAGTGCCAAATTTGCCAAGGATGCACTCATTTATATCATCTGTGGATTGATTGCTATTGGAATGATCATGCCGCTTATATGGAGTATCTTAACTTCACTAAAGCCTGATAATGAAATTTTTCAGCTACCTATTAAGTGGCTGCCAAGCACGGTTACTTTCGAACACTATATGAAAGCATTTACTACCGTACCTTTTGGTCTATACTTTTGGAACTCGTTTTACTTAGCTATGATGGGCGTGTTATTCAATCTGTTCCTAGGCTCCTTAAGCGGATACGCCTTCGCCAAGTTCGAATTTAAGGGCAAGGAAATATACTTTCGCATATTACTTGCGGCGATGATGATACCTGGTGTTGTAACCATGATTCCTACCTTCTTCGTACTCAATCATTTTCCATTACTAGGCGGTAATAATATTCTCGGTAATGAAGGATATGGGATGTTAAACAGCTACTGGGCCGTTATTCTACCTGGAGCCTCGGGACCATTCGCAGTCTTCTTCATGAGACAGTTTTTCGTATCCTTACCCAATGACCTTATGGAGATGGGGAGAATTGAAGGGGCAGGAGAGTTTCGGATATTCTGGAAAATCTATTTGCCATTGACTAAACCGGCTTTAGCTACACTGGGAATTTTCACGTTTCAAGCGGGCTGGAACAGCTTCTTATGGCCATTAATCGTATTGAATGACCCAAGTATGAAGACGATCCAGATGGGACTGCAAGCCTTCTCCTACAATCATAAGGTTCAATATGGACCGATGATGGCGGCTGCTTTTGTTGCGATATTACCTATCCTAATCCTGTTCTTATATTTGCAAAAATATTTTGTCCAAGGCATAGCTTTTAGTGGAATTAAAGGATGACTAGGTCTAAGAAGTCAGTATTTCTAATCATTGTAATCATGGTGCTAACCACAGTGGTGGCTATCTATTTATTGGAAACGGAGAGAAATCAACAGATGAATACTAAGGCGCAGACGACTGAACCGCAAGTATGGTATTCAAGGGCTGATCAAGCCCAGGTGGCATTGACAGAATTATTCTGGAATGAGAACAATCGGATGTATGACAATTTAACACCTTGCTACGATTTATGTAATGAACAATTTCATTATTGGTGGCAGGCTCATGCGTTTGACGTATTAGTTGACGGTTATACTCGAACTGGGGACGAAGCTTACGTTGAAAAGATGAGCGCGCTGTATGAAGGGATACTTACACGGAATGCGGGCGTCCTTCCCAATGAATTTTATGATGATATGGAATGGCTAGCGATCGCTTTTCTTCGAGCTTATGATGCAACCGGGCAGGAGAAGTTCAAAGCCGCTGCGATTGTCTTATGGGAGGATATCAAGACAGGCTGGAATGAGCATAGCGGTGGAGGGATAGCCTGGAAGAAGACACAATTGGATTACAAGAATACACCCGCTAATGCACCTGCCGTTATCTTAGCAGCGCGATTATATCAACGTTTTGGCAATGCTGAGGATTTGGAGTGGGCGAAACGGATTTATGAGTGGCAAAAAGCCAATCTGGTCGACCCCGATTCAGGCTTCGTGTGGGACGGAATGAACCGCACAGGCGACGGAATGATCGATAAAGCATGGGAATTCACTTATTGCCAGGGTGTTTATATTGGGGCTGGGGTGGAGCTGTTCCGAGCTACTAAGGATCAGGTTTATTTACAGGATGCAATCCGAAGTGCTGGGGCTTCGGTGACCAGATTAACTAGCCCTATTACTGGCATGCTTCCCGATGAAGACAAAGGTGATGGTGGATTATTCAAGGGTATTTACGTCAGGTATATGAGCGAGCTTATTGCCCAGGATCCATCACAGCTAACGCTGATTGATATGCTGAAGAAGAATGCGAATACGTTATGGAGTGACGGGAGAGCTGAGGATCAGGTATTATTCAGCGGCTCTTGGAAATCTAAGCCGGAAGCGGCTGTAGATCTAAGTACGCAATTGAGTGGCGTGATGCTGCTAGAGCAGATGGGGAGGCTAGAGAGCTTGGGCATGTAAACGATTGGAAGAATATAAAGCAACTCAGAAATTCAAATGCAGTTACGTGGACACAGAAGCCCTTATTCGTTCAAATTCAGCCGAATAGAGTGGTGATCGGACTGAGATGAAGCTATTTGTTAAATACAGCGTGAAAATACCCTATTAAATGACAAATAAGAGCTCCTGTGTCCGCGAAACTAGATAATATGCTGTAAAGGTTGCAATAACGGATCTACAGTCCGCATAGAAAATGAGGTAACAAGTATATCGTTTAGAAAGCGCTTACAATAAATGTTGGGAGATGAATAGTGATGAAGATAGCAAAAAAATTGACAGGTTTATTATTAAGCATGGTGCTCCTGGTGACGATTCTGTTACCTGCCGGGATAGGAACTAATCAAGCCTCTGCCTTTACAAGCTCCAATGCGGATGCCGCGATGACTGCCTTGGTAAATGTGTTCTATGATTCTTCAGCCAAGTATTTCTACGTTAATAGTGACCACCAAATTCATGCCGAGCATGCTCACGGCCCAGATGGAGGTTTATATACGGACTTCTGGTGGGAGGCCCAGCTATGGGAGACGGTGATGGATGCTTATGAACGAACAGGCAGCTCAACCTATAGAACGATGATAGATGATATATACACAGGGTTTAATGCCAAATACACAAATATGATCAGCAATGTGTTCTATGACGATTTGGGCTGGTGGGCGCTTGCTAGCTTAAGGGCTTATGAAATTACAGGTACTGTGGAATATCTCAATAGAGGTACCTTTCTATTCAATTATATTTATGATAATGGATGGAGTACGGCTAATTATGGAGGTGGCATTTGGTGGAGAAGTGATGCGAAAGATCCATCCACTTCCACCAATGCACAGAAGAATATGGCAACCAACGCCCCTATGGTAATGACAGCTGTTAAGCTTAGGAATGCTTACAATGACAATTCTTATCTAACTAAGGCACAAACGATATACAATTGGACGAAGAGTAAATTGGTAACCTCCACTAAAGTGAATGATCATATGGAAGGCACGGGTGCGGGCATCGTGAAGGATTGGGATTTCACTTATAATTATGGAACCTTTCTTGGAGCAGCTACAGCGCTTTACCAAGCAACGGGTACGGGATCATATTTAACGGATGCTAACTTTGCCGCTAATTATGTCATCGATAAGATGACCTCGGCAACAACATTGCTATATGAGGGAGAGAATGATGCACCAGGATTCAAGATGATTTTTGCCCGCAACTTGAACCAGCTACGCGTGAAGGCAGGTCAATCTCAATACCTAGGCTTCCTTCAATCCAATGCAACTCAAGCTTGGAATCACCGCCGTACCTCGGATAATATTATCGGGAGTGACTGGAATAAACCTACAGGCTCTGGTTATATTCAGAGTTTAGCTGCTGCAGCGGGAGCATCCATCCTGCAGTTCGTACCTGCCGATGGATACACAGGGAATATTGCCGGCAACGGAGTGTATGAAGCAGAGAATGCAAGAAGAACATTGGTTAGTGCTGCTGGAATGGTAAATGAAAGCACACAAGCTGGCTTCAATGGTCGAGGTTATGTAGCAGGTTGGAATACGAATGGAACTTCTATTGATTTCTATGTCAATCAGAATTCCGCAGGCTCCAAGACAATCACCTTCCGTTACGCTGGTGGTGCCGGGAATGCTTCGCGTTATGTGAAGGTGAATGGTGCATTTGTTTCCAATAATCTAACCTTTAATGGAACAGGTGGATGGGGTAGCTGGAATACGGTAAGTCTGACGATTAGCTTAAATGCAGGCTCGAATACCATTCAATTGGGCTATGACAGTTCTAAAGGAAATTCGAATTTTCTAAATATCGATCGACTTACTGGACTGTAACCTCAGCGGAGGGTGGAGAAGATAGTGATTAATTGGAGCTCTCGGGCTGATATTGCACAGGATGAATTAGTAGCTCACTTCTGGAACAGTCAACTGGGTATCATGGATCAACAGGTTCCGTGTGGAGGAGATTGTAACGACCATTTCATTTATTGGTGGCATGCTCATGTGATCGATGTATTAACAGATGGCTACGAACGCACGAGAAACTCGAAGTACCTCGAGCGGATTGACCTTGTAATCGCAGGGGTGCAGAAATTAAACGGAGATACGCTTATCCATAATTATTACGATGATATGGAATGGATGGCGCTCGCTCTGTTGAGAGTTTATGACGTGACCCAAAGGGACATTTACAAAGCGCATACACTTGCCTTATGGGCAAACATCCAAACCGCTTGGAACGATCAGATGGGCGGGGGCATGGCATGGAAGAAGGATCAATTGGACTATAAGAACACACCTGCCAATGCACCTGCTTCTATACTGGCTTCCCGGCTATACCAGAGATTCCACAAGGAGGAGGATCTCCATTGGGCACAGCGAATCTATCATTGGAATAAAGACAATCTGGTTGATCCAAGCAATGGGTTTGTCTGGGACGGCTTAAATCGACTTGGTGATGGGAAAATTGATTATGACTGGGCATATACGTATTGCCAGGGAGTCTTTATCGGTGCGGGGATTGAGCTATACCAGATAACAGGAGAGCGGATTTACTTGGATGACGCTGTTCGTACCGCTGAGACGGCTTTGCTACATTTTGTGAATCGTGATAGTGGTATGCTTCCTAATGAGGGGCTAGATGATTGCGGATTATTCAAAGGAATTTTCGTAAGGTATCTTCATCAGTTGCTGGATATTCGCCCGGAGCAGACGAATATTCGAAGCATGCTCTTGCACAATGCTACAGTATTATGGGAATCGGGTCGAGATAATAGGGGACTGATTAGTCGTTCTTGGAATGGTCATATGGAGGAGGTTGTTCAGCTTTGTGCTCAATTGAGCGGCCTTATGATGCTTGAAGCTATCGCTTCATTGGAGAATTAAATTTGTGAATAAGAGAAGGCTACCACTCGATATAGAGTGGTAGCCTTCTTGCATGTATCTGACTGTGATAAACTGGTGATAGATAATAAGGTGATAATGATCTAACAAAGGAGTGGGGAAAGTGGACTATGTACAGCTGGGTCGTTCGGGCCTAAATGTTTCACGGTTATGTCTAGGCTGCATGAGCTATGGAGATCCCAATCGAGGAGGACATCCTTGGACATTGACTGAAGAGGTGAGTAGACCCTTTATCAAGCGGGCCTTAGAGCTCGGTATAAATTTCTTCGACACGGCTAATGTATACTCTGCTGGGAGCAGTGAGGAGATTGTTGGTCGCGCACTGAAGGAATTCGCGCATCGCGACGAGGTCGTTATAGCGACCAAGGTGCATGGCCGCATGCGACCGGGACCCAATGGTGCAGGCTTGTCTCGCAAAGCAATCTTCAGTGAAATCGATAACAGTTTACAACGACTTGGGACCGATTATGTTGATCTTTATCAAATCCACAGGTGGGACAACGAAACATCCATCGAAGAGACCATGGAAGCTCTGCACGATGTGGTGAAGAGTGGAAAAGTACGTTACATAGGGGCTTCCTCGATGTTCGCATGGCAGTTTCTTAAAGCGCAGCATACTGCCGAACGTCATGGCTGGACTAAATTCGTTTCGATGCAGAATTATTTGAACCTGCTATATCGTGAGGAAGAGCGAGAGATGCTACCGCTATGCAAGTCGGATGGAATAGGAGTCATTCCTTGGAGTCCACTTGCACGTGGCCGTCTAACGCGAGATTGGGATGAGAAGAGCATTCGTTCGGAGCTGGATGAATTCGGTAAAGTATTGTATGAACAAACAGCTGAAGCTGATCGGAAAGTTGTAGAGAGAGTCGCGGAAGTAGCCGCTGAGCGGGACATACCACGCGCTCAGGTTGCACTGGCTTGGGTGCTGCAGAAGGAGCCAGTTACTGCACCGATCGTTGGTGCTACCAAGTCACTTCACTTGGAGGATGCAGTCGCTGCTTTAGAAGTCATATTAACGCCTGACGAGATAGCAAGATTAGAAGAGCCGTATGTACCACACCCGGTTTTGGTTGGTTTAAATTTCAGAGGATGAAGAGGGGTTGGACCGATGAAGATTGCTTTCATATCAGATATACATGGCAATGCGATTGCGCTGGATAGCGTTTTAGCGGATATTAGGAATAAATCGGTAGATAAGATTATTGTATTGGGGGATCTGTGCTACCGTGGTCCTGAGCCCAAACGATCCCTTGAATTGATCCGTTCGTTAGATGCAGATGTGATTAAGGGAAATGCTGATGAGTGGGTTGTTCGGGGTGTGCTGCAAGGTGAGGTGCCGGACACAGTATTAGATATGATGAATCGCGAAAGAGAATGGACTGTAGCACGATTGGAGCAATCCGATTTAGATGATTTGAAAAATCTGCCTACAGTTATTAATTTTCAGTTTAAGAATATCGCCATTAACGTATTCCATGCAACACCAGATAGTTTATTTGAAAGTGTTCTTCCCGATGCTGCTGAAGACATCATTGTGTCGAAGCTGATGTCTTCTACCGACGCTCGCATATATATCTACGGTCATATTCACAGACCCTTTATCAGGTATATCAATGGTAAAACCATCATGAATACAGGGAGTGTTGGATTACCCTTTGATGGCCTCGCAATGGCATCTTATGCAATAGTTGAGATAGAAGAAGGCTCGATAAAAACCTCTATTCAACGAGTTGGTTATGACGTCGAGAAGGTTGCAGCGCAGTATTTGACGATGGCATATCCCAATGCTGAGAGAATGGTCAGAGTCATAAGAGAGGCTAAAAATTAAGTATGCCTATCCATTCAATGATATCCATTACAATGGTGGGACTTATGCTTCTGGCATTGATCTCTATTGTTTATGTAAGCTTGCGTAATGGTATCTCTCCAATGCCAGCATCAGCTCGGGTCCGCCATGTGGTAGCGAATGAAGTAAATCGGATATCTGGATCTGGAACGATTGTTGATGCGGGCTCGGGTTTTGGGACACTAGCTGTACATTTGGCACAGCATTGCCCAGCTTGGAAGCTAGTAGGTATAGAGAATTCCCCAATACCTCTATGGATTTCTAAGCTTTATCGGCGAGTTGTTGTGGCAGTAAGAGGTAATTCTACTACTCATGTTACATTTCAAAAAGAGAACCTTTACACCTACTCCTATTCAGGTGTAGATGTAGTTATTTGTTACTTATACCCTGGTGCGATGAAGTTGCTGGTCAGTAAGGTTTGTAGTCGCCTATCCCCAGGTACGCGAATCATTAGTATCTGCTTTGCACTTCCCGGCTGGGAGCCGTCACGGATAGTTACCTGTGGGGATCTCTATCGGACCAAAGTTTATGTGTATGATATTTGATGTTGTGCAGGTTTAGATCATAGTCCCATGAAGTTGGAGTGGTAGATGAACAGTAAATTCGGTCCAATCTAGATCACTCTTCACCTGTATTTCTCCTTTATATTTCTTGACAACCTTCATGCACACAGCCAGGCCGATGCCACTCCCCATCTGGTTTTTGCGGGTTGTAAAGCCATGATCGAAGATCCTTCTTATGTGTTCCTCTGGGATAGGCTTGCCATTGTTGCGAATGCTAATGGTGAGCATTTCCTTATTCGCATGTGCTAATAGTTCAACCCGCTTATCAACTACATCCATACCATCAACTGCGTGAAAGGCATTATCAATAATATTACCCATCACTCGAACCAAATCTGTCACCTTCATCATACTGATCTGAACATCCTCGAATCCTTCAAAACGGTAGGCAAGATGAATTCCCTTCTCGGAAGCATACGCAGTTTTAGCTTGAAGTAATCCACAGAAGGCGGGAATATTGACATTGATAATGTCGGTGATCGCTGATTGGGATTTAGTCAATTCCTTTATGTACTCACTTAATTCTTCATATTTCTTCAATGAGGCAAGTCCTGAGAGCATGAATAAATGATTGTTGAAGTCATGCCGGTATTCTTTCATCGTATTAAACAAGCTATCCAGATTCTCGCTGTACACATCCTGAACGTCAAGAACGACCTTTCCTTGTCTACGAATTATACGAGTGATTATGTATATGATCATAAATCCGATGAGCAAGCACATCACACTGACCATTGCAATTCGTATAATCTGATCATTTAACGAGGATTGAATCGACGCATAGTCTGAGGATATAATCACGACTAGATTATCTGTAATATAATTTTTGAAAGAAAGGGGAGCATATGAATTCAAGTATTTTTTACCGTTCATATATACGATTTTGTAGATTGTCTTATTCTGCTCTAATGCCTCTTGGACATAATCCCTGTCAGATGATGCTTGAAGCTCATACTTCCCATAAGTAACTAATTTATCAGAAAGCCAAACTGTTCCCTTTCGAATAATTTCTTGGCCTTCCCCTAATACCTTTTCATTGATAACGGAAATCTGAGTGATGTAGGGATTCTCATTTATTAATGCTTCAATCGAACTATTCACACCAGCATGAGCTTGATAATCAATAAACGAAGAATCTGAGACGTAAGGGTCAATTAGATAATTGGTTGTCCCATCATTATAGTACCCCCATTTACTAATCCTGTCAGGCATCGAGGATGAGGTATCGATTGGTCCACCCCAAAAATTCTTTAGCTTCTCACCAAAGTTATGAACCAACTCAACATCATGCTTCTGCAACAATTGATCAAACATCAAGTGCCA
Source organism: Caryophanales bacterium UBA4045 (assembly GCA_002383695.1). Taxonomy (GTDB): domain Bacteria; phylum Bacillota; class Bacilli; order Paenibacillales; family UBA4045; genus UBA4045. The sequence goes on from DFZX01000048.1 coordinate 16,532, forward strand.
AAGTCCAGCGCTCCAAGTAATTGTTTTCAAACCTATTTCCTCGGGATCACTAGATTTGTAACCTGTTATTTGACCATCGATATATGTAAAGAGCGTTATGCCCTCTATGCCTAGTTTATCTCTGATTTCCCTCAATTGTTCATTGCTTACATCCTTTGCATCATGGGGTAGTGCGTACTGTGCAGCGATTGAGGCCATACGTAGCTTCTCTGACAGCATGCCCTCATAGAATTTCTCTCCGGCCTTAATTTTCTCAATAGATGAACCAACTTGGTTTAATACCCCTGAGATATATTCCTCCTGATTATTAATTAAAGTGTCTCTTGTTGTGTAGTAATAAACGAAGTTTACCCCTACTAATATGGCTGTCATCGCGATCATCATGGTTACTATCATACTTCTCATCTTCTATCCCCTTCGTTCCCATTAAGAATCTATATGTAAATTCGTTCCATGAACTGGATTTTGTCCCGAGCTATTACTTTATCATGCATAGTGTGAAAATTGTCGTATTTCGTAAAATAAGTTTATTTAATGTAATAGAGGGATTCGGGAAATGACATAAGAAAACCGCGGTCAAATTGCCGCGGTTAGTTTGTGCGAATTCTAGATGTTAACGAAATGAGGTGCGAGTAAGGAATGACTTAAGCTCATGATTAAATTTCCCCTTCTCATCATAGAGAAGTCCATGCCCGCTTTCTTCAAATGGAATAACCGTTGAATGTTTAATTTCTTCCTCCATAATTTCGGCGAAAGCGAAAGGACATATTTTATCTCGTTTACCATGGAAAATGGCAGTAGGGACACTGATTTCACCTAGATCCTCGCTTACATCCTCATCGCGAAGTGATTCTAGTAATTGAATGGTTCCATGAGCGGAGGCTTCGAGACTAAGACCATGTAACCAATGGGTGAAGGGGGCGCTTACCTCTTTGGCCAAGAAGTCTTTACCGAAGTCATCGATCATTCGAGGGCGATCCGTATGAATTGCTTGAATCGTATCATTAATTTCTTCAAGTGTTTTCCCAGATGAGTTGTTATCCGTTTGCATAAAGCTAGGTGCTGAAGCGCCAACGAGGACTAGCTTGGATACGTGATGTCCAGAATGATTGGCCATATAACGCACCGCTATTGCGCCACCCACTGAAAAACCGACAAGGATGATCTGATCGAGCTGGAGTTCATCGATGACGATCCGAATGTCATCCGCCATCCTATTATATGAATAACCCTTTAATGGGCAATCAGATTTGCCAAAGCCTCGCAGATCAATCCCGATGCAACGATATCCTTCTTGCGGTAGCTGTGTGAACTGATATTCGAACATCTTATGATTGATGGGCCATCCGTGAATGAATACAATGGGTGTGCCTTCACCAATATCCTCTACGTAAAGTTTGATATTCTCCTCAACCTCTATAAAACGTCCCATGAGTTGAACCTCCTCGTATTGTATGTTCGGGATATATTACCCTTATATAGATGAATGAAACCAATAACTGATAAACGGGAATGCGAATACCAGCTAATTACAGACTGTTGAGAATGTCAATTGATTGGATTCCGAGTGAAATATTGTCTTGTTCAACACCAATATTTCACGGCGAGATGAATGGTCAATTTATGAGTGCGAATTTGAAAGTGCTGAAAACCTGCAAAAGTGCAGTATATTCCATTCACATCATTTTCGGAAAGTAGTATTCCTGCAAAAGTGCAGTTATTTACTATGACATCGATTGAATAACTGAAGAAAGCTATTAATACCTGCACAATTGCAGTTTTTTAGTGATTTCAAGTCCTATTCTCGTTAAATTACTGTACTTTATACGAAAATAAAAGTAACATTTACCCACTGTAATTGAACGATTGAATTGTTTAAAAGTAACTTGTACTGGTCATACTACTTAAAAATGCAAAAAAAACTACGACAGC
>DFZX01000060.1 GCA_002383695.1 Caryophanales bacterium UBA4045
CGGTCGGTGCAGTAAAGGGCTGATCCTGATCCTGCTATTGCAGGACAAGACACAGAGTAGATCTTATTGTCTGGCTATCTCCGGTTAAGCAAACCGGTTAGCATATAAACATATTCTTAGGAGGTCAAGCACATGAATGTAGTCAACAGGAAAGCTTCATTATTAGTAGTGCTCATGTTAGTGGTTGCGTTACTGGTGTCCGCATGTGGTAACAACAACAATGCAGCTAATACAGAAAAAGATCCAGTTGCACCAGCAGTAACGAATGATAAGAAGGATGATTCAGCAGCTTCTGATCTTAAACCGTATAAGCTTGTTGTAGTCTGGGAAGGACCACCTCAAGCTGACGAGAAGAAAGTAGAAGAAGCAATGAGTAAAATTCTCACAGAGAAGATCAATGCTACGATCGACTTTGCTCCAATTGATTGGGGCGCATGGGATGACAAGATGAACCTAATGATCGCTTCTCGTGAAGAAGTAGATGTTATGTTCACGGCACAATGGAATGGTTATTCTAAGAATGTAGCTAAAGGTGCTTACGTAGAGCTTGGTGATCTGTTAGACAAGCATGGTAAAGGCATTGTAGAATCACTTGACCCAGCTTTTCTGGAAGGTTCGAAGATCAATGGGAAAAATTATGGTGTCCCAACAAATAAAGAGCTAGCAACTGCGGGTGGCCTTGTATATCGTGCGGATATCGCCGAAGAGCTAGGTCTAGACATGAGCGCAGTTAAGACACCTGAGGATCTTGACGCTATCTACAAGATAGTAAAAGAGAAGAAGCCAGAGATGATTCCTTTGTATATGATGGATGGTACACTTGTCGGACAGCTTCACGAGTTCGACTTCCTAGGGGATGGCACAATACCTGGAGTTATCGTTAAAAGTCAGAGCGATACAACGGTTAAATTAGCACAAGAGTTTGACGTATACAAACGTTTAGTTAATATTACCCGGGATTATTACAAGAAGGGTTATATTAACGGAGATGCAGCTACAACACAATTGGCTAGTGGCGATGCATACAAAGCTGGTAACGTATTCTCTACGATAGAGCCTCTAAAGCCGGGTAAGGATGCTGAAATTGCTGCTGCATCTGGTTTGTCTGGTAAGCTAGCACAAATATATTTCACTGGTAAAACCGTAGCGACAAGTGAAACAGCAGGAGCAATGCTTGCAGTCTCCTCCACGTCCAAGGATCCAGAACGTGCGATGATGTTCATTAACCTACTACACACGGATAAAGAACTCGTTAATATGATTAATTTCGGTATTGAGGGTGAGCACTTTACACGTAATGGAGAGATTCTATCCACAACAGACAAAACTGCACAATATTCACCAGGTGTTGCTTGGGAATTAGGAAACCAATTCCTTAACTATGTTTGGGAATCTGAGAATCCAGATAAATGGAACCTATTCCTTGAATTTAACAAGGGTGCTGTTAGCTCCCCAGGTCTTGGATTTGTATTCGATAGTGAAGGCGTTAAGGCAGAAATTGGCGCACTCGCGAATGTGGTCAAGCAATATTCAAGAGCACTTGAGACGGGTTCAGTAGATCCTGAGGAAGTACTTCCACAATATATTGCTGCATTAAAAACAGGTAATGTTGATAAGGTAATTGCAGAAAAGCAAAAACAATTCGATGCATTCCTTGCAGCAAAATAATTACTAATAACAATTTATGGAATTAATAGGAGCTATCCCTTCAGGCAGATATTCTGTCTCAGGAGGGATAGCTCCTATTATTATAGAAATAATAAGTGGAATACATGTCGATAATATTTCTTTTATAAACAGAAACGAGCATGGACGTGAATACACAGGTTTGGTATAATTATTTGGGGCAATTTATACGATTAAACCGATGGAGGGAATCATGGATAAGTACTTTAACAATTATCTTATCGTAACTATTTTCCTAGCACTAGGAATTCTGTTACCTATTGTTGCGCTAACATTCGGTCGTTTGTTACGTCCGCACAATCCAAGTGCTCAGAAAGCGGAAACATATGAGAGTGGTAATATTCCATTCATGGAGAGCAGAGTTAAGTTTAATATTAGATATTATTTATTTGCATTGATGTTCGTTATCTTCGATGTGGAGACGGTGTTCCTCTATCCTTGGGCTGTAGCTTATGAGAAATTGGGATTGTTTGCACTAGTCGAGATGCTGATATTCGTTTCATTACTCATAGTGGGACTCTTATACGCTTGGAAGAAGAAGGTGCTACAATGGAATTCGATTTAAGTTCAATAACGAAGGAAGAACGAGAAGAGCTAGATCGCAATGTATTCATGGGTACCGTAGAACAGATTAAGGGCTGGGCACGTAGTAATTCCCTATGGCCATTAACCTTTGGTTTGGCATGCTGTGCGATTGAGATGATGGGTACAGGTGCTGCGCATTACGATCTTGACCGTTTTGGTGTCATCTTCCGTACTTCACCGAGACAATCAGATGTAATGATCGTATCAGGTACCGTTACGAAGAAGATGGGACCATTGCTTCGACGTTTATATGATCAGATGTCTGAACCCAAATGGGTTATTGCCATGGGTTCCTGTGCAACAGCAGGAGGTCCATATGTGAAATCATACGCCGTCATTAAAGGGGTGGACCAGATCGTACCCGTAGATGTATATATTCCGGGGTGTCCGCCGAATCCAGCCGCGCTTATATATGGCATTAATAAGCTTCAAGAGAAAATTCGCTACGAAGCGAAAACGGGTAAGAAGGTGACCCAATCGTGAGTGAGGATCAGAAACCAGAAGCTCCTGAGCTAACTGCCGAAGAGGCAGCTGAGAAAGAGGCAAAGCTAAAGGCGAACAGAGAAGCCCGTGCGGCTAGAGATGCGGCTCGTGCAGCTAAAGCAGCCGAAGCGGCCGCGAGTGCTGCCGCTGCTGAAGGAGATGCTGCTGCTGAAGTGGTAAAAGCGCCATCACCGAATCAGCCGAAGCTAGACCGTATTGTTCAGATTATTAAAGAAGGTATTGGTGAACAAGCTGTTGTAGAGGCTTATATTAATGAAAGGGATAGAGAGATTCCTAGTCTTATCATTAATAAAGACCAATGGTACGAGACAGCTCAGCTGTTAAAGGAGCACCCCGAATTACAGCTTCAATATCTACGCAATGTGACAGGCATTGATCAGGAAACGCATATGGAAGCTGTATATTATTTGATTAATTTAACGGATAAACAGGATTACTGTATCAAGGTTAAGACCGATAGAGATGGTGGCGAAATTCCATCTGTTACTGCTGTATGGCAGACAGCTAACTGGAATGAACGAGAAATTTATGATTTACTTGGTGTTACTTTTACTGGCCATCCGGATCTAAGAAGAATTATGATGCCTGATGAGTGGGTTGGTAACCCACTACGCAAAGACTATGAACCATTAGACCCGGAGGTGTAGAGGATTGATACGCACCGAAGAACTTTTACTTAATGTAGGTCCCCAGCACCCTAGTACGCATGGTGTATTCCGTATCATTGTTAAGATCGATGGAGAGGTAATCACAGAAGCCATTCCAGTTATGGGTTATCTGCATCGAGGAACTGAGAAGCTAGCTGAATCGCTGAATTACACACAGATTATTCCTTACACAGATCGAATGGATTATGTCTCTGCCATGACGAGTAACTATGTGTTGGTCCATGCAGTGGAGACGATGATGCAGCTAGAGATACCTGAGAGAGCGCAATACCTACGCTTAGTTGTCATGGAATTACAACGCGTTGCGAGTCATCTTGTATGGTGGGGGACGTATCTGCTTGATATTGGAGCGATGTCGCCCTTCTTATATGCGTTCCGTGATCGCGAGAAAATTATTGATATGTTCAATGAGCTCTGCGGCGCAAGACTAACCTACAATTATATGCGTGTAGGCGGAGTGAAGTGGGACGCACCCCATGGGTGGATTGATAAAGTTCGTGAATTCATTCCGTATATGAAGAAAAACTTAGAGGAATTTCACAACCTAGTGAGTGGGAATGAAATTTTCTTGGCGCGAATCAAGGGGATAGGGAAGTATGATGCACAGACTGCGATTGACTATGGGCTTAGCGGTGCTAACCTACGTAGTGCAGGTGTGAAATGGGATCTTCGTAAAGACCAGCCATATAGCATCTATGATCGATTTGACTTTGATATTCCTGTTGGCGTCAATGGGGATTGTTATGATCGTTATGTGATCCGTATGGAGGAAATTCGTCAAAGCCTACGAATCCTAGAGCAAGCCATGGCACAGTTCCCAACAGACGGGGAGATCATGGGCAAGGTACCGCGTATTATTAGACCGCCAGAAGGTGAAGCCTATGTTCGCATAGAATCACCGCGCGGTGAGATTGGCTGTCACATTGTCTCAAGGGGCAAGGCGGAGCCTTATCGATTGAAATTCAGACGGCCTTCTTTTGTAAATCTACAAATTCTGCCGAAGCTTCTAGTGGGAGAGTCGATGACGAATCTAGTTACGATTCTCGGTGGTATAGATATTGTTGTTGGGGAGGTGGATGCCTAATGGAGGATTTTCTGCAGAAGACATTAGGTTGGGGTAACTTCACCATCTTCGCGCTTGGCGCTGTTGTTATGCTATTGATCTCATTGGGATTCGTTACTTACTTTATCTACTTCGAGCGCAAGGTGATTGGTTGGATGCAGTTCCGAATTGGTCCGAATCGTACAGGGCCGTTCGGCTTACTACAATCGGTAGCTGACGTAGCAAAGCTGCTAATGAAGGAAGATATCATACCGAAGAAAGCGGATAAGGAGCTTTTTATCTTAGCGCCAATCATTACGTATGTTCCTTCCTTTATGGTGCTTGCTGTAATCCCTTATTCGGAAACCTTATACTTCACCGATCTCAATGTCGGCTTACTCTATTACATTGCATTATCCGGAATTTCAACAATAGGCATCGTGCTTGCGGGTTGGGCTTCGAACAATAAATTTGCTTTACTTGGTGGTATGCGTTCCGCCGCACAGATGGTTAGCTATGAAATACCATTGGTTATATCCGTTACGGGTGTTATATTGATTAGTGGCTCACTTAACCTTAGAACAATTGCGATGGGACAAGAGGGCTGGTTCTGGGATTGGAATATTGTTCCTCAGATTCTTGGGTTCGTCATCTTCACTATTGCTGCAGTAGCAGAATTAAATCGTACACCCTTCGACTTACCGGAGGCTGAATCGGAATTGGTCGCAGGCTATCACGTAGAGTATAGTGGATTCCGTTTCGCTTTCTTCATGCTTGCTGAGTACACGTACGTTTATGCGATTGCTGGTCTTACTACCGTCTTGTTCTTAGGTGGCTGGTATCCTCCGGCACCTTTCCTTGATTTCATTCCAGGATTGATCTGGTTTTTTGCTAAGTTCGCATGCGTGGTCTTCTTCCTATTCTGGATTCGCGCAACGCTTCCGCGTATTCGTGTCGATCAACTGATGAGCATGGGCTGGAAGTGGCTGTTACCACTATCATTAATTAATTTATTCGTGACAGCGTTATACATGGAATTATTCAGATAAAGTGCTTTGGCATAGGTGATGTGATCACAAGAAAACTTTAAGGAGGTGCAATAATGAAAGGTCTCGTAAAAGGACTAGGCATCACGCTCAAGAACTTAACTGCTAAGAAGGTTACGTACAAATATCCTGATGTCCCTCTAGAGATGCCTGATCGTTTTCGAGGTATTCAGTATTTTGACCCTGAGAAGTGTATTGTCTGTAATCAATGTGCGAGGGTGTGCCCTACGGATTGCATTACGCTAACGGGGAAGAAAAATCCGGATCCTGAGAGCAAGATGAAGCTGGTCATTGAAACGTATGATATCAACTTTGAGATTTGTATTCTCTGCGATTTATGTACAGAGGTTTGCCCGACCGAGGCAATCGTAATGACCAACAACTTCGAATTATCAACCTATAGTCGTGATGATTTATTCAAGAATATGCAATGGCTAAGTGAGAATAAAACGCTTGTACGCCAAGAGAACAACTCAGCTATGCCGAAGCCCGCTAAAGGGGGAGCCACAGAGTGAACTGGTTATCTAACTTGATAGACAATTGGCTGAATTTTATGGCCGTAGGTGAGAATATTGCATTCGCCATACTGGCAGTACTGATCATCAGTAGTGCGGTATTTATGATTACCTTTACGAAGGTCGTTCATATGGTGATATCGTTAGCTGTTGTTTTCTTGAGCCTGGCAGGCATGTATGTCCTACTTGAAGCGGAATTCGTAGCATTCGTACAGGTGCTTATCTATGCTGGCGCTGTATCCATTCTGATGATTTTCGGTATTATGATGACGCAGCACGACGAGCCGGAGCAGCCTAAGCAGCCGCTTATTCAAGCCCTAATCCTATCAGGGAGTGTAGCGCTCTTCGCTATACTTTTCTACGTGATACAGAGTACGAACTTTACTCCTAGCACAGGATTTGATGCAGGAGCAGATAACACGAAGGCCATTGGTGAGCTGCTATACACGCAGCATGTTATCCCGTTCGAGCTGATATCTGTATTGCTGACAGTAGCCTTTATTGGTGCAATCGTACTTGCGAAGAAGGAGGAGGAATAGACGATGGATAATATTCTACCCTCATACCTAATTCTCGGTGCGATTATATTCTGTATTGGTCTTTATGGGGCATTATCGAAGAGAAGTGCTATTGTGGTGTTGATTTCCATTGAGCTTATGCTGAATGCATGTAATTTGAATTTCATTGCATTCTCCAAATATGGTCCAGTTCCATCTCTTACAGGCCAGATATTCACATTATTCAATATTACAATTGCAGCAGCAGAGGTAGCGGTAGGTGTTGCGATTCTGATCATGCTGTTCAGAAACAAAGGTACTAGCAATGTAGAAGATATGGACTCGATGAGGTATTAGTTTAGGAACAACTAATTATTCGCTTGTTCCAACGGAAAGGAAGATCGAATTCTAATGGAATCCACTTACTCACAGCTAGCCTGGATTATACCACTCAGCCCACTCGTAGCCTTCTTTATTCTTCTGTCGATTGGACGACAATTGAAGCAATATGGAGGTTACCTTGCTGTACTCGCTTCTCTAGTCTCCTTTATCTTCTCTGTTCTGATCTTTATTGAGCGAACAGGTAGTGAGATGCAGAATTACACATGGAACGATTGGGAATGGTTATCGGTTCACACCGTAACATTAACAATGGGATTCGAGATTAATAATCTGAATACCCTTATGCTGCTTATTGTTAGCTTCGTTAGTGTATTGGTAAATCTGTATTCAATCGGTTATATGAAAGATGATGACCGCTTGAATGTTTACTTTAGTTACATAGCCTTGTTCACCTTCTCTATGTTAGGTTTAGTTATTGCAGAGAACATTGTTCAGCTTTATATCTTCTGGGAGCTGGTTGGTGTATGTTCCTTCCTATTGGTTGGATTCTGGTACTTTAAGCCAGAAGCGAGAGCAGCTGCGAAGAAAGCCTTTATCGTTACAAGAATTGGTGATGTGGGGTTATTCATCGCCATACTCCTACTGTTCTGGCATATGCCGGATCATAGCATGAATTTCAGTGCGATCTCGAACGCATTCATGAATAGTGAGATTGACCCAGGAATCACAACCTTAATAGCCATACTGATCTTTATTGGTGCGATGGGGAAGTCAGGACAATTCCCACTGCACACCTGGTTGCCTGATGCGATGGAAGGTCCAACTCCAATCAGCGCACTCATCCATGCCGCTACCATGGTTGCGGCAGGTGTGTACTTAGTTGCGAGAACATTCCCAATCTTCGAAGCATCAGCAACAGCAATGACGGTCGTTGCCATTGTTGGGGCATTCACAGCATTATTCGCTGCGACTATAGGTATAGCACAGAATGACATCAAGCGAGTCCTCGCATACTCAACCGTGAGTCAGCTTGGTTATATGATGCTTGCCTTAGGCGTAGGTGCATTATCCGCAGGGATGTTTCACCTATTCACGCATGCATTCTTCAAGGCTTTACTATTCCTAGCAGCCGGTAGCGTCATTCATGCTGTTCACAAGCAGAATATGCAGGAGATGGGTGGCCTTGGCATCAAGATGAAGATCACCGCTTGGACCTTTGCCATAGGAGCTCTTGCCTTATCGGGGATATTCCCATTCGCAGGCTTCTGGTCTAAGGATGCGATACTAACAGAAGCGCTTGACCAGAATGTGTGGTACTTCATTGTTGGTTTAACAGCTGCTTTCTTTACAGCCTTCTATATGTCTAGACTATTCTTCCTGGTATTCGCAGGGAAACCAAGAACACCTCATGAAGGGCACGAGCCTCATGAGTCACCTGCAGTCATGACCATTCCGCTCATTCTTCTTGCCATATTGGCAATCGGCGCGGGCTTCCTATTCACACCGTTTAATCCATGGTTTGGAGAATGGTTGACCGGTGCTGCTGAAGAGCATACCAATTGGACGGTTATTATCCTTTCCAATCTGGTCGGACTTCTAGGTATTGGACTTGGCTATCTGATGTATATCCGCAGATCGANNATCGATTTCTAGTGATGTGATTTCCTCAAGAGCACCAGGCTTGTATCGTCTCGTTAATAACAAGTATTACATGGATGAGCTATATCAATATATGATCATCTCACCACTGAAGGGTCTTGGCTATGTATTGCGATTGTTCGATCACTATATCATTGATGGTGTTGTTCGAATGTCAGCGATCTCTGCGCTCTTTCTAGGGCGATTAGGAGCTAGGATGCAGAATGGTCAGCTTCAAGCCTATGGTGCCGCATCTCTAATCGGCGTTGTACTGCTGATGATCATATTCGTAGGAAGGAGGTTCTGGAATGTTGGATAATCTTCCGATTCTCTCAATGATCATCTTCTCTCCATTACTCGGTATACTCATTCTCATGTTCATTCCGAAGGAGCAAGGGCGTTGGATTAAGATAGTAGGGGTTACAACTGCATTTATCCCACTGATCCTTGCTGCGTTCCTGTATGCGGATTTCGACCATCAGTCTGAAGAACCGCTGCAATATACAGAGAATGTGGAATGGATTAATGTACCGTTAAATCAAGATGGTGAGGTGTTAAGTAACTTAAGCTCATATACGCTTCAGTTTAACTATATAGTTGGCGCGGATGCACTATCTCTGGTGCTTATCCTTCTAACAGCACTCGTCTCTGCGATGGCAGCACTTGCTTCACTTCATATCAAGAAACGTTGGAAAACCTATTATATTCTCTTCTTATTGCTATTAATGGGTATGCTGGGCGTATTCAGCTCAAGGGATTTATTCCTCTTCTTTGTATTCTTCGAGGTTACACTCGTTCCGATGTTCTTCTTAATCGGTATCTGGGGCTTCAAGGAACGAGAGGGTGCTGCAACCAAATTCTTAATTTACAATGGTGTAGGTTCAGCTCTAATGCTCGTTGCATTCTTAATCCTAGTTACAACTGCAGGATTTACACTCTTACAGCCAGATCCGCAGCAGCTTCATGCGGTGTATTCGTCGGGCTTAGATCAGATTATGGCTAACTTGATTGATCCTACAGCGTATGTGAATATAGGTGCCGAGATGCAGCCTGGATCCGGAGTAGACAATCCGTTCTTCCTTAGTGAAGCGATGAGATGGTTCGTATTCATTCTGCTAATTATCGCCTTTGGCATTAAGCTGCCAATATTCCCATTCCACACATGGATGCTTAAAGTGCACGCAGAAGCGCCGCCTGCCGTTGTTATGATCCATTCAGGTATACTACTGAAGATGGGTGCATACGGGTTAATACGATATGGAGTAATGCTCTTCCCAGAACAGGCCAATGAATGGGCCATCGTGCTAGCCATTCTCGGTGCGGTTAATATTATCTATGGTGCCGTCCTTGCCTTCCGTCAAACCGATTTCCGATTAGTTCTGGCCTATTCCAGTATTAGTCATATGGGAATTGTCCTATTCGGTATAGCTGCATTCAATGTAATTGGTATGGAGGGTGCTATCTTCCAGATGGTATCTCATGGACTAATATCAGCCTTGATGTTCTTAATTGTTGGAAGTCTTATTGAACGAACAGGAACCATGGAGCTATCTGAATTAGGTGGATTAGCCAAGTCGGTTCCATTCATAAGCGGTATCTTGTTAGTTGCAGGTATGGCATCATTAGGATTACCTGGACTGTCTGGCTTTGTAAGTGAATTCTTAGCTTTTGTCGGTTTGTTCGACAGCATGCCAATTATCACTGTGATTGGTACACTAGGTATTATCCTAACAGCTGTGTATGTGCTCAGAGCTGTTCTAAAAATTACCTTTGGACCTATGGCAGTTCAATATGAGAACATGAAGGATGCTCGACTCGTTGAAGTCATCCCCATGATTACATTACTTGCCTTTATTGTACTGCTCGGAGTTTATCCATCAGTGCTCAGCGACCCGCTAAAGCATACGGTAGATCAGCTTATTCAGAATATCGCCGGAAGAATCGGAGGTTAAGCCCATGGATCAACTGCGTTTACAAGCTAGCGATTTACAATTCTTGGCCCCTGAGCTTTCGCTCGTTATCTGTGCGATCGTTCTGACTTTGCTCGATTTATTCTTGCCGAAGCAGGTAAGCCGAACTTTACTCGGATGGCTAACCCTGGTAGGGATAGCTGTATCCATTATATTTGTTGTGTTCCGCCTCGGAGACGATCCAATAAGCTTGCTCAATCATAGCTATCGTATTGACGACTTTGCAAACCTGTTCAAGCTACTTTTCCTTAGTGGTACAGGACTCATCATCTTTATGAGCCTAGGCTCAGTGGACTCTGAAGAAA
>DFZX01000062.1 GCA_002383695.1 Caryophanales bacterium UBA4045
CATGTATTCTGCTACAGTAGCTCGCTCTCCGCCAACACAAGCAGAATAAATGTGCTTGTTGGGTTACAGTAGCCCTGGGAATTATTCATACCCAACGCCCTGATAATGGAACCCGAGCGACCTCATCAGCTTGGCGTCTAGCATATTGCGGCCGTCGATGATATTGGGCTTGTTCATGATGTGCTTCATCCGCGACCAATCCAATTCGGAATAGAGAGGCCATGCTGTGCATAGGATTACGGCATCCGCTCGTTGCAGAGCTTGCTCCGGAATCTTGCATTGCTTCCAATTACGACGGCTATCCAATGTAAGCTTGGCTACAGGATCATGAACAGTCACGTAAGCCTGCTCCTTCAAAAGCTTATCTAGTATGCGAAGTGAGGGAGATTGCCTCATATCATCGGTATCAGGTTTAAATGTGAGACCCAATAGAGCTATTCTGCGATGACGGAATCCGCTTAGCTGTTTGCGTGCTTTATTCAATACATACATCGTCTGTGATTGGTTAACTGACATCACTTTCTCTAATATAGATAAATCGCTATCGAGGTCTTCGGCTGTATGGATTAATGCAGTAACATCTTTAGGAAAACAAGAGCCGCCAAAGCCGATTCCGGCCTGCAGAAAGCTATGCCCAATTCGGGAGTCTAAGCCCATTCCTTGAGCGACATCAATAATACTAACACCAAGCTGGTCACACAATCTTGATAATTCGTTGATATAGGAAATTTTCGTTGCTAAGAAAGCATTAGAAGCGTATTTGATCAACTCGGCAGTCCGGGGTGTTGTCAACATAACCGGACATCCCATAGATTGGTAGAGCTCTCTCAGCTGTATCGCAGCTTTATCACTTTGAGTGCCAATGATGATCCGATCTGGATGTAACGCATCGACTAACGCATTTCCCTCGCGTAGAAATTCAGGGTTCGAAGCAACATCGAAAGTCTGAGGCTCAATCTGCGATGATTGAATCCAGCGCGCGACCTTCTCTAACGTGCCCACAGGAACGGTACTCTTGTTAATCACAAGCTTATAGCCATTCATAGAATGGCCGATTTCGTTCGCCACTTTCTTCAAATAGGATAAATCCGCACTTCCATCAGGATTCGAGGGTGTACCCACACAGATGAATATGATATCGTGTGCTTTAATTGCCTGCTCAGAATCTGAAGTGAATGTAATATTTCCTGTCTTCAAGTGTTTAACCAGCATATCCTCAAGGCCGTGCTCGTAGAAATGGAGAACACCTTTTCGAAGCATGCTTACCTTCCTCGTATCAGTATCTAGACCCGTAATCTTCCAGCCCATCTCAGCAAAAGCCATTATCGTTGTAGTACCCACATAACCTGTACCAATAACTAGAATACGCAACGTCCTCACCTCCTCACAAATCATTACTTTGTAATCTAGTGCCCTAGCATCTATATATAAACAATATATGTGGAAACCTTCCGACCTGATATGGACATCCATTTGGTATACTCGCCGTTCCGCCAATTAGAGGAGGGGCGATTCAAATTCTTATCGATGGAGTAGCACCCTACATCAGTGATGGTCATGACCTGACAATCTATTGTATTACAGACCCCGAGCTCCCCGAGCAGGAGATAAACAATGGGATCACATACATTCGTATTCCGCGTGAAGATTATAATCTCGGAGTTGCCAAGGAGTTAGCTAAGCGTTATCACACGAAACTATCGTATGATCTGATTCATGTGTTTAATCGCCCGCGAGATATTCTGCTCTATAAGTCTTCTATGCCAGATAGTAGATTTATCGTTAGTCTGCATAATGAGATGTTCAGAGAATCTAAGATTTCAGATGAGCTGGGAAAATTAACGATTAAAGCTGTTGATCAAATCATGTCCATTAGTAACTACATTGGCCAGACCATCATCACACGCTTTCCTGCTGCTAGAACGAAAGTAAGAACCGTCTATTCCGGCATTAATCTGAACCTATATAAGCCTGTATGGTCAGAAGAGGCAGGATCGACTCGTGATGAGCTTCGACATCGTTATGGCGTCACCGAGAATAAAGTGATCCTATTCGTTGGGAGACTCAGTGAGGTAAAGGGTCCGCACATTCTTATTCAAGCCATGGAGCAAGTCATTCGAGAGCATGAGGATGCGGTTCTTCTTATTATTGGAAGCAAGTGGTTTAGTGATAATGGGATGGATGCCTACAATTTAGGTATTCGACAGCTCGCAGAGTCACTTGGTGAGGGAAGGGTAATATTCACGAATTTCATTGTTCCGAGTGAGATCCCCACACATTTTCTGATTGGAGATGTATTCGTATGTAGCTCTCAATGGCAGGAGCCATTAGCAAGAGTTCATTATGAAGCGATGGGAGCGGGGTTGCCCATTATTACAACGAATCGTGGAGGCAATGCTGAAGTCATTAAATCCGGTGAGAATGGGATTGTCATCGATGAGTATACGAACCCAGAAGCTTTCTCCACTGCGATTAACAGCCTGTTATCGAACGAATCGGAAGCAATGAGGCTAGGTAGAGCGGCCAGAGCAACAGCAGAGCAGAAATTTGGGTTCGAGCATGCAGCAAGGCGGTTGGAGAATGTATATCGAAGTGCAATGAGGAGGCGAAAATAAGAGATGGATACGACATTCGCTGAGGTGGTCAAGAAGGTGATCGCTCATTATCCACTTGAAGCTACTAAGATTTACTTGTTATCGTACAAGGGCAAGAAAGCAGTCTGGTCGATTCATACGAACATCGGGGAAGTTATCTTGAAGAAGGTTCCATTCACGGAGCAGCATATTCTATTCATGGTCCATGCCATCGATTATTTACGAGCAAATGGTATCCACACACCAGCGGTTATAAAAACCCACACTGGCGTCGGTTACACCGAACAGGATGGCGAATACTTCGTCTTATTCGAGGCGGTTCATGGACAATCACCAGATTATGATCATGAGGATGAGCTGCTGCAAATTCTAAGCGGATTAGCTTCCTTCCACCGTGCTTCTAGAGGAATTGAATCACCTACAGGCACATTCCCTTCGTTCCTCCAGGCTGAATGGAAGGTGGACTTCCAGCGAAGATATGAACGTCTATTGGCATGGAAGGAGCAACGATCTCAGGCTTCAGATAAAAGCGAATACGACCAATTATTCCTCCTCCATGTAGATTCGCAGCTAGAGCAATGCCAGCTTGCTATCACGATGCTTCATCAGTCCTGCTTCGATCAGTGGGTGGAGGCTACGATGGCAGTGAAGACGCTGTGCCATCAGGACTATGCTGCTGGGAATTTGGCAATAGGCAATGATGGTCACCTATATGTGTATGATATGGACTCATTAACTGTCGATCTTCCAGTTCGTGATATCAGGAAAATTCTGAACAAAGTCATGAAGCAGCGTCCAGAGTGGAATCTACAGGTCATGAAGCAGATGATGAAAGCCTATCAAGCGGTGAATCCATTAACGAAGGAGCAATACCTAGTCCTTGCCGCAGATATTCAATTCCCGCATTTATTCTATGGACAGATATCGAAGTATTATGAGAAGAGAGAAGCGAAATGGACAACGGAGAAGCATATAACTCGTTTACAAGAGATGCTGACTACCGAATTAAGTAAACCACCCGTGATTAAGTCCTTCCTCGCTCAATTAGATGAGGTGATTGACCATGGAAGCTAAGGAATCATTATTAAGCTTGGGCGAACAAATCATGGCAGAGTTTTATCCCGATTTAGAAATCTTCAGCATTCATATCATCCAGGGTGGGGGCATCAAGACGATATGGAAGCTTGACACCTCTACAGGCACCGTGTGTCTCAAACGTATTAGAAAATCCATTCCCATTGTCAAGTTTACGACCGCAGCGCAAGCCTATCTGGCTAGCAAGCATGCGCTTGTAGCTCGTATTATCCCGACCAAGGATAATGAGCTATTCTGCATTCATGAAGGATTTGCACTCGTTCTCTATTCATGGATCGAAGGAAGCGACCTAAGGATGGATGAGAATTGGGATGATTTGTGCAACGGTCTAAAGGGATTAGCGGAATTCCAATTGGCTTCCAGGGGCTATATACCACCTGAGGATGGAGCTGTCTATGATCGTATGGGCGTGTGGCCTGACCATTACAACAAAATGTATGAGGAGCTTATGGCGTGGAAGGCTCAATCGGACGCAGAAACCTCTAGCTTCCATCAGACTTATTCCAGAACGTCGATACAGATGATAGCTATGGCTAAGCAAGCCATTGAATTACTTGAGGCATCTGATTATGCACAATGGGTACAAGCGATTGGCAAGCATGGATATATGATTCACCAGGATTATGGCAAAGGGAATGCACTGCTTACGGATAGAGGTGTGTATATCCTTGATCTGGACAATCTTGCCTATGATCTTCCGATACGAGATGTGCGTAAGCTGATCTCGAAGTATATGGACCACCTGGAGCAATGGGATGCCAAGGTATTAGAACGGATATTAAGCTGCTACGAATCTGTCTTACCACTTAGCCCAGCACAGAGAGAGATCCTGTATATTGATCTATTATTCCCTCATAAGTATTACGGGTATGTGAAGAACCCATTCAAGAAGGGGGAAGCGGGCGAGCTTAAGAAAATTCTTGAGGATTATCAATTCGAATTGGAGAAGGAAGCTATTATTTCCTTATTTCTAAGTCGTACAGGAGATTAATAGGATGTCCAATGGAGGTGAATGAATATGAAGCTAGAAGAAGAATTTGTTGGACGGAAGGAGCAATTCGCACAATTTCTTAGAGACATCGCAGATCAAATTTCCTCAGACAATACCGTAATCAGAGGCCAGAAGGTGCAACTCCCCGACACAGAGATGGAATATAAGATCCGTCATAAATCCGAATTTGCAGCGAATAAATTATCGATCTCAATCGAATGGTTGGAGTGAAATAGGAAGGTCAGGTTATTCACTGGCCTTCTTCTTCCTAATCTTAGCAACGATAAGGATCAATAGGGGAAAGATCACGGCAAAAGGGAGAGAATAGAAAAAATATATGGATACAAAGCTTAAGAAATAAGCGATGTTTGGATATACAACGATAGATAGCACGATCATGATCATGCCAAAGGGTAAATACAATGGCCGGGTCTCCTTCAGCTTGAACAGCTCAGCAAAGGTCATTACTGCAACATAGAAGCAAATGGCGAGCTTAAAGTATATCGTAATGAACCAAATGCCAGCCATAATCACCTCTAATCTCTCCAAAAACTGACCAATACTTATTTTCTCCGCAAGGTTATAGCTTGGATAAATTTGGGTTGCTGTGAGGTCCGCACCTAATACGATAATTGTTAAGAAGGATATGATAATTAACATGATACCAGCTAAGAAGACGCCGACAAAAAATGCCCTTCTGGCTCTAGGGGCATGATTGACGAAAGGGAACACCATTAAGAATACAACAAGCTCCATATAGGGTGTGCCCATAATGGGTATAGAAGAACGTAGTATGGGTTTTATTCCATTACCAAAGACGGGTAGGACATGTCCAATCTCAAAGTTAGGGGGGAGAAGAACAACCAGAAGGACGAAGAAGATCATCATCCAGGGGAAGAAGATCTCAGCAGATCGGGTGAACACCTCAATACCATTGCGAATACCCAGAATGATGACGAGTAGAAAGAAAATGTGAATGATGTGTATAGGTGTATTCGGTAATACCTCTGTGGTAAGAAAATCACCGATATTACGTAGTACAAGAGTTGAAAGGAGGAAAAAGTAAGCAAAGTAAAGCAAAGAAAGGCATCTTCCCAACCACTTCCCAAGTACCTCCTGGCTATAATGGACTAACGTAGTATTGGGAAATCGAGTAGTAATCCTATTGTATAGCATAATCAGCAGCAATCCACCTACCAGCCCTACGGATGCGGATATCCATGCATCTTGTTTGGCTTCTTGTGCGAGACCCGATGGTAAGATGAGAATGGAACTACCTATGGTAAACAGGATGGTTAGTACAGTAAATTGGCGGACACCAATTTTCCCTTTCTCTATCAACACACATACACCTCATTTCAGCATTCCTAGCACAGCATCACTGATGGGCTTGATCATAGCGGTAATCCAGTCTAATGGATTCGGTAAAGGGATTCTAAGTACCTGCAGAATACTTAGGGTCATTCCTATAAACAGGATAACGGCAAAGATGCAGAGCTCCTTTATCATTCGCTTTCTCACCAAATAAGGGGCTTCTATTATTGTAATCAAGCTACCTGTGGCTAGAATGCCGGTAACTACCCACATCATCCGATCACTCCATTCTTTCATTCACAGAATTATTAATGGTTCCCGGTCTGCGAATTCTTACATCTACATGGATGGACACCTTCAAATTAGCAAATTCCTCCTCCCAATTGTCCTTTAACAGCCGCCAGGACTTAGGGGATGCATCTTCTATCGCATTACTAAACCCGAGAATATCAGATTTGTTCTCCTTAGCCTTATGAATGGTAGCCTTCATAATTTTCTGCAATTCTTCTTCAGCATTCTTTTCTAGCTCTTGTATGACTTCAGGTTTTGTTAGATCAATTTTACATTGGATTTCACTTATATTCTCTTCAACAAAGAGTTCAATGAGAATCTCGGGCTTACCATGAACAACCTTACCTTTTATTGTAGAATTTGTACGAGTGATTTCTACACCGAATATTCCTTCCTTTGGACATTTAACATGACCTGCGGTGGTATTCACTTGACCCATGATATAGTTATAGCCTTTGCTCTCATCCTCATTTAACCAATCAACCAGTTTGTCCTGTTTCAGTAGCCCTATGCCAGAATATTCTAGATTGGCAGCCATGTCAGAGCTTTCCAAATTCTTAAGCGTTTTTCCCACTTCCTGAGCACCAACAATTCGTATTCCGGTTAGAACAGGATCCTTTGTAGGGCTCGCTATATCTTGGACTAACTGATCTAATCTTATATTCGTTGTTGGTGCCCAGGATTGCTCAGACATCTCTAACATCGTGAACATCTTATTAGCTGGAATTTTCTCAATCGTAGTTAGTATGCCCAATACATTCTTGGCACTTGTTTCTCTCGCAATAATGATATAGAAATCACTACGTATCTGATGATATCTATCGACGCCATCAAGTACCCCAGCTATTCCTTCGCGTGCTAACGCTTCACCGATAACGAGAATGCGAAGATGAGACATGAATATATGTCGGGGTGCGATTGTTGTTAATTTTCTAATGGCTTCTAGGAGGGTTGGCTCCGATACTGAATACGTATTGATGGGGAGACTATAACCGCCTCCTCCTTTATTGCTCGCAACCTCTCCTGGGTTTACGATCTGTATAGTGAGCTGTATGTGATCTTCTTGTTTATCAATTCCCATCCCAACGGCAATGGCAATTTCATTTAACTCATTCTGATCCCAACAGCTCGTAAGCATAGAGGCGGTCCACAAGATAAGGATCAGAACACTGCATCTTCTTGTCATCATAAGTAGACCCCGATCTATTCATTATCGTACAGGTTTCTTAGGTGCAGGCGTTTGGTTTCGCACAATATTCCTCTTGCTGATGAATCGAGGTCGCGAGAATAAAGCCCAATGTGGCATGCGTAGGATCGTATCCTTCTGGTCTGGAATGATGAGGGGTGCCATTGGAGACATATACGGAACGCCAAATGAACGCAAGCTACATAAGTGTTGAACCATGGCGAACAAACCTACAATAACGCCGAATAAGCCGAAGGTCGCAGCTAACACCATCATAATAAACCGAATGAGTCGTAAGGAAATTCCCATAGTGAATGAAGGAATGACGAAGTTGGAAATTGCTGTGATGGCTACTACAATAACCATCGCAGGCGATACAAGGCCAGCTTCGACAGCGGCTTGACCAACAACTAAAGCACCTACAATGGATACGGCTTGTCCTACGGTTTTTGGTAATCGTAGGCCAGCTTCGCGGAGGATTTCGAAGGTGATTTCCATAATTAATGCTTCTGCAAATACAGGGAATGGCACCCCTTCGCGTTGAGAGGCTAAGCTGAATAATAACGTACTAGGTAATAGCTCCTGATGGAATGTGGTTACGGCAATATAGATAGAAGGTCCAAGCAGGGTAATAAAGAAGCAGATATACCTGAGAATGCGTATAAGGGTAGCGAATTCAGCGCGCTGATAATAATCCTCTGCGGATTGGAAAAATTGCACGAACAACGCAGGAACAAGAAGTACAAAGGGGGTTCCATCTACAAGGATGGCAATCCGCCCTTCGAGTAAGCCCGCCGCAATCACATCAGGTCGTTCAGAATTATATATGGTAGGAAAGGTGGTGAACGTTTCATCTTGAATGAGCTCTTCAATATATCCACTCTCAAGAATGGCATCGATCTCAATACGCTGTAGTCGTAGCTTTACTTCTTCAACGATCTTCTCATTAGCAATGCCATTAATATACATGATCCCCACAGGTGTATGAGTAACTTCCCCAATCGTCATGGTTTCTAGCCAAAGATTGGGGGTTCTGATGATCTTCCTTAAGAGCTGCGTATTCGTGCTTAGCGATTCTGTAAAGCCTTCGCGGGGACCTCTTACAACGGATTGTGTAGGGGGCTCTTCGATAGAACGCGATTCGCCACCTATGGTATTGGCGATAAGGCCTGTGTCATAGCCATCAACAAGAATAACGGTTAAACCCATTAGAATAGACTTATACGCATCGTCAAAGCATTGAATATCTTTGGTTATTAAGGCAGGAATATGATCCTTGATAATCGTCAGTTTATCTGACTGCCTATCATCTAATGCTTGCTGAATATCCAATCGTATAAGGATCAGAGGATTTCTGATCATCTCTTGTATAATCGATTTGTCGGACAGGCCCAGCACATATACAAGTCCTATCTTGATCTTACCTGCTTGGTCGATGATAATTTCTTCTGTGTGTAGATCAACGCTGTTGCCAAATGCTTTTTTTATGAATTCAAAATTTTGCTCTATGCTAGTATGAAGCTTCTCTTGCTGTTGCTGAGTATCCTGTTTTTGTGGACTGGGTTTGTTCGAAGGTTTACTTTGAAAGATGGAGCGTATTGTGTTCATCACGATGCCCATAACGATCGCCACCAGTTTTTATTGGTATTGTCTCCTTAATACGTTATATTATCCTTAGCGTAAACCCCAAGAGGATGGGGGTGTTAAGCACCGACAGCTACGAGCTGAGAGGAAGGACTAAATGACGTATATATACACCTATACATGTACACCTGATGAGCTAGATTTGTGCGAGCTGGAGCAACGCTCATTGTTCGGCAAGCACGCAGAGGCTAATATCATAGAAAGCTCCCTTCAGATTGACCCTAGTCGAAGCCCGTTTATTACAGGAAGGCTGGAGGTGCTCTATGAGGGTGGTAGCTTGCGGGATATCCTCGATCAGGTACCTAAATTACCAATAAATGAGTCGACATTTAAGGTTACTGTCGATAAGAATAGTGCAGATAAGGAATCAGGCAAGATTAGATATGAGGAGAGAAGGTCCTTAGAGCGTGAGATCGGGCTCAGCATCCCCGGACAAGCTGAGCTGATTAACCCGGAGCGGGTTTTTGGTGTTCTGATCTGGCGTGGACGATGGTTGTTTGGTAAGCATACTAAGAATGAAGCGGTTTGGTTGCGTCATATGAATAAACCGCAGGCATATTCCACTGCACTCAGCACGCGGTTAGCTAGAGCTATTGTAAATATCGCGATTCCAAATCCACAGGGGATTAGGGCGATAGATCCATGCTGCGGGATTGGGACAGTATTGGTTGAAGCATTATCCATGGGGATCAATATAGTAGGACGTGATATTAATCCATTGGTCACTCAGGGCGCACGGTTGAATATTGCCCATTTCAACCTTGTAGGAGAGGTGACTTTGGGTGCTATTCAGAATGTTGAGACTTCTTATGATGTGGCCATTATTGATCTGCCCTATAACCTGCTCTCGTTGGTCTCCCCGGAGGATCAGTTTACTATGCTGCAGAGTGCAGCAAGCTTCGCTGATAAAGTTGTCATTGTAACAGTAGAACCGATCGACTCCGTGATTGATCGTGTCGGTTTAGTCATTGTCGACCGCTGTATTGCGAAGAAAGGGGTGTTCGCTAGGGAGGTTATTGTGTGTAAGAGCGAATTAAAGCAACCAAAATAATTCGTACAAGGTGATGCATTTCACATTATATTCCTAGCCATTCCGTATAATAAACAGTGATTCGTTTATTTCTATAGAGAATGGATGGGAGAGTGAGATGTATGTCTAAGGTTTTATATATCGTGGCAAATCCAGGAACAGAAGAGACATCCTATAGCTTATCCATTGGTCGTGCATTCCTTAACGCATATATGTCCAATAATCCAACGGATGATATCATTGAATTGGATCTTTACAGGATGACGGTTCCATTGATCGATGCAGATGTTCTGAGTGCTTGGGAGCTTCTAAAGGGTGAGGGCTCATTCGACTCTCTTACGGCTATCCAACAACAGAAGCTTGTCTCTATGAATACATTGACTGATCAATTTATAAATGCGGATAAGTATATCCTTGTTTCACCACTATGGAATCTGAGTATTCCTCCATTGCTGAAAGCTTATATCGACACGGTTGTCATCGTGGGGAAGACCTTTGCTTATACAGCAAATGGACCTGAAGGATTACTTAAAGGTAAGAAGGGGATACACATTCAAGCTCGGGGCGGAACTTATTCTGGGGATAAAAGCTTCTTAGAGTTTGGAGATAGCTACCTCAGAACGATCATGGGCTTTCTCGGGATAGATATGATGGATTCGATCATTGCTGAAGGCATGTCCTATTCACCAGATAAAGCGGACGAGATCAAGCTTGCTGCGATTCGTATGAGTCAGAGCGCTGCGAAAGAAATGGCGGGCGTATAATAGTTCAACTTGCGGTCGAATGATGTGACCCGGCGAAACCCTTATTCATGGACCATTCCATGGATGGGGTTTTTTCGCTGTAAATTGTTTTGTTCAACAGAAACGGGTAGTGTATACTGTTTAAGAATTGAAGATAATTCCAGATCAGGGGGGTTTCCCATGTCAAGCATGCTAATAAAGCCGATGGGTATTGGTCAATTGATCGATCGGAGCTTTCAGCTGTATCGTAAGCATTTTATAAAACTAGTGTTAATTATGCTCATTCTCTTCGGACCTATCTATTTACTACAGAGTCTATTAGTTTCTAATGAAACGACAGAGTCGGCAAGCTTAATCGAACAGCTACAAGAGGATGCTAGCTTCGAAGAGGTGATGACGGCCATCAGCGAGAACTCTAATACGATGGAGATCTGGCAGATTGTCTTAGTATTACTCGTGGTATTACCCGTGACCGTTCTAATTATTGCTCCTGTAGCGGTATCCTCCATTGTATTCATGGTTAGAGCATACTTGTCTGGTGAACCTATTCCAGAGCTAGGTGAATTGCTGCGCAGGTCCTTTCGAAGGCTAGGTCCACTTGCAGGGAGTACAGCTTTAGTAGCGCTCATATTATTCGGGATATATATAGTTACTGTAATTGCGATTGTATTATCTATCGTTGTAGTAGGTTTAATCGTTGGGGTTATGGCGGAAGGTGGCTCTAGTCCAGGAGCAGGTTTGATTATATTGATGGTACTAGGTGGAAGTGCGTTGTTGATCGGATTTATGCTGCTATTATCTTACTTTTTGATTCGTTTCGGCTATTACCTACCCTTCGTCGCACTCGGTGAGGAATCGATTGGCATCGGGAGAAGCTGGAGGATTACGAGGAAGAGCTTCTGGAGATTATTCTTGATGTACCTAGTTTTATCGATCGTCATCTATATCTTTATCATAGTTACTTCGCTCCTGCTCGCCTTCTTGACGGGTGGCGGGTTAATAACGCAGCTCTTGCAGAGTATGGTGACGATCGTGCTCATGCCACTATGGATTATTCCATATACGTTAAGCTTCTTCGATCTGAAGGCCCGTAATGAAGGAACAGGGTTAGAAGCACTCACCGAAAGTACGATTCAAGAGAATGGAGCATTATCTGCTCATGAATGAGGAGCTCCAAGTGACAGAGGATAAAGAAATACTAAAGGATATTCTCAATCAGGATGAATATAGGGCTTATTATCATGAGAGTGGCGGGGGATTCTGGGACTTTCTAGAGCCTGTTATCAACTGGCTGAAGGGCTTCTTCCCGGATTTAAATGCTCCAAGTGATGGCGTGGTGTCCTTATTCACCTATATGCTTATTGCTGTCTTGCTGATCATACTATTATTTGTTATATACTGGTTTATTAAGCAAATCATTAGACAGAAGCGCGTTAGCAGGGCCCATGCTTACTTACCTGTTGATGGGTTGCCCCAGTCTTATGCGTATTATTGGAATCAAGCTTCAGCATTCGATCGTATAGGGGATTGGCGAGAGGGTGTGCGGGCTGTATTCCTATCCCTGGTATTCTTCTTGGACGATCAGGATCGGATTAAGGTCGAGAAGTGGAAAACAAATTGGGAATACGCCAGTGAGCTTGCTAATTCGGATATCACCCTAGTCTCTTTATTCCATGATTGCTCTATCCTGTTCGAGCGTACTTGGTATGGGAATGAAGCTGTAGACTACGAGCAATTCCATGCCATGTATGTCCGTGTTGAGCAAGCTGTTGGGAAGGGGGATTCATTCCGACATGCCAAGGTTGAATAAGCTTTACGTGGGATTAATCATCACTGTGATGGGGTTTTTAATAGTAGGGTATTGGGTCGTGAAGCCAGAATTAGTGAATCATCGAGCCTATGTTTCCTTCTCTCCTGACCTCGATGGAACTAAAGCTTGGAGAGAGCTATTGGTGCAACGACAAAGTCAGGTGAAGGAATGGAGACTGACATGGAGAGACCTGCCTGATCAAGGGAATCAGCTATTAGTGGCTGTGCAGCCTATTGGTATTACGGATGAGGAAAGGGCAGCGCTCTTTAGCTGGCTGGAGCAGGGTAATGATATGTTTCTTTTCCATCATACTCCTGAGGGCTGGGATCGTTTTGCTCTGGAAGGATCGGAGCGGGGAGAAGAGCAAGAGCAAGGACGAGAGCAAGGACGAGAGCAAGGACGAGAGCAAGGACGAGAGCAAGGAGAAGAACAGTCGGATGCCCTTCGTAGCATCTATAAGGGTGATCGCACGGCGGATGAAGAATTAGCTGCTGAGGTACTTACACAATATCGACTTGCTGCAGATACAGAGCAACAGGACGTGTTGTTCACGGATGACCAAGGTATATTGGGAAGCCGTATGAAAATTGGTGCAGGTAGTCTGACAGTGGTCTTAGCGCCAGATTGGCTGGTGAATGACTCGATTGTGCAGCATTCACACTTCGAGCTTGTCTGGTCGCTGTTCGACAAGCGCTGGGATGCGGTGTGGATCGATGAGACACACCACGGCTATCAGCAGAAGCCCGGCCTGCTGGCGGTCTACCCCGCTTGGCTCGTGCTCGCCAGTGTGCAGCTGGGCATAGCCCTGCTGCTCTGGCTCTGGCTGCGAGGCAAGCGCTTCGGTCCCGTCTACACGCCTCGGGCGTGGACGGTGCGCCGTGGCGACGAGACGCTGCAAGCCGTCGCCGGTTGGTATGAGCGCCTCGGCTACCGGGCCGAGGCGCTCATACACCAGCAGCAGCTCCTGCGGCAGCTGCTGTATGAGCACTGGGGGCTTAGCCCCAGTGCAAGCACGGCGCAGGCAGCGCAGCTCGCCCGCAGCCGCTGGCCGGAGGCGCAGGTCGCACGACTCGTGCGCCTGCTCGAGCTTAGCCCGCCGGCATTGCCGGGCGCGCGCACTCCTTCGCATGTCCACGCGAAGACCTTCCTCGAACTAACTCGCGAGATGAATGAGATGATCGCTCTGCTCGAGCAGCAGAAGAAGAAGGATGACTAACGCAGCGCTATTACTTAGACTAAGTAGCTGGCTCTGCTCGAAGTATGATACTTTTGCTCCTCTGCTCGAAGTATGATACTTTTNNTCAATAAAGTAGCTGGCTCTGCTCTGCGAAATGTATTTTGTGCAGTTAAATGCGGGGTTAAAGCTCTTAGGTTAGTGCTAAATGTATTTCATACAGTTATTTTCATGCATTCCAGCAGATTAAGCAGAATTTCCTCGAATTAAATGTATG
>DFZX01000053.1 GCA_002383695.1 Caryophanales bacterium UBA4045
CGTTACTTGCAGAATCTAGGTATGGATGATCAATCTGTTCAGGATCCCCAAGCATGAATTAAAGACAATTGTTTCAAGGGTTGGGCAAGGAAGCAAGATTGTGCTGCTTGGGGATCCTGAACAGATTGATCATCCATACCTAGATTCTGCAAGTAACGGTCTAACACATGTGGTTGAGCGTTTCAAGGATGAATCTGTTAGCGGGCATGTAACCTTAGAGAAGGGAGAAAGGTCACTGCTTGCACAGCTTGCTACAGAATTATTATAGTGAGGTCAAAGAACCGTTAGAGAGTTGTCTCTAGCGGTTCCTCCATGTTCGCTACAAGCTTGAATGTGCATTGGTATGCTTTTGCAATACCAAGGAAGCAATCCTGATACTGCTTCTCAGCTATATAATATAGAGTTTCGCCTATAGGGAAGCTAGCAATCAGATGCTCATCTAATTGGATTAAGGCCATGGCGTAATCTTCGGAATGTCCAAGTATATGAGTAAAGGTGAATAAGATGATCGAATCTTCATATAGAAAGGTATGATCGGAGCGGGTTATAAACCCAAAATCCTCATAATCTGGTTTTAAAGTGGCAGAACTCGGAACGTGTATTAGAGGTAGGAAATCGAAAGAAATATTATATTGATCGAGAATTTGTTGTATGGGAGACAAGTTCTGAATATGCTCTATGATTAAAATTTCTTTTTCACGATCGAATACTTGTGCTTTTGTTGCTAGTGCTTTTATGACCTGAGCGTAGAAGCCTGGTAGCTTGCCCTCAGGAAGTTGCATAATAACTGCAAATTTTCGCATATTGTGGCTCCTTTAAGTTATTCGTATTTTTTATATAGATTGGTTATGCGTTTGGACTTTTTTTTGTTACTATAAAGATATATGATGCAGGTAGAGGTGAATAACTCTTGTCCAGAAGAAAGAACGGTATCATCTTCATAGCCATTGTACTCCTCTGTTTCTTGCTCTTGACTCAACTCATGGGTGATCAAGCACAGAATACACCGTCCTTACAAAACCACGAGCAAGTATCAGGCTCAGCCATTGATCCTAATATCATTCAAGGAAACGAAACTATAGAGCTTACAGCAACCGTTTTTATGAAGCTGGAAGAGTTTAAATTGATGTCGGAATGGAATGAGGAATACCAACAATTACATCCCGGAACATCAATTAAATTAACAAATTTGGGTTACGAGCAATCATACCTGTACTTGAAGGAGCAAGCCAGATCTGGCCAGAGCTCTAGTATTATGATGCTTGATAATAATTGGATTAGTGAATTTGCGGCAAGAGGATATCTATCCCATAGAATCAAAGATTTTATCCCAAGCGAAACTGCACCTTCATTTAACCCAAATATAGCCCAGACGGAATGGAATGGTTACACATGGGCTGTTCCGCATTCAGTTGATCCTTATATCATTGTGTGGAATCCAGCGCTCGTCAAGAACGAAGATAAGAGTGAATTACCTAAAAGCTTAGATCAATGGCAAGTGCTCCATGATTCACTGCTAATGAATGATCCAGCTTACGAAGGGATCTACGTGAATACTAGCGATGAACAGGCTTTCATTTCTCTCATCTTAGCTTTTCAGGGGAATTGGTCTAAAGAATTAGAACAAATGTATACCCTGAATTCGGATCAAGATCTGTCATTACTGGAGCAATTAATGAGCACGGAGAATGGAGACAATAAGGATGGATTAACTAAGCCATTAGTATATATGGAGCCGCTTACACCGAATGAGTCTTGGGATAAATTTAAGAAAAACCAATTCGCCGCTATGGTTGTGCCACTCTCGGAATGGATGACTCATAAGAATGGCGAAGAATTGATTTCTGTTAGTTTATTAAGTGGAGATTCACAACAATCCGGTCTCTGGTTATCCGGGAGTAGCTATGCAGTCTCTTCACAAACGCTTCATCAGGAGATGGCCTATTCTTGGATAACCTGGATGACGAATCTAACTCATCAGATTCAAACCTTAAGGGTTGCTTATAAATTACCGGCTAACGTTACCGCATTGGATACGAATAGCTTCCTCAGCCTACCCTATCCTGATGTATTAAGTAAGGCTGTAGAAGAGGGGAGGGCTTGGAGTCAAGATCCTCAGCTATCTATGAAGCTGAGCTACTTAAATCAGGGTATAGCTGACCTTGTTAACAATCCCTCATCAATTAAACAATGGAATGAGCATTTGGAACAATTATGGTCACAGAACAATGCGGCACCTTAAGGGATAATCGTCAATTCAATTAATAATTCACCAGGTGACTGAGTGACAGCGGTAGCTTCTAATGCCCCATCTGTGTTCCGCTTTGGATAGAAGGTCATACTAAACTGCTTCTGCATATCATTCCTCGTAGTATCAGGTAGTATTAGATCATTATAAATTAATTCATCAAGCGTGAATCGAAGCGCATTCTCTGGCTCATTCTCAATGCTGTAATGGCCATTAATGATAATACGGACCTTGTCTTTACTTCCTTTAATAGAAATACGATCATTTGTTATTGCTAATTCAAATTGCTTGAATATCTCATTCTTATTTCGTAGGAACGTGTTAAGTGGGGCTTCATTAATTCTGAACATGAATGCCATACCGTCTTGCTTAAAGCTATCTTCATTCTCATTCATATAATCGGGCAGGTCTATCATTGCTTCAGACATGGCTTGAAGGAATTGTTGAAATAGTGGAAGTCCATCTTTATTCCACGCCAAGCTAAGTGCATCGATCTGGGTGATGATTTCTTCTTTATTATCCAGAACGGCTAGCTTACTATTTAATTGCTCTTGAAGCTGAACAACACGTATCCGTTGAGCCAAGAATTGAGCTTTGAGTTCTCTTAGCTCTGATTGTGTTAGGGTAAGACTTTCATTCAAAGCCTGTAATTCATTGAACACGATTTGATGCTTCGTAAGCGCTCTCTGATCATGATCAACGATCGATTGCAGATATTGATAAACCACAAGTGCATCGGAGAAGCTCTTAGAGTCTAACAATAGTAACCATAAGCCATCACGTTCACCCATATAAACGGAACGCAGCACCTTGCCTGCATGAATACGAGCTAATTCAACAAGGTGTACTTGATTTATGATCGACTCCTCGGTTGTGATTATTTGTTCAGCAATTTTCTGCTCCTCATGGGCCAATCGCGTAATTTCTCGATCGATCTCGGAGATCGTTAAGCTTTCCTCTAGTAATTTGCGAGTTTCCTCAATTGTAAGCTCCGCATGTGTACCTGTTGTAAGGGTTAACCATAGGATAGAGCCGATTATGCTCGCAGCAATTATTTTCTTAGAGTAAATCCCCATAGTGCCCTCCCTCTCCCGTTAATAGGCTCACATTATGGTTTTTGATTCCCAGAAATCTTATCAAGAATATCGCTAAAGGGTTTTATATTCGTAGGAATGGGTTGGGTGAAGGCTGGATTCTGATTAATATCCTCATACCGATTGACCACACTGATCGACCAGGACTTAGCTTCCTTAGCCTCATCTACAATTGTGATATCTACATCCATATGTGATTCGCGAACAAAACCAGCATCATCTAATACCATTTGTAAGGTTAATGGTTGATTCAAGGTTATCTGATCACTTTTATTCATTGTGCTGTCAAGGTTTTCCTGACTCCACTTCTGTTCCCAAGCCTCTTGCATGTGTGGCTGAAGATAACCAGCGACGCTTAATTGATTAATGATATCGGGTAGGCTTGAATACCAGATATCAATAGCTTCCTCTACATGCTTCTGCCCCAAGGTTATCTGGATGGATCGTAAGTCTGCATCTGCTGTAGTAACCTCTTCAAATCTCTTGGGGTTGACTTGGCCGATGATGTCGTTGAAGATGGAGGAGAACAATAACGCAGCACCACCCATTTGTTCGGTTGATATTGGATTATCCGCACCAGATAGCTCGCTTAATTGCTTCAGATCAATTTCGTAATACTGTTCATCCTCGTTAATGGCTGGAATATGTATGTACATTTTGTTATCCTGTATGAGCATTGGTATGTCTAAAGGTTGGCTAGATCCTTGAGGGGTGAGTTTAAGCAAAAGCTCCATTCTTACTGGTTCGACAGTAGCTACGCCTTCCCAAGTCAACTTACCATTGGTTATCATCGTTAACAATCCTGCTGTAAGGGGATTAGAACTCCAGCCCGCTGCAGGACTATCGAGAGAAAGATCGGCTGCTCCACTAAATCGATAATTCTTCATCTCAGTGTGCTTAGAGAGCGCCTTCTGAACATCTAATTGTAATTGCTCCCCATCCCCACAGCCAACAACTGAAATGGCTAAGATAACAAGCATAATAAGCTTAGTATACGTTCGAATCATAATTGTGTGAACCCCTTTTGATGGTCTGATTTCTATTCATTATAACGGTTTATAGCTACTTTGTCTAAGGAGGTGAGGCTCATTGAATGCAACAGATTTAACGAGTGAAAGTCGGCTTGTAGAAAAAATTATTGCTGCAATAGAGCAGAGTGAACACCGTTCCATATCTTTTTGTGACTTTATGAACATGTGCTTATATCAAGATGGAATTGGATATTACATGAAGTCTGAGTCTAAGATTGGCAAGGAGGGCGATTTTTATACCAGCTCATCTATTGGACCCTTCATGGGACAGATGCTTGCTGCCCGATTTGCTCAATATATCTTAGCGAATTATGAGGGCATATTATTTAGTATAACTGAATGGGGTAGTGGGACAGGAAAGCTAGCCTTACAAATCCTAGATGAGCTGCAAAACATTTATCCAGAAGTTTACGATAAAATCACCTATGACATGATCGAGGTAAGTCCCTATCATCAAGCGTTGCAGCGAGAAATACTTGAGGCTCATATACATAAAGTACGCTTTATTGATGAGCAAAGCTGGTGGCAGCAGCCACCGCTGCAGCACGCCATTATTTTCTCTAATGAGCTACTGGATGCCTTTCCCGTACACCTGCTTAGGAAGGCAAATGGTTGTTATCATAAGGTTCATGTCACCTATGAAAATTCTAACAGTCAATTCATAGAGGTGCTTCATCCGATCTTACAGGAAGATGAGCTTTCTTCCTACCTAAAGCGATTTCAGATCAATGGTGCCGAAGGTCATACCTTAGAGGTTAACCTAGCAATGGATTCTTGGATAAGACGTATTGGGATGAAGCTACAGACTGGTATGCTCATTACCATAGATTATGGTGATGTGGCATCAGAATTATATGGTGCTCATCGGCATAAGGGCACACTGATGTGTTACCATCAGCATATTGCGCATGAGAACCCCTATATTAATATTGGAAATCAAGATATTACAGCCCATATTAACTTTACGGCCTGTATACAAGCTGGCGAAGAAGCGGGATTGACTACACTTACATATCAAACGCAAAGGCAATTTCTTATCGATCAGGGTATTCTATCGAAATTACAGGATCACATGATGACTGATCCATTCCATCCTATAGCCAAGAATAATCGAGCCATTCGGCAATTATTAATAGGAGATACGATGAGTGAGTTATTCAAAGTGTTGATTCAATACAAAGAAGGTGACTAGACCTCATGGCCTAGTCACCTTCTTCATATGCTCTAAGTTAAATAGGTAGCTCTAGCTCGAAGAATGACCAGTAGGTAATTCCTAGGAAGGCTAATACCATGTAACCCCAGAACAGTAACATGTAAGTCTTCTCCTTCAAGTTCATATATCCTAACAACATAAAGGCAGCTGTCTGGAAGAAGAACAATAGTGCCATCTGTACCATACCTCCGGCTAGCGCCATCAATGCGGTTACCAATGTCCAGAAGCCAAGTACCCTAAACATGCGTGACATGCAGCATCCACCTTTCGTAAGGTTCCGTACAATCTATAGACCATTATAACGTCTGTTACCTATAGTTGTAAATGTGGTTTAGTGACGATATTGTAAAATCTTCTTTTGGCACATAGGTATGAGTTGTAGTTAATATGGAAATAAAAAGTAGTATGAAAATAGATTCTATGATTTCTATCAAGCGCATAGAGTTATATAGGAACAAAGTGACAAACTGCCTATTATCGTAAGGATTTGAAAGGAGGGTCGCTACAATGTCTGCAATCAGGCAAGATGCGTGGAGTGCGGATGACGATCTTATATTGGCCGAAGTGACCTTGCGTCATATTCGCGAAGGTGGAACTCAGCTGAGAGCATTCGAGGAGGTTGGCGAGCGTATTGGAAGAACTGCCGCCGCCTGTGGCTTTCGATGGAATAGCTGTGTACGCAAGAAATATGAGGCCGCAATCCAAATCGCCAAATCGCAAAGACAGAAGCGTAATAAGAAGCTAACCTTAGTTACAGTAAGCTCAACAGGTATGACGGATTTCGAGGAGACAAATCAAGTAAAGACAGATAGTGCTGATGATGCGATATCGATTGATAGGGTCATTCGTTTTCTCCGCCAATGGAAAGGCACTTATCAGGAAATGAGCAGGCAAATTCGAGTATTAGAGAAAGCGCTTAAAGAAAAAGAGGATGATCTCATACACCTGAAGAAAGAAAATGAAAGATTGTCAGGTGAAGTGAATGTCGTTCAAACCGATTATCGCGTAATTAATGATGATTACCGTGCATTAATTCAGATTATGGATCGCGCTCGTAAGCTCGCTTTCCTAGCTGAAGAAGAAGAGGATCACAAGCAACGATTTAAGATGGATGCGAATGGAAATTTGGAGAGAATTGAATAATGG
The DNA here is from genome assembly GCA_002383695.1 of Caryophanales bacterium UBA4045. Classification (GTDB taxonomy): domain Bacteria; phylum Bacillota; class Bacilli; order Paenibacillales; family UBA4045; genus UBA4045. The sequence continues at coordinate 6,733 of DFZX01000053.1, forward strand.
AGCTTGTCCAATCAGATATTTTCTTGTATAAGCTCTAGTAGAGTGTGGATCCCAGTAGCCCATATGGCATAAACTTGGGATCTTTTCTTTATGCCGACGAGCGTGCAGGATTTTTGGCGAACTTGTCGAAATGTATATATTATGATGGTTGTTGGTATTTAATGGTAGCCTATTCCATCATCAATCAATTTTATGGTGGTGGGCCAATGGTATGGGATTGGTTACTTAACATATATGCTGGAATTGCTACTTTCGTTTTTCTGCTTTTTCCTTTACTATGGATTATAGGATTTGGAATAACAGGTAACAAGAAGAGAGCCAGTCGTTCTGCAGCGGATTTCACTATGATATTCCTTGTTGGGTCTGTTGCGGCTATGTATGATGATTTGTTTAATACTAGCTTCAAGGGCTTCTGGATCATCGTACTATTCCTACTTTTACTGGCTGGATTTATAGGTAACGCTCAGAATCGGTTAAGAGGTAAGGTGGATCCTGTCAAGATAGGGCGAGCTGTGTGGAGATTAGGATTTTTAGTTCTTGCATTTACGTATCTTTTGTTTTTAATTATCAACATAGTCATAACTATATTCCAAATATAAGGAGATGCAGATGCCCGTACATAACTTAATGGAAGAACTAGTAGGAAGCTGTCTGAAGGAATACATACTAAGGCATGTTGAATTGCAAAATCTAGGTGAAGGTAAATTCGCCGATGTTATGGCCATTACTCTAAATCGGCTGCCAGCTAAGTATGTGTCTACTGAAAAAGGTGAAGTATTCGCCAAGACTCAGCTGCGAGCTCAGCTAGAGAGTGATGTCTACAAAGAGCTATCCTATGCCATAGAGAAGGTTACTTCGTTCAGACGACAATCTGAATTTTAATGGAAATGAAATTAAATGCTATAGCAGGAATACAGTAGTGGTCGAAGTGTCTTCGACCCTATTTTTGCGATATGACTAGACTTTGACGGTACAATCCGCGACGTGTAGAATAAAGTAGAATTTGCCAGATCAGAATGGAGGATTGAGATGAAGCTAGCGCATATACATTGGAAGCAGACTCAGCCACTAGCTGAGGATTATATACATGACTATTCCAAGGTACAGGAATTGTTCGAATATAACCCTTGGATGACTCAGTCTCTACAAGAACGAGCCGCATGGTTGGACCAACAAATAAGAATTTCAGCGCCTAGAGAAGCTCTTGTTCAAGCGCTTGAGCAATTCAACCTGAGATTTTCTAATTCAACCAAGGTCATAGAATCAATACATAGACTGCGGCAGAAAGAAACACTTGTCATTGTAGGTGGACAGCAAGCAGGCTTGTTCACGGGTCCATTGCTAGTTATCCATAAGGCGATCTCAATTATCCGAGCAGCGAAGGATGCTGAGCAACGCTTAAATCGTCCAGTGATTCCCGTGTTCTGGATTGCAGGTGAGGACCATGATCTAGACGAGGTCAATCACATTCACCAGCTGACTCCACAATTAGCTTTAGAGAAGATAGAGTTAGCGCATAATAATAACCGATCACAGAGAGTGCCCATCAGTCGCTTAGAAGTTTCATCCTCACAATGGGAACAGGCACTCGAGGGATTAGATGCATCATTGATGTCAACCGATTTCAAATCAGATTTGATGATGAATCTACGATCATTGTGTGCGAGCTCCAAAACAATGGTAGATCTTTTTGCGGGAATGATGAGTATGCTGTTCGGCTCTGAAGGTCTTGTATTGATGGATTCGGATGATCCGAATCTACGACGTATTGAAGCGCCGATGTTCCAAGAATTAATTATCAAGCAGAAGCAGATCGCACAGGCACTTGAGATCTCCAAAGACCAATTAATCGGGTTAGGCTATGAACCGCAAGCTGATATCCGTGAGGGTAATGCTAACTTATTCGTTGTGCATGAAGGTGAACGGCTGTTGCTTCAATGCCAAGATGATCATTTCAAGGACAAATCAGAGCGTATTCATATGAGTGAAGATCAGCTTATTCATTTGGCTGAGCAGCAACCAGAGAATTTCAGCAATAATGTATTTACAAGACCACTTATGCAGAATTTTCTCTTCCCTGTTCTCGGTGCTGTGTTAGGTGGGGGCGAAATTGCTTATTGGGGCTTAACTCGTGAAGCATTCCGTTCAGTCGGGGATCAGATGCCAGTTATCCTTCCTCGATTAGAATTCACGCTAGTCGAAGGTACAGTACAGAAGCAGCTTGGTAAGCTTGATCTCTCTTTCGAGGATGCCGTATTGCATCTAGATGAGAAACGTGAACAATGGCTTGCTGCACAGGATTCGTTAGGGTTACCTCAGATGTTCGAGCATGCGAAGGAACAATTTAATGCGCTCTATGGTCCTATATTGGATGCTATTGGTACAATTAATCCTGGCCTTCGTCAGCTTGGTGATACGAATAGACAGAAGATTGTCGAGCAGATTCAGTTTCTTGAGACAAAATCGAAGGACGGACATGATGCTCAATTCGAAGCAGCACAGAGGCAATATGAACGGATTCGCCAGAGCTTAGTTCCACTTGGGAAAAGACAGGAAAGAGTATATAATGTAATAAGCTATTTGAACAAGTATGGTGATGGATGGCTTAAAGAGCTACTGCAGGTTGAGATGGAGTGGGATGGCAGTCATTATGCTGTTTATTTATAAACAGGGATCGATATAAACCTTTAGGAGGAAAAAAGTATGAACGTAGTACAAACAAGTGTAATTACTGATATAAAACTAGCGCCAGAAGGGCATCTGAAAATTGACTGGGTGAACCAGCATATGCCCGTTCTGAACCGTATTCGTGAGCAATTTGAGAAGGAGCAACCATTCAAGGGGTTAAAGGTAGCTATTTCCCTTCATCTTGAAGCGAAAACTGCCTACTTGGCAAAGGTAGTAAAAGCGGGTGGCGCTGAAGTAACGATTACTGGAAGTAATCCACTCTCAACACAGGATGATGTATGTGCTGCACTCGTTGAGGATGGTATTACGGTTTTCGCCAAGTATAATCCAAGTCCGGAAGAGTATAAGCAATTGATGGTTATGGCTCTAGAGAATAAGCCAGACCTTATCATCGATGATGGCGGGGATTTAGTTACCATCCTTCATGGAGAAAGACCAGAATTGATGGTTAATGTGCGTGGTGGAGCAGAAGAAACGACTACAGGCATTCTACGCCTGAAGTCCCTAGAAAAGGATGGCAAGCTGAGGTTCCCGATGATTGCTGTGAATGATGCATATTGCAAATATCTGTTCGACAACCGATATGGTACAGGTCAATCCGTATGGGATGGAATTAATCGTACTACTAACTTAGTCGTGGCTGGTAAGATGGTCGTTGTGTGTGGTTACGGCTGGTGTGGTAAAGGTGTTGCTATGAGAGCCAAAGGATTAGGGGCCAATGTCATTGTAACAGAAATTGATCCTATCCGTGCTGTAGAAGCCTATATGGATGGATTTGCTGTCATGTCTATGCAGGAAGCGGCTAAGGTTGGTGAGTTTTTCGTAACGGTTACTGGGAATAGAGATGTTATTCGTGGTGAACACTTTGAAGTGATGAAGGATGGAGCTATTCTATGTAACGCTGGTCACTTCGATGTTGAGGTGAATCTGGTCGAGCTGGCTGCATTATCGAATGGTAAACGCACTGTGCGAAAGAACATTGAAGAGTATCAGCTGCCAGATGGTCGCAAATTCTATATATTAGCAGAAGGTCGATTGGTTAATCTAGCTGCTGGTGATGGTCATCCTGCTGAGATTATGGATATGACCTTTGCCTTACAAGCGATGTCCTTGAAGTATGTGAATGAACAATACGAATCGATCGGCAGTAAGGTTGTCGATGTGCCCTACGAGATTGATGCAGAGGTCGCACTACTTAAGCTTGAAGCGCTTGGTATGACCATTGATAAGCTATCTCCAGAGCAGAAGAGCTATCTAGAAAGCTGGACAGAGCACTAAGGTTTATTGCTTCATCGCTACACTGAATG
>DFZX01000013.1 GCA_002383695.1 Caryophanales bacterium UBA4045
ATTCGGACTTTTTCAGTGGCCTCGCCTATCACTGGCGGTTTTTTGCCTTTTCAATGAAACGATATGAAGAGGATTCGTCATTATGTTCGGAGAAGTCGTCATAGGATAAAGATTGTGTTCTGGGTACAATTAAACCATACCGTATAGACAGCTTGTATTCACTAGGAGGGAGTGACTGAAGACATTGGAAGCATCAGTTGCTGTGAAGAAGAGAACGAATAGTAGATTGGCAAAGAAATCAAGAGAATATTTCTGGGGGATAGTCTTTCTTATTCCGGCACTCGCTGTATTCTGTTTATTCCTATGGACACCGATCGCGAAAGGAATCATTTATAGCTTCATGAGCATTGATTTCGTGAATGGGAGCCACTATATTGGGCTTGAGAATTATCGTGAAGTATTTGCTAGCAGTGAGACAGGTATTGCTGTCAAAAATACGATTTATTATATGACGTTGGGGGTTGCTATAGGCTTCTGGGTGCCATGTGTGGTTGCGATTGCAATCTCGGAGCTAAGGTGGTTTCAAGGATCGATCCGCCTGATTGTATATTTGCCGAATATCGTACCGGCCGTTGTTCTTTATACAATGTGGCAATATCTATATGATCCTCTAGGTCCGATCAACCAGTTCCTATCATGGTTTGGAATCGACTCCATATTGTGGCTAGCTGATAAGGGAATGGCGATGATTGCGATTGTTATTACGGAGACGTGGCAAGGATTCGGAACAGCCACTCTTATATATCTGGCTGGTATTGTTGGGATCCCGAAGGATATGTATGAAGCGGCTGAGATTGATGGAGCAGGGGTGATGCAGCGTATTCGCTACATCACGATTCCAGGTATCCGCCATATCTTCGTGCTCTTATTCATTATGCAGTTGATTGGTACGTCTCAAGGCTTCCAAACGCACATAGCACTTACTGGGGGTGGCCCAAATAATGCGACTCTCACTTACATGTACCAGCTTACGAATGAAGCTTTTACCCGATTCAATTTCGGTGAGGCATCGGCAATGGGCGTCTTGATGTTTGTCTGTCTAACATCCGTGTCCATTATCCTCTATTATTATCAAGGAAGGAGCAAGGTAGCATGAGTAAGGTACGTGATCGGAGTATTATGTCTGAATATGACTTTAAGAAACCATCTGTTCTGATCGGTTATGTCGCCATGCTGTTAGCAATTGTAGCTCTTGCCGTATCCATGCTGTACCCGTTTGGTACGACGATCTTCACTTCGTTTAAGACGAAGCAGGAAGTGTTCAGCTTCCCGCCAACCTTCTTTCCGAATCAGTTCAATCTGGATAACTATATCGAAGGGTTTAAGTATGTAGACTTGGGTCGCGCTTTGTTTAATACACTGGTTCTCTTTGCCGGTAATTCCATCATCCCGATGATCATCGTGGGCTTCGCCGCATTCAGCTTGTCACAGATGAAGCTACCGTTTCGCAAGGGGATCACACTGTTCTTCATGTGCACACTTATGATCCCAAGTGCTACGTATATGATTCCAAACTTTCTAAATTTGCAGAGCTTGGGATTGATTGATTCCTATTGGGCTTTCTGGCTGCCTGCCGGGGCTAATGCGTTTAATATTATGCTGCTCAAAAGTTTCTTTGACGGCATACATAAGGAGCTGTTCGAAGCGTCGCGGATCGATGGTGCATCGGAGCTTCACAACTTCTTCCGGCTAGCTATTCCCATGTCAATTCCAGTCTTCTCCACCTTGCTAATCTTTGCTTTTACATATACATGGAACGACTGGTATTGGACATCCCTCGTTATCACTACACCGGATAAATTGCCGATCGCTCCAGTCGTTTATCATAACATTACACAGTCGGCCAATCTTGCTCTGAATGTTAAATTCAGTGTCTTAACCATTGTAATGATCCCCCCACTAATCTTCTTTCTGGTGTTCCAGAAGAACATTATACATGGACTTAATCTATCTGGAATTAAGGGATAACCTCGGTGGATTTGTCATCACAAGAAGAGGATCAGTCATCGAATTATGGCTAACCCCCAAGTATGATAAATGCGTAAGGACTAACCACAATATGGAAGGGGTAGATGTTGTTGAAATTTAACAAGAAGGTAATGGGTATCATGCTCGTCATCGCTTTAATGGTATTCGTAACGGCTTGTGGAGGTAATAACAATTCGTCGAATGAGACTAAAGACGCACCGGCAGTGAATGATAAAGAGGCAGAGAATACGCCCAAAGAGCCGGAACCAACAAAGCCAGCTGAGCCGATCACTTTGACAGTAAATTATCCGAAATCCGATAACCCGGTCGCAATCGAATATGCAGATGAAGCGATTAAGCGGTTCTCCGAGAAATACCCAGATGTCATCATGAAGAAGAATGATTGGCAATACTCCCCCAACGAAATTGGGATCAAGATGGCGGCTCGCCAAGCGCCCTCCTTCTTCAGCTCCTTCGCAACAGAGGGAAAGACATTGGTCGAGCATGGGTGGGCAGCGGACCTGACGCCTTCCTTGGCAAACTATGAATATGCTAATGATTTTAATGAGGCACTTTCAGAGCCCTTCAAGTTTGAGGGCAAGATGTACGCGATTCCCCGTTATGCTTACATTCTAACGGTTACGCTAAATAAGAAGCTGTTCGAGGATAAGGGTGTTCCGCTACCAACTGCTGATTGGACTTGGGATGAGTTCTATGCAGCTGCTGAGGCTGTGTCGGATCCGAAGAATGGTATCGCAGGCTTCGCGATCATGGCAAAGGGAACAGAGGGTGGATGGAACTATACGAATTTCCTATACCAGGCTGGCGGCATTGCAGAGAATGTAGCAGACGGAAAGGTGACATCGGCTTTCAACTCTGAAGCGGGTGTGAAAGCGATGGAATTCCTGAAGAAGCTCAAGTGGGAAGCGAATGCATTGCCTACGAATTGGGCGTTGAACTACGGTGATACCAGGAATCTATTCAAGCAAGGCCGCGCGGCCATGGTTGTTACCAATGCTATTGAGGATGCGGTGAATAACGGTGGTATGGACAAAGATGAATTGTTAATGCTTCCAATGCCTTCTATGGAGAAGGGTGGAGATCACATTGGCGTCCTGGGCGGTGACTACTGGATTATCAATCCTCAAGAATCACCTGAAGTGCAGGAAATGGCATTTAAGTATGTCACAGAGGATTATTTTACAGATGAAGGTCTAGAAGCAACCAGGGCGGACCTCGTGAGCCGTAAGGAAAAAGGGCAAATCTTGGCACCGAATGTAGCGGATTATTGGAAGGAAGATTCCGAATATGGCAAGAAGGTCCAAGCGCTTTATAACGAGTTTCCGGATACGGTGTTCAAATATGACCCGGAAGTAGCAGCCTTAACCAAAGGCGCACCTGAACCATCATATCACGGTCAAGATCTCTATGCCATTCTAACGAATGTCATGCAGGAGGTATTCACCGATAAGAATGCCGATGTGAAAGCATTGTTAGATGAGGCAGCTAAGAAGTTTGACGATGAGTTCCTTTCAAAAGTTGTAATCGAATAGCATATGAACGTTTGCGGGGAGAGCTCAACTCTCTCCGTTTTTTCATTAAAAGTACGGAGGACGATTAAGATGAGAGATATTCATATTGACATAAACCATAGGATGAATCCGCTTAAGAAGCTACACGGCGTCAACAACGGTCCAGTCAGCTTCGGCTCGCTTGTGGATGTGTCTGATTACTTTATTGATGCGGGTATACCGCTTGTCAGACTGCATGACACAAATTGGCCGCATGCAAGGGAGGTGGATATTCATACCCTATTCCCTGATTTCAACAAGGATGCTGAAGATCCCGCCAGCTATGATTTCTCGCGAACCGATACTTATCTTGCTCAGATTCTAGCTACAGGCGCAAGGATCGTGTATAGATTAGGCGTAAGCATTGAGCATACCACAACGAAGTATTATGCACATCCGCCTGCTGATTATGACCAATGGGCACGAATCTGTATCGGCATTATTCGCCACTACAACGAAGGTTGGGCGGACGGTTTTCATTATGATATTCGCCACTGGGAAATTTGGAATGAACCGGACAATCCAGATCAACCGGGCAGCAATGTCATGTGGTCGGGAACGCCTGAGCAATATTATCTACTCTATCAGGTTGCCGCAGAAGCGATCAAACGGCATGATCCGAATCTACTTGTTGGCGGACAGGCCGCGACGATGGTTAATCTCCCCTTTACTCAGGGATTTATTGAATATTGCGGGAAGCATAAGCTACCGCTGGACTTCTTCAGCTGGCATGCTTATACCGACAATCCCGAGCTTGTGGCATCTAATTCAAGGATGCTTCAGCGATGGCTGGAGGAGGCGGGATATAGAGAGCTGGAAAGTTATCTGAATGAATGGGGATACCTTCGATTTGACAGTGTGGAATCAATGCTTCGCTTATGGAAGCGAGATGGTGCGGAGGATCGCAGACGACTGTTTGAACGTCAGAAGAACGAGGAAGGGGCCGCCTTTGCAGGAGCGTTGTTTGCTCTGCTTCAGGATTGTCCTGTGGATGAAGCCAATCATTACGACGCACAGCCATTTAATCTATTTAATGGCTTATTCGACCAATACGGTGTGCCGCAGAGAATGTATGATGTTTTTTTTCAATTCAATCAATTATGTCAATACAAGTACCGGATCGATGCTCGGGTGGATGAGCAGGCTACAGGAGTTTATGCAATCGCAGTCGCGGACGATAGTGGTGAGTCTTCAGTGATGGTCACCAACTTTAGCGGTGAGAGTAGGGAATACGAGATTAGCTGGGAGGGGCTCGATATGAACAGCACTATCAGCTGTGAATTGCGGCTAGTAGATCGTGAACGCCGATTTGACACACCTGAGTATCGCGAGCTATTACCTAATGATCGGAGTATACAAGTATTTCTTCCCAAGTATTCTGTGTTGTTGATCAAGTTAAGCTGAGTGGAGGGATTAACGATGAGCGAAGCTACCTTATTGAACAAGTATGTGATTCGACCGATAAAGCATAGTGATGGCGAGCTGATTGCAACATATTATTCTACGTTATCAGAGACGACGAAGGTCATCTTCCCCGGTTATCCATTCACAGATGAGGAAGCGCATCGGCTTGCTAGAGAAGAAGCAGATCATCCGGGAATGATGCGTTACATCGTTATTGATCCATTAATGGCCGAATCAACTGGGCAGATGATTGGAACCGTATGGTTCTGGAATTGGGACTGCATGATCCCTTGGATTGGTCTGATGATAGCAGACTCTTATCAAGGTAGGGGCCTTGGTTCAAGGATGATGGCTCATGCGATCAATGAAGCAAGAATGAAAGGCAAGGGCGGTATTCTTCTCACAACGCACAAGGAGAATATACGAGGGCAGACGCTGTATGCACGTTATGGCTTCCAAATCATCGGACAGGATGATCGCGGGGAGCATTTGATGATATTGAGCTTTTAATGGGAAGGGGTCATATACATGGGAAGGGCGGACACAAAGCTAAGTATGGGGTGGGCGGAGGTCGACATTACTCCAGAGCAACAGGTTCTGCTTGATGGACAATTCTATGTTCGGGTTTCTGAGGGGGTAATGGATCCGATAACGGCGACAGCGTGGGCGCTGGAGTCGGGTGGAGATCAGGTCGTCTTCGTAAGCTGCGACGTTGTCGATATCTCTAGTGAATTATTGGATGGGGTCCGTGCCCGTATTCAAGAGCGATCGGAGACCTTGAATCCGCTGAAGGTGGTACTGCATGCGACCCACACGCATACGGGTCCAGCCATCACAACCTCGAACAGCGAGATCGCTCATACGGATATGGATCTATCCGCGTTGGGGCTTCATCCAATGCCGGTAGAGGACTATGTGGCTTACGCTGCGGATCAGATTGCGGATATGATCATCCGAGCGTGGGAAACACGGACGGAGGGTGGAATTGCATATGGTCAGGGCTTTGCCGTAATCGGGCGTAACCGACGCTGGATAGACGACGAAGGGCGAGCTACGATGTATGGCCTAACCCCGTCTAATCATGATCGGTTTCGTCATATTGAGGGTTATGAGGACCACAGCGTGAATGTGGTGGCAACCTATAATTCAGAGGAGGAGCTCACTGGATTGATTATTAATGTTGCGAACCCATCCCAGAGCAGTGAACACGAATATGAGATCAGCTCAGACTACTGGCATGAAACACGTCTGGAGCTCCGTAGAAGATTCGGTTCAGGGCTGTTTATATTGCCACAATGCAGCGCGGCAGGTGATCTGTCGCCGCATCAGCTATTCGATGTAAAAGCAAATGACCGTATGCTGGGGCTTAAGAATCAGACAATGCGTCAAGAAATTGCCTCTCGCCTTGCCTCTGCGATCGAAGAGATGCTGCCGCATATTAGCAGCTCGATTGATTATACAGCTCAATTGCGGCATGAGGTCACTACCGTGGACTTGACGTTATATCGATTAACAGATGAGGATGCTATGTCATCGAGAGTAGAAGCCGGTACCGCTCAAGAATGGTATGAACGGGAGCTATTGAAGCTGGATGACGAGCCGAGTATCAGATGTACACCTCGATGGTACTTCGATGTTACGAATGCATTTGGTCAGATGAACTGGCATCGCAATGTCGTTCGGCGCTATGAGGAGCAGCAAGCTGGATTAGGATTGTCGATTCCAGCAGAGGTGCATATCTTACGGCTAGGGGAGATTGCTTTCGCGACGAATCCATTCGAGTACTACTTGGATTATGGCATACAAATCAAGGTTCGCAGTCCTGCAACACAGACCTTCTTAATTCAACTTACTAGAGCGAGCACGTATCTTCCGAGTCCGCGTTCTATTGCGGGAGGGAGCTATGGATCGATCCCTGGCAGCTATAAGGTCGGTCCGGAGGGTGGCCAGCAGCTAGCTGAGTATAGCGTGGGTGCTATTCGTTCGCTGTGGCCAAACAATGAAGAATAATGTACACAGTGTTAGGAATATGGAAGGGGAATGATCAATATGACTTTTGGAAGCATACAACGTTTGAAGGTTAGCGATAACCAGCGTTTTCTTGCTAAAGAGGATGGGACACCTTTTTTCTGGTTAGGTGATACGGCTTGGGAGCTTTTCCATAGGCTGAATAAAGAAGAGGTCATGATTTATTTGAATAACCGAGCTGAACGGGGCTTCAATGTCGTTCAGGCTGTTGCATTAGCTGAATTAGATGGACTTACTGTAGGTAATGCTTACGGTAAAACTCCTCTTCTGAAAAATGCTCGTGGAGAATATGATCCGACGCTTCCAGATCTTCCAGTTGACGGTTCATATGGGTACTGGGATCATGTGGATTTTATTGTCGACAAAGCGGAGGAGCTTGGCATCTATATCGGGTTGCTGCCGACTTGGGGTGACAAGTTCAATCTAGGATGGGGCACAGGTCCAGTCATCTTTAATGAATTTAACGCAAGGCAGTATGGCATGTGGATTGCGGACAGGTACAAGAATAAGAATAATATCATCTGGATTCTTGGTGGTGACCGTATTCTAACAGAGAGAGTTCATTTTGCAGTTATTCATTCTATGGCAGAAGGGATTCGTGAGGTTGTTGGCAGGGACCACCTAATGACCTTTCATCCCAATGGTATGAAGTCTTCTTCTCTTCATGTGCATGATGAGAATTGGCTTGATTTCAACATGATCCAATCTGGACACCATATGATAAACAATGCCAACTATGAAATGGTTACGAAGGACTATGAGCTTAAGCCGATCAAGCCAACATTGGACGGTGAGCCCTGCTACGAGGAGAATCCGATTAATTTCAAAGCTGCTAACGGTTACTTCGATGCTAAGGATGTCAGGCAAGCCGCCTATCGGGCTGTATTCTCAGGAGCATTCGGTCATACCTATGGCCACCATTGTGTCTGGTCGATGATTAAGGAGCCGGACGATTACTTCCACCTCCACTGGGAGGAGGCGATTGCGCGTCCGGCAGCAGGTCAGATGTGTTATATAAGGAAGCTAATGGAATCCAGACCATACTTCGTACGTGTTCCCGATCCGAAATTAATCTCTGCAAATTACGAGGGAGTCAATCATATTGAGGCAAGTCGTGGAGAGGATTATGCCCTTGCATATAGCTCGAATGGGTTACCTCTACATATGAAGATGGGAATCATTTCGGGCAGTAGCATAAAGGCGCATTGGTACGATCCTCGTACTGGCGAATCCCACTACATCGGGGAATTCGTTAATGAAGGCAACCGATCCTTTATTCCACCGTCAAGAGGTCGCAACGACGATTGGATAATCATGTTGGATGATGCGTCAAAGGGGTATGCTGTACCTTGATTTTCTTTCATATGTTCAAGTGGTTAGTATTCTTTAATTAGGAGTCAGCTTCATATGAATATAAACTTAAATGTCAGCTTGTGGCCGGATTCTATAATGGATCGTAGTGGTAACAATGCAGGGTGTCCAAGCTTAACGCCATATTTGCTCAAGGACGAACAGAGTCCGGTTATGATTGTTTGTCCGGGAGGCGGGTATGGCATGCGCGCTGAGCACGAAGGTGAGCCGGTAGCAAGGTGGTTGAATCGGATAGGGGTATCAGCCGTTGTGTTAAATTATCGGGTTGCGCCGTATCGACATCCGATTCCAATGAACGACGCACTCAGAGCGATCCGTCTTGTCCGACATCATGCTGACGATTGGGGAATAGATGCAACACGGGTGGGAATTCTTGGATTCTCCGCGGGTGGTCACCTAGCTTCGACTGTAGGCACTCATTACGAGCTAGGTAATCCGTGCAAGGAGGATCCCATTGATAGGGAGTCCGGTCGTCCTGACGTTATGGTGCTTTGTTATCCAGTAATTAGTATGGGGGCTTACACCCACGAAGGCTCAAGATCATGCTTGTTGGGAGACCGTCAGAATGATCAGGGGATGATCGAGTTACTGTCCAATGAGAAGCAAATCACGGATCATACCCCGCCTACATTCCTGTGGCATACAGTAGATGATGCAGCTGTTCCTGTGGAAAATGTGATCATGTTTGCCGAAGGATTGCGAAGAAACAGCATACCCTTTGATTTGCACCTGTTCGAGAGTGGTGAGCACGGACTTGGCTTGGCAGACAATCACAATGAGGCAGGCTTATGGCCGACGCTTTGTGAGATGTGGTTGAGAAGAAGAAGGTTCATTATATAAACACACATGATCTCTCATTCGCAAACCTTAGCCTTGCTGATTGACTAGGTGCTGCACATGCTTGTTGCCGAGGAAGGAGGAGAATTAATCAAAGTGATACCTTTTAAGTAGCCTGTTCCCCAGATAAGTGGCAATTCCATACAGTACAATGGATAGTACAGCAAGCAGAACAATGCTAGTCATCACAAGGTTCATCTGGAAAACTTGTCCGCCATAGATAATTAAGTACCCTAATCCAGCCTTGGACGAGAGAAACTCTCCCATGATGACACCTACTAATGTTAAACCAACATTAACCTTAACGGTTGCTACGAAATTCGGAACGCTTGCTGGTAGGAGTACCATGATTAACATTTGGAAGCGAGAGGCACCTAATGATTCCATGAGCTTCAGTTTGCTCTTGCCAATTTCCCTGAACCCGCTCTCCACCATGATGATCGTTACAATGATCGATATCGCAATTGCCATTCCATAAATCGACATTCGGTCCCCAAGCCAGATATAGAAAATAGGTCCAAGCGCTACCTTGGGGAGAGCGTTCAGGACAACGACGTAAGGATCGAGCACTTTAGAGACGAAGGAGGACCACCAGAATACAATCGCAATGAGGGTTCCAAGGGTCATGGATACCGCTATGCCTACCATTGTTTCTTTTGCCGTAATCCATGTATGGTAGAGGATATTACCGTTCCATAGTAAATCAGACATGGATGCCAGGATTAATGAAGGGCGACTAGTTAACATCGGTTCAACCCAGCCTATCATGGCGAATAACTCCCAGCACCCAAGGAAAATAATAAGGACGAGCAGTTGTGTGAAGCGAACCAACCAACGAAGATTCCGTTTCTTACGAAGGTAAGCTTCATACTGGGGAGAATAAGCAAAAGGAATTGGATATCTATTGTATGCTTGATCATCGTTCTTGGTCGGTAAGGACACTACTCTTCATCTCCTTCCATATGGTATTGAAGTAAGAATTGTACTCAGGCTCTTGCCGAGTTTGCAAGGGTGCAGGCCTTGGTGAAGTGGCATAGTGAATATCGTGAATTGTGGTTATTGTACTAGGTCTAGCTGACATAACACAGACTCTATCCGCCATTGCGATAGCCTCGGATATGTCATGAGTAACAAGAACAGCCGTTTTCCCTTGATCACGAATGATGGAAGAAAATTCATCCTGCAAGGATAAGCGAGCCTGATAATCAATAGCAGAGAATGGCTCGTCGAGTAGCAGGATATCTGGGTCGGTCATCAATGTTCGTATGAGTGCAACTCGCTGGCGCATGCCACCAGAGAGCTGATTAGGATTATAATGAGCAAACTCGGCAAGTCCATAGTGTTCAAGTAAACGAAGTGCTTTCTGTTTAGCTTCTTTAAGATTCATCCTGCGAATTTCCGCACCGACCATCACATTACTAAGGATATCTCGCCATTCGAACAAATAATCATGCTGTAGCATATATCCAACTCGCTCGGATGCATGGTTAAGAGGATCTCCGAACAATAGCACCTTACCGTTAGTAGGTTTGATCATACCCGAGATGAGAGAGAGCAGTGTGCTCTTACCACAGCCGCTCGGTCCAACTAGACTTATAAATTCCCCGCCCTTCACGCTCAGATGAATATCGCGCAATGCTCTAGTCTCACTCTGCAGGGTGAAGTAGCTTAACGATACATTGCGCAGTTCAATTTGTGGCATCTATAAACCGCTCCTTTCAGCTACCTCCTGCGAACTGCTACTTATCCCGAAGCGCTTTAGCAAATGTCATATCAGCGATATCCTCGAAATCAACCTTCTGATCCACTTCGAGCAGATCATTGTCTATCAGAACCTGTTGTAATGTTGCGAATTGTGCTTGAGTCAACTCAGGGTTTGTTGGCCATGTATCCTGAGCTTTATAACGTTCGACGGATTGAATAATACTATCCTGGCTAGCGCCTTCGAAGTAAGGCAAGAGCGCCTTCGCCGCCTCCTCAGAGGAACTATCATTAATCCATTGAGCAGCTTTACTTACCGCTCTAACCCAGCTTTGAACAATGCTTGGATTCTCCTTAAGGTACTTTGCTTCAGCTACATAGGAGGTTTCAGGGAAATTCCCGATTTCTTTACCCAGAGATGTGAGGAAGAATGCTGTTCCATCCTTCTCAAGCTTAGAAGCGATGGGCTCGAACACTTGAATGAAATCACCCTGCCCACTAATGAATGCCCCCGGTAAAGCAGGTGCTGCAATGTTAGTAATGACCTCAACATCCTTTACCTGATTCATTAACAATAACGAGTTGAATACTACCTGTGGTGCGCTTCCGGGGCGCCAGCCAAGAACGGTTTTACCTTCGAGATCACTCCAAGTGAAATCCTCGATCCTGTTTCGTGACATTAAGAATGAACCATCAGTGGAAGTGAGCTGGTGGAATACCTTGAGGACTTTATCACCGTTCTGATTGAATATGAATATGGTTGTTTCTGGACCAATCAGGGAGATGTCCGCAGTTCCAGCTAGAAGCGCTGCAGCGCCCTTGTCCGAGCCTTGTGCGGTAACCATATCCACCTCTATCCCTTCCTCCTCGAAAAACCCTTTCTCCATGGCTACGTAATGAGGAGCGTAGAAGATAGAGCGAATAACCTCTGAAAACCGAACCTTCTCAATGGATTTCTCTGATGTGAGATTATTCGAATTCGTACAAGCAGCCAGAATTAATGATGAAATAATAATGAAAAGCAAACCTAGTTGTACACGACTATTCTTCATGTTCCCACTCCTCAACTGGACTATTGTGACTATTCTCTATATTAGTATGCATTTGCTTGCTTTGAAGTTTGGGTGAAGTGGAGAGTAGGATACCATCGGAATTTTTATACATGTAGAAAACATAAAAAACCGTTCGAAATTTGAAGTGACCCCAATTGTTAGTTGTGTCTAACAATTGGGGTCACTTCACTTCCGAACGATACTCTTATGTGCTGAGTTTGGGATTCACCGCCCAATCATCCAACGGTGGACTACGATCATCCAATTAGTCCATTCTCATTGCGTTAATCGAACAATCTAAGCACAAACGTATCCGGGAGATCACCGATGGTATCGAAAATATGGCATGGTGAAGCCTATACCAGCCGCTCCGTATCCTGAGTCCGTTCTGCTAATACGCGCATTAGGCCCTTTAACACATGCATCTGCTGGAAGCAGAAGTTGAATACCTGCGCTCGAGTTAGCTCGAGTAGAATGGTTCGGCTACTGGCTGTACAGTCTGCTGAGCGTGGTTGACCATCGATAATTGCCATCTCGCCGAAGTATTGCCCAACGCCAAGGGAAGCTAAATGCTCAGCACCCTTATGGACTTGAACTGTGCCCTCGATGATACCGTACATGGTGTGGCCATCTTCACCAATCGCACATATTTGCTCACCTGGCTCATAGATGGACTCTTCGACCATCTGCGCAAGCTGGATAAAGTCCTCTTGTGAGCAGTGAGCAAATAGGCTAATCTTCTGTAACACCAAAATCCGCCTAATCATGGCCTCATTCCTACCTTCATCGCTTAAGCTTTGTTGCTCCATATCTTCAAGAGCGGCTTGCTGTTTACTAGCAGCGACTTCACGTTCAGATGCTAATAATGGGGCAGATATTCGTTCGTTCGTAGAACGTAATCGACATGATAATAGCTTCATCATCTCCATTGCGATTTCTGTGCGATCGAAGATAACTTCATAGAATGCACTTGTAGTTAGCTCGTAGAGAACAACGTCCTCCTCGGCAATGACTGTCGCAGATCGTAATCTCTGTGTAATCACACTCATTTCGCCAAAATAATCAAATGCCCCAAGCTCATTAATTTTCTTCGCATGGATATAAACGCCTGTTGTGCCTCGCTCGATGAGATAAAGTGAATCTCCATTCTCCATCTGGCGGACAATTTCAGCACCTTTTTTCAGATGTAAGACTTGGAGATGCTGAGCAATATTGAATAAATCTCTTCCAGCTAACCCGCTGAATAAAGACACTTGCTTCAATAATTGAACCTGCTTCAATAGTGTATCCAGATTATGCGGGTCTTCAGGTGCTCTTAATTTGTCGATATTACGATTTATCCAAGGATCGTCTTGCTTGTAAAACCAATCGAGCACTTCATTCGTCGGGGACTGACCTTGCGACTCGTTCCCAGTTAAGGCAATAGGGGAAATGATTCTCGTCATTTCCGTTCGTAGTTTTCCTGAGAGTAGCTGGTCGATAACCTCAGCGGCATTGGCTTGTTGTCGAGCGTTACCATCGGACCAATTCGTGTACACGGCATTCATGGTATTGGTATCATAGAGCAGTCCCAATAGCTGGAAAATTCGTTTAACATGCCTAACTCGCATCTGTTCAATAGCCTCGGAAACCTCGGAGGTCTCGATAGATTTACCGAGCGCCTTACTATGCTCAACCCAATCCCAGTAATCAACGATCTCTTGCATGATAAGATGCTCACCATGCTTCTTATCAACCTTACAAAAGCCAGCGTTGATCCGAGTTGCTGACTCTAAAGCTTTTTCCTTCAACTCACTGGAATATTGCATATAATGCAGCAGCAAGGAGTCCAAGGCTGTCTGAGTTCCGATCTTCTGCATGACCCGAGGAATGTGAAGATGATTCTCCTTCGCTGCTAAGTAGGATTCAAGTATAGGGATGATAACGGAACCTCCATATCCTGACAATGCAGTAACGGCTTGCTGTCGGGTTTTACTATCCTTGAGAAGCGGGATAATAACGGGAACAAGCTCAGGTACTCGTAGTAAAGACGCGGATTCAAGAGCACGAATGCGAACAAGGTGAGAGGGGTCCTGTAGCATCGGTATGAGGGGTTTATAGAAGCTTGTTATACCAATCTGGCCGAATAGTCTAGCCATAGCTATTCTCTCTTCTTCATGGCTGCTTTCTAATAATTGCTTCAAGGTTCCCACAGCATGAAACATGCCCTCAATACCATAATACTTAATTAATCCCACGATTGCTGCCGCTCGGATATTGACATCTTGGTGCTGTAGATATGTAGATATACGATCCAATTGCTCTTCTAATGCATAAGCAGACAAGGCTAAGATAGCATGGGATTGAATGATAGTATCATTACCAATAAGATTAGGCTCTAATTTCAGCTCTCCACCAACTGGTATCTTAAATTGTATGTACTTCAAGGTCCCAATCCGTACTTCTTGTACAGGGTGTTGAAGAAGCCTGTCGAGATGGGGACTCAAATCAAACTCTGGTATGTCCCTTAGAATCGAAAAAGCATATAAAGCTTCTTGCTTGTCATCACTATGCAAGGCAGTAACCAAGATCTGAATACTAGCAGGGTCAACAAAATTTAGATCATCTTGTAAATCCATACCCTTGGATTGTAAGGTAGATAATAGCATAGCCAAATACGTTTTCTTGATCTTAATCGCGGCGAATATACAGCACCCGATCAAGGCTAGGATAAAATAACTGAATTGCTCAACAGCGAACCACTGTGATAATACGATTAGACTGATTGCTGCTACTCCCTTCGCACCATTACGTACAATTCCATCAAGGAATCCCTTAGCTCTACCACGCCATTCTGGTGGGATAGGGAACATGATCAGCTGACTGACGGAGGAATAAATGGTATCCCCCAATACTTTATCGCTGGCTTTAACCATGGTAGCTATTGCAAGCACAGGCATAAGAAGTAGTGTGAAGCTACCTGTGAACAATACGATGGGGAAAACAAGGATCGCTGTCATCACTCCGAAGCGGGTAATTAATTTTCCGGAAATGAACAATTGTACGAAGAGCGCTAATAATCCAGCAAAACCATAGAAGCTGCCCATGAAGCTAGCTAGCTGCTCGTTCTGTAATTCACCTCTAAGGATGACCTTGAATTGATAATCAATTAGAGTAAGGGAAATGACAAGTGTCCCAGCCATGATGGCTACATACTTCAGATGAGGAACACTTTGGAATAATCCCTGTTGCTCCTCGTTCACCTTTTTTCGAGCTTTGGACGTCTTCTTCATATTGGGTTTTGTAGCGAAGATCTCATTGTGATTGGTCACACCACGTAGAAGCATGAGGACGAATAACAAGCAGAGCAGCTGAGCACCACCATATATGAATATTAGATTTTCCGTACCTAATGGTTGAACGAGCAGCCTAAGGCCAAATCCACTCAGAATACCCCCAACAATACCGCCGCTTCCAACCCAACCAATTGTGCGTTTGGCTTTACGTTGATCCATGACCGATGTTGCGAATTGCCAAAAGCAGACAATCATCAGAAAGTTTAATACGTCATAACCAATATAAATGACAGGGAATATCCAGCTATAACCGATACCAACAATTAGACGAGAGGTGAATGCTAACATAGTGGCAAGAATAATAACACCAACGACCAATTGATCCGTACGGTAGCGAGCACATAATTTCTGATATATAAATCCAGTTAATAGAAGCGTGGCAGCTTGGGGTAAATACATATAGGACAACACGGAGGCATCGTATCTACTGAGGAATAACGTATCTGCAGCTGTCCGACCGATGGTCGATGCAAATACAATGAAGAACAAATAACCGAATAGAAGCATGATCTTCGTATATTCTGTCCGATCAGTTAAGAATTGACGAGAGATTGACGTAAGTGGATTTTCAAAGCTATTCCGTGCCATAATAATTAATCCCCCACTTCTATTATTTACCACAAATCTACTAGCCATATTATATAGGAATGCACAAAAAAAAACGAGTACGATCAGATGGTGATCGTACTCGTTTTTTTTGTGCTATTAGCAGTATCTTTTACATAAATTAAGGTAAAATTACAAAGTTCGATACGACCTTACGTTCATTTCCATCAGATGGACTGTTCAGAACCTTTCCTTTGTAAACGAAGCTACTAGATCCACCACCATCGAGGGTGTATGCATCTCGAACGTTAAATTCAAGTAGCTTATTCTGAGCCTCCTCTAGTGTTACCCCAGAGCTTCCCTTTTGTCTGCCATCAATGACGATGAATAATAAGTCTCCATTTGAGAAATGGCCGATTAATGTACGAGGCTGCTTTGTCTTTGCGTAAGCCTTAGGGATAGCCAATTTTTTGCCTCCCTTTAGTAAAGTAGGCACGAAGGTTGCGCCCTGCTTAATATTCATATCCTCAATCTCATCCCTAGTCGTGACTGCTCCACCTACTAGATTGCCCTTGTCATTAAATCCAATAAAGCTAAGATCTACCCGGGAGAAAGTCTTGACCTCCCCGTTAACAACCGTTATTCCCATTGGATAGAGTAGACCATCCTTTCTAGCAAATCCACCTCCATTAATAGCAAGAATGGCATCCGTACGCTTCGCTGCTGCGCTAGTTGTCTCACCTTTATGTCCAACTGTATCACCCGAGAGCACAAGCTTTATTGCAGATGGATCATGAAGCTTAACCTTAGCCATATAACCTCGGTAGCCCGCTTCTTTAAGTGAGAAAATCTTAATATTTGCACTCTCCCCAAACGTTTGCCCAATTGGTTTACCAAGAACCTTGGATAATATGGTGTCTAACATACCTTGACCTTCTTTATTGTGTGCAGCACTGGCTAAGACCATCGCATCGATGGATTTCTGTTGCTCGACATATTGAGCACTTTCAAGCTCTGTTTCTTTGATCAACTCACTGAGCACGGAACGAATAGTCGTGAGCTCTCCTTGTGAAGAATTGGAAATCAAGGAGATCCCATCATAGGTGAGCTGAGTGCCAGATAACTCCGCCTGCATACGGTCCATCTGTTGCTCTAGTGGATCGGTCTCGGTAATGGCTAATTGATAGGGTTTGGACAGACTATCTGCCTGAACATAGAACGCGGAGAAAAAACCACCTATCATTGTGAAGAATACCATGGATAGAAGTAGGATTTTTCTAGTATACACGGGCCGCTTCCTCCAGTTTCTTAATTAATTTGCGGAGTTCTCCAAGTTCATTACTAAGCGCCGTAATCCGCTCGCCCAGAGCTTGCTTCGTATCTGCAGATGTACTTAATGTGTCTCCAGCCAGAGACATCTCCTCCTTAACTGCTCCTAGTTCACTTTCAACTACACTGAACTGCTGTTGGAGTAAGGTGGCTTGCTCTTGATGTGCAATTAGACTTGTTTCTAGGCCCTCAAGCTTGGCATTTAGTATCTGGACATTCGTTTCGTTGGTTTGTTGGATTTGGCTAAGCTGCTGTCGAATATCGCCAATGTAATATTGAGCTAAGCTGTAGGTGGCGAATACGAGTAGCGCCCATAATATGATAATCGTAGACCACTTGGCCCATTTTGGAATCGACTTATGAGTTCGTGCTACATTTTTTCTAGCAAAATTCTCTTCTGGGTCATAAATAAATTCTGTCATAGTTGGATTACCCTTCCTCGTTTGGTCTGAATTAAGAATATACGAACTCTACTATCCTATCATAACTTGACGAGTAAAGTGGACAAGAGGTTTCAGTAAATTATGATAAGTTCAGTTATATAAACCATTCCTGTTGTATATGATGTCTTAAACGAAATAGATGGGAGTGGAATACAGTGGCTATTATTGAAGGTATTCATTATCTGTATACGATCCGACCGGGGGACACGATTTATGCCATATCACAGAGGTTTGGAAGCCCATTACAGCTTATCGAGCAGACGAACGCACTATTCCCGCCCTTCACAGACCCTGGTCTTATTTATCCAGGTCAGTTGATCGTTGTATCTGAGACTGGGATCGGTCAGAGATCAGAAATCTCCTATATTGTAAGTCCAGGAGATAGCTTATATAGCATCGGACAGCGATTCTCAGCAACACCGGATATCATGGCGGGACTAAACCCGCAGGTGTCGAATGTCAATTTGATCTATCCTGGCATACCCTTGAACATTCCAGCCTTTATCTATGAAATTGAGATGGGTCAAACGTTATATGGCCTGTCACGTGGCTTGGGGATTCCGCTAAATCAGCTGATCATGGCAAACCAGGGTAGACCCGGATTCTCGCCAGATGTGCTGTTCGTCGGTTACCGACTTATTGTACCGCTACCGCTATCGCGCAATATAGTTGTGTTCCGACCATTACCGGGAACACGTGTTGAGCCAGGTCAAGCTATTGAAGGTATTGCTAGAGCCTTCGAGGCCAGTATTGACTATCAGGTTAGAGACGATCATGGTGTGATTGTTACGAATGAACGCCACCTGACGACCTCAGCTGGTGCACCTGTGTACGGTTCCTTCTCAACTGCGCTGATATTGGACCAGACGCCTACAGTCCCAGCTGGAGAGCTGTGGGTGTATTCTCGAAGTGCAAGAGATGGGCGAATCATCGATCTTGTACAGGTTCGCATATATTTTTGACAACAAATGTACCTTCACCCATAATTGAAATTGAACCAACTTAAGGTGGGGGGCATAATTATGAAATCGATTGTATTGGCTGAGAAGCCAAGTGTTGCTCGTGAAATTGCGAGAGTATTAGGATGCACTCAGAAAAGCAAAAGCTATATAGAAGGTCCAAAATATATTGTTACGTGGGCATTAGGTCATTTAGTAGAATTAGCAGAACCCGAAGATTACGATCCGAAATATAAAGCTTGGAATCTAGAGGATCTACCTTTGCTTCCTATCAAGATGAATTTAAAGGTGATGAAAGAGACCTCACAGCAATTCAAAGCCATTAATCAATTATGTAAACGACAGGACTGTAATGAATTGATCATTGCTACGGATGCTGGTCGTGAAGGGGAGCTAGTTGCGCGCTGGATTATTGAGCTGGTACATTGGCGCAAACCACTCAAACGGTTATGGATTTCATCGCAGACGGATAAAGCGATTAAAGAAGGGTTTTCACGTCTAAAACCAGGGGCAGAATATGAGAATCTCTATGCATCAGCCGTCTGTCGAGCAGAGGCCGATTGGTTAATCGGACTGAATGTGACTAGAGCATTAACCTGTAAGTATAATGCCCAGCTTGCAGCCGGGCGTGTGCAGACGCCCACCTTAGCTGCACTTATGAATAGAGAGAAGGAAATTCAACAATTCCAATCACAGCCTTATTGGATGGTTCAAGTCGATTATGGCTCATTCCAAGCAATGTGGCGTGAAAAGGACGGGCATGATGGACGTCTATGGGATCAAGCACAAGCAGAGGCAATCATTACTAAGATACAAGGGAAGACTGCGAAGATTGAGAGACTTAAGACCGTAGAGAAACAGGAGGTGCAGCCATTAGCCTATGACTTAACAGAATTGCAAAGAGATGCTAATCGGAAGCTTGGCTTCTCGGCCAAGCAAACCTCCAATGTGCTTCAGAAGCTATACGAGCAGCACAAGCTTGTAACCTACCCGCGGACGGATTCACGATATCTCACTTCCGATCTAATACCAACATTAAAAGGCAGACTGGAAAGTATTGCTATGGGTCCTTATGCAGCATTAGCAGGTCCTTTACTACGCAAGCCACTGCAAATTACGAAGCGGATAGCGGATGATAGTAAGGTAAGCGATCACCATGCGATCATTCCAACGGATCAATATGTGAATCTAGCTGCTCTGAGCACTGACGAACGTAGATTACATGATTTAATAGTTCGACGTTTTATTGCTTTATTCTACCCGGTTTCCCGCTATGATGAGACAAGCTTAGTGATAACAGTGAATGGGCAATCCTTCTATGCGAAGGGAAAGGTATTGAAGGATATCGGTTGGAAGGAGGTTTATGGTAAAGCATCAGTAAACGAGAATGATGAGCAGAGTGAGGAAGATGAACAGGATGCAACACCAGATCAGATTCTACCCGAGCTAGCAGTAGAACAAACCTTCCCTGTCAGAAGCAGCCGTCATCGAGCGCTTCATACCCAGCCACCTTCTCGCTTTACGGAGGCATCATTATTAACTCAGATGGAGAAGCATAATCTGGGGACCCCTGCTACACGTGCAGACATTATCGAGAAGCTCCTACATACCGATACGATTGAACGTGTTCAGAACCGAATGATTCCAACCGCAAAGGGCAAACAATTGATTGAGATTGTAGCAGACGAGCTACGTAGTCCTGAACTCACAGCAGAATGGGAGCGGGAGCTTGAACGAATAGCGAAGGGCAAGGGCAATAGAGCTAAATTTATGGCTGGCATACGCGAGCAAACTATCAAATTAGTTAATGAGGTCAAGACAGAAACGAAGACGTACACCCCACACAATGTGACGCATTCCAAATGTCCAGAATGTGAAAAGCCATTGCTGGAGGTCAAGAGTAAGCGTGGCAAAACGCTCGTATGCTCCGATCGAGAATGTGGTTATCGTCGTGCAGCAGAGCCTATTCTATCGAATAAGAGATGTCCACAATGTCGCAAGAAGATGGAAATTCACACAGGCAAGGCAGGCAAATATGCACAATGCCGACCTTGTAATTATATAGAGAAGCTGGATGATGATCATAAAGGTGGTCGAGCAGGGCGTAAGCAGCAGGGACAGCTTGCTCGCCAATTCAGCGATAATACTACAATTGGATCTAGCCTTGGTGACGCGCTGAAGGACGCTCTCATGAAACAAAAGGAAGATTGAGCGATGCTCACAATTTCTGTTTGTAGAAGATAATCTATGGCTTGGAGGAGAGCATATTAAAGCTGATGATGATAAGAATGCTATCTTAGAGCAGCATGATCAAGAGGCCCCAGATGAATTTACCCAAGAGGATTTTCTATGCGAGGATGAGGATGATGAGCTACCACCCTTAACAGAAAGAAAGTGGTTGAAGAGAATTGTTGCTAGCGTGATTGCTGTTGTACTATTAGGGAATTTGCTTGCATTCTTCCCACTTGTATTCAATCTTCAGGCCATAGAATTTCTGAAGAAAACCCGGGAATTATCACAGAATGATGATATTCAACGATATAAGAAGGCAATCGTCGTAGTTAAGGCTGATGATCGGAAGGGTACTGGCTTTAATATCGATGAATCAGGCTTAATTATTACGAATGAGCATGTGGTTGGGGATGCAAAGGTTGCTATGATTAACTTCGACGAGGGTGGTATCTATCAAGCTGAGGTGGTCGTCACTGATGCGCGTATTGATATTGCCGTGCTAAGGATTATTTCTAAAGGTAATGCACCCATCACATCAACAGACATAACCTTTCCCACACTACCTATTGAAACTGAGCAAAAGTGGGAGGCCAGCACGCCGATTTATGTCATCGGTAATCCACTATTCTTCAATCGAATTGCAAATGAGGGTACGGTTTTGGGGTTAACAGAAATTGAAGGTTGGGAATTGCCGGTCATGGCCATATCGGCTCCGATTTATAAAGGCAATAGCGGCAGTCCTATAATCAATCATGAGGGTAAAGTAATTGCTGTGGTTTTTGCAACTACAAAAATTAGGCATGAAGGAGAGAAGCTTAAAGTTGGACTGGCCATCCCTATCGAATATATAAGTCGGTATAAAAAATTACTGTAGCTACAAATATCGATTAGGGTTCCAAATTCTTGAAATTAATTGACTAGGGCTGAAGTCATGTATATACTATTAATAATAGTAATATAGTCCTGTTATATAAATCTACTACGATAATAGCAAATCCATTGAAAAGTGGAGACGCAAAGCCTCAGACCTTACGAATTTATTCGATGGTGGCTGGGTTGCCGAAGGTGGGGTAAAACTATCCCTAAAGGGATAGTTTTTTTAGTGTCGCCCAGCATGGG
>DFZX01000091.1 GCA_002383695.1 Caryophanales bacterium UBA4045
TCGAAGAAATCGACTAACGGACCCTGCAGCGGGCACTTTCGGGCCGAGATAGTCGAAGAAATCGACTAACGGACCCTGCAGCAGGCGCTTACGGGCGGAGATAGTCGAAGAAATGACAGAAATCGCACTGTAGAACGTCGAAAGCGTCCGACTAACGCCTTCCACCGTAGGCGCTTTCCCGCTGATTTCCTTTACTCCGCACAAAAAAAGAAGCTATTCCTACTGTGTTGACACTAGGAATAGCTTCTTCATGTTATTAGCTACTTAATCTTACTTTACAGCAGCTTCATAACGCTTGCCAACCTCAGACCAGTTCACTACGTTCCAGAAAGCGCCAATGTAGTCAGGACGTTTGTTCTGGTACTTCAGGTAGTAAGCGTGCTCCCATACATCTAGACCTAGAACTGGTGTTTCGCCTTCCATGATTGGGCTATCTTGGTTAGGTAAGCTATATACCTTCAGCTTCTTATTCTTATCAACTGCAAGCCATGCCCAGCCACTACCGAAACGAGTAGCGCCAGCTTTAGCGAAATCTTCTTTAAATTTGTCAAAGCCACCAAGCTCGCTCGCAATTGCATCAGCAAGTGCGCCTGTTGGAGCTCCACCTGCATTCGGTCCAATAGTCTCCCAGAAGAAAGAATGGTTAGCATGTCCGCCACCGTTATTACGAACTGCAGTACGGATACTTTCAGGTACACTGCTTAGATCGCCAATCAATTCATTGATTGATTTACCTTGAAGATCAGGATGGGCCTCAAGTGCCGCGTTAAGGTTTGTTACATAAGCGTTGTGATGACGATCGTGGTGAATCATCATGGTTTGTTCATCGATGTGGGGCTCCAATGCATTATTCGCATAAGGTAGTGCTGGTAATTGATGTGCCATTAATAGTGAACCTCCTAGAATTAATTTTAGTAAGTAAGTACTCATCCAATATTATCCCCCAATTTACATAATAAATCAACTAGTATGTATGTAAAGTCAGATTTAACGAACGCGCGAGCTCTTTTAACTAAAGTATCCTTATGATCAATTTCCTATGCATACTCCCCCAATTTAATTAACTAACACCATTCCATTGAAAATAATCCCAAAATGCTTAACGATTTGAATGTAAACGCTTAAATTAAAGCGTTTACATTCAAATAAGCGCAAATTATGAAGGTTTTCTAAAGTTTTTTCGATATATTGCAGGAATCCGCTTGTTCTTGTCGTATTTAATACGTCTACGGAGTTTTATGACAACCACATAATCGATGAAATCACGGGGGATGAAACTTGCATGACGAATGTACGTTCTTTTCAACTTTCTGACTACGCACCTCTTACAAACTTATTGCAAACTGAACTATCTACAACCTGCTATGATGAAACCATCGAAGCATTCGGTCGCCAATTATCTTGGGATAGTGAGCTGGTATTAGTAGCAGTCGTGCAGCATCAAGTAGTAGGCATGATTATTGGTACAATTGACAACAATAATGGTTATTATTACCGCATCGCCGTAGCGAGCAGCCATCAGCGTAAGGGGATAGGACGAGCCTTGATCCAAGCATTGAAGAAGAAGTTTGAACAGAGAAAAGTAACTCGCGTACTGATTACCATGGATGATCATAATACGGATATTAAGCCTTTTTATGAGTCGATGGGGTATCGTTCAGGTGATTTTCAGAGTTCTATGAAAAAGTTAAGTATTGTTGTTGGTAATTAATCATTCAGTATGCGTATCTGACTGCCATAAGGCTGAGGGTGCGCTCTTTTTTTAACATATTAGATTGTATGAATCCGTTAATTTTAATGCGAGTTAGTCCGTTACCCTTGCACAACAGTTCATGATATAATGGGAAGCGTTAGAAACGAAAGTTGGGGTGTAAAAGTTGAGTCAGTGGTCTGCGAATGATAGTGAATTAACTGTTCAAGCTGGAAACGAGGAAGAGCCTTTAGAGAAGAAGAAGCCTTCCGAGCTATGGGAGTGGACCAAGTCGATAGGAACAGCGTTAGTGATCGTTCTGATTATCCATTTTTTCATATTCAATTTATCAACAGTCAAGGGACAATCCATGGAGCCTACCTTGATCGATGGAGAATGGTTGTTCATTAATAAGATTGGGTATCTTATTGGAGGACCAGATCGTGGAGATATTGTTATACTGAAGGATCCGAATAATAACCTTGGATTTCGAGAATTTTTAGTAAAGAGAATCGTTGGCTTACCAGGCGAGACTGTCGAAGTCAGTAATGGTAAGTTATATATCGATAGTATTGAGCAGAATGAACCATTTACGAACATAGAGATACAAGACGGCAGCTATGGACCTGTTGTTATTCCCGAGGGTGAATTCTTCGTGATGGGAGATAACCGCCATCGTTTGGCAAGCACGGATAGTCGTATATTCGGCACGGTACCCGAGAAGCTGATCAAGGGTAAAGCGCAATTCGTCATGTGGCCTGTAGATAAGATAGGCGGACTGTACGGAACATTACCGGAGGAATAAAATTGCTTACAGTTGTGAAGAACACATCAAGCTCACAGTGGAATAAGTTGAAGGAAGACATCATCGCCGTAGCCCCATCGCTTGGTATAGATCAGATTGGGTTTGCTTCTGCAGACCCTTTTTTGGCTTTGAAGGATATTCTACTTCGTCATCGTGAGCTAGGTCGGGAGTCAGGCTTCGAAGAGCCCGATATCGATAAGCGGGTTTATCCCGAGCTTAGCATGGATAAGCCACAATCGATCATTGCGATTGCTGTGGCCTATCCGTCCAAGCTTGCTGATCCGCCGAAGTCTGAGCTAGGGGCATATAGAGGGATGATCTCGCGTTCTGCTTGGGGTGAGGACTACCATCGTGTACTGAAGGATCGCCTTGCGAAGCTGCAAGCTTATATAGAGAGCAGAGTTCCTGATTTCCGCTCAGAGATCATGGTGGATACGGGAGCATTATCCGATCGTGCGGTAGCCGAACGTGCTGGAATTGGTTGGGCAGGGAAAAACTGTGCAGTGATTTCGCCAGAATGGGGGTCATGGATTTATCTAGGAGAGATGATAACGAACATTCCCTTTGATCCAGACACGCCTATCACCGAGGATTGTGGCGAATGCACATTGTGCATCGACGCATGCCCAACGGGAGCACTCGTTGGACCAGGTCAGCTTCATGCGAGTAGCTGTATATCCTTTGTTACTCAAACTAAAGGGTTTGTTGAAGATAAATTCAAATTGAAAATTGGCAATCGGCTATATGGCTGTGATACTTGTCAGGTCGTGTGCCCGAAGAATAAGGGGAAGAACTGGACACAGCATCCCGAGCTTATCCCAGATGCTGATCTCGCCAAGCCGCTGTTAAAGTCATTATTAACAATGAGCAATAAGGAATATAAAGACATGTTTGGATCAAGCGCCTCCTCATGGAGAGGTAAGAAGCCTATTCAACGAAACGCGATAATTGGGTTAGGTCACTTCAAGGATCAGACCGCAGTACCGCTGATGGGGAAGCTACTCCAAGAGGATCCACGCCCAGAAATTCGTGCAACCTCGGCATGGGCGTTAGGTAGAATCGGTGGTGAAGAAGTGCTTCGGATGCTTCGGCAGGCGCGGCAGAGTGAAGAACATGAGCAAGTGCTTAGCGATATCGATAAGGCGATTAATCAGTTTACGGATACAGCCGTTCATTGAACCCCATAATGGATGATTGTGCTTGCTAACAGGACATGCTATTATATGTGCACGACATGGAATGAATTTATGAATAGTAGGAGTGAATAAAGTATGTGGTTGGATATTGTAATTCCCGTGGTTACATTGATTGTTGGACTTATTGGTGGGTTTTTTATCGGTATTTATTATTTCCGCAAGCAGATGGAGAACATGCAGAATAATCCAGAGATGCTACAGCAGATGGCTAAACAAATGGGCTATAATCTTAATAACAAGCAACTGAGTAAAGCACAGCAAATGATGAAAAATAAGAAATTCAAATAGCTTATCATAAATTATTGAGTGGATTGGAAGGTGAGTTATGGCGGGAGTCAAGGATTATTCGAATAATTCAGTAGCAGAGAATAGACAGCTAATCGAAGAGCATCTAAGAGAGATACTACGACTCATCGGAGAAGATCCTGATCGGGAAGGTCTTGTAGAGACTCCAGCGCGTGTAACTCGCATGTATGAAGAAATCTTCGCAGGGTATGGGGTAAATGCACCAGAAGTTCTAGGGGTAACCTTCGATGAACAGCACGAGGAGCTCGTCATTATTAAAGATATTATTTACTATAGTCAATGCGAGCATCATATGGCAACTTTCTTCGGAAAGGTGCACATTGGATATATACCAAGTGGCAAGATCGCAGGCTTAAGCAAGTTTGCACGTTTAGTTGAAGCAGTTACACGTAAACTGCAGGTTCAGGAACGGATAACCTCGCAGATCGCTGATATTCTAGAGAGTGAATTGAAGCCGCACGGTGTTATGGTTGTCGTCACTGGAGAGCATATGTGCATGTGTGCACGGGGTGTGAAGAAGCCGGGCAGTAGTACGGTCACTTCAGCAGTTCGTGGCTTTTTCCGCAAGGATGCTGCACTTCGATCGGAATTCCTGTCGTTGATCAAGGACTAATAAGTAGTGTGAGCAGAAAACCCGCTTTTCTATCCTTATGACAGGATGGAGAGCGGGTTTTATTGTTGTTAGGTATCTGTACAGGATTCCTCTTCTTCGATAATCGATTGGACCTTCTTCAATGTATCCGTTGTTGTATCTTCGATTAATCCATTCTGATCGGCCACAAGACCACCGCCCAAGCCTTCATTGACCATACGATCAATATCAACCTCGAGATGCTCCCGGCCTTCATAGTTACTATCCGCATTCCCGTTTTCATTCCCGTACCTATTCTCTTTACTGGCCATGTGTCTAATGCCTCCTCAAGTTTTTGCTGTTTGCAGATACTCACTTAGCATCTCACCTGAGTCGAGTATTGATTCATTTCAATATGGAACCCACTTCAGCTTCCTCGCCTGCTCGAACCGTTCATTCACATGAGTCCAGTTGACCACGTCCCACCAGGCTTTAATATAGTCTGCACGTTTATTCTGATATCGTAAGTAATACGCATGCTCCCACACGTCAAGTGCAAGTAAGGGGATGACATCCCACTGGGATAAATTCTGGTGCTTCTCGGCCTGTAAAACTTCTAGTCGATGGCTCCGCGGACTCCAGACGAGTATGGCCCAGCCACCACCCTCAACCTTCTCTGCCGCGTTAGAGAAATGTCTCTTGAAGGCTTCAAAGCTACCAAAATCCTCACGTATTTGTTCAGCGATTGCACCTTTAGGCATTCCACCACCTTTGGGGCTCATGATATCCCAGAAAAGGGTGTGTAGGTAATGTCCTGCACCATTGAAGGCAGCTTCGCGCTCCCAATGCTTAATCAGCTCGAAATCATCTTGTTCCCTTGCTTCTGCAAGCTTCTTCTCCGCAGTATTCAACCCATCCACATAGCTCTGATGATGCTTATCATGATGGATTCGCATGGTCTGCTCGTCAATGGAAGGCTCGAGAGCTTTATACGGATAAGGAAGTGGAGGGAGTGTATGTCCGCCGATGGGGACGGGCTTCATCTGATCCATGGTTAGATGCTCGCTCCATGTTCCTTCGCCAGTTAGAGGTGCATTCTGCCTATGTGAAGTAGCTGTAGCTAAGCTCGATTGTGGACCTTGGATAATCTGGTCTATGAGTATGCAGGCTTCTGGATTGGATTCTATGGCTTGGGAGTCCGTTCTTAGTTGAGCAAGATGGCTTATGAAGGTTTTGGATTGTTGATGAAGGAGTTGATCGTTATCTGATGTATCAGCATTGCTTACTTGGGCGAATGCGGCTTCCCATTCCTCCAATAGCTTTACGTATGGAGTCTCAAGCTGAGGAACGATAACACGAATTCGTCGAGTGTGCTCAAGCTGTTGTTGCTTAAGTAACTGAATTTCTTGTGTAATACTCATGATTATTTTACCTCCGACGAGTTATTGGTAATTACCCGGATGATTAGGCGACTGGGTATTTATCCTCTATCCTCATCGTATTCAAGCTAGGCTAGTCAATGTGCTATAGAACCAAGGGTGGATTGAGATATGGTTTCCAGAAAATGCAAAGCACGCTCCAAATACTCCTCAGGCTGGAAGCGATAAGTCATCTCATGACCGCGATCTGGAGGTAACCAGAGCTCGGACAATGGATGAATTTGCTGCTCGAAGATCCGAGTAGTAATCGTGAAGGGTGCTTGTGTGTCTTTGAGCCCATGAATCATGAATAAAGGTATTGGGTAGCTCATTGTATTCACTTCGTCATGAGGGATATTATCTAGGGCTACGCCCCCAGTTAAGGGTAGAAAGGAGTTCGCCATATGCACGAATACTTTGAGGGGGATGGGATGAGCGACAGGGATAACAAACTCTAGCACGCTTGGCTGGAGGAGAAAGGTGCTGTCGAGTATCATGCCGTTAATGACTGATGGCTCTAATGCAGCTTGTAATGCTGTTCCGGCGCCCATCGAGAAGCCCCAGATGTAGACCTGTTCAGCTCCAAGCCGCTTGGCATATTGAACAGCTCCCAGCAGCTCGCCCGCTTCACTGACGCCTGCGGTCATCACACGTGCTGGATTCAGCTCTTGATTCACATAGCCATAATCGAACATGAGCACATTATACCCGTTCAAGTGTAGCTGCTGTGCAAGATCATAGAGAGGAACCCAAATCTCCTCGCGGTTTCCCGCATAACCATGGGAGAATATGACGGTCTTCTGGGAGCTAGAGGGGATATACCAGCCATTCATATGGGACTCACCATCGATGCTCTGAAATTCAATATCTGAATAGGGCAGCTGATGTGCAGTCTTCGGATTAGCATATAGTGGTTCTATATGCGGATGAGTGAATGTCCAAGCCGTATAATAGATATAACCTATCACTATGCATAAGACTATGCCTATCAAAGAAACTATCGCCCATAGAGAGCGAAAGAGTATTGTGCGATTTCGAATAGATGGTGCTGTGATAGGGGAGGAGCTGATGTAAGCGTCGTCACTGATTGGTAGCCGTGTGAGCTGGCTTTCTATTCTCATGATGTCACGTCCGATCGAAGGATGAGCCGTCTTGGTGTAAATACTAACTTGTCTCTTCTATCGTATTATGTAAACAAGTGGTCGTCAATAAGTGAAGCACATTTGTAATGTAATTGTAATCAGAGGTGAGGCGGAGCTGGAATAATATTGGAAATTTAGCAACCTTTATTGTGCTGCGACGTCTATATTGTCATGAGTGATTTTATATTGAAACGAGACCGTTACACGGAGAGTATTGTATGAACAGGGAGTTGAATTATGCCATTTACATTTGCACATCCAATCTATGCATTCCCATTGAAATATATGAGTCCGAAGTATTATAGCTTAACAGGACTTGTGCTTGGAAGTATGGCTCCTGATTTTGAATATTTTTATCATTTAGAGCCGTATCAAAGTATAGGTCATTCAATTTGGGGCTTGTTTTTACAGGGAATACCTATAAGTGTTCTCCTGGCTTTTATCTTTCATTACATAGTTAAAGAATCGCTTGCTTTACATCTGCCATCGCTATTTAACCTGAATCAGAGGGCCTTTCATATATTAGGACAATGGAAACTTAATAGCTTCAATGCTTGGATTGTATTTTTAAGTTCAGTGATTGTGGGCTTTATGTCACACGTTACAATAGATGCTTTTACACATACAGGTGGTTTTTTTGTTGTTCGTTATTCTTTATTTAGAGAAGTGATGATGTTTAATCTCCCAATTTACAAAATGCTGCAATATGGCTTATCGCTCATAGGGCTATTCTCCATATTAGGAGTCATTATATATTATTTATATAGAAGTAATCCCAGTGCTAAGGGAATGCCCATAATAACAAGGAAACGAAAGCTATTATTTTGGATTTATATCATAACAATTTCATTCGTTATAACTAGTGCTAAATTAATAGTTACGGATAGCTCTAACACCATTGGAATCTTAGTGGTCGCACCTATTTCTGGATTATGTTTAGGTTTAATTCTATCATCTCTGTTATTGAGGAAAGCAGGTTTTGCGAAAGGAGAGGGATGAATTGTGAAGAAAGTTTCTCTTGAACTTATAACTGGTTAGGAGGATGAAAGATACTATGAAGGACTCTGTAGTTAAGCAAGCAGAACGAATTGCAAGCGATTTTTTGTTAGAACAAACGATAACATCATACCAGATCATAGGTAAAGGTACTGTAAATCAGGTTTGCGTAGTCGAGACTGAGAGACATAATGTCGTTGTCCGTATGAACAATAAAGACACATTTCCAAGCTTTATTAAAGAAAAATGGTGTATCGAGCAAGCGGCCGCAGTCGGCATTCTTAGTCCTGAGGTGTTGTCCATTGGTATCATTGATGAAACAGCATATATGATTCAAACTTTTATACATGGCAACAACGGGTTAGACAGTTCGGTTCTCAAGTCCGATGTATGGAGGCAGCTTGGCGAATATGCTAAGCTTATCCATTCGATTCAGACGAAAGGATATGGAGAAAATCTGATTGATCCCGTCCATGGTGAATTTCAGTCGCCTTCTCATGCAGGATCAGACGGCAGCTGGCAAGGGTTTGTGCAATATAATATCAATAGTTTGACGGAGAATGATCGCTTGATTACGCTTGGAGTAATCACTCAGATGGAATCGCGGAAAGTAAGAAAACTGTTCGAGAATTTGAAGAAAGAAACATTTCGCTTTGGTTTAAACCATGGAGATATCTCTTTAAAGAATACGATGATTAATCAGGCAAACCAAGTTATATTGCTGGATTGGGGTAATGCAGATGTAAGCGTAGTACCGCATGGCGCAGTTATTCAATTGATGCACTACCAAATACTAGAGCTAGAAGAAGGTCCGAATATTGAGGAATTCAGAGCTTTTTTAGATGGGTATGGAATAAGTGTAGTGGACCTTGCTGACATGAGGCTTTTGCTGCTATTAAAGGCTTTCGATAATCTCAGGTGGGCTATTGATCGAAGTCCAGATCTGATCGAGCCCTATACTGCGTTTGCGAAACAAGTCGTTGACATGATTATGGATTAGCAGAGAATAAATATCGCTTAACCATATTACGTAAATGCGAATTGGAAAGTAACGAATACCTGTAAAAGTACAGGAATTCCCCTTCAAACCAGCTCCGAGAAGAGTAATCCTGCAAAAGTGCAGTTATTATCTACTACATCAATCGAATTATTAAAGAAAGCTATAAATACCTGAACAATTGCAGTTATTTGCTGATTTCAAGCTCATTTCCCTTTAAATAAATGTACTTTAGCAGGTTTTTCGTAGGTAGGTGGAGGAAACAAGATGAATGGCTCAAGGAAGCCCTTGTCCCATCTGCCCTCGTGAATGTCGAGAGGTTATTATACGAATTACCTATAAACTGCATGATTAAATGATATTTCTATATATTATTCATTAGTGGTATCCTTCCATTAAATGGAATGAGGGATGTTTATGAATAACGTCTGTTCTGCGGGTGGATTTTTGGAAAAAATATTGATTTCCAGGAGGATTTTATGTACCCAACAGAAGTTATAGAATTAATGGTTATTGTACTAATCATTGCAGTAATAATCATTATCTCTTTCTTTATAAAGGTTAAATTGCGAAAGTTTGGATGGTCATTTGCTTTAGTTGTTTTGGTAGCATACTGTGTATTTTATTTTACGCGTCCTTATTTGATTGATGCACAAATTGACAAAAAAGTTGAATGGTTAGAACCGTATTTAGAACAACAATATCCAAATGAAGAGTGGGAGATTATAACGGTACCTCATCGAGAAAGAGGTTACAAACACCTGAATCCCTATTATATTGGGGTGATCTTCGCAGATGAGTCAGATGTTACCTATCATTATTGGGTAGAAAATAAACACAACATTTATCAAGTCATGTATTCGACAGACAAAGGGTAGACGATTTGAAGTATATAGACGGAGATGATTTTGATTGAATCTCACTATGCAATATGGGATTCGCATTCGTTATGGAACAGCATAAATCAGGAAAATTATTTAACCAATATTGCTTTGAGTTAATTACTAATAATAGGGTGGGTTGTCCCTTTCCCGATTCCATGTATCCTCAGTACCAATGAAAATCTTAAGTGTTTCGGGGCTTAGGCTGCTACTAGATGTTCCGTGGACATGGAGTATGTTATCCGTGAGTTTTGTTTTTTTTTCCATTGTAATCAATGTAATAACCATAAATAGGGCCTGATATATTTTTGCTTGAGGTTTTTATTTGATCAGAAGTAGGGACCTGGTAAACTATCTTATTTCTTTCTTTTTTTAATGCTGGTAATCCAGGTTGATCAAATGTAATTACAACCCAGCCCAAATAATCGATTGGTAGTATGAAATGATGCTCTGGATACCTGGTTTTTTCATAAAAAATTACGAATGCTGTTAATAAGCAAATAAATATAATCAATAGTAGAACGTACTTTTTCATTGTTAATCATCCTTTTCATAATACTTTTTATAATTTGGTGTATGGAGTGAAACTATGGATGTTCAGAAGGGAAGTATCTTATAAATAACGCAAAGAAATATGTGGTTAAGACACGGGAACAAGACTATTATAATGCGATAGTTCAATTTATACGAGAAGAACAACGGCATGCAAGGGACTTAGCTAGATTTATGAATAGACAAGAAATACCGTTAATTCGTGATCATTGGATTGATCGAGTCTTTCGAGAATTACGTAGGTTTGCCGGACTAGAACTATCAATCATTGTTTTGATAACAGCAGAAATTATAGCCAAAGTATATTATAAAGCTCTAAAAAATTCTACGAACTCAAGAATCTTAAGAGAGCTTTGCGATCAAATTTTACTAGACGAAGAGAAGCATGTTGAATTCCAATCGGAGACTCTTCATAAATTGGGTAAAGCAAGATCTAAAACCGTTAATGATTGCATCGGGTTATTTCATAGAGGTTTACTTGAAGGCACATTATTTATTGTTTGGCATCAGCATAAATCAGTATTTAAAGCTGGAGGTTACATTTTTAGTAACTTCTTCTCTGTTTGTAGATATGAATATAAAGAATCAAACAAGATTGTAGTAGGTTCATAGAAGAAGATTACGTCAGACTTAAATAAACAGATAAACAACTAGGCTATAGCTCCGAACCAAGTTAGAATAGATTCAGCTAAAAGACCTACCCATCCGGGATGTCTCGCCTTCGTACCAAAGAAGATCAAAGCCGCCCCTGCTGGCATAGAGGTTGCCACCTCGGACAACGAAACGAATGCCGATATTATTAATTATCTACTTGGTCCATTCGAAAGAGTCTACTCCTCTGGATATAGAGCACTTGGACGCCGTTATAGCGAAGTGAAAAAGTGGCACAAGTTCTGCATTAAGAGTGAGTATTATAAAGATAATGGAGATTCTAGTTATAACAATGGTTTATTATTAGCTAATGAAATTAAGAAGTTTTATCGTGTAGAATTAAGTAAGTGCCAATATCGCCTAATTGATGAAGTATATATCGATGTTCTCAATAGGTATAAATCCGTTCTTATGAAAGAGATGAGTCCTGATTATTATCATCAAATGCTACCGGTGATCGCAATCCTAGAAAGTGAAAGCTACTTAAAATTATGTCCTAATGAAGAAGTTAGAAATTTATATCTGGACTCTCTTAAAATATGTTCAAGCTTATATAACACTTATATGAGCCATGTGCGTTAATCAATTATGAGAAGGAATAGTTTTTCCTAGGTAAACAGGGCCCGATTTGTTTTTACATTCACCGAAATTAATATTATGCTACATCGACAAAAAAATGAAGAACTTGGAATCTATACAAGCATGATTAAGCGGGAAATTTCCCGCTTATTGCACCAATCTTGCTTCAGATTAACGATTATGCGGGAAATTTCCCGCTTATTGCGCCAACTTCTTGCTCCAGACTGCAATAGAGAGAGATGGGAGATGGTACTAAAACGAGCTTCCCTGTCCATGATCTCCATGGTTTGGGAAGCTCGACTCTATGTCGTCTTTTGTTATAGCAGTATCATCGTTCCGCAGGCCTCAAGATTACGGCACCGAAGGATAAGAAGATAGCAGCGAACAAGATCAAGATGATGATGGGCATACCCATCTGCCAGAGTGTGTCGCCGGAAGCCATATTCGTAACCGCTTCAAGCACCCACTTCTGTGGGACGAAGTTAGCAATCTTCTGCATGAAATCAGGCATAATGCTTAGAGGCCAGAAGCAACCGCCAATCATACAGGTCGGGGTTACAATAAGGTTGTTAATAATGGACACCTGGGAGGCTGTCTTCACTGTTCCTGCTACTGCAGTGGCAATTCCCATGGAAGCTAGCATGAACAAGGTAAGCATGATGAATAGTGGTCCGAAGCCTACCCCATAATCATATCCAAGTAAATACGTTGTAGTTAGGAGGGTTAGCATAACCTGCACCATCCCCACACCGAAGCTGCCGATAAAATTGCCCGCAGCAATTTCATAAGACCTTACTGGAGCGGTGTAGATTCTTGCCATTGTATGCAAATTGCGATCTTCTACGATGGCAGTAACGGCGCTACTGATCGATCCCATTAGGAATAGCAACATAAATCCGACAATCGTCGTTAGCCCTTCGTTATTGGGTATGTCTAATTTTGTTGTTATTGTACTAATTTGGTGCTGTTTTAATTGACGATAAAGCTCATCTAGCTGTATTTGTTGTGCTTGTTCCGTTAGCATAACAGTATTTGCCTTCTGGCTATCCACTGCAGCCTGAGTAGCTAGGATCCATTGTTGTGTAGTGTTCTCCAGGTTCATCTGTAAGGTGAAGCTTTCAACGGTTTCACTTAATCGATAGAGTGTAATCGGATCTACCATACCATTCTGCACTTGCTCGGTGTAAGATGCTGGGATCACGAATGCAGCACCTATTGTTCTGCTAATCAATTGTTCCTTGATGTCCTTCTCGTTTTGAAGCTGCACCATTACATATTTGTTGGTATATTGCAGATCCTCAATGGTCATCGCACCTAATTTACCCTGATCTAGATTAACATAAGCAATCTGGATAGGACCGCTTGTGCTAGAGCTAAACAGAAGAGTAATAAATGAAATTACAACCACAGGTATGATGATTAAGAATAAAAATCCTTTGCGATTACCAATCATCCTTCTTACAATATTCGCCGCGATCCATAAACTATTCATGATAACCCACCTTTCTATAGGAAACGATAGCTACAATGAACAAACCACTGGCGATAGCTCCCAATACTCCAATGTCTTGCATAATCAATGAAAAATCACTATTCAACATAATACGCAGTAAACCGGAGGCAGCCCAGTGATTTATCGTAAATTTGCCAATTTGATGGATGAGGTCGCCTAATCCTACAGCCATTCCACCACTTAGAAAGGTAGCAGCGAATATGAAGGTCTGATAGATAGCGGTAACACTCTTGGAGGTTTTGAATATGGCGGATAAGAGTAGGGCTAAGCTCATGGCAGCGATAATTGTCAACAGGCAGATGGCGACAACGGCAAGCTTGTTAGATCCCCAGTCTACACCGTAGGCGATATCTGAGAATACGATGATGATTGTTGCTTGGAGAATAGCTAGAATCAAGTTGCCGAGCAGCTTGCCACCAATAATATCAATTGGACTGAGTGGCATAGCATTTAATCTCGACAAGGTGTGATTCTCGCTCTCCGTCGTTAAACTAATTGCACAGGCCATCCCCGAGAATAATAGGAACATGATCAGCATGGAAGCTGCGTAGTATTGGACCGCTGATGTTGTTTCTTGCTGTTGAAGGCTCCCTATGATAACGGTTTGTTGATTTTGCAAACCCGTGTTAGCACTCTGACCAGTAGGGTCGACAGTCTGAGCACCAAGCACCAAGGCTTGTGCCTGCATTCTGTTCGTTTGTTGCACGAATGAATTCAATACCATGCTTGCTGTCATGTTATTTAATTCACTCTTCCCTGATATGAATTCCCACGTGGATACTTGGCCACTAAAGACGGACTCACTGAAGTCTCGAGGGATGATCAATCCGAAGTCCGCATCGCCGTTACTTAGCATGGCTTCCACGTCATCGCGTTCATCCACATGAACAGGACTAATATAGGGTTCAACACCTTCAGATGAGAGGAAGGCAGTAAAAGCCTCTTGCATAGCACCGACATCCTCGGAATATATCACTGTTTTTACTTGATTGATTTCCTGGTCTTCTGCTTGAAAAGCATCGGAGAGTGCTGTTCCTAGTATTAAGATCAGTAGCAAAGGTAGGCCAATATTCAGCAATAACGTTGCACGCGATCGAATCATTCGAATAAATTCATAATAAGCAATGGTTAACATCGTGTTCCCCCCTTTCTTAATCCCTTAACGTTCTTCCGGTTAATGTTAGGAACAGAGACTCCAGATTAGGCTCGATTCGTGATAGTGTTCTAATCGCAACCTCATGCTTGGCGAATATGAATAAGATATCCTGTAGATAGGTTTGTGAGGATTTCAGTAGAATATCAACGGTTGTTTCATTGCTTACTCGAACATCCTGTATGCCGATATGCTGCTCTAATTCCTCGATCACTTGGGGGTGAATGAATTGTGCCTCAATCACAATTTTCTCTTCCTGCCCCATCTGGCTCACCAATTCCTGCCTTGTACCTAAGGCAATTAACCGACCGTGGTCCATGATGCCCACTCGCGAGCTAATGGCCTCTACTTCTTCCATGTAGTGACTTGTATAGATAACGGTTGAGCCGAGCTTATTCAGCGTGCGAACGGCGTCTAATATATGGTTTCGTGATTGCGGATCTATGCCAACCGTAGGCTCATCCATAATCACTACCTTGGGGTGGTGCATAATCCCACAAGCAATATTCAAGCGCCGCTTCATACCACCAGAGAAGGTGTCGGGCTTATCATTCTGTTTATCAGTCAGACCAACAAATTCTAGCGCTTCATTCACTCTGTCTTTAAGCAATGTACCCCGAAGTCCATATAATCTGGCAAAAAAATTCAGGTTTTCCT
This sequence comes from Caryophanales bacterium UBA4045, assembly GCA_002383695.1. GTDB lineage: Bacteria > Bacillota > Bacilli > Paenibacillales > UBA4045 > UBA4045. Next base: position 15,108 of record DFZX01000091.1, read on the forward strand.
TCGCCGTCAAATTATCATAAATAGCCAAGTCCTGGGGAACTAGCCCAATCAATTTTTTAGTTTCCATAGGGACCTCATGCACACCAAGGCGATTGACATGAATCGAACCACTATCGATCTTAATAAGTCCGCAAATCATCTTAATCATCGTGCTTTTTCCAGCGCCATTCGGTCCTAGTAGACCGAAAATTTCACCTTCTTCTATTTTTAAGCTCAGATGATCGACAGGTATTTTGCTCCCATAACGCTTTACCACATCTTTGATTTTAATGATGCTCATTCATGTCAGCTCCTTCATATATCGATATAAACTTGATTAGTAATAGTGTATACCGTGCTCGAACAAAGCACAGGTAAATAAAGTCATGATATAGAGGTGACAAAAGTAATATTGATCTGATATGGTTGAGAAAAAGTAGAGAAGGATTCTGTATATGGTAGCGGTGTTGAGCTTCATCCGATATTTACTCATTACTGTTGGTGCTGTTGGTAGTTTGCTTCTGACTGACATGCGCTCATATACTGTATTTACTTGCTTGGTGCTCCTATTTATTTGGGTTGGGCAAGTGCGTAACCGCTGGATGCCGCTCCGATTTCACGGGTTAATTATCGCAATCGAGGTGAGTATAGTGCTGTGGATGACATCGGAATATGGCGGAACCATCGTACTGCTGTCCTATTCGATCTTGTTCTCGATGTTCGTTCACTCCATACCCTATCGGAGAATATTAATCGTACTTCAATGGGTGGCACTCCATGTAGCTGTAAGCACAATCTCGCTCGCTGATTATCTTATACTCAACGCCTTATATGTGGGAGTTGCACTTGTATTGGATCGGATGATTACACATTCGGAGGAGGAGAGGGAGGTACAGCAGCTATATGATGAATTGCGCGTAAAGCACTATGAGCTCGAGGATACACGAAAAAGGTTAACTTTATATGCGCAAGAGGTTGAACAAATCACCCAGCTTGAAGAGCGAAACCGCATTTCTCGAGACATTCATGACGATCTTGGACATAAGCTAATTCGGATGAAAATGATGCTAGAAGCAATCGTTCAGATTTCTACTGGACAAGAGTCGAAGGCAGCAGAAATGACCATACAAGTGCGTGACCAATTAGCTGAGAGTATTGATACATTGCGTTCTACGGTTCGTAGGATTAATCCCGATATCTCTGATAGCGGGAAGTATTCATTGCCTATTTTGATTGATAATTTTGCAACGGATTGTGGTATTCGAGTATATTACCAGATTAGCGGTAGTTCATATCCGCTCTACCCTAGTGAAGAATTTGTACTGTATCGTAATGCGCAGGAAGCCATGACGAATGCCGTGAGGCATGGTAAGGCTGATGAGGTGAATATTCATTTACATTATGAAGTAACCCATATTGAATTCACCGTTAGTAATAATGGTGCGATTCCAAATGATTTGCTACGTAGGGGGTTAGGTTTAAGTGGCATGGAGGAGCGTGTGCAGCTGTTGGGCGGTAAGCTTAAGCTAGATTTAAACGAACGCTTCGCAATCACGACGATACTTCCTCGTGCAAGGAAACAGATGACTATAAGCTAGAAGGAGGAGTTCAAGCAATGATTCGAGTTCTTATTACCGATGATGATCCCTTTATTCGAGAGAGTCTCCATATGATTTTGGATCTGAATGAACTTATAGAGGTTGTGGGTACATGCCAGAATGGAGAAGAAGCTTGGGGATTCTTGCTCAATAATAACGATGTTGATTTAGTGCTGATGGATATCCGAATGCCAGTATGTGATGGCGTTGAAGGAACCAAGAGGATTAAGCAATCGTATCCGAACATTGCTGTCCTCATTCTTACAACCTTTGATGATGATGAATATGTGATCGAGGCCCTAAAGCATGGTGCCAATGGATATTTACTTAAGAATATTCCGCCTGCGCAGATCATCGAAGGGATCCGAGCCGTACACGCAGGAAATTTACTCATTCACCCAGACATCGCTAAGAAAATAAGTGGACTGCTTCAAGCAAGAAGCCAGCCAACCATTCAATCAGCCGATCAAATTATGAGACAACAAGGCTTCACGGGCATGGAACAATCTATCGTTCAGAAAATTGCCGATGGACGCTCTAACAAAGAAATTGCGCAAGAGCTTTTCCTGAGCGAGGGAACAATTAAAAATTACATAAGCGTCATCTTGTCCAAGCTGGAGCTCCGAGATCGAACGCAAATTGCCATTTTTTATTTGAAGCATTAGTAAGTAGGGAGTATGCGGATATAGCTTTACTTTAGACGTGGAATAGTACAAATATGCAAATCGCTTTTCAAGCATACTACAATAATATTGAAGGTAATATCTTGATGAGGTATACTAGGTGTAACAGAGTTTCACTAAGTGAAACCTAGAATGCTGAACTGGACGGTGCTGATCGTGGACGATTCAAAGTTAACTGTACGCGCTGTAGAGAGAGCACTAGATATCCTATTATGCTTCACGGACGAATCTGACCTCGGATTAACGGAGTTAGCTTCGCGGGTGGGCTTACATAAGAGTACGGTTCATCGATTGTTAGCATCGCTTGAGGGTAAAGGCTTTATTATCCGTGATCCAGCATCAGAGAAATATAAGCTTGGCTATCGTGTTTGGGAGCTATCTGCTAACCTCATGCAATCGGATGACATGTCCGTTGTATTATTACCTGAGATGGAACGGCTGAGGGATGTAGTAGGAGAGACGATCAGTCTATATGTCCGTGATGGTCAAGAGCGTATACGCATCCAGGCCGTGCAGAGTCGCCAAGCGGTACGCCGGGTAGCACCAGTCGGTGCTAGATTACCGTTGGTTGTTGGTGCCTCGAGTAAAATCCTCGTTGCCTTCGCCGATAAGGCGATTCAGAATGAGTTACTTGAGGGAATAGTATGGCCAGAAGGGATGAGCAAGAAAGCGTTCTCGAAGCAGCTCGAGCACATCCTCGAGGCTGGTTATGCCACTAGCATCGAGGAACGTGAGCTAGGAGCTGCAGCTGTAGCCGCACCAATCTACAATCGCACAGGTCAGGTTGTTGCAGCCTTATCGGTCTCAGGCCCAGCGAATCGTCTGACCGCTGACAAGATGAGGGAACAGGCTAACATCATCATGGAATCAGCAAGGCTAATGGGGCGAATGATACGTTAGTAGAGTGGCGTCTTATAGTAGGTCCAGATAAGTCTTAAGCGCCATACGAATGTCACTCCTCAATTGCTCAGATTCAATACGACCACAAACGCCAAGTAATCGATCCTTAGAGATAGAGCGGATTTGGTGTGCCATGGCTATAGAATCTTGAGATAGTCCATCGGTTTCAGCACTAGAAATGAAGGTCTCGGTTGGATATATCTTTCTTCCTGGTTTCATTGAGGTCAGAGAAACTACTGTAACTACAGGTAGAAACTCATTGGCCTCTTCAGCGGAGATAATAAGAACGGGACGACGTCCTGATTGTTCAGAACCGATGTGTGGGGTTAGATCGGCCCAATAGATTACCCATTGATACTGCAACATACGTTAGTCCTCCCGACCTGCCTCATTATCAATAGCCTCAAAATCCTCCATGCTTTTCTTTAGGTCACTCATAAATTTTGGATCCTCAGACGCACTCTTCATCTCATTACGCAAACGCTCCTTATCCACCTTCACGGCATATAACTCTAAAGCCTCTCTGACACCTGCATTTACTGAAGTAATATCTTTGTTCTTAGCGTACGTTCGATACTTCTCTACAAGTTCGACTGGCAGTGTAAATGTAACATTCTTTGGCTTGCTTGACACGGAATCACCCCAATTTTTATTGTTTAATTATATTGTATAATATTATTGTAATATTAACAATAATTATCTGTCGGGATTCAAAATTCCAGTTTCCACACAACCTTAGGTCCAATGAATTAGCGCTATTAGTAGCGCTAATGTACAGTGCAATTTCGCTGATTTTAGCTTTTATCGCTGATTCCGCTCATTAGCACAAGTTTCTTCGCTATAGATCCTACTGGACAGAGCTATAGCGAAGAAACTTGCGCTATTCACTCGAATATTACTATTAAACAAAAATTTGTGCATTTACGAGGTACTACAGCGCTAGAAGATTCGCTAATGCGATCCACCAGGTACACCAATTAATCATTCGTTGAGAATCGAAACACAATTGTAATTTTAGGGAGTTTAAGAAACATGTTAATCTTATCGAAACAGAAAAAAGACTGCCTCCCGGCAGTCTTTTTTCATTTTAGTTCATATCATAGTTCTAGGTAGCCATGATCTCGCGAAGCACGGTTTGCAGAATGCCGCCGTTGCGGAAGTAGTCCACGTCTACTAGGCTGTCTAATCGTACGATGGCTTCGAAGTCGAAGGAGGTTCCATCCTCACGAGTAGCCGTTACAGTTACGGTTTGGCCTGGCAGAACATCGTTGGACATGCCATTGATGTCGAATACTTCACGACCAGTGATACCCAGCGTACTCCAGCCAGTTCCCTCTGGGAACTGCAATGGAAGAACGCCCATACCTACTAGGTTACTACGGTGAATACGCTCAAAGCTCTCAGCGATAACAGCTTTAACGCCGAGTAGGAAAGTTCCCTTAGCTGCCCAGTCACGTGAGCTACCCGTGCCGTATTCTTTACCAGCAATAACAACTAGAGGAGTACCTTGCTCCTGATATTTCATCGATGCATCATAGATGGACATTACTTCGTCCGTTGGTAGGTACTTCGTTACGCCACCCTCAGTGCCAGGAGCAACGTTGTTACGAATACGAATATTCGCAAACGTTCCGCGCATCATCACTTCATGATTACCACGACGTGAGCCGTAGGAGTTAAAGTCATCTTCATCTACTGTGTTAACCGTCAGATATTCACCTGCAGGGCTATTCTTCTTGATGTTACCTGCTGGAGAGATATGATCCGTAGTGACAGAATCACCTAACAATGCAAGTGTCTTAGCGCCATGAATATTAACGATGTCGCCAGGCTCTGGGCTTAGGCCCTCGAAGAATGGAGGCTCCTGGATATAAGTGGAGATTTTATCCCATTCATAGAGCACGCCTTCTGGTACAGGGATCTCATTCCAGGTTTGGTTCTGCTTGAACACATTGTCATACTTATCATTGAACATGGAAGGATTCATAGCAAGCTTGATTGCATCTTTGATTTCCTGAGAAGACGGCCAGATGTCCTTCAAGTATACAGGCTGTCCATCCGTACCGGTTCCAATTGGATCATTCGCAAGATCAATATTCACTGTACCAGCTAGTGCGTAAGCTACTACAAGTGGTGGTGATGCAAGATAGTTCATCTTAATCTGAGCATGGATCCGACCTTCGAAGTTACGATTACCGCTTAATACTGCGGCTACAGTCATATCATTATCAAGGATCGCAGCATTCACCTCTTCTGGTAATGGACCACTGTTACCGATACAAGTCGCACAGCCATAACCAGCGATATAGAAACCAAGCTTCTCAAGTGATTCAAGAACGTCAGCCTTGATTAGGTACTCGGTTACAACGAGAGAGCCAGGAGTTAAGCTTGTCTTTACATAATCAGGTCTAGTTAAGCCTTTCTCTACAGCCTTCTTCGCTAGCAAGCCAGCACCGATCATAACGCTCGGATTTGAAGTATTCGTACAGCTCGTGATCGCTGCAAGAACGACTGCGCCTGCACTCATCTGAGAGTTCTTACCATTACGGTGCTTGACCTCAACAGTTTGAGCTAGTTTCTCTTCAGTCAGACCATATCCACCGTTATCAACAGGCGTAGTTACGATAGAATGGAAGGATTCCTTCATTGCAGTAAGCTCAATACGATCCTGAGGACGTTTCGGACCGGCAAGACTCGGAACAACAGTTCCAAGATCAAGCGTCATCGTTTCGGAGAAGGTTGGATCAGGTGTTTCAGCTGTACGGTACAACCCTTGTGCTTTATAGTAAGCCTCAACAAGAGCAATTTGCTCTTCCGTTCGACCTGTAGAACGCAAGTAATTAATCGACTCGTCATCAACAGGGAAGAAACCAATGGTTGCGCCATATTCCGGTGCCATATTAGCGACAGTAGCACGATCTGCAAGACCAATACTGCTTAGGCCAGGACCATAGAACTCAACAAACTTACCAACAACGCCCTTCTTACGAAGAATCTGTGTAACTGTAAGTGCGAGATCAGTCGCAGTAGCACCCTCCGCGAGGCTGCCTGTTAGCTTAAATCCAACTACTTCTGGTGTAACAAAATATAACGGTTGACCCAGCATCCCAGCTTCAGCTTCAATCCCACCAACACCCCAACCAACGATACCTAAACCGTTAATCATTGTAGTGTGAGAATCTGTACCGACTAGTGAGTCTGGATATACTTCAGTTTCGCCATTAACAACCTTAGTAGCAGCTACGGAAGCAAGGTATTCTAGATTAACCTGATGAACAATGCCTGTTGCCGGAGGAACAGCACGGAAATTATCGAATGCTGTCTGTGCCCAACGAAGAAAACGATAACGTTCATTATTACGCTTGAACTCTAAGTCCATGTTAATCGCCAATGAATCGTCAGCACCAAATGCGTCAACCATGACGGAGTGATCAATAACAAGGTCGACAGGAACTAATGGATTAATTCGGTTCGGGTCACCACCAGCACGTTGCATCGTTGAACGCATAGCCGCTAGATCAACAACAACGGGAACACCAGTGAAATCCTGGAGTACGATGCGTGCAGGGATGAAAGGAATTTCTTTGTTAGCTTCCTTATTCTCAGCCCAGCTAGCAATTTGTTGCACATGCTCCTCAGTAATTGCACGACCATCGAATTGACGGACGGCCGCTTCAAGTAGCACCTTGATTGAGAAGGGGAGCTTGCTAATATCCGCGAATTTGTTGTTTTCTAGCTCAGACAGAGAGTAGTAGTAATACGTTTTGGGTCCAACCTGCAAGGATTTACGGATCGCAAAATGGTCTTTTTTAGTCATAACGGTCTCCTTTGGTTTCATTAGATGAAACATAATTTCATAATTAGATATTAAAAGTATACCCTCTTCCGGATGGATCGTAAAGCACTTTTTCTTAAAATTCACTCATTATTTAGAACTCCTAATCATATACTGAAAGAACTTTGTGTGTGCCCGGGAGGCAATAATGATAACTTGGAAGTCCATATTAAATAACTTTATTAAAGATTCCAATCGAATGGAGGTGGAGCATTCTTTAGACCCACTTCGTTCATATGTAATGGATCAGAATTATTATCGTCTAGAGAGTCATCGACTAGACAGGTTGCATAAGTATAGTGTGAAGAGAGATCAGAAGGTATTACGTTCAGAAACCTCTGCACGTATCATTCAGGTTAATGAACAAGAACGACTTGTCGTAGTAATCCTTCGAGTGAATAAGAGATGGGAATACGATAATGGAAAAGATAGCGAGCAGGTCTACTTGGAACAGCTTACGTTCACATATCGGCGCGGAGAATGGGTAATCACTAAGATTGATCGCGTACAATCTGAGCGAAGTCCAAGACCAGCATCGTTCGCGGAGCAAGAGCAGCAAAAGCTGGCACAGCCTTACATTAATCGGGCAGTCTTATCGAATCGCAGCGAAGCAATCCGCGCTATTCCTTATCATCGACAGCTTGCGGTGAATTATGCGAATAAATGGTGGAACATGGCAAATCCAGCCTATGAGCATTTTGACGTAGATTGTACGAATTTTGTCTCTCAATGCCTCTTTGCAGGTGGTGCCCCTATGAACTATACTGGTAGAAGAGAAACAGGCTGGTGGTATGAAGGTTATGAGCATGGACGTGAACGTTGGAGCTTTAGCTGGGCTGTCGCTAATAGTCTACAGCTTTATCTGCAATCGAGCCATAGTGGACTCCATACAGTGACTGTGGATTCTGCGCGCAAGCTAGCTTTAGCGGATATTATCTCCTATGATTGGGACGGTGATACGCGGTATCAGCATTCGGCGATTGTCACTGGCTTCACTCCATCAGGTGAACCGCTTGTGAACGCGCATACCAATGATAGCAGAGACCGCCTATGGGATTACAAGGACTCTTATGCATGGAGCGAGCGTACGCGTTATACTTTTGTGCATATCCCCGATATTTTGTAAGAGCTGCTAAGTCTGTAATGAATAAGCGAACAAGCGAAGTGAATAACCGTTTATTCTTATAAGCATTCAAATCTATGGAGGTTTCCATGAGTCCAAAAATTCGTATAGGCATCATATACGGTGGCAAGTCTGGTGAGCATCTAGTCTCTATACAGACCGCCTTATCCGTCATTAACGCANNTTTTACTAAGTATGAGATCTTACCACTCTATATATCGGATCAGGGGCTATGGCAAACAGGGTCGTTGATTTCTGCACCTGTTGTGCGTGAACAGCTTATAACTGGGGGAGATGCCATATCTTCGAAGGTTAATATCAGTGCCGTGTCCGCTGTTAGCGACTTATCGTCATTAGCTATTGCACCTTTGTTCGGACAAGACAGAGGACAGATTGATCTGATCATTCCGCTATTACACGGTACGAATGGTGAGGATGGTACGATTCAGGGTTTACTCGAGATTGCGAATATTCCTTATGTGGGTGCTGGTGTACTTGCTTCTGCTGTAGGGATGGATAAAGTGATGATGAAGTATATATTTGCTCAGGTTGGATTGCCGCAGTGTGTATTTCGTCATTTCACCAAATCGCAATGGCAGCAGGATCAAGACGACCACATCATGGAAATTGAGGTTACATTGGGGTATCCATGCTTCGTGAAACCAGCAAATTTAGGCTCAAGCGTAGGAATTTCTAAGGCGAATAACCAGAGAGAATTGATTACTGCTGTTACAGAAGCGTTCCGATATGACCGTAAGGTGATCGTAGAGGAATTTGTGGATGCAAGAGAGATTGAAGTGGCAATTCTTGGCAATGATAATCCTAAGGCTTCGGTTTGTGGTGAAGTAATATCCTCGAATGACTTCTATGATTATCGGGCTAAGTACGTAGACGGTAAATCTGCCATGATGATTCCTGCTGATCTCCCGGCTATAACCGCTGATCTTATTCGGGATTTTGCGATTCAGGCTTTTCAAGCAATTGATGGTACAGGCTTGTCACGTGTCGATTTTTTCCTACTGAAGTCGGATGGCTCGATTCTGATTAACGAGATTAATACCATGCCTGGATTTACAGCCTTTAGTATGTATCCTCTATTATGGAAGGAAACGGGTATGTCCTATAGCGAGCTTCTAGATGAGCTCATACAGCTTGCGATTGAGCGCCACGCTGCCAAACAGCTGATTAAATATGGTATGGATGTAGAGTAAGGAGTCATTAAAAACTAATTCACAGAACAGGAGGGGCTAACATGGGTTTTGTATCAGAATTCAGTTCGGTATGTAAATTTAAAGATGAGAATGAGCTTTACCAGCTATTGGAGTATGGAAAAACAGCTATGGTGAAAGCGGGATTCCGTCTATATCCTACAGGTCAGCTTGCAGTTGCTTATACGCCAGAGAACGTTGCTATAGCCCTAGTGAAGATCACTGCATCGATAACTGAAATTACATTCAGTGGTGATGAAGTAACGAAGGTCGAGATGGACCTCGTTCGTAAGCTCACAGAAGAAGAAGTGAAGGTATTAACTAAACTTGGCATGGAAATGTATTTCATTTAGCTTGCATAAGCACGGCGTTCCTCGCGAACATTAAGTAAATCTAATGATGTACGAATTAGGTTACTTAAGGTTCTAGAGAGGAATGATAAAGGATGATTGTTCGATTGGGCTATGTGGCAATGTCGACAGTGGTTAGCAATGCGTCACCTTCCAAAACCATGACTGCAACGATCTTTAACTCCATCACTGATCGAGAGGCAGCTATTCGTAAGCTTGAGAAAATCGCTACAGAGAACATACATAACACGTTAAGGCTGTTACGGCATAATCGTGCACATGATATCCATGTGTATCGGCTTTCGTCAAAATTAATTCCGCTCTTAGGTCATGAGCTGCTCGATAATTGGGATCCATTCCCCATTCTTGCCGATCAGTTTGCTAGGTTAGGGGCCTACATACGCGAGCACAAGATGCGTGTCAGCTTTCATCCTGATCATTTCACCGTTCTTAGTACACCTAGACAGGATGTATTGGACAAATCCTATGCTGATCTCGATCGTCACGTCCGCATGCTTGAAAGCATGGGATTAGATCAGACAGCCAAATGTAACATTCATATGGGTGGAGCATATAAGGATAAAGCTCAGAGCGGAATCCGATTTGTGGCTCAATTCGAGAAACTATCAAGCCGCATTCGCTTACATATCACACTGGAGAATGATGATAAAACCTTTAATGCACTAGAAACCTTGCAAGCTTGCGAAATGCTTCAGGTACCAATGGTTCTTGATATTCATCACCACTCGGTGAATAACAATGGTGATACTGCTTCCGAATTATGGCCACGTATATGCAGAACATGGGAGGGCCAATCCATTCCTCCGAAAATCCACGCCTCAAGTCCTAAGAGTGAACAAGATCCTCGAAGCCATGCTGACTATATCCATACTCCCGATTTATTACAATTTCTTCGTTCGATTGCAGATCAAACGCCACAGTTAGATATTATGCTTGAAGCAAAGATGAAGGACAGCGCTTTATTCCGCCTTTTTGATGAGTTAAAGGACGAAGATGGCATTGAGCTAGTTGATGATGCAACGTTGAGGGTTACTTCAGTCTAGCAGAGGGGTAAACGAATGTTAGTTGTGGTATGATATATGGCGTGAATAGCTTTAAGTATTGGGGTTTATTAGGTAATAAATGATATTGAGTAATTGTTCTATAAAATTGGTATGTTTGCAGACTGTTAATATCTTTCAGATTATATCATAATAACAGAGAGGAACTCTCAGCAAGCAATTACGTATATTCTATTAATAATATTGGAATTCACCCAATGATGAAAGAGTGATGATAGATTATGGATACAATAAAGTCTTCTTATGTTGTAAGTGGCAAGAGTTATACGGCTGTAGCTGTTAATACAGCTGCAATGGCAGGTGAATTTATTAAGAGTAAGCTTGGCGAGATTAAGAATATTAATCTTAAGCATTCAACGCATGATCTAGTTACAGAAGTTGATAAAGGCGCGGAGCAATTAATTCGCAAGATGATTAGTACACATTTTCCATTACATGGTTTTCTGGGCGAAGAGGGTGTAGCTCCTGGTCCACAAGCATCCACACTCGCATTAGAGGATGCTATTCATGCTGAATTCCTCTGGATCGTCGATCCGATTGATGGAACAACTAATTTCGTTCATGGATTTCCTTTCTTTAGTGTATCGATTGCTCTTGCGCATAAGGGCGAGGTGATAGTGGGTGTTGTCTATGATCCGATCCGCGATGAGGTGTTCGTGGCAGAGAAGGATAAGGGTGCTTATCTAAAAGGGAAGAGGATCCGCGTATCTGACGAAGTGAAGCTCTCTGACTCACTTATTGCCACGGGTTTCCCAGCTGATCACCTTGTAGCACTCCCTGCAAATTTAGAGGGGATTATGGCCGTTGCACCTAAGGTGCGTAATTTGCGGATTGCTGGCTCTGCAGCTCTTCATCTAGCTTATGTAGCTGCTGGACGATTAAGTGGGTTTTGGGAGATTGGATTAAATTCCTGGGATATTGCTGCAGGAGCTTTATTAATTAATGAGTCTGGAGGAACGGTAACTGACACGAAGGGTCAGCCGTTCACGCTAGCAACTCGTAACATATTAGCCACGAATGGAAGCGTTCATCAAGAGCTAATGGATGAGCTGGTATGATATAATAAGCGAAGATAACATACAGGAACCTAAGGAGCTGTTGAATTTGAGTAGCAAGACACCTGAAATTATCACCTTCGGAGAGAGCATGGCGTTGTTCACCCCACAAGGGAGTAGGGGGCTAGAGTATAGCAGTGGACTGAATAAATCATTCGGTGGTGCTGAGAGTAATCTAGCTATCGGAATTGCAAGACTTGGGCATCAGGCAGGATGGTTCGGTCGCTTAGGCAATGATCCCTATGGTCAATATATTGCCAAGTCCATTCGTGGTGAGGGCGTTGATATTAGCAGCGCTATCTTAACGGATGAAGCAGGCACTGGTTTAATGTCACGTCAGGCGATTGCAGGCAAGGTATCCGTGTATTATCATCGCAAGCATTCGGCTGCAAGCCTTATGCAGCCAGAGGACTTGGATGAAGCTTATATAAGCCAAGCCAAAATCCTACATATCACAGGTATTACACCTGCACTAAGCGAGAGCTGTGTACGCACTGTGCGAGAGGCAGTAAGATTAGCTCGTAAGCATGGCGTTAAAGTTAGCTTCGATCCGAATTTGCGTCTGAAGCTGTGGACGGTTGAGGAAGCAAGGCCAGTGTTGTTGGAATTGGCTGAGCAAGCGGATTATTTCCTTCCGGGAATAGATGAATTGAAGCTGTTATATGCAACAGACGACATGGATATCATAATGGACAAGCTCAAAGGGCTGAAAGCTATATCGATTATTAAGGGTGGAGAAGACGAGACGATGATCTTAGAGCAAGGTGCTCTAAGTGCGGTACCGATCTTCAAGGTAGATAAAGTTGTAGATACCGTTGGTGCTGGCGATGGTTTCTGCGCTGGATTTCTCGTTGGTCTTCTCAAGGGTTACAGTCATAAAGGCGCAGTTAAGCTTGGTAATTTAGTTGGCTCTATGGTTGTTCAGCTTGAGGGTGATTGGGAAGCACTTCCTACATGGGCTCAAGTTGACGCTACACTAAGTAATAAAACTCATGTTGAACGATAATCTTATGATTAGAGAGGACGACTAGATTACTATGAGAAAAATTAAGCTTCTCCAACAAATTGCAAGTGAAGGTGTTGTCGCTGTACTTCGTGCAGATACAGCAGAGGATGTTGTACGAATGGCTGAACAAGCCATTGTGGGTGGAATTAAGGTTATTGAGATTACGATGACGGTACCTAATGCCTTACAAGCCATTGAACAATTAGCTGCGAAGTACTCCAGTACTACAAGTAATCCCGACAACTATGCAATTATCGGTGTAGGAACTGTTCTAGATCCTGAGACAGCTAGATTAGCAATTCTAAGTGGGGCAGAGTTTGTTGTGGGTCCCTCATTAAATCCAGCAACCGTTGTTATGTGTAATCGGTATCGAGTTCCAATTATGCCAGGTTGTATGACAATAGCAGATATTCAGGCGGCTTTAGAGCTTGGAGTGGATGTTGTAAAGCTCTTCCCTGCAACAACGCCTGCAATGATCAAGGCGATTAAGGGTCCTATGCCACAAGCGAACATTATGCCTACCGGTGGTGTGAACTTGGATAACCTTGCAGAATGGGTGAAGGCTGGAGCTATCGCGGTCGGCATTGGCTCAGACCTAACAGCAGAAGCAGTGAAAACAGGTGACTATACACATATTGCAAGAAAATCAGCTCAGTATGTTGCGGCATTCAAGGCTGTTAAGTAGTTTTGAAATTCTAATCCCCAGCATCGTAACTTGGTGATTGGGGATTTTTTTGTGGAATATCCGATTAGAGTGTATATTTCCATGTAATATCGGGGGAATGATTATGGCTAGGCCCTTTCTTAATCGGTTAAAAGGTAATGCACGCGGCTGTTTAGCATTCGAGCCTCTATTCCTAATCCCTTACAGTATGTTCAGTACTTACGCTACGATCTATATGTTCCAGATGGGTGTGAGTGAGACGGCTATCGGTTGGATTACATCAATCGGTCTGATTGTGCAGGTTTTCTCATCATTCATAAGTGGCTATTTAACTGACCGAATGGGCAGGAAGGCTGCATTACTATACTTTGATATATTGAGCTGGTCGGTGGCAACGTTGCTCTGGGCAATGTCCCAGAATGTTTGGTTCTTTGTTATCGCTGCGATCGTAAATGGCTTCCAACGAGTGCCACACACTGCTTTTTATTGTCTGCTCGTAGAGGATACCCCGCCGCAAGAACGGACCTACGTATTTACAATATTACAATTTATCGGTGTTCTTGGGGGATTGTTCGCACCATTGGGTGGGCTGCTTGTCTATCATTATTCACTAATCCCTGGTGTTCGAATCCTGTTCATCATTGCTTTTGTTTGCATGACTTTACAGTTTATCGGTCGGAATTATTATACGCATGAGACCGAGATGGGTATAAGGAAGATGCGCGAAACTCGTGGGATGAGTGTGAAGGCAGGTCTTGGAGAGTATATCCATGCCATTCGTAACATGTTGAGAAATCCCCCGCTACTAATCGTATTTGGCGTTTATATCCTGTTCAATTTTCAGATGACGATGAAGAACACTTATTTATCTTTGTATTTGGTAGATTATTTGAGAATTGGGAATGGATTTGTATCCATCTTCCCAGCAGTTTCTTCTGTCATTATGCTATTAGTCATGTGGCTATTGCTTCCACGTCTTGGAGAATCGCATATTCATAGGGCAATGATAGGGGGGTTTGTTGTATCTCTATTATCTAATGTATTGCTTATTATTGCTCTGCCAGGGGAGCTACTGTGGCTCAGTGTAAGCACTGTGCTTGCTGCAGTGGGGACGATATTAACTTTGCCTTATTTGGAGGCCGTAGTTGCGAATGCGATCGACGATGAGCAAAGAGCCAATGTCTTTGCTATTCTATCTGTGCTGATCCTTATATTCATCGCTCCATCTGGGATCATTGGAGGATGGGCTTACCAGATGGATCCGCGAGCTCCCTTTCTGTTTGTGGCTCTAGCTTTCCTCGTAAGTTTGTTATTAATGTTAATTTATCAGAAGAGAACGAATCAAACGACATGATGATTTAACTGTATTTCTTTGAATTCTATATCCATTCTCTAATTCGTTGTTTTCATATAAGATAGATTGAAAGGGCTTACTTAGGGTGGGGGAACGTTATTGTGTATAAGGTGCTTCTGGTAGATGATGAGGTGGTCGTTCGTGAAGGGATTAAAGAGCGGATCAACTGGAGTGAGCTTGGACTTGTATGCATCGGAGATTGTGAGAATGGGCTAGAAGCCATGGAGGCGGTTGATCAGCTGCGGCCTGATGTTGTTCTCACCGATATTAATATGCCATTCGTAGACGGTCTGGCGCTTACGCGATATGTATTAGAGCATCATCCATTCACCAAGGTAATTATTCTAACTGGATATGATGATTTCACCTATGCCCAACAGGCTATTAAATTGAGAGTCAAGGACTTCATACTAAAACCAATTACCGCACGGGAGCTTCATAAGGTTCTGGAGAAGGTAACAGATGAGATGAACGAGGAGAAGCGGAAGCGAGAAGATTTGGATAGTCTGAAAATTCAATTGAACGAAAGCTTACCCCTATTGAAGGAACGATTTCTTGAGCGTATGGTTACTTCATCCATTCATCATTGGGATATTGAGGAACGGCTAAGGTATTTCCAAATTATGTTGAAGGTGCCATACTATTTGGTCATGGCCATGGATACAGATTACTTACCCGAGGATCATCATAATGCTGACAAAGATTTATTGCGCTTCGCCATGTTTAATGTAATACAAGAGGTAGTTGAGCAGGAAGAAGGATTGATCGCCTTTCGTACTAGAGATGAGAAGGTTATCGTTATCCTATCCGGCGAAGAGCAGGAGCCTCTGTTTGATATAGCTCAGAAGCTAGCGGAGCAAATAAGGCATCTCATCGAAAGCTACTTGAAGTTTACGGTTACAATAGGGATCGGTCGTTCCTGTCATACATTAAATCAACTCCCACAATCTTATGAATCGGCGATGACTGCTCTGGAATACCGATTTTTATTAGGTACGAGCAAGGTGATCAGTATTATGGATATGGAAGGTCATCGAACAGCGATAAGCGTGGACCACCAAGAGGATTGGGAGCAAAAGTTGATTTCCTGCATGAAGACGGGAACAGAAAATGAATTAAAAGCGACACTTCAAGATATCGTTCACCACTATAAGAATTCGTTTCCCTCTATCCAACAATGCTACATTCATATTCAGAAGCTGATTATTTATCTGATCCGTGATTTAAATCAGCTTGGATTACAGGAGGTTGATATATTCGGTGACGTCAATCCGATTACACACATCTATGAACTTCAGACATTAGAGGAAGTCGAGTCATGGCTATTCGATTGTTGCAGGTATGCGATTAACACCATCATCGAGCAGAGGGATGACTTCTGTAACAGTCAAGTGAGGGCAGCCGAGCTTTACCTGAAACAGAATTATTCGGATGACGGACTCTCATTATCCATAATTAGCAAACATGTTCATATGAGTACAAGCTACTTTAGCTCGGTATTTAAGCTTCAGACAGGTAAAACGTTTGTTGAGTATTTGACGGCTGTAAGAATAGGTAATGCGAAGGAGCTTTTAAAATTTACAACTCTGAAAACATATGAAATCGCCACGCGTGTTGGTTATCAGGACCCACATTACTTCAGCATGTTATTCAAAAAAACAACCGGAGACAGCCCTACTGAATATAGGCAAAGGTGCTCGGCGGAGAAGGTGTGAGACCTAGATGAAGCTATTCCGATTTAATAGTATTCAGTCGAATATTGCTGCTGCTTTCGCCATCTTGATTGTACTGACAGCCATTGTCATTAGCTTTAGCTCTTATCAGCTTTCATCAATCGCCGCTAGAAGAACAGCCCAGGAATACACAACAGAGCTTATTAAGCAGCTTAATCTCAATATTCAAACTTATATTACCAATATGGAGAATATCTCTTTGCTCGTGATGAACAATCGGAATGTTCGGGATTACCTGACCTCCCAGAATGAAGGGAATGCAGAGGAGGAAATATCCGATTTTCTTCAATCGATCTCGGTTTCTCGCACAGATATTTCCTCGATTACTCTGTTTGGTGAAGAAGGGTATTGGGTTTCAGATCGAAAAGCTTCTGAGTTAAATCCTAATATGATTGTGAAAGACATGTCCTGGTATCAAGATGCCGCGGCAGCAGATGGTGAGATCGTTATTTCCTCCTCCCAGGTTCAGCCCCTATTCCAAGAATATCCGTGGGTGGTTTCTTTAAGCAGGGAAATTAGAAATCCTGGAGGTAACGAGACGCTTGGAATCCTTCTGGTGGATATGAATTTTAATGTACTCAACGACATATTTGATCAAATTGACATCGGTAAGCGAGGTTATGTCTTTATCGTCGACGATAGTGGGAATATTGTTTACCATCCGCAGCAGCAGCTGATTTATAGCAAGCTCAAAGAAGAACGGATCAGCGAGGTGCTAACAGACAAGAGCGATAGCTTTATAACAGATGAAGGCAGTCAAAGTCGGATGTATTCCATTCAGGACACAGGCTTTGGCTGGAAGATTGTCGGCGTGTCTTATTTGAACGAATTGGTGAGCAATAAAAGGGATATGCAGTTTTCCTTTTTAACGCTTGGTATGATCAGCCTGATCCTTGCACTAGGTGTATCCTTTTTCTTATCTCGCAAGCTGACACGTCCCATTAATCAGCTTCAGGAGCACATGAAAGAAGTAGAGAAAGGGAACTTTGACATTCAAGTACCTGTGGATAGCACACGTGAAATCGGTCGATTGGCCCGTACTTTCAATATTATGGTGCTACGGATTAAGGAGTTAATGTCTCAGGTTGTAAAGGAGCAGGAATTCAAGAGAAAGAGTGAGATTAGTGCCTTACAAGCACAAATAAATCCACATTTTCTTTATAATACATTGGATTCCATCGTCTGGATGGCTGAAGCGAACAAGTCGGAGGAGGTGGTGCTCATGACGTCAGCATTAGCTCGATTGTTTAGATCCTCTATTAGTAAAGGAAGAGAATTGGTATCCATACAGACGGAAGTTGAGCACATATCCAACTATCTGACAATACAACAAATGCGCTATAGAGATAAGCTTGAATTTCATATCGATGTGGCTTCGGAGATTCTACACTGTCTTACACTAAAAATCCTGTTACAGCCGCTAGTGGAGAATGCAATATATCATGGAATTAAGAACAAATCTGGTATTGGGGTTATCACGATTAGAGGATATGAAGATCGAGGAGAGGTCGTATTCCGAGTTATTGATAATGGCGTGGGTATGGATGAGGCAACGATTGTAACAATCTTTAGCAATCTAACCTCCTCTGAAAGCGGAGGAATAGGTGTAGTGAATGTACACGAACGAATTCAATTGTACTTTGGAGTTGCATATGGTTTAAGTTATGAAAGTGAGCTGGATGTGGGTACAACGGTGATGATCAGGATTCCGAAGATTGGTCCTGAAGCCTTTGATCGATGGGGGACGGGGGAGTGAGATGCTAAAGTTATGGTTGAAGAGGGGCTTTATAGCAATCCTAATCATCACCTTACCGTTCGTAGGATACAAAGCTATGAGGTTTATTCCAGATCAAATGATTAAACAAAGATATGAAATTACAGTTGTAATTAAATCCATGGAGCCGAGTATGGAATTCTGGCAGGTATTGGTTGATGGGGTTCAAGTGGCTGCCAAAGAATTCGATGTCGATGTAACGGTAACTGGACCACCTAATGAATCAGAGATCGATGAGCAAATTCGCTTAATTGAGGAAGCGATCGAAGCTCGTCCAGATGCCATTGTCATGGCAGCAACTGATTACAATCGACTGGTTCCAATAGCACTAGCAGCGAAGAAGAAGGGAATCTCGGTTATCACAATTGATTCTGGAATGAACAGTGACGTGGCAGACAGCTTCATAGCAACAGACAATTTTGAAGCAGGTAGAAAAGCAGGGAAAGCCATGGCGGATCAGTTGGATGCCAACGCCAAGGTGGCCATTATCAGCTTTGTACAAGGTACTGCCACCCAAATAGATAGAGAGGGTGGTGTATTAGATAGCTTGATGGAAGCAGGAATAACGGTTGTGGGTACTTACTACAGCGATGGTGTTGAAGAGAAAGCCTATCAGATTACTAGTGAGCTTTCAGAAAAGCACCATGACTTGCGCGGGATCATTGGATTGAATGAGACCTCGACAGTGGGAGCGGGCAAAGCTATACGAGATTTAGGCTTAGCTGGTCAAATCCAATTGATTGGCTTTGATAGCTCAATTGATGAGGTAAAGCTGTTAGAAGAAGGTGTGATGCAAGCAACCATTGTCCAGAAGCCATTCAATATGGGGTACTTGGGAGTCAAAACTGCTGTGGAAGCTTTACGCAATGAACATATTCCCGATAGGATCGATACCGGCTCGGTGATGATTACAAAGGAGAATATGTATGTGGATGAGAATCAGAAGCTACTATTCCCTTTTGTGGAGAAGTAGTTTTTCTCGCATGTGTATATGTTACTCCAACTCCATCCCGAGACCTCTAACTCTGGCTAACTTAATGTAATAATCTGCTGTCGCAATATCGAAGACCGCCATACCCATCGGGCAAAAAAAGATGGGCTCCTCTATGTCGAACATAGATAAGCTTCGGCGGCAGACAACGTCGGCGATGGTTTGAACATCTGTACGGGCCAACCCTTGTTCCAGATGGAGTAGCTCAATGTCGGTGTTCTCACGGCACACCTCATCCCAATCATCAACGACTACAGCATTCAGTGATGATAATGCTTCGCGCTTATAATCCCGCAACGACACATTAAGCATAAGAGTTCCTTTTCTTGGAGGACTGTTTATATAGCGTTGATTGGATGCGGTACACGTAATGAAAATATCTGAATTTCGATAAACGTCCTCCCATGTTTGTTCGATGCTCACCCAGTTTTTATAATGTGAAGAGACCTCTGAAAAGTCCACGCCTTTTATATCATATATTCGTATATGTTCAATCCGGTCCCCGAATAAAGCTATAGCCATCTTAAGATGATGTTTTCCAATCGGTCCCCATCCGATGATGCCGACATTAAATCTAACCAGTGAGCGCGCCTGCAAAAAATGCTGGATCATCATGCCACTGACAGAGGCAGTTCTTACTATGCTAGGGAGGGGTGAGTTAAGAATACTAGTGGGAACACCCGTATCGGGGTCGTTTAATATGATAACGCTGTGCGCGCGGGGAAGACCCCTCTTGAAATTGTCTGGAAAGCTGGCAATCCATTTGATTCCCGGTATATTCAAATTGCCCCCTACATAAGCGGGCATTGCTATAATTCGGTTTTTAGGATTGTTATAACGTAAGTAGGGTTTGACAGGCTGAGTGAAATCTCCAGAATCTATAAGGTATACCACGGATTCTAATGTTCTGACAAGATCTTGCCAGTCCGTTTCAATACTAGTGAGATCCTTGTCATTCACATACAGCATGCTGTTACCTTCTTTCATGGCAAAATACCCACGGTTTAAGGGTTTTTGCCAGCAATTTAGTGAAAGTTATATTTTAACCGATCTTAAGTCATTAACCGATCCAACGCATAATGGTATTCTCAGTAATTCCCCTGCCAAACTCACTCTCAACCCATGCATCTGAATAGACGGTATCGAGGTATCGTTCACCTCGGTCATGCAGGATGATGACGCATACTGATTCTGGCGTAAGCTCAGACTTTATTTGCTTAACAGCAGCGATGATTCCCCCGGTGGATGCACCGACCATGATCGATTCTTTCAGTGCCAACGCCCGGCAACCAATCAGAATATCCCAGTCAGAAACATGAACAATACGATCAATTTTATCCGTTGTGGCGAAGGGAGGCACGATTCCTGCACCCAGACCAGGAAATCGCCTTTCACCTTTATTTCCACCGAAAATAACACTTCCGTTCGAATCCACAGCCACTAGCTTTGTTGATAAGCCATGACCCTTTGCATACTCAGCACAGCCTCGAATGGTTCCGCAAGTGCTTACACCACAGAATAAATAATCTACTCGTGGAAGTTGTTCAACGATTTCTTTCATCGTCGTATGATAGTGGGACATATAATTGTTTACATTTGCATATTGGTTAGGCCAAAAACTCCCTGGTATGTCAGACAGCAGCCGCTGCACGCATTTCAGCCTCGCTGGCAGAAATTCACCTGTTTCCGGGTCGGGCTCGGTCACATAGTGAATTTCTGCACCCGATGCTTTCAGAATTCGAATGTTAAATTCCGTTGTTCTCGGGTCGATGACACTAATAAATCGCATTTTTAAATACTTACAAATCATGGCCAAGCTGATAGCCATATTACCTGAACTGGATTCAATGACTACAGTACCCGGTCCGATTTTCCCTTCCTTCCAAGCTTCTTGGATCATTCGAAGTGCAGGTCGATCTTTAGAGCTTCCACCCGGGTTCATTAACTCCATCTTGGCGTAGATTTCAAGACCGCTAGCAGGGAACAAATGATTCAACTTGATCAGAGGTGTTCTGCCAATTGCCGATAGAATACCACCATTGATGTAAATCCCCACCCAACTTATGATGCTCTAGCGCATCCTTAATATATTTTTTTATTCTTGATTTGCCCGCTCTCCATCAATTGATCTTCCTTTGCTGCAATTACTTGGATGTCATCAAGTAAACCGTTACGAATCATCATACCGATTTCGGGAATACACTCTCTAATTTCCTGTCGGATGGCTGACAGAGCAGAGGTTATGTTAGATTTGCTTTTTATTTGCACATTCAGGACATTATTCTGAACCCTTACTCGAATGATCGCATCCTCAACATGCTGGTATACAGCCTGCTCGATATCGTACAAGCTAATTTTTTCCCCGTGCTTAAGTTCTCGTCCAACTCGTTTTACAATGGCTTGAAAGCTCATCTTTATTACACCATTAACCAGTACTGGTCTAAAGTCTCTTACAACATCATAAGTCACGAATCGGATGGCTGGCAGCAGTTTGCGAGTCAATGATGTGAGTACAAGAATCTTTTCGTTTTCCCCCAACGGTTCAAGCCCTTCGTTCAATTCAGAAGTTTCAATCCCTTCCGCCAACATGCCATCAATTAGAATATATCTGTTAAGATTATGGGAGTAATAAGCAATCGTACCTATTTCTATCGAGCCATAAGTATCGATAATGTCATGCCTATGAAGTCCGAAGATGCGGGCAATATTACTCTGCCATTTCAATGGAGCGATTTCCCCAACCAGAATAATCTTGCGGATTCCGAACATGCGTGGAGTTTTGGTTTCATTAATTATATGGTCTAGAATGGACGGCATTGTGTAGAGCAGATCGGGTTGAATCGTTTGTAGTTGATTAATATGCTGTTGGATGGGTAATTCGAATGAAATGGAATGCCCCTCCAATCCAAGCTGTTTAAATATGTTCAGACTCGTATTTGCAGCATGACCTGTTCCCATGTCAGCAACAGCCTTTATACATCCGCTTCCCCTAATAAGCTCGTTGAATAGCTGAGCTTTGATCTGAATGTAGTGATTTTCGTCCTCCTCAGAGTAAAGAATAGCTTTTCTACGCCCAGAATTAGTACCCGAAGTCAAATATACGTTCAAGGATGGGTCTTCCGGTTGATGATAATAATAGGCTTTGAGAAGGGTGGTCGTCATGAGGGGTAATTGCTCTAAAGATTCGATTAAGTTCGCTGAATGAATTCTGATCAGTTCTTTGTACCATGGGAATATTCGGATTGTTTCTATTACCTTAGCTTGCAATTCGTCGATCGGTATCATGACTTCCTCCATTCTTTGCCCCCACCGAAAACCCCTATGAGAAATTATATGTAATAATACTTTATTCGTTCTTCCTTTGAACGAAAGCTCGAACAATTTTGATGACTTTCCCATAATATAACCTGGAAGCATAATGGGGCGGTGGAGCTAATGAAACGAACAATCAGACATATTTCCAATAAGCTTACGAAAACAAGGGCACTGAGAAGAAGCAAGGCCCTGCATAAGTACATTCCTGAAACTCGAAGAATGAATTTAGATGTGTTTAATAAGATGCTTCATAGGTACAGCATGGTATACCTCAAGCCTTGCTGTGGGTCACTGGGACAGGGTGTTATTCGTATGGGAACAATAAATTCCAGAACAGGTAAGATACAATATCACTCTCAGACTGGTAAACATGTGCATAGATATGAAAGTTACCACAAGGCATACCGTGCGATCACGAGAGAGACCCGGGGAAAACCATATCTAGTGCAGAAGGGTATAAGACTATTGGTTTACAAGCACCGACCGTTCGATGTTCGGGTTATGGTACAGCGGAATTTCAAGAAAAGCTGGGAAGTAACGGGAGTTGCTGGTCGTCTGGCACATCCACACAGAATAGTAACTAACGGGAGTCAAGGGGGGACAATTTATCCGTTGGAGGTATTATTAAAAGCTTATATCACTAAAAAGAAACGACATACTTTGATAAAATCAATAAAGAAGATCGCACTTATGAGTGTTAAACAGCTCAACAACATTTATCCAGGCATACGGGAGTATGGAGTGGACATTGCGATTGATCAACATCTTAAGCTATGGATCCTAGAAGTGAATACACGTCCTGATCCATGTCCGTTCACTAAATTAAACGACAAAAGCATGATCAGCAGGATTATTCGCTATGCGAAGATGAATGGAAGCATCTATAATCTGAAATGCACAAAAGCAAAGTCGAGCGGAGCTCGTTCCAGGTAAAAGCAAGACGGTTATTTTTCAGCACTGTAAGCTCACCTCCACCACGAGACCATCATCCGCATTGGGATGATGGCCTTTTTGTGTTGCAGGATTAAAGTAAGATATTCAAGTTTTTATGGAAGATATTCAATTCAAGTTAGATCCAATTCAGCTTACACTTATGACAAAGGAATTAGCGCAGAGCAATGTGGGGAGGGGTGAGAAGATGAGTGATGTTCTAGTGTCGATGGATGGAATTGATAAGTCCTTTCCAGGTGTACGCGCTTTGATCAATTGTCAATTCGACTTACGAGCGGGTGAGGTTCATGCCTTAATGGGGGAGAATGGGGCGGGGAAGTCGACTTTAATGAAGGTGCTCACCGGTGTGTATCAGAAGGATGCCGGACATATACGTGTAAAGGGGCAGGAGGTTCACATTACTAACACGAAGGCTGCTCAAGATTTGGGTATAAGTATTATCCATCAGGAGTTAAATCTAGCTGTCGATTTGACGATCGCCCAGAATATATACATCGGTAGAGAACCGCGCAAATTTTTCAACCTTTTCCTAGACGAGAGAGAGATTAATGAACAAACGCAGCAATTGTTTAAGCGGTTAAATTTACCACCAATGAATCCGCGTACGCTGATTTCAGAGTTGACTGTGGCTAAGCAGCAGATGGTGGAGATTGCTAAGGCATTATCCTTCAATGCTGAAGTCTTGATTATGGATGAGCCTACAGCCGCTTTGAGCGATGCGGAAATCAACGATCTATTCCAAATTATTCGCCAATTAAGAAGCAATGGTGTTGGCATTGTCTATATCTCACATCGGATGAATGAGCTCAAGCAGATTACGGACCGGATCACGGTCATGCGTGATGGTGGTTATATTGATACGGTTGAGACCGAAGTGATCACCATTGATCAGATCATATCGATGATGGTGGGCCGAGAAATATATCAATCCTCCAAAGCATTGAAGATTGATGATGATCTACCGAATGTACTGGAGGTTCGAAATTTGAACCGTGGGAGGGTACTCAAGGACATTAGCTTTGATTTAAAGAAAGGTGAAATCTTGGGGTTAGCTGGGTTGGTTGGTGCAGGACGAACTGAAGTGGCTCGGGCCATCTTCGGGGCAGATCCAATCGATTCTGGACAGTTGAGTATTGGAGGCCAAGCTGTCATCATCAATAGCCCCTTCCAAGCAGTAAAGCAGGGTATTGGTTATTTGTCAGAGGATCGTAAGCATTACGGCTGTATGGTCGAGATGGATGTGAAGACGAATATTGCAATGGCTTCCTATCACAAATTCACGAATTGGATTGGATGGGTCAATGAGAAGAAGATGGTGAACCTATCCAAGGATATGGTTGAGGCGTTAAAGGTTAAGACACCTTCTATTCATCAAGAGGTTAAGTTTTTGTCAGGTGGGAATCAACAGAAGGTCGTCATTGGCAAATGGCTGACTAGGGATTGTGAAATTCTAATCTTCGATGAACCAACTAGAGGTATCGACATCGGAGCCAAGAGTGAAATATATAAGCTGTTGAATGATCTGGTTGAGCAAGGTAAGTCGATCATCATGATCTCATCGGAGCTTCCAGAAATTCTGCGGATGAGCCATAGAATCGCGGTCATGTGCGAAGGTAGAATAACAGGCATTCTTCATCGAGATGAAGCAACACAAGAAGCAATTATGAGTCTAGCGACACAACGAGGAGCTTAGTTTTATTGGGGGGGAACAATATGAATCTAATTATTGAAAAACGTAATCAAATTATGAAATCAGGGGCTCTTCAGCAGATTCTAGCATTTGCGAGCCTAATCTTACTTGTCCTGGTCTTCTCCTTATCTTCAAGCAATTTCTTTCAATTCTCGAATGTCGTAGGAATTCTACTCTCGACAGCGGTGATTGGAGTGCTTGCCCTAGGCTCAACATTCGTAATTATCACAGGAGGCATAGATTTATCTGTTGGAACAGTAATGACACTAAGCGCTGTAATGACGGGTGTATTCATCACCTTCTTCGGCTTACCGGTTCCAATAGGTATTCTTGGCGGAATATTAACCGGAGCCTTCTGTGGGATGCTCTCAGGCTTATCGGTAGCGAAGCTGAAGATTCCACCGTTTATCGCAACCTTGGCGATGATGATGATTGCCAAAGGCTTAGCGTTAATTATTTCGGGAACGAAGCCCATTTACTTCGCACCAGAAACTGGTTTCTCGAAGATATCGCAGGACTCTGTTATTGGTAATATCATTCCTGGCTTCGAAATTCCGAATGCTGTTCTGATTTTCTTCGTTGTTGCCATTATTGGCGGAATCCTTCTATCGAGAACAATTATTGGTCGTTATAACTTTGCTATCGGTAGTAATGAAGAAGCAACTAGGCTCTCTGGAGTTAACGTTCACTTCTGGAAGATTTTAATCTATACAATTACTGGTACCTTTACTGGGATTGCCGGTGTCCTTATGGCATCTAGGTTAAATTCTGCTCAACCAGCACTAGGGATGGGGTATGAGCTAGAAGCTATTGCTGCAGTCGTCATAGGAGGAACTTCACTCAGTGGAGGAAAAGGAACGATCGTTGGCACCGTGATTGGAGCCTTGATTATGAGTGTATTGACGAATGGGTTGAGGATTCTATCCGTTCCACAGGAATGGCAAACCGTAGTCGTAGGCTTTGTTATTATTCTGGCGGTATATGCTGACATTCTAAGGAGAAAGAAAAGTAATTAGAGGCACGTAGATAATCAGCTGTGGTGGTTCACGATCAATAGGGTATGACCTCCTAAGGGAGTTAATATACAAAAAAAATGCTAAGGGGAGATTTTGAGATGAAAAAGTGGGTAATGGTCTTGGTATTCGTATTGGTCACCATGCTTGTATTGAGCGGATGCGGAACGAATAATAATTCATCAGGTAATGATGGAGATGCAGATGCAGAAATTTATATTCCGGTTATCTCTAAAGGCTTCCAGCACCAATTCTGGCAAGCAGTGAAGGTTGGGGCAGAGAAAGCAGCCACAGAATTTAATGTTAAGATTACATTTGAAGGTCCAGAGTCGGAAACACAGGTTGATAAGCAGATTGAGATGCTACAGGTTGCTTTGGACAAAAACCCAAGCGCAATTGGATTTGCTGCTTTGGACAGTCAAGCTGCAACACCATTATTGAAGAAGGCTCAAGAGAAGAATATCCCGATTATCGCTTTCGACTCGGGCGTAGACAGTGATATTCCTGTAACGACAGCATCAACTGATAATATAGCCGCAGCGGGCTTAGCTGCTGACAAGATGGCGGAATTAATTGGTGGAGAAGGCGAAGTGGCATTAGTTGTCCATGACCAGACGAGTCGGACTGGAATTGATCGTCGTGATGGCTTCAAAAATCGCATAGAAGAAAAGTACCCGAAAATAAAAATTGTGGATATCCAATATGGTGGTGGTGACCACTTAAAGTCGACAGACTTAGCTAAGGCGATTCTGCAGGCACATCCGAATCTGAAGGGATTCTTCGGAGCTAATGAGGGCTCAGCAATCGGAGTGTTAAATGCTGTGACGGAGTTAAATAAAGGTTCCGTCATCGTGATTGGTTACGATTCGGGTAAAGC
Source organism: Caryophanales bacterium UBA4045 (assembly GCA_002383695.1). Lineage (GTDB taxonomy): Bacteria > Bacillota > Bacilli > Paenibacillales > UBA4045 > UBA4045. Next base: position 42,289 of record DFZX01000091.1, read on the forward strand.
ACAGATTGATGCAATTCGCAGTGGGGAGATGGCCGGAGCCATTACTCAGAATCCGATCGGGATCGGATATGAGACGGTCAAAGCAGCTGTAGATGCGATGAATGGTAAGGAAGTACCCGAGAGTATTGATACCGGTTTTTATTGGTACGATAAATCGAACATGGATGATGAGGAAATCAAGGCAGTTCTGTACGAATAGTCATCATCCTTAAATGAATAAGATTAGAAGAGGAGCTAACTTTGCGGTTAGCTCCTTAACTATTGTCCTTACAATGTAGTATAATCTTCAAAGGGTTAGTAACATTCAAATAATAATAAAATGGAGTGTTCATTATGAGAATTGGTGCGATAGAAGCAGGAGGCACAAAGTTTGTTTGTGGCATAGGTAATGAGCAGGGGATGATTGAAGATCGTGTCAGCTTTCCGACGGAGCGCCCAGAACAGACACTGGGTAATGTCATTGATTACTTTCGTGAGAAGCAGGTAGAAGCGATCGGAGTCGGAACCTTCGGTCCGATTAATATTGACCCCACAAGTCCGTCATATGGACATGTTACAACGACTCCGAAGCCAGGCTGGTCAGGGTTTAATTTTCTTGGAGCATTGAGAGAACAATTTGATGTACCCTATGGATGGGACACAGATGTCAATGCGGCTGCACTCGGTGAGGCGGTATGGGGCGCAGCAAAAGGCTTGGATAGCTGTGTATATTACACGATAGGAACGGGTGTAGGTCTTGGCATCTATACAGAGGGCAAGCTAGTTCATGGCCTTGTACATCCAGAGGGTGGACATATAATGACGAGACGGCATCCTGATGATCACTTCGCTGGCTCGTGCCCTTACCATGGAGATTGTCTGGAAGGAATTGCGGCCGGCCCTGCGATCGAACGCAGGTGGAAGATGAAGGGGAGTGAGCTCCCGCTTGATCACCCTGCATGGGCAATTGAAGCTTACTATATTGCTCAAGCAGTAGCAGGGACCATCCTAACGCTCTCCCCGAAGAAGGTCATATTGGGTGGTGGGGTTATGAAGCAGGAGCAGTTATACCCTCTAATTCGTACGGAGGTGCTTAGACAATTGAACGGTTATGTGAATGATAAGACTATACTTGAAGAAATTAACCAATATATCGTACCACCAGGATTAGGAGATAATGCTGGTTTATGTGGTTCGTTGGCACTAGGACTGCGAGCAATGGGTGTATAAGATGGGCGGCTCATTCTGTCATTGATTAACTAGGAGTTGGACATCATAGAGAAGATTGTTCTATCGCTTGCCATTATTATTATTGGTTTGTCATTGGGTAAAGCACTGAACTGGCTGTCTCATCAGAGATGGCCGAGCTCGAAAGCGACGATAGAGAAGTCGATCAGTGGGATGACCAAGTCAGCATTATTAGTGCTTAATCCTCTTGTTCTCATCGGTGTATTCTGGATTGTTGATATTCAGCAAGCGAGTCTCTATTATCTCCCGATCCTAGGCATCTTGTGTCTAGTATTAGGTGGTTTATTTGCCGTGGGCTTCGCTAAAGCTATGAAGCTTGATAGCAAAAAAACGGGCTCGATGTTCATCTCTGGTACATTCTATAATTGGGGAAGCTTTGGTATGTTGTTCTGCTTTATGATTCTTGGACAACAAAGTCTTGTATTCGTGACGATGTTCAGATTACTAGAGGAGCTCATTTACTACACAGTAGCCTTCCCAATGGCTAAGATTTATGGGAGCAAGCAACAGGATGGGAAGAAGACCGTCAAGACAAGCGGGTTAAGAATATTCGCTGACCCGTTTATCCTAACTGCAGTCTCGGCAATCCTGATCGGTGGCACACTGAATATCTCCTCCCTAGGAAGACCGGATTTTTATGAGATGTTAATTAATATACTAGTTCCACTAGCTATTCTAATGCTAGTTATCCCAGTAGGTTATCATATGAGGTTTATGGCTGCACAGAATTATCTCAAGGAGAGTCTTTCAATATCCATAGTAAAATTCATCATGGTGCCGATCTGTATCGTACCGATTGCCTTTGCTATAGGGCTGGGAGATATGTACGATGGAATGCTTATTAAGGTCATTCTCATTATGTCAGCAATGCCTCCAGCCTTCATGTCCTTAATTCCGCCGAAATTGTATGGACTAGATGTGGATTTAGCGAATTCCAGTTGGTTGATTAGTACTGGGTTATTAATAATCGTGCTGCCTGTTCTATATGGGATTCTTCAGTTCATGTGATTCGGAATTTATGTGTCCATTTGTAAGAATATACTCGAATTTGAGTATATTTTTTTTGACTGAAAGGAAAGTATAAGTACAGGATTTTTCTTATGAAAAGTACATAATTTACAATAAAAAGGTAACTTTTTCTTCAGGGTCGCAAATATGGATACATTTAGGACATATATGTTATACAATCATGGCTATTTAGTTAGTATAATTTTAAGTATCCCCGGGAGATTTTGGTCTCACTTACTCTAAGACTGGGAGGTTGACGGAAGCCCACATCATTACTCAAAGTGAGAAAATACTATTTTACCTGCTGGAGAAAATTGATCTATAAGAATGAGTAGCTACATACATTATTCAGAGAAAAGAGGAGAATAAGTGAATTCTATCAAACCTATTATGAGGATCATCGGTAAGCTATTATTGTTGGTGGTCATCGTTACCTTGCTGATGATCGTGGTCATGATCCCTGTCATGATTGTTGGAATTGCTCTACACGATGGATTATCCATTGAGGAATTGTTAGTAGAGCCATCGATGGTGAAAGCGATGATGGTTGTGCAAGGTATCTGTGTAATTGGGGCAGTTATGATTATGTATGTTTCTTTTGAAAGGAAAAGTGGATTGTCCTTAGGCTGGAAGGAACGTAATGGCTGGAGAGCGGCGATTGCAGGGTCTAACTGGGGCATCGCGTTTATGTCAGCAGCATTCTTGAGTATATGGGCTTTTGGCGGATTGATTGTTGAGGACGTTCGATTGGATGCATCCGTAGTTCAAGGTTTAGTTTTTGGATTGTTACTGTTCGCTTTGGTTGCTATTAATGAAGAGCTGCTATGTAGAGGGTATATACAGGGATTGCTGCGTCTTAAAACTGGACCGACACTGGCGATTATGATTACTTCTCTATTATTTACTGCCCTTCATCTCATGAATGATAGTGTTCTAGATAGCCCATTCCCGTTAATCAATTTATTCTTGGCTGGGGTACTATTAGGTGTAAGTAGAGAGGTTACTGGTGGGCTGTGGGTGCCGATTGGTATACATTTTACATGGAACTATTTCCAGGGGAATATTTACGGCTTTGAGGTGTCCGGTAATGTGATTGGTGATTCAATAGTACAGATAGAAAGCCAAGGTCATCAGCTACTGTCGGGTGGGGAATTTGGCGCAGAGGGTAGTCTTCTGACTACTATGATACTACTCTTATCGATTTATGTAATTTGGTGGTGGTATCGAACGAAAAGAGAGGCTTTATCCGATAGCATCAACACGTTGTGAATGAAGAGGAAGTCCAATTTGGAGACGCAACACCTTTTATTGAAGATGGAACAACACTTGAAGGTTATGTAATTACTCGACAATAGAACTATTTTCTATATCATGCAGGAATCAAAACGCAGTTGTCGTATATGAATAGAGTCTTAAAAATCCATTATTGCCCAAATAAGGAGATCTTACGTTGCGTATCATGACTTCTAGACTTAAACACATTACATTACCGATAGTAATATGTGTAACGTTGTTATTAACTCCTTGGAATGCGAGTGCCAAGGAAGCAGGCAAGTATACGGAGTTAGACGAAACGATAGACTTACTAGAAGCCTATCACTTAAGTGGAGTTACTGAGGAAGAACTAATTCAAGCTGCGATCGAGGGTATTCTGTATTCTCTAGATGATCCTTATACGGATTACTATAGTGCTGAAGAGCTAGATGCATTCAATGATGCCTTGAATAATGTGTACTATGGGACAGGTATTCTCCTAGATGAATTAAATGGTGAGATATACGTGAATTTGGTCATGGAGAATACATCCGCAGAACAGATGGGTATCCTCGAGGGGGATGTCATCCTCACGATCAATGGTGAAGCAGTCAGAGGAAAACAATTGATTGAGCTTGAAAAAGCAGAAATTGGTGCAGATGGAGCTAGTGTCAAGCTAAGAGTGCAGAGAGACAAGAAAATCCTCACATTCAACTTAACCTATGCTGAGGTTCAGGTACCGCTGGTTACGACTCGTTGGTTTGGAGAAGGAGTGGGATATCTACGATTACATACATTCTCCGATGAAGCAGCACTGAAGTTCATTGCTGAGCTGGGAAAGCTGAAAGAAAAAGGGCTTCAGTCATTAATTATTGATCTTCGATACAATGGTGGGGGCTTACTAAGCTCAATTGAAATAATTGCCAGACAATTCCTAGACGAGGAAGTTCTGATGTATACGAAGGATAAGCATGGTAAGGAGGTTAAGGTGGAGGTCGATGGACTGCTACCTTTAATGATACCAACTGTTGTGCTAGTTAACGAAGGAACGGCAAGCGCTTCTGAGGTTCTTACAGGTGCACTCCAGGATCATAAACTTGCACTAATTGTCGGAGCTCAGACTTATGGCAAGGGTGTCATCCAACAGGTCATTCCGATGCAGACCAGTGGTGGAGTACTTAAAATTACCGTTGAGGAGTATCTTACTCCTAATAAGCATAAGGTTCATGGTGTGGGGATTACACCAGATATTGAAATCGCAGGAAACCAGGAGCAGCTGTTCAAAGCGATATTTGCTGCAGGTGTGACCAAGCTTAAGGTCAATGTGGAGCCGACGAAGATAACAGTTAATGGAGAGGTTTTTCATGTGCAAACTGATATTCTCTATCAAGAACAAACAACCTTGCTACCCTTGCGATTTCTAGCAGCTGCGACGAATGCGGATCTGAGCTGGGATCAAGCAACCAAGTCGGTCATTCTTGTGAAAGGCTCGAAGAAGCTTGCTTATCCAATATCAAGTCTTACAGTGAAGAATAACCTGAGTTATATTAACGTCAAGACATTCCAGAGGGACTTTCCAGAGTTTAATTGGAGTACATCAGGTGATAGTTCAACGATAGACGTAAGTATATAAAAGAAAATACAAACGAGAAAACCACGATTTGTCCAGAATTATCGGGAACCGATCGTGGTTTCTTGTTACTAACTCACCTATACGAGTTGCTAGTTGTATAAAGTGCAATTAGGCCAAGCTCATCTTCTGAAATGCTCGTTCGATCGCTACAAGCGTTATGTCTATATCCTTGTCGCTGTGGGCAGTTGTCATGAACCAGGCTTCGTACTTCGATGGAGCTAAGCATATGCCTTGATCTAGCATGTGTCGGAAGAATGAGGCGAACTGTTCACTGTCAGCGCGACCTGCTTCCTCATAATTCGTTATCGGATGCGCGCAGAAGTGTGTGGAGAATGCTCCGCGGATACGATTAATGGTTACATCGATATGGTAATGGGCTGCGGACTTAGCCATGCCTTCGGTTAGTCGTGCCGCTAATGCGTCCAAGCGCTCATAGGTTCCTAGCTTTTGAAGAACCTCGAGACAAGCAATGCCAGCAGATACCGAGATGGGATTACCAGCCATTGTGCCTGCCTGGTAAGCGGGGCCAAGAGGTGCAACCTTCTCCATAATCTCACGTCGACCACCATAAGCACCAATGGGTAAGCCACCACCTATAATCTTGCCAAGTGCTGTTAAATCAGCTTGAACCGCATCATGGTCTGGGAAGTAAGCATAGGTCTGAGCAGAGCCATAGTGAAAGCGAAAAGCACTGATCACCTCATCAAAGATGACAAGCGCACCGAATTTTCGAGTGAGCGAGCAAACCTGTTCGAGATAACCTGGTTCAGGAAGCACCATGCCAAAGTTGCCGACGATCGGTTCAATCATAACAGCTGCAACCTGATCACCCCATTGCTCAAGTGCAGCTTCTAATGCGGGAGCATCATTGAAAGGGACTGTAATAACCTCTCTAGCAATCCCTGAAGGTACACCGGCACTATCAGGTATACCCAGTGTCGATGGACCTGATCCAGCTGCAACGAGCACTAAATCCGAATGACCATGATAACAACCAGCAAATTTAATGATTTTGTCGCGACCAGTGTAGGCTCTAGCAACTCGAATGGTACTCATTACAGCTTCTGTACCGGAATTCACGAGGCGTACCTTGTCCATGGAAGGAATAGCTTCCTTTAGCATGCGACAGAAGGTGATTTCTAATTCAGTCGGTGTTCCATATAATGTACCATTCTCTGCGGATTGGACTATTGCAGCCGTAACAGCTGGATGAGCATGACCGAGAATAATAGGTCCGTAGGCAGCAAGATAATCAATGTAACGATTACCATCCACATCCCAGAAGTAAGCGCCCTTCGCCTTCTCCATGAACACCGGTGCAGCGCCGCCAACTGCCTTGAAGGAGCGTGAAGGACTATTCACACCACCGACGATGTGCTCTAGTGCTTCTTTATATAATTTTTCGGATTGAGTTCTATTCATAATGTTGGTTCCACCTTTGACTGGCTTACTATATAGTCTTAACAAACGCAACAAAAATCTATAATATTAGCGCTATTAGTGGCGCTAATAAGCAGTCCACTTTCGCTAAATGATACTTTAGTAAGGGGAAAAGGGCCAATAGCGCTGAAACTTGCGCTAATTGAGCAATATGTTATTTTTCAAGGTATTTAGCACATTTACGCGGTACTATTGCGCCAAATCTAGCGCTAATTCATGTAGAGTCACAGCCGCACCTAAGCACACATTCATCCACACAAGTATCCGCATCCACACAAGTACCCGCATCCACACAAGTATCCGCATCCACACGAGTACCCGCATCCACACGAGTACCCGCATCCACACGAGTACCCGCATCCACACGAGTACCCGCATCCACACGAGTACCCGCATCCACACGAGTACCCAAATCCACACCCGCGCGCAACAATACTATGGCGTTTCTACGGGTTGAGTTGCTTCGGGTGTAATGGGTTCAACGACCACAGGATTAAGCTTTTCTTGCACATATTCGATCAGATCATCGGAATTTCTTATTGAGATCACATCGGCTCCGCCAATATTCTCCTCGCGAAGAAGCTCTAGAGGTGGAATCTGAATACTAGGAATAGCACTCGTATCGATTTCGAATCCTAGACGGGCAAGCTTAACCATGTCATCAATTCCCATATTCGTCTCCACATAAGGAACTACACTATCCAGTAGGGTAGGCAGCTTGATTAACGACGATGTCCGCTTAACCTTGTCTACAACAGCGCTTAGAAAGTTGCGCTGTCTCTCTGTACGGGTGAAGTCGGATAGTGCATCCTTGCGGAATCTCACATATTGAAGTGCTGTAGATCCATCTAGCTGCTGTAGTCCAGGCTGTAAGTCAATATTATATTGTGGGTCGTCTGCGGTATCGATGTAATACATTCTCTTCTCGACCTCAAATTCAATGCCGCCTAATGCATCAATAAGTGAGATGAAGCCTTGGAAGTCGGTGTACACATAATATTGAATAGATAGCCCTGTTAGCTCACTAATTGTATTCATAGCAAGGCTGGGGCCTCCTAGTTGAAGCGCTGAATTGATTCGATTATCAGAATGTCCAGGAATTTCTGCCCATACGTCCCGTAACACGGAGAATAATGTGGCCTTCTTCGTAACAGGATCAATGGATGCGATGATCATCGAGTCCGATCGAGGAACCTCGTTCTCCTTAAGTCCTCGATCATCTCCACCGAGTATGAGGATATTGACTCGATCTGTGCCCTCCCAGATGGGAAGGGGTTCATTATTCTCTACACCCTTGAACTGTGAATCATCAGGATCTGATATGGCATTAGCAGCGCTTAGTATCGCATTTATATAGTAGATTACAATAATGACAACGATAAGAAGTAGAGCCAATAAGCTGTAGACGACCTTTTTAGAGTATTTGGATTTCTTGCGTGGAGAGATGGAGTCCATTTCATTCATTTTTTCGTTCATAAGATAATTCCAGCCTTTCAAAGTTGTTAACGCACCAAACTATTATAGATGCTATGAGCATCCCCTGCAAGCAATAATAATGTAGGGAGTGCTCTGTTTTTCTTTTGTAGGAAGGTTGTGTATAGTGTCATTATGAGTGTAACACCAAGGGGACTAGGAGGTTAGACGTTGTGAATGCTATAGAAGTTTCAGGTTTACGCAAGGAATTTTTGGTGCAGAAGAATAAATTGGGTTTGAAAGGAGCATTTCAGGATCTATTCCGCAGAGAATATACCCGCCTAACCGCGGTGAAAGATATTGATTTTGTTATCCCCCAGGGAGAAATCTGCGGCTATATTGGCGAGAATGGAGCAGGAAAGTCCACGACCATCAAGATGCTTACGGGCATTCTGGTTCCAACTGCAGGAGATATTCGTGTGAATGGCTATGTACCTTATAAGGATCGAGAAATCTTCGTTCAAGGTATTGGTGTCGTATTCGGACAACGTAGTCAGCTGTGGTGGGATATTGGTGTCATCGAGTCGTTTCGATTGTTACGCAAGGTATACCGTGTCTCTGAAGCAGATTTCAAGCTTAGACTAGATGACCTAACCGATATGCTACAGATCGGCGATATTCTGTCACGTCCTGTGCGTAAGCTAAGCTTGGGGCAGCGTATGCGTTGTGAGTTAGCTGCATCCTTATTGCATAATCCATCCATTCTATTCCTCGATGAGCCTACGATAGGTCTAGATATTGTTGTGAAGACGGAAATACGCGAGTTTCTCAAGCAGATGAATCGGACTTATAATACGACAATTTTATTAACTACACACGATTTACAGGATATCGAAGCGCTCTGCTCACGTGTTATTATGCTCGATGATGGACGTATTATTTATGATGGTGGACTAGACGATCTAAAGCTTCGTTGGGGTAAGGGCAAGGAAGTATGGATGCAATTCGGCGAGCCAACTTCATTAGAACGATTACAGCAGTTAACGGATGGCTTGGGTGTCATCTGGTCAAGCGATAATGAGTACTCTGCGAAGGTAGTTATACCTCGAGGTCAAGAAATTATCTCTCAGGTACTCGGCAGCGTTGTGGGACAGATGGATATCCGCGATGTGAAGATCACTGAGACGAATACGGACGAAATTGTTCGAGAAATATATCGGACGGGCTCGGCAACGGTTCAGGCGGTACCCCCCACATGATCAGTGTATATATGGATTTTATTCGCATGCGGTTTCTGACGATGCTCGCCTATCGTGTGAATTATTATAGCGGAATTGCGATATATGCGATTAATATTGGCTCTGCCTATTTTATCTGGAAGGCTGTTTATGGTGATAATACTGTGCTTGGAGGAATGACTTCGGGACAGATGTCCACCTATATAGCGATATCCTGGATGGCGCGCGCGTTTTACTTCAATAATTTAGATCAAGAGATTTCTAGAGAGATTCGTGATGGCAGTGTAGCGATTCAGATGATAAGACCCTACCAATACTTGGCGGTTAAGATGATGCAGGGCTTGGGTGAAGGTCTATTCCGGCTACTGTTATTCAGTATTCCGGGTATGCTGGTGGTATCCTTATTGTTCCCCATTCGATTACCTTTGGATCCTGTAACTTGGTTGTCCTTTTCCTTAATGATCATATTCAGCTTCTTCATTAACTCGCAGATTAATATATTGACGGGATTATCAGCTTTCTTCTTAGAGAATAATGAAGGTTTAATGAGGATGAAGCGGGTAACGATTGATCTATTCTCGGGACTGGTGATTCCCATGTCATTTTTCCCAGGATGGGCTGAGCAGGTACTGAGCTTTTTGCCTTTTCAGGCGATTACATATTTGCCAGGGTCGGTATTCACAGGGAATATCGTCGGAACGGCGATTATTCAAGCCATCAGTATTCAATTATTCTGGTTTATCGCATTGCTGCTTCCAATCAATATCGTATGGCGTCGAGCGCGTAAGCGGTTGTTCGTGCAGGGGGGTTAAGACTAGATGTTCTATATTTCGTTATTCTCCGAGTATTTGCAAAATTATATTAAAACTCGCCTTACCTACCGCTCCGATTTCTGGATTGAGGTCTTGTCGGATCTAGCCTTTAATTTCATGAATTTGTTCTTTATTCTTGTTGTCTATATGCATACGGATACGCTCGATGGTTGGGTACGTGCCGAGGTCATATTCATTTATGGATATTTTATGGTGCCTTATAGTGTGTTTCTCTGCTTCTTTAATTTGTGGGGGTTTGGAGATCGTTATATTGTAAAAGGAGAGATGGACCGTGTTCTTACGCGTCCCGCTCACAATTTGTTCCAGGTTATGCTGGAGAATATGAACCCTCCGGCACTATTCGGAGCTATAGCTGGATTCGCGGTAATGGTATACGCTTGGAGCGATCTGGGTTTAGCGTTAAGCTGGTATGATCCGATAATGTTCCTGCTTTTAGTGGTGGGATCGGTGATGATCTATTTTGGCATTTACGTGTCATTGACGTCTCTATCCTTATTCTCTGATTCACCTACAGGCATATTACCACTCATCTGGAACATTCAGAATTATGGGCGATATCCGGTTAGTATCTATAATGGCATTATCCGTGTTGTTCTGACTTGGGTTCTACCGTTTGCCTTTGTTGGATTCTATCCGGCAGCATTCTTCTTGCGACGTGAATCCTTTATGATGATGGCTATGCTCACACCTATTGTCGGGGTCGTCCTGATGCTCTTGAGTATATGGATTTGGAATATAGGGGTTCGACGTTATCGTGGAGCGGGTTCGTAAAAGCACGTAGAAATTTATCCGGAATGAATAGGAGTTGAACATGAACGTGACTATAGAAGTAGGTAAGCTAGCACCTGACTTTCAACTAGAGGCTAGCAACGGGAAGCAAGTGAAGCTGTCGGATTTTAGAGGTAAGAATGTGCTTCTGTATTTCTACCCGAAGGATTTGACTCCTGCGTGTACAACACAAGCCTGCGATATTAGAGATCGAAGTAAAGATTTCAAGAAACTAAAGACAGTTATCCTGGGTATCAGCACAGATTCGATGACACGCCATCATAAATTTATTGAAAAATATGATTTACCCTTCCTGCTCCTTGCGGACGAGGAACATACTGTATGTGAATTGTATGAAGTTTGGCAGTTGAAGAAACTTTACGGTCATGAGTTTATGGGAATTGTACGGTCCACCTTCCTTATTGATCCACAAGGAATATTGGTTAAAGAGTGGGGTAAGGTGAAGGTTAAGGAACATGTGGAAGAGGCATTGAACTATATTCGAACGCATATGTCTAGCGAATAAGTATCGATTACAGAGGCCACCTTCTTTAGAGGGTGGCCTCTGTATGGTACATATAACCCTTCTCAATCGGTTTGTATCTTAAACGTTAAGCAGCTAATAATGACTTCTCAACTCATTGATTCTTACCTTAATTTTCGTCACCAAAATTTCGGGTTGCTCAACCCGGGCATCAGTTCCACAACCAATAAAGAAATCAACTGCCCAAGCAATAAAAGAAGGGCTGATCGTGGATATAATTTCTCCGGTTCCATCAGGATATGCAGTTAAGGATTGAGCTAACCAATAGTCTGATTCACATCGGCTTACACCATGCTGCGTTAATTTCACAACAAAAGGTAGATTGTCTACTGTATCTTCGAAGGGACCTAAGAACTGCTGCACCTTATACTTGGCGACCTCCTTATTAGGTGCTCGTAGTCTCAGCTTGTGAGCATTTCTTATTCGATCGACTCTGAACACTCTCATTGCATTGGCTTTATAGCAGTATGCCGGACAATACCAAAGTCCATTCATGCTATAGATACCAATTGGTTGGATTATCCTTCGTGTCATAAGTCCATTCTCAGCGGTATAGTTGATGGTTACGATATGCTGCTCTATGGCATGTTGAAGCATTTCACTTAAATGTGGAGTTAAGGTTCCCATAGTAGGTACCCAGAAGACGATCCGATCCTTCAAGACGTTGACTCGTTCTTTCACATCGCTTGGTAAGATATTGTAGAACTTCAACAATGCAGAGACGGACTCTGGCTCGAAGGGGAGAGAACCATAATACTGAAGGGATTGGTAAGCGAAGAACATCGCTACCGCCTCGCTCTCCGTGAAGGTGATCGGTGGCAGTGTTCTCTCCTTCAACACTTGATAGCCACCATTCACCCCGACCTCGGAGTATAGCGGCATTCCAGCCTCAGACAGCTCTTGTAAATCTCTCAAGATGGTCCTTTTTGAAACTTGGAACTCTCTTGCTAATTCACCGACAGTGAACTTCTTTTTGGTATTAATCGTCAACATGAGCTCGATAAGTCTCTTAGCTTTGGACATGAAAGGCCCCCTTTCCCCAGGTGAAATACTTACTTTTTATAGTATCACAGAACAATGACAAGAACTGTCACTATTCAATAATATCTTATAAAAGAGGGGGGATCAGTAATCAAAGCGCTCCGGGACCACATCACCTTGGGCTTACTATATATCCTATGGACTAGTAGAAATAACTAATAACTTTACTAGTTGTCTTCTATGCATGGAAGTGGCATAAGCAAGAAAAGTGAATTAGGCACCTATAATTCCTGAATTGTCTTGCTGCAATTGAACCATCTTATAATACCTGCCTTCAAGCTTCATTAAATCCTCGTGACTCCCACTCTCCACTATTTCACCACGATGCATGACGAGAATGTGGTCTGCTTGCTTAATAGTTGAAAGGCGGTGGGCTATGACGAAGGTCGTTCTGCCTCTAACCAGCACCTGAAGTGCCTCTTGGATGATTCCTTCGGTTTCGCTGTCGATACTAGAGGTTGCTTCATCTAAGATTAAGATCGCTGGATTGTAGGCTAATGCTCTTGCGAAGGAAATAAGCTGCCGCTGACCGGATGATAAAGTACTACCGCGTTCAACTACCACCTCATCATAACCATGCGGTAGGCTTTGGACAAATTGTTCAGCACCAACATCTTTAATTGCTTGCTTTACTTGATCCAGGTCAATATCCTCGTTATATAAACTCACATTAAATTTAATATCCCCAGCGAATAAGAAGGGGTCTTGTAAGACGATACCCATGTGCTTCCGTAGCTCCTGCTTTGGAAGCTCTGTTATATCTTGTCCATCAATGGTAATTATGCCTTTATTAGGCTCGTAAAAACCAAGTAACAGATTCATGATCGAGCTCTTACCCGAGCCCGTATGCCCTACAATGGCAATCGTTTCTCCTTGTTTGGCCTCGAATGAAATGTCCTTCAACACATACTCCTCATCCTTATAGGCAAAAGAAACCCGATCAAACCGCACAAGTCCCTCTGGCCGTTGAAGGGTTCCTTGCTGTTCAACCCTCACACCTTCCATATCTAGCAGATGGAATACTCTCTCCGCAGATACAAAGGCACGCTGTGCATTCGTAAGCTGATCGAATATCCCGATAATCTGTGGGAAGATACGATTGAGATAATCGATGAAGGCAAAAAGTACACCAAACGAGATCGATGTAGTGAGCGATGCACTACCAAAATACCAGATGACGAAAGTTACGGTGAGACTTCCAATAAGACTAGTGATATTACGTGATGAAATCGAAAATAAGCGAAATTGTTTGATTTGATTAACGTAACGGTCGTGGTTAAGCTCCTCGAATTCTTCGACAGTTGCTTTTTCCCTACGAAAGGCTTTGATAATGGGCATCACTGAGATAGATTCATTCAGCATGGCGTTCATATCGCTCAAGCGAGCACGCATGATTTGGATATACCCTTTCGAATATTTGAGGTGAAGCTTCATAATGATATAGAAGACGGGGATGATGATTAGGCACAGCAGAGCTAGCTTTACATCTAGTATGAAGAGAAAGATGTAGATACCCAATAAGTTCACACCGCTGACCACGAAGGTAGCCATAAAGCTCATGAAGAGCTCTTTAATTGCTTCCGTATCGTTCGTGATACGGGTCACAACACTTCCAATCGGTGTGTTGTCGAAGTAACGAACCGGCAGTGAGTGGATGTGCCTCATCACATCAGATCGCATCTTCTGGATAATGTGAAGGGCGGCAGACTGTAATAGGTACCCTTGAGCAAAAGCTAGAAAACCACCAGCCAGTAGTAAAACCACATATAGCACGACAAGCCAGATGACTGGAGATACATCGTGCTGATATAGATCATAGATATCAGCTGAGGTTAATACTTGGTTATCACCTGAAGACGATTTAATTGTATACTCGCTGTTCTCAAGCTGAATAACCTTGACGGTTGGCCAGTTGGGACTGATATCCTGCTCATGGATCCAGTCTGCTCTTACATAAGTTTTCTCATACAACGTTACGGAATTAATAGTGGGTGAGAGCTCATTAGGGTTAGCCTCATACCACCCAAGATCTGGATTTGTGGTGGCGGTAATGTGCTTGTCGATAATGATCTTCACAATATAAGGCCCACTTAGCTGAGCGGCGACAGACAGTAATAGGATGAATAGGGCGATCACCATTTTCTGGCGAAATAGAAGTGCATAGTTGATGAGTCTTCTGATCGTGGAAGGCTGCTTAGTCATTGGTGGGTTCCTTCCCTTCGTTCAGTATGGCTGCCTCTAGCTGCTGGTGGTTATATTGCTCCTTATACCAACCATCCAAAAGTAACAGCTGCTCGTGAGTGCCTTCCTCTACAATTTGTCCCTGTTCTAGTACGATGATCCAAGTCGCATGACTAACAGCTGAAAGCCGGTGTGTGGCGATAAGTGTTGTCTTACCCCGACGAAGCTGTCTGATATTACGTATAATTCGGCTCTCTGTCTTGGCATCTACTGCAGAGAGAACATCATCGAGAATAAGAATTTCAGGATCGACGAGTAACGCTCTTGCAATGGCGGTTCGCTGCTTCTGACCTCCAGATAACATCACACCACTCTCGCCGATTAACGTATCCCAGCCTAGCTTCATCTGCTCGATATCCATCGTAAAGCATGCAGCCTCCACGACCTGTTTAATCTCATCGATCGTTGCATTGGGTTTACCGATCTTGATATTCTCTAGGATGGTTTTGGAGAGCAATAGATGCTCCTGTGGTACATATCCGGTCCATTGTAGCACTTGATTAAGCGAAATTTGCTCGATAGGAATATCAGAAATCCGCAGCTTATCCGTCTCGATTGGATACTGCCGAAGTAGCTGTTTAAGCAATGTACTCTTGCCACTCCCAGTTCTGCCGACGATACCTAACGTATCCCCTTGATGAATTCGAAAGGAAATATCCTGTAGGCTGTCCGTTGTAGTGCCAGGGTAACGGAAGGAAAGCTTCTTCATCTCGATGCTTGTTGGTTGACTCACCGGAATGAGCTGCTCCCCATCCTGAACCTCAGGCTGCTGCACCAATATATGCTCTATTCGATCTAAAGAGGCATTACCGCGCTGAAGGATATTGATAAATTCCCCGAAGGAGATCATCGGCCATATCAATAACCCCAAGTAGATATTAAAGGTGAACAATTGACCGAGTGAGATCTGGTTATGGAACACCAAGTAGGAGCCGTAGCCGATCCCGATGGCATAACTTAGACCGACTATGGTGGATATAACAGGCTGGAATAATGAATTTATAAAAGCTACCCGTAAATTTTTGTGCATGACGCTGAGGGTGACATTGTCAAAGGCTTCGATATCCTTCTTCTCTTGCACGTATGCTCTAAGAACACGTAATCCGGATATGGATTCTAGCGCATGATCATTCATATGGCCAAAGGACTCCTGAGCAGCAAGGAAGTGTCGACGCATCTTCTTACCAATCTTATTCACAGCATAGACCAATATAGGAAGTGGAAGTAACGAAGCTAGCATTAATCGGATATCAACGAACATAATCATGGCAACGAGCACAATCGATGTGCCTACAATGGTTGATACAAGGGTTAAAACGCCATAGCCAGCTGTGTTCGAAATCGCTGTAATATCATTCGTAGCGAGTGCCATTAGTTCTCCTGTACGATTCCGTTGGAAGAAGGAGGGGGACATTCGAACCAAGTGCTTTAACAATCGACTTCGTAATTGTTTCTCCAATAAAATCGAGCTACCGAATAATAAATTGAGCCAGCTGAAGAAGATGGTGTACACAAATACCGCTAAACCTAGCAGGAAGAGCACAGTTAGGTTTAATGAGCTTGCAGTCAACGTTCCAATTCTTATCTGGTCAATCACATTTCCAATAATTTTTGGAGGTGCGACAGTCATGATATTCATAATAATCATTAAGGATATGGCAATCGTATAATGTGGCCATCTTTGCTTGAAGAACCATTGGAGCTTCATGATAAAGGACATGGGGTCACCTATTTTCTTGATAATGGAAAATACACAGTAACCACATCTTAGCACATTTTACTGTTAGTGTTCCTAGCTTTTTAATCTAGATTCCTAAAAATTGTTCAATATCAGCAAAGCCAATATGATCGCCAATATGTTCACCATAATAAGCTTGATGGATAGTAAAATCTGGATTAATGAGAAAGTCGGCTGGTAATTGATTCATTTCGCCATCTGATTTAGCTGGATTAAACCCACCCTTCATGGCTTTCATGACCATAATCGGATCGCGCATAACCTTGAGAGCACCCATCCATGAATTCTCCACATGATAAAGGCGATATATATGCTTGGTAGGATCGGGAATCATCGGGAAGGGTGCTTGCTGCTGACCGACATGCTCAAGAATGGAATCCCTGGGTGATTGCCAGAAGCTGATCATTCTCAGACCATGATCTTCGAATTTGTTATATTGCCCCAGGATTCTTTGAATTCTTAAATTACAAAAGGGACAAGAAGAAAATCGATAGAAGGAAATCATTAATTTCTGACCTGCGTAATCTTGTAGATCAATCGTTTCCCCTACAACATCCTGCATAATAAATCTAGGTGCCTGTTGTCCAGCCGTTAACTTCATATAAATTCCTCCCACTTCAAATATATTGACCAACTAGTTGGTATGCTATCGTATATGATAAAGGGCGCAATTTCTGCGCGCCGGATAACATAATTACATGTATGATCCTTACTTATTAAATAAGATCTTCATGTAGCTTCTATAATGTTCAATGTTCTCTACAAGCACGGATCTATTCTGCCTCGACTTGGCAAGAATGAGTGAACCCTGATAGATCGACAGGAAATACTCTGATAAATTCTGACTATCGAGAGGTCGATTCGGAGGATACTTTATTATTACTTCATCAAGCAGATCCTTAAGCGGTTTAGCATTACTTATAAATTTGTCTTCACACAATCCACGGAAATCTGAATAAGTGTCCGCTAATTCTTGAGTCATTATTGCTGTGAGGCAACTTCTTGGAGAGTCGGGATTGTTCGCTAATAACACGAAAAAGTCAAGATACTTATGCAGCTTTTCCCAAGGATCACTGATCTGATCTAATCCCGCACTATGAATCGTCTTTAACTGGAGCTTCTCAAAGAAATGGATTGTCTCTTTGCCAGCATCCTCTTTGGATTTGAAATAGTGAAAAAAGCTTCCTTTGGTTACTTTGGCTTCAGCGCAAATTTCGTCTACCGTCGTTGCGTGATACCCTTTGGTGAGCATTAGCTTTAACGCTGCATCGAGGAGCTTATACTTCGTTAACGGATATTCCTGAGCGGTTTGTTCCAGCATAATATGCACCTCTCCTTCTAACATACCTACTAGTTGGTATGTTAACATTTAGTTATGTAAGTGTCAATTAACAATATTTTATCGTGTTCACAATCCATTATAGTTGTCATCATATGGTTACGTACCATTCGGTACAGAAGGGGCGGGCTAACTTATGGTGCGGCCGCGAGAGTTTGATGAGCAGATGGCATTGATTGCGGCGATGAACGTATTCTGGGAAAAGGGATATGAGGCTACTTCAATTAGCGATCTGACTTCGCGGATCGGGATTCAACGTCCAAGTTTATATGCGGCTTTTGGAGATAAGAGGCAGCTGTTCCCAACTGCGTTGCAGAGATATTCTCAATTGAGCTTAGCTTACATCCAGACCAAGCTTCAGAACTCCGACAGTGAGAGAAGGAATCCGTGGCTATCTCAAGCAAGATTACTGGATTACTAGAAAGATCCCTTGAAGGTGGAATGCTATCTGGTGAATTGCGGAGTGATATGAATGCATCCGCGGTATCTCATGCACTAGCTATCTCAGCCATAGGCCTTACAGTGACGATGAAGTCCCAGCCTGACCGCACCTTTGTAGACAATGCTATTAAGGAGATTGTTACTTTGCTGGAGTGAGTTATTTTTGTAAGTTATGTACCGATAAGTACGTAATAATGAAAAGCCTTTGCGGTATTCGAATGGATGAAACAGCGAGATTGAAGCTCAGTCCGTCTATGAGAAGGAGGTGGAAAGTGATTAAACTGCAAAAGTGCAGTAATTCTCGCTCAAACTAGCTCTGAAAAGTTGAATTACTGCAATAGTGCAGCTATTTGACTACAATCTCAATCGAACGACGGAGAAAGCTATAAATACCTGCACAATTGCAGTTTTTTGATGAATACAAGCTAACTCCCTTTAAATTCCTGTATTTTTGCAGTCATTCAATTAGGAGGGAAGCAAGTTTGATGGTTCAAGGTAACCTTGTCCTATCTGTCCCGGCGAATGCCGAGACGCTCGAGCAGTTGAGTTAGATGTAACCAATAGTGGGCAGATCATGGCCGTTGTCCAGCAGATTCAAGCGGACTTTGGACGATTAAATATTCTCGTTAACAACGCGGGTACTGTGTAGTCCTCTCCATCTTCACACTTATTGTACAGAATGCAGTAGATGGTCAGAAGTTAGGTGTGGTACAGCAACATTCCAATTATTCCGTCAGCTTGGTGCAACGATTGGGATTTCTACTATGGGGACCATTATGAGTAAACGGATGGAGAGTAACGCATTAGAAGGAGATTCCACTTGGCAATTCCGAACAGAGAATGAAGGGTTATAAGAAGGTGAAATAAGTTTGAACTATGCTAAAAGTGGATTGTAAGCAGTACTGAAATTGCTGCAATAAGAATCGAGGGAAGTAAATTCGCAACATTAATTTTTGTGATTCCAAGTATATTTACTCCTATCCCTATAATTAAAACTCCACCGACAGCTGTGACCTCGGCAATGATCGCATTCAATTCCGTGCTACTTACGAATAAGAAGAGTAAGCTGGCTGAGAGTGCGATCATTCCTTGGTATATGAAAACTGGGATGGACGAGAAGATAACACCAATCCCTAATGTGGAGGCAAAAATAATAGAAGAGATGCCATCCAACATCGATTTGGTGTATAGAATATCATGATTATTCCTAAGCCCACTGTCAATCGCCCCGAGAATAGCCATAGCTCCTATACAATAAACAAGCGTTGCAGTAACGAAACCTTCGGCGATGCTTCCTTTGATATTCCCGGATTTACCGCCGCGCTGTAACACCTTCTCTAACCACTGGCCCACTCGCTGTAGCTTGGACTCTACGCCTAATAACTCCCCTATGATCCCGCCTAATACAAGACTAATGATAATAATGAGTAGATTGGATGACTTGAGGGCCATAGACATCCCAAGCACAGCGATGACTAAGCCTAACCCTTGCATGACGGTATTGCGCATTCCATCCGATATTCGGGGTAATAAGCTCCCTATTAAACCGCCTGCAATGATGGCGATTGCATTAATGATAGTTCCCCATAAAGCCATAAGTATGGACTTCCTCTCGTTCACAACTTCATTCGAATACATTGAATTAATATAGCATCGACCTTAGAGATTTCACAACTAGTTATCGAGTTCTATAGGAACAATTATATATTGAGTTTTTTTCTCTGAAAATGAACTTTTTTACATTTCGAACCGTATTAAGGAAAGATAATTATATAAGGGAGTGATAGGCATTGAACAATTGGCTGTTAGGTAAGAAGAAAGCGATATTCGCTGCTACACTGGTGCTCCTCATCTCAGTACCATCGATTGCGAGTGCGGCGCAGCAAGAGGCATACCCTAATACGATGGTACCACTCAGGGTCATTGCGGAATCATTAGGGGCACAGCTGGAGTGGGAAGGTAAGACGAGTACGATAACCCTAGTCAGGGATACGTCTACTATTGTTATCAAGGTTGGAGAGGATCAAGCTACGATCAATGGGAGTCAGGTTAAGCTAGACGATGAGGTTGCAATCATTGACGAACGGGCATTCGTTCCGAAGAGCTTCATACCATTAGCGCTTGGGAGCAAGGTGGAATGGAATGATTCGACTCAATCTATCGATTTCGAAGTGGGTGATTATAAAGGACGTGCCAGCGCATTCGCCCATAGCTTATTCCAAGGGGATGTGCAGTCTGTAAGATCAAATATGAACGAAGTATTAAAGCAGTCGCTAACAGAAGAGACTCTTGGTATATTCTCACAACAAATTTCTGCGGGATTCGGTCAACCGAGTAAACGGATCTCTGCCATCTTGGATACAAACCTTGTACATACGAATGTTAATTTAGTATATGAGACGGCTCAATCATCGTTCGAGATCGTTGTTCGATTCGATTCTTCGGGCTATGTGGATGATTTGGGTATTATGCCAATAGCTCCAGCTATTGCTTTCTCTAAACCTGAGTATGATTTTAATACTTACACGGAGAAGGAGGTTGTAATTGGAGAAGGTACATTAGCATTGCCTGGCACTTTAACTGTCCCGGCAGGAGCTGGACCTTTTCCCGTAGTGGTACTTGTACATGGCTCAGGTCCACATGATCAGAATTCAACGATTGGTGGAACACAGGTGTTCAAGGATTTCTCGGTCGGATTGGCTTCACAAGGCATTGCCGTATTACGCTACGACAAAGTTAGTAGGGTTCACACCGCCAAAGTATCCACGCAACCAGAGTTCACTCTGATGAATGAGTCTGTAGACGACGTAATCAAGGCTATAGAGCTCCTGAAGCGCACTGAAGAAGTCGATGCCTCACAGATTTTCATTGCAGGTCATAGTCAGGGTGGATATGTGATGCCGCTCATTATCGACAATGCGAAGAAAGAGGACATTGCTGGAGTTATCCTATTATCAGCACCGAGCGAGCAATTAACGGATGTCTTGATCGAGCAGCAAGAGCAAGCATTAATACGAGTAAGAGAATTAGCTTTTCCCGAAGCGTTCATCGCACAGCAAGAGCAGGCGGTTACAATGTGGACCTCAGTCGCTGACTTAGTGCAAAATCCCGATTTCTCAACGGAAAATCTGCCGACTAATTTTCCGATTCCTCCAGCATATTGGTGGTATGAACAACGGGATTATGTTCCGAGCGAGCTGGCTAAGGAGCAAGCTGGACCCATGCTAATCCTGCAAGGGGAGAACGATTGGCAAGTTTCGATGAACCAGTTTGAAGGATGGAGGAAAGCGTTGCTGCATCGTTCCGATGTTGAATTTATCTCATATCCGAATGTAAATCATCTGCTTACTGAATATGAAGCATTATCAATTGGTATGGAGTATGGTAATCCAGCGAATGTCTCGGCTGATATCATCCAAGACATAATTGATTGGATACATTCATAGAATCTGATTAGATTTATTCATGGCGTCAGAGCTACAACACTGACGCCATTTGTTTGCTCATTTACATAATCAATCGGTCTACGACTTTAGTCTAGGTAAAGTTCAGTCTAAAGCCGTTTTTCGCATCAAGCTCTTATGATTAAGATATATATAATAATTAATTTAATGGTTTGAGAGGGGAACGATCAAGTGAGGTCATTTATTCAGAGTGCATTCCGCAACAAAGCAGCGATGATCATAATCATCATCATGGTATTAGTCATGGGGGCAATTAGCTATATTCAATTACCTAGAGAATTTCTGCCTGAGGCAGATAATCCACAGGTAACCATCTCTGTCATTGGACCTGGGTATGATGCAACATCAATGGAGAAATCAGTAACGATTCCTCTAGAACAGGCATTAAAATCAGTAAAAGGTCAGACGAGCTCATTCTCAACCTCAGGAGATGGCTTCTCCCAGGTGAATATGAATTTCGGTTCCAAGACCAATATGAAGGAAGCCAAGGCTGAGGTTGAGCAGGCCGTGAATGCAGTAGCCCTTCCGGAGCGGGTTTCTCCACCATATGTCATTCAATTAAATACTTCCATGATTCCAATATCATGGGTAACGCTCACATTCGAAGATGGTGTTAGTGATACACGGAAGGAAATTTTAGAGAAGCGGGCTGTTGATGAGTTTCGGGCAATCGAAGGTGCTGGAGAGGTTCAGTTATCGGGAAAATCGCAGCCTAAGCTGAGTATTAATCCAGATGTAGCTAAGCTTACTGAGAAAGGTGTTTCACTGCAAGCTTTATACGGTGTCCTTCAAGGACGGGATGCGTCGGCATCCGTAGGCGAGAGTATGTTAGATGGCCAGACCGTGAATTTGAACGTTTCTGCAAGCTTGCAGGATGTAGAAGCAGTGAAGAGTCTTCCTGTTGCTCCGGGTGTTAAGCTCGGTGAGGTAGCAGAGTTGAACTTCCTTGATGATACGGAAAGTACTTTTAGGATGGATGGTAAGAATGCACTTCAGATTGTGATCTCCAAGGGTGTTGACTCCAATGCTGTTTCAGTTGGAGAGGGTGTTGAGAAAGCGATTGAAACACTTAATAAAGAATATTCAGAGATGAGCATGAAGTTAATTATTAGTACATCCGAGCAAGTTGTACACTCCGTTGATAGTATGATGCGTGAGGTTCTACTTGGAGCTCTATTCGCTACTATTGTAATTCTTTTGTTCATGCGTAATATTCGAGCAACATTAGTTACGATCGTATCGATTCCTTTGTCATTAGCAATGACGCTCTTCCTATTGAATATGTCAGGGATTACACTTAACATCCTTACATTGGGCGGAGTTGCTGTTGCAGTCGGGCGATTGGTCGACGATAGCATAGTCGTGATTGAGAATATATTCCGTAGATTGCAGAAGGAGAAATTCTCAGTATCGTTAATCATTGATGCAACACAAGAGGTATCTAGGGCGATTACAGCATCTACATTAACAACGGTTGCCGTTTTCTTACCTATGAGCCTCTTGGATGGTTCGCTTCAATCCTTCTTGCTACCTTTTGCCTTAACGATGACTTACTCTTTATTATCTTCATTATTGGTAGCTTTAACGATTGTTCCAATCTTAAGTGCTACAGTGCTCAAAAATTCAATTATCAAGGAACATCAGCCTTCCAAACGGTTTACTAGCTTCTTAGAATGGAATTTGAACTACAAGTGGATTCCTATCACATTAGCTATCTTGATGCTTGTTGGATCGATTGCAACTTACGTTACTATGCCTAAGGGAGCAATCGACTCCTCAAGCGCTGAAATCCTAACTGTAACCTTGGAATACGAAGCTAATACTCCTGTTGTAGAAGTGCTAGAGAATGCGGGTATACTTGAATCCTTCTTAATGAGGCAGGAGGGTGCGGAATGGGTCGCAATGACCAATGGGAATAGTGCAGACGATGCCAAATATGGTGCGGTTTCGTCGCCTACTCTTGTCACCTATATGATTCAGATGAAGGATGGTGTTGACGCTGAGCTTGTTATTGATGCGATTAATGCGCAAAGAGATAGCTATCCAGGTGCAGCACTAAATGCTGGAGCAGCTAACCTGTTCATGGGCGGAAGCTCAACTCAGGTGTTCGTCGACATTGTAGGTGAGGATTCAGCTTTACTTACCAAGACAGCAGCTGATGTTATCGCTAAGATTGAGCCTGTCGAGGATGTACTTAAGGTTCAGAGTAACCAAGAAGATAAGAAAACGGTTTACACACTAGAAGTAAATGCTACAGAAGCGAAGGCTGGCGACATCGCTATGCAATTACAAGGGATGCTTAATCCTGTACCGATTGGTTCAATTACCGCGGATGGACAATCGGTTCAGGTCGTACTTGAGCCTTCATTGAAGCCAGAATCTGAAACTGATCTATCGTCATTGATGGTCATGACTGATGCGGGTCCTCAGACGGTTTCGAACGTTGCGAAGTGGAATAAATCGGAGCAATCAACAAAGTTCTTCCGTAAGGATGGCGAAAGCTATATCCGAGTTTCTGCAACCGTGGAGCCTTCACAGCTCTCTATTGTTGGTGGTGAAATTAAGACACAGCTAGCCGATATGACAACACCTGATGGTGTGGAAATCTTTGTTGGCGGAGCATCTGCTGATCAGTCAGAGGACATCAATAGTCTGATGCTCATGATGCTAGTATCCATCTTTATTGTGTACTTAATCATGGTGTTCACCTTTAAGACACTCCGTGCACCACTCGCGATCATATCCTCAGTTACCTTCGTGCCTATTGGAGCGGTACTGGGATTGATCATAACGGGTATAACACCTGATTTTACAGCTATATTCGGAGTCGTCATGCTGATTGGTATTGTCGTTACGAATGCGATTGTACTCATCGATCGTGTAAAGCATAATGAAGAGACAATGACGATTCGTGAGTCATTGCTTGAAGCAGCTGGAATTAGGATGCGTCCGATTCTGATGACAGCTATTGCGACAATTGGTGCGATGCTGCCTATCGTCTTCGGATCCGCTGCATCTGGAAGCATCGTTTCCCAGAGCCTGGCCATCGTAGTTATTGGAGGATTGAGTGTAGCAACATTGCTAACTCTAGTTATCGTGCCTTGTATCTACGAGCTCCTACACTTCCGGAAGTCTGCTCGTCAGCGTCGTGAGCTGACAGATACGCAGAGGAAAGCTGCATAATTGAATTATCACAGTTGAGAAAGCTGCCGAGTATCGATGCTCGGCAGCTTTTCTGTGGAGATATGCATCAGTTACAATAAATAATGAATATGCACTTTGCTGCAGGAAATGATGCTAGAAAAGTGAAATAGAGTACCCAAAGACCTCTACGGTAGCAGGGATGAGCGAGAAAAGTGAAATAGAGTACCAAAGACCTCTACGGTAGCAGGAATGAGTGGGGAAAGTGAAATAGAGTACCCTAAGACCTCTACAGTAGCAGGAATGAGCGGGAAAAGTGGAATAGAGTACCCAAAGACCGACCTCTACGGCAGCAGGATGAGTGGGGAAAGTGAAATAGAGTACTTAAGACCTCTACGGTAGCAGGGATGAGCGAGAAAAGTGAAATAGAGTACCCAAAGACCTCTACGGTAACAGGAATGAGCGAGAAAAGTGGAATAGAGTACCCAAAGACCTCTACATTAGCAGGAATGAGTGGGGAAAGTGAAATAGAGTACCCAAAGACCTCTACGGTAGCAGGGATGAGTGGGGAAAGTGGAATAGAGTACCAAAGACCTCTACATTAGCAGGAAATAATATTTAGGAAACCTATTCTACGTCTAAACCTCTTGCCCTATGGAGACAATGGTTGATATAAGACCAAGTGTCTATACAGGGGAAGGGGTTATTCTAATTATATGTCACTATCACATGAGCAGTGGGACCAGCCACTCGAATTAATAGAACAGTGGATGATAGAAATTGAGAAGGTTATTGCTGGTAAGCGTGAATTAATAGAGAAAGTGATCATAGCTTGCTTATGTGAAGGTCATGTCTTACTCGAGGATGTTCCAGGGGTTGGGAAAACTACACTGGTCCAAGCACTCGCAGCATCGATAGGGAGTAGCTTTAAGCGGATTCAATTCACGCCTGACCAGCTACCCTCTGACATTACAGGCATATCTACCTTCCATCCACAAACGATGGAATTTACATACCGACCTGGCCCAATTATGGCCAATATTGTATTAGCTGATGAGATCAACCGTGCATCGCCTAAGACTCAATCGGCCCTACTAGAGGCAATGGAGGAACGATGTGTAACTGTAGATGGAACAACATACCCACTCCCTCGGCCATTCCTACTGCTCGCGACACAGAATCCATTAAGACATGAAGGAACCTACACACTACCTGAGGCGCAGATGGACCGATTTATGTTCCTATTAACAGTTGGTTATCCACTGTTGGATCAAGAGATGGAGCTCATGGAGCGGGTGCGTTTAAGTCATCCGTTAGAGCACGTTGAGGTTGTATTAACTGGGGATGAATTGATTAAGCTTCAGAGGCAAGTACGTACTGTGCATGTAGATTCGTCAATCAAACGTTATATTGTGAATATTGTTGAGGCTACTCGGAATCATCCAGATATTCGATTGGGAGCAAGTCCTCGTGCTTCTATTGCATTGATGCGGGCTTCACAAGCAAGAGCGTGGATGCAAGGTAGACAATATGTTATTCCTGATGATGTTAAGGCATTGGCAGTTGCAATCATCAAGCATCGATTAATGATGAGGTCAGATATATTCACCGATCAGCTTGGGCGCGAGGAATTGCTCGAGGGGCTGATTAAGCAGGTGTCTGTCCCTGCGTTCAACAAAGACGCTAGCCCTATTGTGGAGGAGCTCCCTCTCCGAAAGGGTTGGTTTCGATGAGTGTAGTTTTAGTCCGCATTATATGCATGATTGGATTGCTTGCTGCAACTGTAAGCTTAGCACTAATTGGTGGATATATGGGGTTATTCCTAAGCGGTAGTATTGGATTTGTGCTCATCTATATGATTGTTATGTCACTCTGGATGAGCAGAGGAGATATCTTAGCTGAGCGAATGCTGCATCAGCAACGAATTCAAGCCGGAGATCAGGTAGAGGTTACGATAACGATCCGTCTTCCTGGTCGTTATTGGTTTTGCTGGATGGTCGTTGAGGAGCGCTGGGTTAAACAGGAGCAAAGTCGAGTACCGCGGTTAGATGGGGTAGATGTAAAAGCAGTAAAAGCAGTAAAAGCAATGGAATCAACAGGAATCGAAGAAGCAGTTGATGAGCAATATGCGTGTGTGGCCTTTATCCAAGGGGATCGGGAGGTGAAATACCATTATACAACCTCAGCCAAAGCTAGGGGTTTGTATCGCGTTCACAGCTCACGAGTAGTCATCGGAGATATGTTCGGATTGGTGAAGCGTGTGCTCGTGCAAGAGGAGCAGGAGGCAGAGATCGTGCAGGTAAACCCTGCTCCGCTTGCTGGCAGCTGGTTTAAGTGTCTGCGTCTGGTCGATGTAACCCCGTCCGACTATGGAACGTTGCGCGATTATATGAGCGGAGATCCGATCTCTAGCATAGATTGGAAGTCATATGCTAGATATCAGAAGCTGAAGACGAAGCAGCTTGAGGTGGAAGAGAGTAAGTCGATGCTGATTGTTATGGATGCGAGGAAGGATTATTTTGAGACTATCGTAAGTGCTGTTACACGGATCGTCATGGAGTTGAATAACTCCTCCATTGAATTCGTACTGGCTTGCGGAGATAGTCGCTGCTCATTAAGCGCTCGAAATTCCTTACATTCAGAGGTCCCCGCTGAAATCTATAAGTGGCTAGCTACAATTGAATCTGTAAGCTTAGCGTCCTTCGATGGGCAATTAAAAGCTGCTTTAGCATATTCAGGCACCAGCTCGATTGAAGCTGGAGCCATAATAGGCCTGACAGCTTCGCCAGATGAACGACATGTACATAACAATCATAGGTATGGCCATCAGCAATCGATCCAGCTTCTATATGTTCCTCACAATGGGAATGGAGAGTTGATCTATGCGTGATCAGAATGTTATGCGTCGTTTACTGTCTGGGATATTACTGATAATACTCGTTCATGAATGGTTGAATCCCTTATCGAAGCTATCGGAATGGACTTCAGTCTACTCGGTTACACCCTTATTGTTCACTATTGCTGGCATTGTAGCGGTTGATGTGCTGAGTATTCATCCAATCTGGTCTTGGTTAACTAAGCTATTCATTATTCTCTCTTCTGTCGCGGCGATGTTCCATGGAACAAATCTATTTCATCTGGAGTGGTGGGTTGATTTTGCAATATTGATCAGAGATGACTCTCTTCACATGATTACAGCCGATTGGGTTTCTGTGAGTGCGGAAGGTCGAACGCTGCTGTTCATTGGAGCATGGTCGACCGTTGTTTGCTGGTTATACGCGGTTATTCTGTATCAACGAGTAGCACTCTACGTAACGATGTTTACGGTTGTATACTTAATCATCCTCCAGACTTGGTTAAGCTTGGATACGACCATCGGCGTAGTCATAACCATTATCACTGGATTATGCTTGCATGGACTAAGTGTTCTTCCTGGCTTAGAAAGCACATTTGGTTTGAAGGCGAAGCTTGTTGGCTGGCCAATTAGATGGGTGATGAGCTCGATTGTCCTTGTGAGTTTAACTGTGGGCTGTGGACTCTTATTATCCATGGGTCAGGAGAAGGCTACGCTAAAGCTACCCCAATCCTTAATGAGCTGGAATTGGCAATCGCTTGGGACGTTCAGCTTTCCCGGATATCGGGTTAAGCCGACCAACCTAGAGATGAAATCGGGATATAGCTTGATGGATTCGGAGCTTGGAGGTTCCGTTAGCACAGATGATTCGATCGCTTTTCTAGCAAATACGGAACGACCTGATGCTTATTGGCGTGGAGAATCGAAGTCGGTATATGATGGCAAGGGCTGGAGCAATCTTAAGAATGATTTATATGGTTATGAAATTGGTTCAATGCTACCTGATGTATTAATGGATGGCAACGCTTCTATACTAGATGAGAAAACGTTCATTCAGGAGGTATTCCCGCAAGCCGACTATCCTAGCTCTGAGCAAACTACAATCCTTCTATCTAGCGGTGCTATTCGACGCATCGAGAAGGTTAATATAGTGAGTGATACAGCAGGGAAGAAGCTTGGACCCATAACGATGGATCGTGTTGAGGGGAAGTACACGCTGCAAGGAAGTGGGTCAAGCTCACTTAGCTCCTACAGCGTGAAATCTTCAGCTCCAATAACCTCAGACAGAGCTAAGCTCGTGCTTGGGAATATGGCTGAGGGTGGTCCGGTACCTGCCGAGATATCTATTCCGAATGTTAAATTACCAGACACATTACCCGAGCGAGTTTCACAGCTAGCACATACGATTACGGACGAATTCGATTCAACCTGGGAGAAGGCGAATGCAATTGAACAATATTTACACGACCATTACCGTTATACATTAACTCCAAAGTCATCTGTAAGAGAGGGTGACTTTGTCGACCAGTTCTTATTCGAGCTGCAGGAAGGCTATTGTGACTATTTCTCAACAGCAATGGCCGTCATGCTACGTTCGATTGGTGTGCCAGCACGTTGGGTAAAGGGTTTTGCTCCGGGGGAAATTATACATACGGAAGAGAATGATTTCTTGCAGGAAAGTGCAGAGAGATTACAAGCCGATGAGATAAAAACTTATTCTGTGATGGTACGCAATCGAAATGCACACTCATGGGTCGAGGTCTACATAACTGGCATCGGCTGGACTTCGTTTGATCCAACTCCTACGAGTTTGGCAGCGTTAGCACAGGTCTCGGAGGTTGGAGAAGCTAATAAGGCTAAAGACGCTAAAGAGGCAACTAGATACTACTTACTTAAGCTCATCTCGAGTATTTGGTCAACCTTATTAAATAAGTGGCTACAAACAACATTGGTATGGATTGCTGCTACTGTATTAATCGGTCAAGCATTGTATATATTCTTCACTGCAAAGCTAGTCCGATATGGGTTGCGATTAATATACATTCGCCTACTCTTATTCCAATATCGTTGGGGGATGGCAACAAGCCAAGCGGATACTCGATTGTCGCAGCGGGTGCTTGGGCTGATATTCTCGCGATATGGACACAGTATGGAGGTAGGTGAGACTGTACGTGAGTCGGTAATGCGGGGTTATTTTCCAGATGAGGTCTTGCATGAGTTGCTTGTGTGGGTATCCATTTATGAGCGCGCACGTTATAGCCCAGCTGAGCGTAGACGAATACCTTACGAATCAATCATAACATCATGGAGGATGTTGAATTAGCATTCATTATTAGTCCGTAATATGCTAAACTAGATTCGACTCAAGACTTATCATCAAGATGGGGTGGATTCACTTGAAACAATATGCTTGTGTGACTGGCGCAGATCGTGGGCTTGGTTTAGGAATGGTTAAGCAATTTTTACATAAAGGATATCATGTGCTCGCTGGACAATATATGAGTAGCTGGAAGGAGCTCGAAGCACTTCACGAGGAATTCCCAGACCGATTGTATATCTTTGATCTTGATGTATCGAGCGATGAAAGTGTGAAGAAGGCTGCGCTATATATGGCCTCGATCACCGATAGCTTGGACATTCTTGTGAACAATGCAGCCATTCTGGGTGACATTACGAGTACGATATTCGACGAGCTCGACTTCGATCAGATCTTGAACGTTATGAATGTCACAGCGCTTGGTGGCTTAAGAGTAACGCATGCGCTGATCCCACTAATCATGAATAGTGAAACCAAATTAATCGTCAATATATCCTCTGAAGCAGGCAGTATTGGCCAGTGTACACGGAAAGCATGGTACGGTTATACGATGGCGAAGGCCTCTGTTAACATGCAGGCAACCATCACTCAGAACATGATCTATGAAGACGGTGGACAAGTGCTTAATTTCCATCCAGGCTGGGTTCAGAGCTACATGAGTGGAGAGCTGAATACCGTGGCAGCGATCTCAGCAGATGAATCTGCCGAGAATCTTGTTGGGCTTATTGCTAGACATAAGGAATTCGCTGGTCCCACACCAGCATTCATCGACAACGAAGGTAAGCCGCAATTGTGGTAAACTGTATCCACTAGCATCTCGGAATTTTAATTTGCCGCGGCTAATGCCGAGAGGCTATTCACTTATAGGAGGTCAATCCAACATGTCCGAACAGGTAAAAGCTTGTATATTGGGAGATTACACGAATTTCGATTGGCATCCGTTGCATCCCGTGGATCAAGAGCTTACTTCAATTCTGGGAGAAAGTGTAACCGTTGATTGTACGGAAGATTATGATTCACTTGTGTCCGAGCGAATTCAAGATTATGATCTATACATCTCTTATGCGGACAAATGGAAATCCGCAGTTACACCTGAACAGACGGCAGGACTATTATCCTTCGTAAGTAATGGTGGAGCATTAGTTGTTATCCATTGTGGAATCTCATTGCAGAAGCGCCCTGAATTGTGCCATATGATAGGTGCGAAATTCACTGGACATCCGCCTTATCGTTCAATCGATGTGGAGATTGCTAATCCAGATCATCCCATTCTCCAAGGCGTCGAAGGCTTCACCATTCATGATGAGCCCTATCAATATGAGTATATGCCTTATACGGATAGAACCATTCTATTGGAATACGAGCATGAAGGGGTTAAAGTTCAAGCTGCATGGGCACATGAATATGGACTGGGACGAGTTGTATACTTGATGCCTGGACATGACATCGGACCTTTCCACATCCCCGCCTACCGTACAATCATCAAGCAGAGCTGTGACTGGGCGCTGCGCAAGTAAGCACCGACTTAAACGATGCATTAAGTATTAGCTATTATTAATATGAGTTGAGAAGGAGATTGGCATGGATAAGCCTAATGAAATGATCGTCGTCCTTGATTTTGGAGGACAGTACAACCAATTAATCGCTCGTAGAATACGTGATTTAGGAGTTTATAGTGAGCTGCTGCCTTATAATACATCGGTAGAACGAATCAATGAGCTCCAACCCAAAGGCATCGTATTCTCAGGTGGCCCAGCTAGTGTATATGGAGATGAATCTCCTATCGTAGATTTGGGCATCTATGATCTAGGTATACCGATCTTAGGGATTTGTTATGGGATGCAGCTTATGTCGCACCAGCTTCAAGGTAAGGTGGAGCGAGCTCAGAAGCGTGAATATGGAAAAGCAACTGTAGCCTTTCAAGCCGATAGTCGATTAATCAAGGGTCTTGAGAATGACCAGCAGGTGTGGATGAGCCATGGGGATCTCGTTTCGAAGCTTCCAGAAGGCTTCATTGTGGATGCAAGCACAGATCACGCACCCGTCGCAGCCATGAGCCACCCTGAAAAACGATTATTCGCTGTTCAATTTCATCCGGAGGTTCGTCACTCTGTGTATGGTAATGAAATGATAAAGAATTTCTTGTTCGATATATGTGAGTGTGAAGGCGAATGGAGTATGGAAACCTTCATTGAGGATACGATTCGGGATATTCAGAATGAAGTTGGCGACCGCAAGGTATTATGCGCGCTATCTGGGGGAGTAGACTCCTCGGTTGTAGCGATTTTACTTCATAAAGCTATAGGTAAACAGTTAACCTGTATGTTCATCGACCATGGTATGCTACGTAAGGACGAAGCGGAAAGTGTCATGGAGACGTTCGTAGGAAAATTTGATATGCACGTCGTTAAGATCGATGCGAGTGCGCGTTTTCTTGGTAATTTAGTTGGTGTAACAGATCCTGAGAAGAAGCGGAAAATTATCGGCAACGAATTTATTCGCGTATTCGAAGAAGAATCCGCAAGCCTTGGAGATTTCGATTTCTTGGCTCAGGGCACTCTGTATACAGACATTATTGAGAGTGGAACAGCAACAGCGAAGACGATCAAATCCCATCATAACGTTGGTGGCTTGCCTGAGGATATGAAATTCAAGCTCATTGAGCCGTTAAAGGCTTTGTTCAAAGACGAGGTTCGTAAGGTCGGAGCAGAATGTGGTCTACCCGAGGCGATCGTCATGCGTCAACCATTCCCAGGTCCAGGCTTAGCCATTCGAGTTCTCGGTGAAGTTACACCGGACAAGCTGGAGATTGTACGTGAGTCTGACGCAATACTTCGTGAAGAGATTGCTAAGGCTGGTCTTGATCGAGAGATCTGGCAGTACTTTACTGCATTACCGGATATGAAGAGCGTTGGTGTTATGGGTGACGATCGTACGTATTCATACACTGTAGGCATCCGTGCCGTAACCTCCATCGATGGGATGACTGCAGACTGGGCACGTATACCTTATGAGGTTCTAGAGATTATCTCTACTCGAATCGTGAATGAAGTGGATAACGTCAACCGAATTGTTTATGATATTACATCGAAGCCGCCTGCTACGATTGAGTGGGAATAGGAAATATAAATTTGGGCAAGTTAATGAAGAGAACTTGCTACCATTAATTGTATGCATCACCATAATACTATTAAAACCGAACGATACCCTCGCGAATAGGTGTTTATCGTTCGGTTTTTTGTTGACAATTCCGCTATTCGGGTCATAAAATAAGGTGAACATATGTCACAACAATAATGTGAATATTCATGTACAATAACTTATGCTTGCGAAGTAGTGTTCCTTTAAGCCCATTACTTTGTATTTCATATGATCTACACTCAAAAACTTTTAGGAGGATGTTACGTGGCTAATCGTGGAAGTGGAAGTAAAGGCAGTAGCAATAATGTTAATAGTAGTACAAGCAGTAGTGAAACAGGCTTGGCAAAGTATTTTGAATTTGGGAAGTTTAAGACATCGTACCGCAAGGAGTTTATCGCAGGCTTTACAACCTTCTTGGCTATGGCATACATACTGATTGTGAATCCACTCGTGCTTGGTGATGCAGGTATGGATACAGGTGCTGTATTTACAGCAACGGCAATCGCAGCTATTATCGGATCATTGGTAATGGGTTTATATGCGAGGTATCCGATTGCGTTAGCACCGGGTATGGGCCTTAATGCATTCTTTGCTTATACTGTTGTACTTGGCTCTGGTGTTGCATGGGAGCAAGCGCTAGCAGCGGTATTCGTATCAGGTGTCATCTTCTTAATTCTTGCAGTTACAGGTATTAGAGAAACTATCATTAACTCAATACCCTCTTCACTGAAGTATGGCGCAGCAGCGGGTATTGGATTATTCATTGCTTTCATCGGAATGAAGAATGCGGGGATTATTGTTGCTAATGAAGCTACATTTGTAGCACTAGGTGATTTTAATCTTGATAATAAAGGCACATTACTAGCACTGTTCGGAATCGTTGTGACGGTTATCTTGATGGTTCGTAAGATCCATGGAGCAATCTTCTACGGAATTGTTATCACGTCTATTGTGGGTATGATCTTCAGTATTGTGAATACACCTGAGGGGGTCGTAGATCTTCCGCCAGACCCTACAGCACTTTTCGCGTTATTCGATCATCTATTCACTGCCGATATGTGGACGTTGAACATGGTTGTTATTATCTTCACCTTCCTCTTCGTAGATTTCTTCGATACAGCGGGGACCCTGTTCGGGGTAGCTAGTCAAGCGGGTCTAATCGACAAGGATGATAAGCTTCCTCGTGCGGGCAGAGCACTAGCTGCAGATTCAATTGCTACAATTGCTGGAGCCGTAGTCGGAACATCAACGACCACTTCCTATATTGAATCATCGGCAGGAGTTGCAGCGGGTGGACGTACCGGCTTCACAGCTGTATCGACTGCATTCTTCTTCTTATTAGCACTGTTCTTCTTCCCATTAATGTCCGTCGTTGACGGTTTCGTTACAGCACCTGCCTTAATTATTGTTGGTGTTCTTATGGCATCTGCCTTGAAGAAGATTGATTGGGAACAATTCGACGAAGCTTTACCTGCATTCATCGCTGTTGTGGCTATGCCGCTTACCTATAGTATTGCTAACGGTATTGCACTTGGTTTCATTCTATACCCGATCATCAAGATCGCCAAAGGCGAGGCTAAGAAGGTACACCCAATTATGTACTTCCTGTTCGTGGTATTCATCTGTTACTTCGTGTTCTTAAGATAAGCTAACAGCTTACTACTTATGGTATTATTCGTATTCAATAAATCCTGTCTCTTCAAGCCGTAATGCTTGGGGGACAGGTTTTTCTTATTATATGATTGAATATAACAACACCTGAACGTATAATGGGTTAAACGTTTAATAAGAGGTGATCCTGTGAGAAGAATTACAAGACGTTGCTTCTTGTGCACCCTCATTCAGCTCCTTCTTCTCTGAACAGCCGGCAAGAACTACAATGCTGACTAGCATGACAGACAATAATACAAACAACAAATAATTTCTAGATCCTCTCATCCTTGATTGTGCCTCCTGAAATATATGTTAATGATAATGATAATCGTTATCATTACTTTTCGTATCATACAGAATGTGGTTTTTTCTGTCAACAACTAATTGAGAATCGTTATCAACATCAAAGCGACACAAAAAAACCCAACCTCGGGGAGGATGGGCGGACTATTGTATTTGATATTAATTTAAAACAGCTATCATATGAGGAACCGTAACGGAATAATGTGATGTGTTCCATGCGTTTTCTTTGTTCTTCACATAGATAATTTGAGGTGATGCATGCTTGACTTGCACATCCTCAGCAATCTTATTCGATACGGGACGGGATTCAATCACCTTTACTAGTAAGTAATCTACATCTTGATTAGGTTCATTACTTAAGTATCGATCGTATTCGGATAGCGCATTAGCGCTGACGGGACAAGTTGTACTGTGCTTCAAAATAACTACCGACTTTTCCTTCGAGTTTTCGAATGCCTCGTTCCATTGCTCCAATGTATTTATTTCTCTCCATGCTGCCATATCAATCGCTCCTCTTCAATTCTATTAGCCTCTATCTATAATATCACACTTGGATTTTATTATGCGACCAGAATAAACGACTACTTTAACGGCTGTGTGGGATGTTTGTTATTGACAATGCCATTGAGAATAGTTATCATAGGTATGACATTGAGAATCATTATCATGTGTTGCAGATAGCCTGAAGGGGATGTTGAGAATGTCGATGATATTAACGAAACAACTAAATATTGCTTATGCTGATCAGCTGATTGTTGAGCAGCTTAATTTGTGCATACCAGAAGGCAAGATTACAGCTTTAGTAGGAGCGAATGGGTCCGGTAAATCTACGATTCTAAGAACGATGGCGCGTATTATGAAGCCTCTGAGCGGTGGTGTGTATCTCGATGGAAAGTCAATTCATCAGCAGCAAACCAAAGAGGTTGCCAGACAGCTTGCTATACTCCCACAGAATCCACTGGCTCCAGATGGCCTGACTGTTGTAGAACTCGTCTCCTACGGAAGATTTCCATACCAGCAAGGCTTTGGCTCACAATCTGCTGAGGACAAGAGAATGATCGAATGGGCGTTAGAGGTAACGGGTATGACTGTTATGAAAGACAGACCCGTAGATCAGCTATCGGGAGGCCAGCGACAGCGTGCCTGGATAGCCATGGTCTTGGCGCAAGGTACGGAGATTATGTTCTTGGATGAGCCTACGACATTCCTGGATATGGCTCATCAGCTCGAAGTTCTAAAGCTGCTGCAGAAGCTGAATGAAGAAGAAGGTCGAACGATTATTATGGTTGTTCATGACCTTAACCATGCTGCTAGATTTGCGCAGCACATGGTAGCTATTAAGCAGGGACATATTATAAGTGAGGGCTCCCCTGTTCAAGTGATGAACCCGAATGTAATTAGAGAGGTGTTCGGAATAGAGGCGGATATTATTCCTGATCCAAGATCAGGTGTACCCCTATGTATGCCATACGAGCTTGCAGATAGAACCGTTAACATGATGGCATGTGTTAGTTGAAAATTCGATCTTGAGGAAAAGCTTGAACACGCCCATATGTACTTCTGTAGCATGTCAGTCGGGTGTGTTCAGTTTTTAATATGTGCTTTTTCATGACGCACCCGCTAAGTATGTCAAAATCCAGATACACAGATTCACTCCCCACGCAAGCAGTAGAGGCACTTCGGTAGGCTAAACACACAGATTCACTCCCCACGCAAGCAGTAGAGGCACTTCGGTACGCTAAACACACAGATTCACTTCCCACCACAAGCAGTAGAGGCACTTCGGTACGCTAAACACACAGATTCACTTCCCACCGCAAGCAGTAGAGGCACTTCGGTAGGCTAAACACACAGATTCACTTCCCACCGCAAGCAGTAGAGGCACTTCGGTACTCTATTCGCGCTTTTTTGCTGAGCCAAGGGATATAACCACTAAGAACCGGAAAAGCATCTAAGGTGAAAGAAATTGCATTTTTTCAACATGAATAAAGGCGAACTTTAAATTCGGTATGCCCCAGAATCGTTCGTCTTTAGGTTGACATTGGACCATTTGGACTGGTAAAATAAATGGGTACGACAAGCTTTTTGCGATTCGACAAATAATTAATAAATCACAGCATAGAAGGTAGGGTCATTCATGTCCGCTAAAGTCGGTGTTATCATGGGCAGCCAGTCCGACTGGGAAACAATGAAACATGCATGCGATATTCTAGATGAGCTACAAATTCCATATGAGAAGAAGGTTGTATCCGCGCATAGAACACCAGATGAGATGTTCCAATATGCAGAGACTGCTATCGATCGTGGAATACAAGTGATTATTGCAGGTGCAGGCGGTGCCGCCCACTTACCAGGTATGGTAGCAGCCAAGACGGAGCTTCCAGTTATCGGTGTACCTATTAAATCATCAACATTAAATGGCCTCGATTCATTGCTATCCATCGTACAGATGCCAGGAGGCATCCCAGTAGCTACTGTAGCTATAGGTGTTGCGGGAGCGACGAATTCGGGGCTTTTGGCTGCTCGGATCCTAGGGGTATCGGATATAGCTATACAACGTAGAGTAGCGGACCGTCGTGAGAGTACGCGGTTGAAGGTGCTAGAAAGCAGTGACCTCGAATGAGTATAAAGCCAATTTTGCCAGGCAGTACGATTGGAATTCTGGGTGGCGGACAATTAGGGCGAATGCTCGCTTTAGCGGGTCGCAATATGGGCTATCGGTTCGTTACATTGGATCCAACCAAGGATTCGCCTTGCGGTCAAGTTGCAGATGAGCAGATTGTTGCCGACTATCACGATGCAGCTGCCGCATGTTTGCTGGCAGAGAAATCGGATGTTATTACCTATGAATTCGAGAATGTAGATGCAGCTGTGGCAGACATGCTTATGGTTGAATCTTATGTTCCCCAAGGAAGTAAGCTATTATATACAACACAGCATCGACTACGTGAGAAGAAAGCGATTGAAGCTGCCGGAGTTAAGGTTGCGCCATATCGAGAAATTGGTACTGTGCAACAATTAGAAGAAGCCGTTAAGCTATTCGGCACTCCATGTGTACTCAAGACAACGACGGGTGGTTATGATGGTAAGGGGCAGTGGGTTATCCGCTCAGAAGCAGAGATTCCAGAAGCCTTCGATACATTAAATCGCTCGGGCTCCGAATTGGTTCTTGAACAATTTGTGCGCTTCAATAAAGAGCTTTCAGTCATTGCAGCAAGAAGCCCCAGTGGAGAGGTGCGTGTATTCCCGCCTGCTGAGAATATACACGTTGACAACATTCTTCACCTATCCATCGTTCCTGCTCGGATTTCCCGGGAAATCATGGAGCAAGCAGAGCGTATGGCAAGTCAAATTGTAAGCTCGCTCGAAGCGGTAGGGCTACTAGCCATCGAGATGTTCCTTACGGATGACGGGGAGCTATATGTGAATGAATTAGCCCCACGACCACATAATTCAGGACATTATACAATGGAAGCCTGCACGACATCCCAATTCGAACAGCATATTAGGGCCATTTGTAATCTGCCTCTAGCTGAACCTAAGCTACTCACGCCTGTTGTGATGGTTAATGTGTTAGGAGAGCATGTAGAGCCGCTCCTTCAGTGGTTTGCTGCTGATGGTGAAGCTGAGCTAAGAGAGTTAGGGATTACTGGGAAGCTACATTTGTACGGGAAGAAGGAAGCTAAGCTTAAACGTAAGATGGGACATATCAACCTATTAACAGATGATGTGGAGCAGGTATTGGCTTGGGTTGAACGATCACCGATATGGAGTAACTAATAATTAATTATAGAGGAGCTTATTACAATGATTGAACGTTATAGCCGGCCTGTAATGGCCGCGATCTGGACCGAGGAGAATAAATTTAACTCTTGGTTAGAAGTAGAATTGTGTGCGTGTGAGGCTTGGGCGGATCTTGGTGTTATCCCCGCTGAGGATGCGCAGAAGCTTCGCGACAATGCCAGCTTCAATATTGATCGCATTAATGAAATTGAGCTCGAAACCCGTCATGACGTTATTGCCTTTACAAGGGCAGTATCGGAAACGGTAGGGGATGAGCGCAAATGGGTTCATTACGGTTTGACTTCAACCGACGTTGTTGATACCGCTCTAGGTTATGTGCTGAAGCAAGCGAACACGATTATCGAGCAGGACATCGTTCAATTTATTGATATTCTTAAGGCTAAAGCCGTTGAGCACAAATATACAGTTATGATGGGCCGAACACATGGGGTGCATGCAGAGCCAACTACCTTCGGTTTGAAGCTAGCTCTATGGGTTGAAGAGATGAAACGTAATCTGGAGAGATTCCAGCGTAGTGCGGATAATGTTCAATTTGGCAAAATGTCTGGTGCTGTAGGTACGTATGCGAATATTGATCCTTCAATTGAAGTTTTTGTTTGTAACAAATTAGGCACGAAGCCAGCTCCAATCTCTACACAAACGTTACAGCGTGATCGTCATGCTGATTATATGGCCACACTAGCATTAATCGCTTCTTCATTAGATAAATTTGCTACAGAAATTCGTGGACTACAGAAGAGTGAATTCCGTGAAGTCGAAGAGCCGTTCGGCAAGGGTCAGAAGGGATCTTCTGCAATGCCGCACAAGCGTAATCCAATTGGCTGTGAGAACATCAGCGGTTTATCCCGTGTTATTCGCGGTCATATGTTAACTGCTTATGAGAACGTGAATTTGTGGCATGAGAGAGACATTTCACATTCAGGGGCAGAGCGAGTCATTCTTCCCGATGCGACGATGCTCCTAGATTACATGATGAACCGACTCATGAATATCATTAAGAACCTGACTGTGTTCCCTGAGAACATGAAGCGGAATATGCAGAGCACATTTGGTGTGCCTTTCTCCGGACGTGTGATGACGAAGCTGATTGATAAAGGCTTTGCTCGTGAGAAAGCCTATGATACCGTTCAACCGAGAGCGATGCAGGCATGGGAAGAGCAGCGTTCATTCCGCGACATTATTGAATCGACACCCGAGATCATGGCAGTTCTTTCATTAGAAGAAGTCGCTGAATGCTTCGATCCAAGCTGGCATCTGAAGCATGTAGACACCATATTCGATCGTTTGGGATTGGTTTAAATCTTACAAACGCTATATGGCTAAGTCATATAAATCCATACATCCATTTAGGAGGTCCAACCGTGAGCACGCAAGTAGCGATTTCTACTGCAGAGGATATTGTAAAGGCTCCTCTAATCTATAAAGGCAAGGTTAGAGAGTTATATGACCTAGGCGAGCATTTCTTAATTGTTGTTACAGATAGAATTTCGGCTTTTGATTATGTTCTCGATCCGCCTGTGCCGAACAAAGGCAATGTGCTGAATCAGCTAAGTGCTTATTGGTTTGAGCTCACTGAGAGCTTTCAACCGAATCATGTCGTACACACAGATGTATCCCTACTTGGAGATTTAGTAACTGATCCAGAGGTACTCCGTAATCGAATTATGGTTGTCAAGAAGGCTGAACGAATCGATATGGAATGTATCGTTCGAGGCTATATTACAGGTGGCGGATGGAGACAATATACGACGAGCAAAGAGATTAACGGTATAGAGCTACCAGATGGCATTCGCAAGAATGAACGCTTTAGCGAGCCGTTATTCACACCTTCAGCAAAGAATGATGTAGGCCACGACGAGGATATATCATTCGCAGAGATGGAAGCTTTTATTGGAGCTGAATTAGCTGGGATGTTGCGGGATCGCAGTATTGAGCTTTACAACTTCGCTCATGAGTATTGTGAGAAGCGAAATATCATATTAGCCGATTGCAAATTCGAATTTGGGTTAATAGATGGAGAGATCATCCTGATTGACGAGCTGTTCACTCCGGATTCATCGCGCTTCTGGGCGAAGGAGAGCTACGCACTAGATATTGAGATCGACAGTATGGACAAAGAGCCAGTTCGCACTTATCTATCTAACTCCGATTGGGACAAGAATAGTAAGCCTAACCCATTACCGGAGCATGTCATCGCAGAAACGTCTAGACGTTATGAAGATATCTATAGCCGTTTGATCGCTAATGAGTAATTTCCATGCCATCACGAATAATGAAATTTAGCATTGCAGATAAAGTAACAGGATAAAAGGATGCTTGTGATGTAGAAAATTATTTTTTACTATTGGAGGGCTATTAGAAAATGTTAAAAGCTACTGTATATGTAACAGTGAAAGAGAATGTATTGGATCCACAAGGTAATGCTGTGCAAGGGGCACTTCATTCG
Source organism: Caryophanales bacterium UBA4045 (assembly GCA_002383695.1). Lineage (GTDB taxonomy): Bacteria > Bacillota > Bacilli > Paenibacillales > UBA4045 > UBA4045. The sequence continues at coordinate 83,570 of DFZX01000091.1, forward strand.
ATGGGATTCAACGAGGTTGGTAAGGTTCGCATCGGAAAATATATGGAGATGCAGCTTGATACGACAGATCGCAAAGTAGCTGAGGAAAGAGTTAAAGCGATGTGCGAGAAATTGCTTGCCAACACCGTTATCGAGGATTATCGCTACGAATTATCATAGATAACATCAAACAATTTTTAGGTACTAACATACGGTCTACGAAGAGGAGGGTTTTCCAAAATGAAATTTGCGGTATTGGTTTTCCCCGGGTCTAACTGTGACATCGATTGTTACAAGGCTGTGGAGGATACGATTGGTCAATCTGTTGAATATGTATGGCACACCGCTACAGATTTATCGCCTTACGATTGCATTATTATTCCCGGAGGATTCTCTTACGGAGATTACTTACGTTGTGGTGCCATTGCTCAATTCGCACCGGTTATGGCAGAGCTAGTGAAGGCAGCAGAAGCGGGCAAATATATTATTGGTATCTGTAATGGATTCCAAATCCTCTTAGAATCAGGGCTGCTGCCAGGTGCAATGCTTCGTAATAATACGTTGAAGTTCCGTTGCCATCAAGCTGATTTGAAGGTGGAAACGACACGTACCGCATTCACTAAGGATTACCGAATAGGCGAGGTTATTGATATTCCAATCGCTCATGGCGAAGGCAATTATTATTGCGATGAGGCTACGCTCCAGGAGTTAGTCGAGTACGATCAGATTGTGTTCCGTTATCACGGGAGTAATCCGAACGGTTCAGTAGATGATATTGCTGGAATTTGTAACAAAGCAGGGAACGTTGTTGGCATGATGCCACATCCTGAGCGCGCAGTGAGCACGTTACTTGGGTCCGAGGATGGCAAGCGTATGTTTACATCAGTCTTGAAAGCTTGGAGGATGACGAATGGCACAGCAACTATCGGCTCTTGAGCCCACGTGTGAACAGATAGCGGATCAGCAAATTTACAAGCAAATGGGTGTAACCGATGAGGAGTACGGCAAGATCTGCGGTTTCCTTGGACGTCAGCCGAATTATACAGAGATTGGTGTATTCAGCGTTATGTGGTCAGAGCATTGCTCATATAAGAACTCCAAGCCAGTTCTTAGGAAATTCCCGATTACAGGTCCACAGGTACTCATGGGTCCTGGTGAGGGCGCCGGCATTGTAGATATTGGAGATAACCAAGCAATTTGTTTTAAGATAGAGAGTCATAATCATCCATCAGCAGTTGAGCCTTTTCAAGGAGCGGCAACTGGGGTGGGCGGGATTATCCGCGATATTTTCTCAATGGGTGCTCGTCCAATTGCTTTACTCAACTCACTTCGATTCGGCAAGCTAGAGAACGAGCGAGTACGTTACTTATTCGAGCATGTGGTATCTGGTATTGCTGCTTACGGTAACTGTATCGGGATTCCGACGGTTGGCGGAGAAGTGATGTTCGATGAGAGCTACGAGGGCAATCCACTCGTGAATGCGATGTGTGTAGGCCTAATCGATCATAATATGATCCAGAAGGGTGTCGCCAAGGGTGTTGGTAATCCGGTATTCTACGTAGGACCAGCAACAGGTCGTGACGGGATTCATGGAGCAACCTTCGCATCCGAGGAGCTAACGGCTGAGACAGAAGTGAAACGTTCGGCTGTCCAGGTTGGCGATCCGTTCATGGAGAAGCTTGTCATGGAAGCATGTCTGGACCTGATTAACTCAGGGATCGTCATTGGAATTCAGGACATGGGTGCGGCAGGCTTAACCTGTTCAAGCTCGGAGATGGCGAGTAAGGCAGGCAACGGTATGGAGCTACATCTAGACCGCGTTCCTCAGCGTGAGACGAATATGACTGCTTACGAGATGATGTTATCTGAATCTCAAGAAAGGATGCTGTTCGTTGTGCTTCCTGAGGATGAGGAGCAGGCTAAAGCAATTTTTGCCAAATGGGGCTTGTTGTGCTCGAATGTGGGTAGTGTTACGGATGATGGACGATTACGTGTTATCCAGCATGGTAAGGAAGTCGCGAATATGCCGGTAACTGCGCTTGTTGATGAATGTCCCGTGTATAACAAACCGTCACAGATACCTGCTTACTATATAGAGAATGGTAAGATTGATACGAATCGTTATGAAGAGGTTGTGGATCTGCAGGGTGCCCTTGAGAAGGTGCTTGCATCACCTACCGTTGCGAGTAAAGAATGGATTTATAACCAATATGACCACATGGTACGTACAGATACAGCAGTGAAGCCAGGTTCGGATGCAGCCGTTGTGCTCATCCGCGGAACCCGTAAGGCCATCGCGATGTGCACGGATTGTAACGGACGTTACGTCTATCTGGATCCGGAGATGGGTGGACGGATTGCTGTCGCGGAAGCCGCGCGTAATGTCGTATGCTCGGGCGCTGCTCCACTCGCGATCACAGATAATCTCAACTTCGGTAGCCCGGAGAAGCCAGAGATCTTCTGGCAGCTGGAGAAGTCAGCTGATGGAATTAGTGAAGCATGCATTAAGCTGAACGCGCCGGTCATAGGCGGTAACGTCAGCCTATATAACGAGAATGCCAAAGGAGCGATTTACCCAACTCCTGTAATCGGTATGGTCGGATTGATAAGTGACATCGATCACATAACTACACAGGGCTTTAAGGCAGAGGGAGATACGATTATCCTTCTGGGTGAGACGAGGGCTGAGCTAGGCGGTAGTGAATTCCAATATATCGTTCACGGTGTAACAGAGGGTCGCCCACCGACGATTGACTTAGATGTGGAAGCAAACATGCAGGAAGCGTTGTTAGGCGCTATCCGTAAGGGCTGGATCGCTTCAGCTCATGATTTATCCGAGGGTGGAATTGCCGTAGCCATAACCGAATCCTGTATTAGCGGAGAGCTTGGCGCTGATGTAACGATCTCCACAGAGTTACGCAATGACATTGCATTATTCAGCGAGAGCCAATCTCGTGTGATCATATCCGTTAAACCAGCTAAGGCAGCACAAGTGAGTGAATGGTTTGCCGTGAAGGGTGTTCCTCATCAGACGATTGGTCAAGTGAAAGGTCGCCATCTTACGATTAAGGTAAATGATACAGCCGTTATTCAGACAGCAGTTGAGCAGCTAGAGAAGATCTGGAAGGATGCGATTCCATGTTACATGGGATAAATGAATCAAAGTTTTGGACGGGTGATTTCTATAACGAAGGCAGCTTTTCCGAGGATTTCTTCGATAAGCTTAAGGAAGAATGCGGTGTATTCGGAGTGTTCGGTCACTCCGAGGCCGCTTCTTTATGTTACTACGGTTTACATGCCCTACAGCATCGTGGACAGGAAAGTGCAGGTATCTGCACTTCAGATGGGAAGGACTTCAGCTACCATCGTGGAATGGGCCTGGCTAAGGAAGTATTCAATCCAGAAGTGATGAAGAATTTGAACGGCCACAATGCAATCGCGCATGTTCGTTACTCAACCTCCGGTGAGAGTAAGCTTGGTAATGCACAGCCGCTCGTATTCAAGTATCGCGAGGGTGATCTTGCGATTGCAACTAACGGCAATATCGTAAACGCACCAGAGATTAAGAAAAATCTAGAGCGGATGGGCTCTATATTCCAAACCTCTAGTGATACAGAGGTATTAGCGCACCTCATTGCTCGTTCAGAGCATGACAATATCGTTGACGCTGTGAAGGATGCGTTGAATCAACTCGTTGGTGGCTATGCCTTCCTGATCACGACGAAGGATAAGTTAATCGCTGCATTAGATCCGAATGGTCTTAGACCTTTAGTGATGGGTAAGCTAGGCAGCAGCTACTTGTTCGCCTCAGAGACATGTGCATTCGATACGGTTGGAGCCGCTTACGTTCGCGATATCGCTCCTGGAGAAATTGTTATACTTGACGAGCAGGGACTTCATTCTGAGCGATTTGCTGTTGCTGAGAAGAAGGCTGTCTGTTCGATGGAATATATATATTTTGCTAGACCTGATAGTGATATTGATGAGATTAATGTGCATACGGCACGTAAGCGTATGGGGCGACAGCTTGCTATGGAAGCGTTCGTGGATGCTGACATTGTCACAGGCGTTCCAGATTCGAGTATATCGGCTGCGATTGGGTTTGCTGAACAAACTGGCATTCCGTATGAGCTTGGTCTTATCAAGAATCGATACACGGGACGTACGTTTATTCTACCGAGTCAAGAGCTGCGTGAGCAGGGCGTGAAGATGAAGCTATCAGCGGTACGTAAGGTCGTTGAAGGCAAGCGTGTGGTAATGATTGATGATTCCATTGTTCGAGGGACAACCTCGCTACGAATCGTGAACATGTTGAGGGAAGCGGGCGCTACAGAGGTGCATGTGCGTATAAGCTCACCGCCATTTATGAATTCCTGCTTCTATGGCATTGACACACCGAGCAGAACAGAGCTAATCGCAGCTATGAACTCAGTGGAGGAAATTCGTCAGAAGATTAATGCGGATTCCTTATATTTTCTAAGTAAGAGTGGCTTACAGGAGAGTGTTGGCAGTGTGTCGGCTGAGTATAATCGCGGCTTATGTACCGCATGCTTCGACCATGATTATCCAACCGACATCACAGGCTCTGCACAAGTGAAAAAAGGCGAGAAAGTAACGAATAATACGTAAAATAGAGTACCCAAAGACCTCTACGGTAGCAGGAATGAGTGCAAAAAGTAAAATAGAGTACTCAAAGACCTCTACGGAAGTGGGAATGAGTGAGAAAAGTAAAATAGAGTACCCAAAGACCTCTACGTTAGCGGGAATGAGTGAGAAAAGTAAAATAGAGTACCCAAAGACCTCTACGGTAGCAGGAATGAGCGAGAAAAGTGAAATAGAGTACCCAAAGACCTTTACGGTAGCGGGAATGAGCGAGAAAAGTGAAATAGAGTACTCAAAGACCTCTACGGTAGTGGGAATGAGTGAGAAAAGTAAAATAGAGTACCCAAAGACCTCTACGGTAGCGGGAATGAGTGAGAAAAGTAAAATAGAGTACCCAAAGACCTCTACGGTAGCGGGAATGAGCGAGAAAAGTCAAATAGAGTACCCAAAGACCTTTACGGTAGCAGGAATGTGTGCGAAAGAGTGAAATAGAGTACCCAAAGACCTCTACGGTAGCAGGAATGAGTGAGAAAAGTGAAATAGAGTACCCAAAGACCTCTACGGTAGCGGGAATGGGTGTGGAAAGTGAAATAGAGTACCCAAAGACCTCTACGGTAGCGGGAATGAGCGAGAAAAGTGAAATAGAGTACCCAAAGACCTCTACGTTAGCAGGAATGGGTGGGAAATCAAATTTAAGGAGTGATCATGTTGTCGGATGCTTATAAAGAAGCGGGAGTCGATATCGCGGCTGGTAATGAAGCAGTAGAGCTTATGAAGAAACACGTGAAGCGCACATACCGTCCAGAGGTTTTGTCGGGAATTGGTGGATTCGGCGGCTTGTTCGGACTGGACAAAGATAAATATGAGGAGCCAATCCTTGTATCCGGAACCGATGGTGTGGGGACGAAGCTGAAATTGGCTTTTGCCATGGACAAGCATGATACGATTGGGATTGATGCCGTAGCCATGTGTGTGAACGATATTGTGGTGTCTGGTGCTGAGCCGTTATTCTTCCTCGATTACCTCGCTTGTGACAAAGTCATTCCGGAGAAAATAGAAGCAATCGTCGCAGGCATCGCCGAGGGCTGTGTGCAATCAGGCTGTGCATTAATTGGCGGAGAAACGGCTGAAATGCCGGGCATGTATAGTGAAGGCGAATATGATATCGCTGGCTTCTCGGTCGGAATTGTAGATAAGAAGAATATTATCGACGGCTCGAAGATAAAGGATGGAGACGTAGTCATTGGTCTTGCCTCAAGCGGCATTCATAGTAATGGATTCTCTTTGGTACGTAAGCTACTGCTAGAAAAGTCAGGTTATAAGCTTACAGATCGCGTGGATGTTCTAGATGCTGTATTGGGTGATGTACTATTAACACCTACGAAGATCTATGTAAAAACGATATTAGAGCTCATGAACAAGGTTACGCTCAAGGGGCTTGTTCACATTACAGGTGGTGGGTTCATCGAGAATATTCCACGTGTGCTTCCTGATACTGTGAATGTGGAGATCGACTATGGAACATGGCCGATATTACCCATATTCGACCTGCTACAGAGCAAGGGCGGAATCACGAACAATGATATGTTCCGTACGTTCAATATGGGTATAGGTATGGTTATCGTTGTTTCTCCAGAGCAAGCTGAAGAAACCTTGAAGGTTGCAGCAGTGCTTGGTGAGGAAGCGTATCGAATTGGCCAAGTTACCGAGGGCACAAGCGTTGTAACGTTTCAAGGAGCTGTAGTTTAATGGAGCAAATTGGGGAATCGGGGATGCCGGGACAGGAACATTCCGAGGAATCGGATAAAACTTCGCAACCACAGAAATCACCAAAATCACCTTTTCGTATCGCTGTATTCGCTTCAGGTGGGGGATCCAATTTACAAGTGCTCATTGATCGTGTTGCAGCAGGGGAATTGGATGTCACGCTTGAGCTGCTCGTTTGTGATCGACCACAGGCTAAAGCTATTGAGCGTGCTGAGCTGGCGGGGATAGATACTTGGGTTTTTCGACCAAAGGAATATGCCTCCCGTGAAGCCTATGAACAGGAGATTGTCATTGAACTGCAGCGTAGAGGCATAGACCTAATTGTCATGGCAGGCTATATGCGATTGGTAACGAATGTGCTGGTTGAACCATTCTTCGGCCGAATGATTAATATTCATCCAGCGCTGCTGCCTTCATTCAAGGGCGCACATGGTATTACCGATGCCCTAGCATATGGAGCTAAGGTGACTGGGGTCACCGTGCACTATGTCTCACTCGAGATGGACGCAGGTCCAATCATCGCGCAGCAGGCTGTTGTCATTGAGAGCAATGACACGGAAGACAGCTTGGCTGCTCGCATCCATGCGGTCGAGCACAAACTGTACCCCGAAGCGATCCGCTGGATCCGCGATGGGCGCGTCCGCATCGTGGGCAACCGCACAGTGATTGAGGGCTAAGTGATCTGTGACCTGTAAAGTTACTTAAAATAGCGAAATTCATGAGTATTATAGCGACAACTGCAGCGTAATGAAGTAACTCGGGTGCAGAAACCAAGCTGTAGCACGTCGAAAGCGTCTTATAGAGTAACCTGAGTGCAGAAATCTGGCTGTAGAAATATAATTGGGTTCGGTACAGAAATTCATTAATTAGGAGGAATAACATTGGCAATTAAGCGTGCGTTAATTAGTGTGTCTGACAAGACGGGTATTGTTGAATTTGCTGCTGAGCTGGTGAAGCAAGGCGTGCAGCTTATATCTACAGGGGGCACACATGCACTTCTCGAGAAAAGCGGTGTTGCGGTTACGGGTATCTCTGAGGTAACTGGATTCCCAGAAATTCTGGACGGTCGCGTTAAGACGCTTCATCCTGCTGTTCATAGTGGATTACTCGCAATCCGTGATAGTAAAGAGCATCAAGAGCAGATGGAGAAGCTGAATTTGGATTACATTGATTTAGTTATTGTAAATCTGTATCCATTCCAAGAAACCATCGCCAAGACGAATGTGGAATACGAGGATGCGATAGAGAACATCGATATTGGTGGGCCAACCATGCTTCGCTCCGCGGCGAAAAACCATGCATTCGTCACCGTTATTGTGGATGCATCCGACTACGCTCAGGTGCTTGAAGAGATGAAAGAGGGTGGCGACACGACTCTCGAAACCCGTAAACGCCTGGCTGGTAAGGTTTTCCGCCATACCGGCGCTTATGATGCACTTATTGCAGATTACCTCGCTCAGCAGTTAGGTGATCCACTTCCAGAGCGCTACACCGTAACCTATGAGAAAATGCAGGACCTTCGCTACGGTGAAAACCCGCATCAACGAGCAGCCTATTACCGCAAGCCACTTGCTCCGGCGGGCAATATCACTACAGCTAAACAGATTCATGGCAAGGAGCTATCCTACAACAATATTAACGATGCGAATGCTGCACTTCAAATTGTAAAAGAATTCACTGAGCCTGCCGTCGTTGCTGTTAAGCATATGAATCCATGCGGTGTTGGTATCGGAGAGAACATACACGAGGCTTTCGTCAAAGCCTACGAAGCGGATCCAACATCCATCTTCGGTGGGATAGTTGTAGCTAATCGTATGATCGGTGAGGAGACGGCACTGTTGTTAAGTGATATATTCCTCGAGATTGTTATGGCACCAGACTTTACACAGGAAGCAATTGAAATCTTAACGAAGAAGAAGAATATTCGCTTACTCAGCCTCGGTAACTTTGAATCTGTGGCTACCACAGGAGGCTACAAGGAATTAGCAAGCTCGAGCTTCCTGGTCACATCCGTCGAGGGTGGTATGCTTGTGCAAGAAAGCGACAAGCTCCAGCTTGACCCAGATGAGCTAAAGGTTGTCACCAAGCGTGCCCCAACTGAGGAAGAGCTAAAGCAGCTGTTATTCAGCTGGAAGGTTGTGAAGCATGTGAAGTCTAATGCCATCGTATTAGCGAATAACAGCATGACGGTTGGTGTTGGTGCTGGGCAGATGAATCGCGTTGGCGCTGCTAAGATTGCCATCGAGCAAGCCGGTGAGCGTGCAAAGGGCAGTGCACTAGCATCTGATGCATTCTTCCCAATGGGAGATACACTAGAGCTTGCTGCTAAGGCAGGAATTACTGCAGTCATTCAACCAGGCGGATCTATTAAGGATCAGGAGTCCATTGATATGGCTAACCAATATGGAATCGCTATGGTATTCACGGGAGCTCGTCATTTCAGACATTAGTTGATGATTTATTTTGCGAGAGGGGAAAGTTAATTATGCGTATTCTTGTTGTTGGTAGAGGTGGTCGGGAGCATGCGATTATCTGGGCATTGCAGAAGAGTCCGGCTGTAAAGGAAATTTATTGTGCGCCGGGTAATGCAGGAATTGCGGAGCTCGCTGAGTGCTTGCCTATAGATGAGAATAGGTTCGAGGAGCTTGGACGTATCGCGCTGGATTATGATATTAATCTGATTATTGTTGGTCCTGAGGATCCCTTGTTCAATGGCGCAGTAGATTACTTCGAATCCATAGGCATTCCTACGTTCGGTCCACGTAAGAACGCGGCAATTATTGAGGGAAGTAAGGTGTTCTGCAAGCAGCTCATGAAGGATTACAGCATCCCCACTGCGGCTTATGAGGCTTTCGATACTTATGAAACGGCGCGTGATTACTTATTCTCACAGCAAGCACCTATTGTGATAAAAGCAGATGGTTTGGCTGCGGGCAAGGGAGTAACGGTTGCTCAGACGTTAGAGGAAGCGGACAAAGCACTGCGTGAGATAATGGTAGACAAGGTGTTCGGTGAAGCGGGAAGTCAGGTTGTTATTGAGGAATTCCTACAGGGTCAGGAGATGTCCATCCTAGCCTTCGTCGATGGGGAAACCGTTCGACCCATGGTACCATCACAGGATCATAAACCAGTGTTCGATAATGATCTGGGACCGAATACAGGCGGGATGGGCACTTATTCTCCCGTTCCACATATCGCGCAATCTATTGTAGATGAGGCGATTGAGACGATTCTTAAGCCCACGGCTCGTGCCATGGTGAAGGAAGGCCGATTATTCCGAGGTGTACTCTATGCAGGGCTGATGATTACTAAGGATGGTCCGAAGACGATCGAGTTTAACTGTCGCTTTGGTGATCCTGAAACACAGGTTGTCCTGCCAAGATTACAAACGGATTTACTAGATATTTTCCTCGCTACGGTTAATGGTCGGTTGAATGAAATGGATATTAGCTGGAGTGATGAGGCTGCTGTTTGTGTGGTGCTTGCTTCTGGTGGGTATCCGGGTCCTTATTCGAAGGGTTTACCGATCGATGGACTAACCGATGTGCAACAATCGATGGTATTCCATGCGGGCACAGCCTTGGAGGATGGTAAGGTTGTTACGAATGGTGGCCGCCTGTTAGGTGTAACAGCGCTTGGACGTGATATCGCGGAGGCTCGAGAGAAAGCCTATGCAGATATTGAGCGTATTCAATATGAGGGCAAGCATTACCGTACGGATATTGCGCAGAAGGCACTTCTTTCATAATTAGCGGAGTTTCTAAAGTTATCATGCATAGCTTGTTTGCGGTATGAATAGGATATGATACAATGATGTTTGAACGAATTACACAGGAGGTTGATCAATCGAATGGATACGCAACAAAAGACATATGTTGGAGAAGTCGCAACTTATAATGAGTCATTCAATAAGTTAATGCGCATGTTTACATTCTCAGTGCTAATTTCATTCTTAGGTACAGCGTTAGGTAGCACGTTACCTCCAGCCGTATTCTTACCCTTAATCTTCATTGAGCTGGGTATGCTGATCGCAGCATTCGTCCTTCAACGTAGAGGTAAGGCGATTGGATATCCGTTCGTATTTGCCTTCACCTTCATTAGTGGTATAACGATTTATCCGGTTGTTGCTAATTACGCAGGTCAACATGGCGCATCGATGGTATTACAAGCATTCATTATTACCGTTGCTATGTTCGCAGGTTTGACACTGTATGGTTATTACTCCAAGCGTGATTTCACTTTTCTTCGCGGAATTCTAATGACGGGTCTTATTGCGCTAATCGGACTTGGTGTTATTCAGATCTTCACGGGAAGCTTTGGTGGAATGTTCGGTCTATTGATTGCTTTTGGAGGAATTATGATTTTCTCCGGATTGATCATCTACGAGATCTCGCAATACCGACAAGGTCTAGATGACAAAATGATTCCATTAGCTACATTAAGCTTGTATCTAAGCTTCATCAATTTGTTCCTTTACATCTTACGTTTTCTTGGAATTCTGTCTGACGACTAGGATACAATAGGATATAACTATCTAACCATAAGAGTTGCTTTTCTCGCAGTATGTGAGGAAGGCAGCTTTTTTTACACCGCAGCCAGATAAAGGTTTAGGGCATGATGTTATTAGCGGTTTTTCTTATTATTCGATATACAAGCTTGCTGTGAACGGTGATTTATCCTATCATAGTGAAAGGATTTGAAAATAAAGGAGCGAAATGATGATGAAACGAACGAAGTTAAGCTTGATAGGACTAGCAGTGGCGTTGTTGATAATTATGGTAACGACGGGCTGTGCCCAGACTGCTGATGCAGACAAAACAAAAATAAATAATAGTAAGAATGAATCGGCTAGCCAAACAACGAATGAAGCGGAAGAAAAAACGAATAGTACAAATGATGGCGCGACTGAGGCTGTTGAAGAAACAAATCCCTATGCTGGTAAAGAGGGCAATCCAATTGTTACATTAGAAATGGAAAGCGGAGCTATAATGGAGATCGAATTATATCCAGATGTCGCTCCGAACACCGTTACTAATTTTGTGAATTTGGTGAGTAGCGGTTTTTATGATGGATTGATCTTCCACCGCGTTATACCGGGGTTCATGATTCAAGGCGGAGATCCGGATGGAACGGGTATGGGTGGACCCGGTTATGGGATAAAGGGAGAGTTTTCGAATAACAATTTCGCTAATGATCTTACTCATGACAGAGGCGTGATCTCGATGGCACGCTCTGGGCACCCAGATTCTGCTGGCTCTCAATTCTTCATTATGCACGCACATTCTCCCTTCCTAGACAGTGAATATGCCGCATTCGGTATGGTGATTAAAGGGATTGAGGGAGTCGATGCCGTAGCGGATGTACAGACAGGAGCACAAGACAGACCTGTAGAAAATCAAGTCATTAAGACGATGACGGTTGAAACCTTCGGAGTGGAGTATGGTGAAACAGAGAAAGTAGCTTCTTAATCACATCCTAACTTCCTCCAATCTTAAGCTTATCGTAATTTCGATAAACGAGCCAGATCGAAGCGATAATACCAATAATTAAGAATAATGAATGCCAATGCGTACAGCAGTAGCCATAGATTGCGATCATGATGTTCCCTCCTTCTGGTCTGCTTTAGGATATCCAAATTTCCAGGGATTATCGCTCATTCAGAATCTGGAATTGACCAACTATGGCTTACAGCTTTATGGTAAAATGGGACAAGGTATAACTTAACGAGGGGATTGTGGGGACGCTTGATGCTAAAACGAACGAAGCTCATATCGGAGAAGAAGAAAAATCGCAGACGTCTTGCTGGCATTGGTATAGCCATCGTCATGGTAATTGCTATCATTATTATTTTTTCGAATTTAGGTAAGGATGAACAATTGGTTATCAATGTGCCACCCGTACCTACAGTAGAACAATTAATCGAAGAAACTGTGGAAGAAGATATCCCAGATGAACCCATAAAACCATTCATTTATCCGCTAACTGGATTAGGCAGCGATGTAGAGATTAAATCACGTCCAATGATGTATATGGTTGAGAATCAGAAGCAGGCCAGACCTCAGGATGGTCTTCATCTTGCTGATATCGTTTTCGAGATTCTAGCAGAGGGTGAAATTACTAGATTCGTCGCTGTTTACCAGAGCCAGGAAGCCGAGGTCATTGGACCTGTTCGAAGTATTCGGCCTTATTTTGTACAATTGGGTCATGGCTTGGATGCCTTGGTCGTTCATGCGGGCTGGAGTCAAGACGCGATGAATATGATTGTAGCAAAGAAGGTTGCTCATTTCGACCAGGTTTATGGTGATGATGCTTACTATTGGCGCGATAAGAGTCGTAAGATGCCACATAATCTGTATTCTAGCACCGCACTCATTCGTGAAGGAGCTCTGAAGAAGAAGTTTCGAGAGGAATGGACAGACCCTTCACTAACCTTCTATCCAGAGAATGAAATTCCCGTTATTACAGGAAAGCCTGCAGCATCGATCACCATACCTTATATTCAGGGTTATGAGGTTGGCTACACCTATGATGCTTCGAATAATAAATATAATAGAATCATGCTTGGCGAGCTACACACGGATAAGTCTACCGATACCCAGTTAACGGCGGATAATATTATCATTGCCTTCAGTAAGCATAAGGTGCTCGATAATGCCGGTCGTCGTGCTGTGGATGTGATCGGTCCTGGTGAAGGTTATATCATTCAACGTGGGCAGCTTCGCGATATAACGTGGGAGAGTAAGGACGGAATGATTCGTGCTTTTATCGATGATAAAGAGGTTGAGCTAGTACCAGGGAAAACGTGGATTCACGTGGTACCGCTTGGGTCTAAGGTGGAGTATCAGTAAATGCTAATTTAGATAAGGCATCTCAGCGACTATGTATCAAAAATAACGTAAAATCCCGGATGGGTCAGTCCGGGATTTTACTGGTTAACCTCTAATTAAAAGAAATATGATCAATTTGAATGAAATTACAATAGATGGACCATTTATATTTTGTTAGAATTGATATTACTATTAATAGCGAACGACTTAATGAAAGCGCTGCCAAATAAGTTCTCTGGGGGGGACCTCTCATGAAAATGTTACCTAAATATAGAGCTACCTTTTTTACTCGTCTTATCATTTCATTTACGGTCTTAACTGTTATCCTGTTAGGTACTGTGGGTGGCTATTTGTATTCACAAGCCAATCGTTTAATGACCGATGAAATCACAAGGGAGAGTCAATTCAGACTTGTTGCAGCCATGGATTATGTAGAGCAATCACTACTCAGAATAATTGAGGATAAACTGGAGAAGAAGGCATTATCTACTACAATTCTTCAGAGTAATTCTGACATTAATTTCTTGCTGAGCAGAGGATGGGAGGGGAGTGCTAGCCGGATTTTAGCTGTTGTTAATGATCTTGAGCTTTTAAAAAAATCGACTGAAGGTGCTTTTCAGATAACAGCTTATTTTGAGGCTAGGAATTTTGTTGTAGATAACAATAGATTTTATATGTTGACGGAGAACTCAGGAGAAGCAGCTTTCATAATGGGGCTAGAACAAACAATTACGAACAAGTGGATGAGACGAACGTTATCAACTGGTGAAGATGTACTAACATATGTTGTAAAACTACCCTACACTTCTAAAATCTCCTTACCTAGAGGCTATCTTATTGTGGATGTTGAAGTGGATTATATTGACCAAGCGATGGCCCAAATTATCAGCTCGCCTCTAGAGAGGTTTTATATATTTGATTCAAGTGGTGAATTATTAATCAATTCCACTGATGTTAAGTCGGATGACATTCAGCTGCTCAAAAGCGCAATTAGCTCTAAAGAGACCTTTAAGAAGATCGCTGATGAAAATTATAATAAATTAATTTTGTCACATCTAGATGGATCGTTATCTAAGAATGGCTGGCTCTACGCAATGGTTAGACCGAATGATTCATTCATCTTATCGTCAGAACAATTTAAAACCAAAATATTTATAACATGCAGCTTGGTGCTTTTGTTAGGTATCCTGATTTCCTACATTATTTCAAAGCGTTTTTATATTCCAATGAGAAAGCTATTACAGCTTGTGCAGCCGATTCGTAACCATGATCTATCTAATCTGGGAAATTCTCATTCCAACGAATACACAATCATAAGCAATTCCTTGAAATTCATGGGTCAGAAGATAATCAATCTTGAGTCTTTGGCCGAAAAGAATAATATGAAAAACCTAGTATTAGGTGCTAGTCTTGAATCCGAAATCATGGATCGATTACCTCAAGAATGCAGTTATATGGTTGCCCGTATCCAAATTGTCCATGGGAAGTATCAGGTTTTTAAGCAGCGCTTTGGAAGCGGAAATCAGACAGATCTTTGCGAGTTCGTAGTAATGAATCCGCAGGAGCTCGCAATTATTTACTTCATTAGTTCAACTAGTGAAGCTGAAGAGGAGAGGATTGTTGCATATTTGCGCTGGATGCAGCAGGTGTTTCGTGATGAAATACGCTTTGGTGTTGCAATAGGTTTGACGGCTCAAACCACACAAGGTATTCCACTTTCTTATCAAGCTGCAGAGCAAGCCTCTCGCTATCACTTTTTGTATGGACCCGAGGCTATTGTATTACATTCGGAAATCTCTACATTCAGTTCAATGCCAGAAATATTCTCATTTGACTCTTATATTAATGTGTTGAAGGCCGGAAATGTGGATGGGGCAAATCGCTTTATCGATGAATTCAACGGGGTTCTGAAGAAACAGAAACTAAAGCTAGAAGTTGTGGAATTGGCACTGTTGCAATTGTATTCCACTTTATATCAGATCGTGATTGATTTAAAGATCGAGAAGCTGGTTCCAACCTCAAGTGTGTTTGATGAATTTAAGAAAGCTACATTGACGGAAACGATTAGGGTCATTCGGGATCTATCTGAGCGGATCGCCATACACGTACGAGATTCAGGCAGTCATGCGCATGCGGAAGTTATCTTTAAATTAAAAACCTATATCGATGAGCATTTACAGGAAGATCTTTCGTTAAATGTTTTATCGGATGTCGCCCTTCTCGCTCCAACTTATATCTCTACCTTGTTCGGTGAGGTAATGGGACAATCGTTCACTGAATATGTAACAAAAGCACGACTAGACAAAGCAGGACATCTGCTCTGCGAAGAACCTCATCTCACAGCCTCTGAAATCGCCTATAAGGTTGGTTATCGAAATCCTCAGTATTTTCATAATAAATTTAAGGCTCGCTTTGGTGTCACACCTGGTCAATACCGAAATGTGAATTGTAGAGAATTAGTTGAAAATTAAAGGATAACTCTGAAACAGCAACTGCAACCAGTTGCTGTTTTATTATAATTAAAATTGCAATGATAATAATAAAAATTCACAATGATTTCGATGAATTTACAATAGAAAAAGCGCTTACAATGACCTATTCTAATATTTGAACAGAGGTAACGTGTCGTTGTTTTGTAAGTTCATATAAGAGAAAGGGGTCACCGATTGTGAGTCAAACAAGAAAGGGATCAACTTGGCGTGATTATAAGAAAAATAAGCATTTATTGTTATTACTAGTACCTGCACTTGTTTGGTATGCCATATTTGCCTATGGACCGATGTACGGCATTCAATTAGCTTTTAAAGATTTTTATATTCGCGAGGGTATATGGAACAGCCCGTGGGTGGGTCTTAAGCACTTTGAATATTTGTTTACTGCTTCGCCTCATTTTTGGATGATCATGAAGAACACGATTATTATTAGCTTTTATCACATTGTATTCGGTTTTCCAGCTCCCATTATATTGGCGTTGTTGTTTAACGAGATACGCTTTTCCTTTTTCAAGAAAATTGCGCAGTCCATTTCTTATTTACCCCACTTTTTATCTTGGATTGTTATTGGTGGAATTATGCTGACGCTCCTATCACCGAGTACTGGTGTCGTCAATTATATTCTAGAGCTAGTCGGTATTGATCCCGTTTATTTTCTAGGGTCCGATAAGTACTTTCGATTTACGCTCGTTATATCAGCTATTTGGAAGGAAATTGGGTGGGGGACCATTATTTATTTGGCTACCATTGCCAGCATTGATTCACAAATGTATGAGGCTGCAGTTATTGATGGTGCAAATCGATGGAAGCAAACTTTGTATATAACGATCCCGTCCATGCTGCCGGTTATCTCTATATTACTCATTCTACGGGCTGGTGGGGTATTGGATGCAGGCTTCGATCAAATTCTAACCTTGTATTCACCAGCTGTATATGGAACTGCCGACATCCTTGATACTTATGTGTATAGAATAGGGCTGGAGGAATTTCAATTTAGTTTGACCACAGCAGTTGGATTGTTCAAGAACGTAGTTGGACTCATGCTTGTACTGACTACTAATATAATTGTCAAAAAAATGGGGCAGGAAGGTCTTTATTGACTATAAAAATCCGAAAGGCATGTGAGCTAAATTGCAGCAATCGAATGGCGAAAAAGTATTTCAGGTATTCTTACTTATTTTCATCACAGGTTTAAGTATAGTAATGGTTTATCCCTTTATGCATGTCTTATCCATTTCACTTAGTACCCCAGCAGAAGCATTGCGTCCAGGTGTTCATTTCTTTCCTAGAGAAGTATCATTCTTTGCTTGGGAGCGTGTGTTGTCAACTGAATCTGTGTGGAGGGCACTTGGGGTTACCGCTTTTAGGACCATTGTGGGCACTATATTGACACTTACACTCCTGTCAATGGCTGCATATCCGCTTTCACGGAAATACCTCCCCCATCGCGGGTTATATACGATGATTATTGTGATTACGATGTTCTTTGGTGGTGGACTTATTCCAACGTACTTGTTGATTAAGTCCTTAGGATTGATTAATTCAATTTGGGTATATGTCGTTCCAGGATTATTCAGCACGTTCTCACTGCTCATACTTCGTAACTTTTTCATGGGTATTCCAGTGGAGCTGGAGGATTCGGCTAAGATTGATGGTGCCAATGATATTCGTATTCTCTTTACAATCATTGTGCCATTGTCGATGCCCGTATTAGCGACACTTGCTCTCTGGAGTGCGGTGGGGCATTGGAACGCCTGGTTTGATGCCTTGATGTATATGCAAGACAAAACAAAGATTACCGTGCAGCTGCTCTTAAGAAGGCTTGTTATCACTAATACGGGAGACCCGATGATGCCTGTCCCGACTGCTGAGCAAGCCCCGGAAACAGTAAAAGCGGCAATTATTATGTTTACTGCGCTGCCTATATTAATTGTCTATCCATTTCTTCAACGCTTTTTTGTTAAAGGTATTATCGTAGGATCTCTGAAGGGATAGTAATGACTGTGGGTTTAACAGCGTGCTTTACATAAGTATGCTGTCTAAATACAATGAATAGAACTAAAGGGAGGAAGAACAAAGATGAAACACGGTAAAAGAAAATGGATGTCGCTAGTGGCCATCATACTAACAATGGTACTAATTGTAAGTGCTTGTGGTGGGGATAATAAAGAAGCAGCGAACAATGCTGTGGTACCACCTAAGAGTGAAACCCAGACGGAGGAGCCTATTAAAGAGGTCGAAGAGACTATAGAGATTGTCTGGGCTAACAACTTTAATGCGCCTGAAGAAGATGGTAACTATGTACAGACTGAGATTGAAAAACGATTCAATGTTAAGATTACGAACATAAAGCTGGAAAGATGGGGCTGGAAAGAGCAGTTCTCAGTGTTCCTTGCATCCGATGAAATTCCTGATATTTTCCCTATTGATGCCAATGAAGCGGACATGGCAGTTTGGGCAGAACAGAAGATCATCGCTAACGTAGATCGTGCTGAAATAGCAACCTATATGCCGAACTATACGGCAGCGTTAAATACGATTGACCCAGATGCATGGAATGTTGGTTCAATTAATGGGAAAGACTGGGGAATCCCGAAGTTTTGGCCACCAGGAAATGATGGGTTTATTCCAGGCTATAATAAAGGTTGGTTAGAAGCTATTGGCTATAACAAGCCGCCAGAGACGCTTGTAGAACTTGAAGATGTCCTGTCAAAATTTACAAATGGCGATCCGGATAAGGATGGTAAGAAGGACACTTATGGCATGTCAGCAAGAGGAAAGCTTCCTATTCAGATGTTCACGTCTGTATTCACAGCGCATGCTGTCTCCCCGTACCAGTTTAAGCTGGATAATGAAGGAAAAGTTGTGTATGGAGCCATCACGGAAGAAACGCGTACAGCACTAAAGTTGCTCAACAAGTGGTACAAGGATGGCCTCATCGATCCTGAATTTATTACAAAAGATAATAAAGAGCTGAGTGAAGATTTCGCTAATCAAAGAATCGGTATGGTTGATAATTCAGGTTGGGGCAACTTCAATCCATTGTCTGGCTATGTGACTGCACCTGCTCTGGAGTTGGGACAAATAAATACACCAGGCAAGCCTCTTATAGGACCAAATGGTGATTCATATGCTTTTGCTTATGGAGCACGTCAGGCACCAGTCTTATTAGGTTATCAAGTGGCAGATGACGATAAGAAACGGCAAAAAATTTATGAGATCTTGGATTGGGTATCTACAGATCTAGAAGGCTGGTTATTAACAGTAGCTGGTGAATTAGGTGTTAGTTACGAGATGGATGGTGACTTTATCGTTGCAAATACGGATGAAAGCGTTGCTGCACCTAAATTAGGCTATGGTAGCTTCTATAATCCACTTACCCACATTGACATATCGAAGCAAAAGCATACGATCAGCCCTGAAATGATAAAATTAAGAGAGAGTATTATGACTGGAGTTACTCCATTGCTTGACGTATTAGGCCCAGTCGCAATGAAAAGCAAGAATAGCTATTGGGGTAATTTAACAACATTGCAAGACACTTATTTAATTAAAGCCATTACTGGTGAGTCAAATACAGATAAGGATTTTGATAAGTTCAAGGAAGATTGGTTACGATCTGGTGGGCAAGAAGTAACAGATGAAGCTAACCAAATTTATAATGAGCGCAATAAATAATACTTCTTATCATTCAGTATCAAGATAGGTGGCTGGAGCAAGTAACAATGCTCCAGCTTTTTACTAACTAAAAGGAGAATTGGACGGTAGGACCTTATCCTTTAATTTGGATATAGGTCTGTTTTGCATTTAATCGTACTACACTTCACGTTTTTTTTTGAAAGATTTATTAGCAATTCGAATGATTTTACAATAGAAAAAGCGCTTACATTTTTAGTAAGGTATATACGATAGATCATTAATCGATAGAAGGAGGGCAATTTATGATGAGCTTTAAAGGTGGGCTGTATAAGCCATTCAAGACGATGGTCAAACGTGTTATGGTAGTTGGACTGGTTGCCGCATTGATGCTGCCGGCATCATTGCTGATGCAAACAGGGGAGGTGTTTGCTGAAGAGAATGCAGCAGCCGCGGTTGCGAGTGAGAATGGTTATTTGGATAAGCTCATATTCGGTGATGCTACATCTGAAAGCGCACACAATTTCAAAGGGGATTTTACAACCGCTATCTCCGGTCTATTCGGCGAATCTGCCCGGGTATCGAATCCACGAGTGCCGACCGAAGGGCAGGGTGGGGATTTAACGTTTACGATTAAGGTTGATCCTTACCTCCGAAACTATTTCACCATGAAGTTCTCCGGGGATGAAGGCTCGAATGGCAGCACTATGGTCAATATTAACGGTGAGCAGGTCGGTTATGTCAGGAACGGCGATTATGAAGCCATAAATAAGGGCTGGACTTTGCGCAATCGCTTCTACTACAACACGATTATGCTCCCGCTGGAATCTACAGCAGGGAAAGAAACCGTGGAGATCACGATAAAAACGCTGAACGTATGGGGTAAGATAGAGACCAATTCCAGAGGCTACTATAACGCCTATACTCATACTCAGGCATTCTTGAATGTAGAAGGAGAAACGCAAGGTAGCAAATTGAAGCAGGATCAGACTCCGGATTCTATCCTTGCACCGGATATGACGGATGCAGAGAAGCTAGCTTTGATTAACACGTATACACAAGGACAAATCGATAAGTTCAACAATTACTCAGCCAAGATCGATGCAGGCGCGGGTGGGAAGCTATCGATCATCCGCTATCAGGACGAGCTCAAATATTATGCGACGGTACTGAAGCAGGATTGGTCGCCTGCCCATACGCCAGAATTAAAAAAGGTGGCGCTTGAGCGTATTTTCAAGACGATCGACAATCATGTTAAGGATTATTACGGAAATACGAGGCTAGTGCTGCGAGGCGGACACCAGGGCGATTGGGGCGGCTATTATGGCGCACTCGGCGAAGGGCTCTATATTATCGAGAACCTCATTAAAGACGATTCTATCTATGGTGAAGCTGCGTTTAACGCTTTCCTAGATCAACCGCTTGTGACGGGAACCGTTGCAGGAGAGTTCTCGCTTGCGGGCGTGGACTGGAACGGCGGCGAATTGACTCGGCGCGAAGCTTGGGAACGTACGCTGAAAGCGAACTTCGACTTTGCTCGCGCAAGACTGTCCTACATTTACAACCAGGTCGTCTATACATATGAAGGCGCATGGGAGGCTCATGAAGGGCTTCGTCTGATCGGTTCGCCATTCTATGAAGGCAAAGAGCGTAGCCATGAGATTCTGCTTGAAGCGTTGGGAGCCAGACCGTTCTTGGGCGAAGAAGTGCTGGTCGGCCCGAATGAGGAAGAACTGGATTTGTACCATTCCCTGTTCAATCACGATGGACTAGCGGTATTTACGGATGATTTTGTCCAGATTGTAGGGAAAGGATTGGCCAAGAGCAAGCTGGATTCAGAAGGCAAGGTTGTCAGACGTTTGCCTTATGGCAAGCATTATACCGGTATAACGGAGGCAGGTCTTACAAGGGAGAATACCTATGTCGCCAATTATGGAGAGGCGAGCAACTATCTAAAGGGGTATTTCTACAAAACGTTAGAGCACGCCGGCGACGAGGAAATCAATGACGAAATCTTGAAATTGGCGTTGAAAACCTTGCATGCGCGTGGATATGTCCGCTATACGGATTTGGATGACAACGGAAAAAGAATTATGAGAGCGGAACAAGTAACGGACGAACGAAATCAGGGTATGCCAGGTTTTTATGCTTATGCTGTGAGAGTGGCATCTCAGATGGCGTTGCAGTATGCAGCCTTGGAAATGACGATGGCCAAAAACGAACAAAGGTACAGCGGCCCGGAGTGGGATGAGTACTGGATGTATGCACAAGAGGCAGTCGGATATTTGCAGCAGCAGCTTGCGGATCATCAGTTTTTCAATCATGGCTTTGGGACCACGGTATCAATGAGCGCTGTCGATTATTTGCTGGAGGATGCCTACCAATATGTTACAGCAGATCGTGCCGAATACAGTCGGTTCGGCGGTGTTGCAGCTGGGGTTGTCCATCCGCAAACCGATTTCGATTATTATAAGCCGGAGGAAATTGCCGAGCTCGGAGTAAACCCGGACAACTATGAGCGGTTCGCATGGGTCGATATCGATAATATGTATGTTTCGCTGAGAGACGGCGACTTCCGTATGTTCGGCTCGTTGTTTGAACGAAACCGCGGTGCGGTGAGCAACGGTCGTATTCATGTTATGAACGACAACTATGACCATAATGTGCAAATCGCCACCAATAACATCTTCCAATATGAAGACTATAATATGCGGTCGGCTAATGTCGATGTCGATTTCATGTCCGATCAGGCAGGTAACGTGAGCGGCGCGCCTCAAGCGCTGGCCGGAGAAATTGCACCGATGGCTTATCAGCCTGGTGTGGGCACAGTCAATCGCGATAATTACGAGGCGGACAACCCTTACTCAGGCTACACGGATTTGATGACAGCTAGATATGGACAATACTTCATCCTATTCAATACAACTCGCGATGAGTATAGTAATAAACAGACGTTCGAGGTTGAATTGCCAGCTGATTATTCCGGAAGCGAGGTACTCGACCTGGTGACAGGAACGAATGTACCCGTTGTGAACGGGAAAGTGACCATAACACCTAAATCCGCAATGGTATTGAAATTGACAGCGGATATCGAGGCTGCGCCGAAACCGTTCCATGTTGACTTCGCCAATGCGCTTGCCGGCAACGGTTATGTGGGCATCTCCTGGAAGACGACGTCCGGCGGGCAATCCTACACGATTAAACGTTCGGACACGGAGAATGGCGACTATACGACAATCGCAACAGGAGTAACTGGTAATTTTTATAAAGATACGACGATTGATAATGGTAAGACCTACTATTACAAGGTAGCTGCGGTTAATGAATACGGGTCAGGCTGGGATTCCTGGCGCGCCAAGGTTGATTTAATGACGCCGATATCCGGTATTGCCGATCCGGTATGGCGTGATGACCGCATCGGCACGACGGCCGGTAATGCGACAATCGATGGTGCCACGATCGCGATCCAAGCTGTTGACGGAACTGGCTTGGGCGTGGGTGATGACAATCATATCTACAACCGGGATATCAACGACTCGTTACATTTTGTCAACCAGGTCATAGCCGGAAACAGCGAGATCAGCACGAAGCTGGACAGCGGAGCCGGAGAAGTAAGCGGGCTCATGATGCGCGATCAGCTTGCGGCCAATACGCGCTACATCTATTTCGGCGCTGATCAGGATGGCAGCCTCGTCTTGCAGAACCGAACGAGGATCTCCTTCCATCAAACGTCCAAAGAGGTGGCCAGTCCGCTTAATGCGAAGTTGAGTGGGTACACGATTGCAGAGTATCCGTACATTAAGCTCGCGCGTGACCATGATTCGCAGTTTGTGTATGCCTTTGTATCGAAGGATGGAGCAGCCTGGAATTATGTCGCTAAATTGTTAACGTTATTGCCGTATGCGTATTATACCGGCGTTGTAGCTTCTGATGACGCACAGTTCAGCGAGGTCGCTGTAACGGAAATGCGTCAGGGCAGCCTTTCTCCATTCCTTGTAAAGGTGAATGATCAGGTGACGCTGAGCTGGAATAAACCGAAGCTAGCTTCCTGGTTCAATGTGTATCGTACTACGGACGAGACGGCGAGCTTAAGCGATCCGGCATTCGAACCGGGTACACTGGAGCCCGTAGACGGTTCGGCTTGGGAGTTGGTGCTGGCAGAGACAAGGGCCACTTCATTCCAAGAAACGAATCTAAGGTATGGCAGTGTATATTATAAGCTTCTGCCAATACACGGAGACGGCTCCGTACAATCGTTCTCAACTATAATTTCCACATCTGCGGATTCATTCGAGCTTGTCATGCAACAGGCAGAAAGCCTGCAGGCTGCAGACTATACACAGGCCAGCTTTTACCTGTTCCATAAGGAGCTGGATCGCATCAATGAAGCAATGGCACAGCTTGAAGCTGACGAGGAAGCGCTGATTAATGAAATTTACACCGCTTATGAGTTACTTGTTTCGTTCAGATCCAATTTGCAGAAGGTTCAGGTTGAGCCTTCTATGGTGAGAGCTTCCGAGAAATTCTGGAATAATGATAATATCTCTGAGGAGCAGAATGGATGGTTTATATTCGACGGAATACTAACTAACCTTACCCACACCAGATCGGCAATTAGCTGGGTAGATATAGATTTTGGCGCGGGCAATGAAAAAGTAGTGGACACCTTCCGCTATCTCCCGAGGGAAGGAAGCGCCACGATTCTGAATCGTGCCAATAACACCATCTTTAAAGGCTCCAACGATGGCGTGAATTGGACCGATCTGCACAAAATTACGGGCGTGACGGAATTCATATGGTATTCTGCTATCAATCCGGATCCGACGTCCTACCGGTACATCCGAATCTATGATGATCATAACGGCTTCGTCAACTTTACAGAGGTAGAGTTCCTGGAGAGAGGTATGGATAGAACGTTGCTTACCCATCTCCTGGGTGAAGCATCTGCGGCTATGGAGGCTGAGACCTATACGGCTGAAAGCTTGCAGGCTGTTGAGCAGGTGGTACCTGCAGCAACAGCAGTAGAGGGCAATGTCAATGCAACCCAGGAAGAAGTCGATGCGGCTGCAACAGACCTGATGAACGCACTGGATGGGCTGAAGTTTATTCCGGGAATGCCGATCATTGATTTCATAGGTAATAAAACGGTCTTCGCGGAAAATCTACTGACTTTTACGATTCAAGCAACTAATGCAGCTTCCGAGATCGTTTATGGGGTTGAAGGTCTTCCTGAGGGAGCCTCCTTCAACGCAGAAACTCAAACCTTCGGTTGGACGCCGGGTAAGGAACAGGGTGGCGTACATGCGATAACCTTCACCGCGACATCCGGTGAGTTGTCGTCATCCAAGACGATCAAGATCACGGTTAAAGGCCAGCCGGTTATTGAGTCTGATGCGACTGTGGAATTGACGGCGAAGCAATCGTTCATTTATCAGGTGAATGCATCCGATCCGACGGGCGATCCGCTTGTTTACAGTGTTAGTGAATTACCGACAGGTGCGGTATTCGATGCATCGAGCGGCGTATTTACATGGACGCCGGGCAATGTAGACTACGGTAGCCATCCTGTAATCTTCACAGTTAGCAACGGGAGGTATTCTGTCAGTCAAACCGTGGACTTTATGGTTAAGCTAAACGTCCTCCCACCTGCTGACTACACGAAGGGCAGCTACTACCTGTATATCAAGGAAGTGTCTCGGATCGAAACAGAGATGAACAATCCGGAAGCCGACAAAGTGCAGCTTACAGATGAGCTTGATCAGGCTGAAGGCTCACTTGTTCCGACCAGTGCTCTCCCTGCGAAGAGAATAGAAGTTACACAGTCGATGGTAGTAGCCTCAACGGTTGTTTGGCCTAATTCCAGTGCGGGATCAGCCCAACTAAACGGTTGGCGGGCATTTGACAACAACACCAGTACCTTCACGGATACCACGGCTAATCCAAGCTGGATTCTTGTCGACTTAGGTACAGGAAACGAAAAAGCTGTTGGAAGCGTCAAGTTCTATCCGAGAAGCAACGTTGTTACTCGAATAAACGGGTCCATCATTCAAGGCTCAAACGATGGCACAAGCTTTGTTGATCTGCATACCATCAACGGTGTGAATAAGGCCGAATGGCACACGATTACGATCGGGAATGAGAATACTTTCCGTTATCTTCGCCATTATTTCCCTAGCGGGAACAGCAATGTTGCTGAGCTTGAATTCTATGAGAAGGAGCTAGATAGTACCTTACTCTCGGTCTTGCTCGAAGAAGCAGCCGCGGTAGACGCGGATCTATATACGGAAGAAAGTATAACGAATCTTCAGGAAACCGTAATGGAAGTGGAGCCGATTTCCACCGACGTTCATGCAATCCAATCAGAAATTGATGCTGCAGCCGCAAGCCTGCTCGCGTCGCTGGAAGGATTGGAATTCAAGTTTGTGGCATCTCTAGAGCCACCCGCACCAGACGGTCTGAACGGATGGTATACAGCACCAGTTACGGTGACGTTGTCGACCTATGAAACTGCACAATACAGCCTGGACGGAGGAACCAACTGGACCATCTATGAGGCCCCTGTTACCCTCAACCAGGAAGGAGCGAATATGATAATGTATCGTTCTGTTAAAAACGGTGAGCCGAAATCGATTGAAGTCATGATCGATGTAACGGCGCCACAGGTGAATATCATCGGCGAAACGTCGTACACGATCGATCAGATGGTTACTCTGACGTGCAGCGCGACCGATGTCACTTCAGGTGTATACGGTGCACCGTGCGATCAACCACTGCTTCTGGTCGAGGCGTACACATTAGAATCTGGTCAGAATTCGGTGACGGTTACTGCGCAGGATATGGCAGGCCTTCAAACAACGGTTACCCATACGTTTACAGTGACGGCAACGTTCGACAGCTTGATGACCGTAACGAGCGCTTTTCTACAGACGACTGGTGCTAAAGGTATGAACGGTATCGAGCATGCGCTCAACGTTAAGCTGGATAAAGCGAAGGCTGCAGCGGATCGAGGTGACATCGCTGCGTTGAAGGACATTATGGAATCTTATATAGCTCAATTAAATGATCTGTCCGGTAATAAGGTAACAAGTGAACAAGCGGCTATCCTGATCCGGTGGGCCCAAACGATTTAATTGGGCTTCTTCCGATATTGCATGGGTGTGAGCCCGGTCCATTTCTTGAAGGTGGTGCTGAAGTGCCGCTCATCCTGATATCCGACTTCATTTGCCACTGCATATACTTTATAGTTTTTTCGAAGTAGCACTTTAGATTGTTCAATCCGGTATTGATGGAGATAGTCGAGGAAATTCACGCCCAATTCCTGCTTGAACAATGTACTGAGATAGCTAGTGGAGACATAAGTTTCCCTCGCAACTTGGTCAAGTGTCAAATTTAATGCATACTTGGTATGAATGATGACTAGTGCTGTTTGAACCGTCCTATGTAGGACGGTTTCGCTTTTTAGTGCCTCTACGATATTCTGTACGATTTTCTTGATAATGGCGCTTAGTTCGTCAAATGTCTGAATTTGTGGTAAATGCTCGGACCAATCGATCATCGTATCTTTCCAGGGGAAGGAAGTTATAGTCTTCTGTTGGGTAATGTTCTTTAAAGTTACTATAAATGCTGTTGCCTTTAAGTTGACCTCGTTAGGACTTCCTGCGATTGCCTTGCCGATCTGCTCCAGCCATTGTTCGACGCCATCGAGAGCCTTTGCATATTCGTTGGTTTTAAGAGCTTGGGAGATTTCAGCCTCTAATTGTGTAATATGCTCGTCATTCCAGATCGTATCCGATCCATCCTTAGCAGATTGAAGTGCATCATACCAGAATACGCCACCAATACCATGGAAATATCGTGCCTCCAACGCTTTATTGGCTTGGGCGCGAGATGATTGAAGCGTGTCAATCGTTGATGTAAGCTGACCGATTCCAATAGATGATGAAAGCTTCAAATACAAGGTCAAGTTACTCTGAACTGCCTTCAAGGCATGGTCTATATCCAACTGCTGGATGGTAGTCCCGAGGTTCCCAACCCAGACAATGGCCTGCTCATCACGGAAAGTTTCCAGCTTACCTAAATACACAGGAGTAAGTATTTCTTTGACGATATTACCAGCGGCATATAACATTAATTCCGCTTCCCCTGTTGGAAGCTTCATATCGGAGGATTGAAGCTCCAGCATAAGCACCCCTACGTGTATAGATTCGTAATCGAGCTTCATCAGTAATTCGGACATCGATTGCCGACGATCCTCCAAGGGCTTGCCCGAATATTGGCACCAATTCGCCAATGTTTGTTCTATTGCGATAGGGAGATTTCGGTTCAAATCGGTTTGAAGCTTTTCCATATGTGCTACACCACTGTTCTTTAACTTGATTTTCTGTGTGACTTTTAGAATTGCATTCGCCATATCCTCTGGTAAGCATGGCTTTAACACATAATCGCTAATTCCGAGTGACATGCCGGTTCGCGCATAGACGAAATCGGAGTAACCTGAGAGGACGATTGTCTCGAATTTCATGTCTTGATCCTGGGCATTCTTAACCATAGTTAGTCCATCCATCTTCGGCATGCGAATGTCGGTGATGACAATATCAGGCTTCTCTTCTAAGATGAGCTCGAACCCCTGAGCCCCATCCTCTGCGATTAAACAAGTATCTATATCATATATGTCCCAATTTAATAGCTTGAGAATCCCTTCACGAAGCACTCGTTCATCTTCCACAATCAATAGCTTTAACATGATAAGTCCTCCTTATCGATTGGCAATTCAAGTGTCACTTGTGTGCCTCGATTCTCTAAGCTCTGTAGAGTAATTGCCGCATGGGGTCCGTATTGTAGAGAAAGCCTCTCTGCAATATTGAGAAGCGCCCACCCGAGTCGTTCCTCCAGGTCAGGGCCGTCAGTAGGAACAATCCAATCCGTAGGTTCAAGCAGTGCCGCTTGAAGTCTAATCAGCTTATCTGGGGGTATGCCGACTCCATTATCTATAACCTGAATGATCATTCTATCTTTATTACGAGAAATGTCGACTTGTAAATATCCACTACCACCCAGTGGTTCAATCCCATGAATAATAGCATTCTCGATCAATGGTTGAATGAGTAGCTTGGGGATTCTTGTATGATCTAGTTTAGGATCGACGTGAATTTCATAATCAAACCGAGGGTGAAAACGGGTTTGCTGAATGAACAAATAGTTCTTGATTAATTCGATTTCTTGCTTCAATAGAATTTCTACCTTACCATCACTCAAGCTCAAGCGGAACACCTGTGCCAAGGAATAGACAATTTTCGATAGCTCGGTTTGACCCTTCTGCTCAGCTGTCCAGCTAATTGTATTCAACGTATTGTATAGAAAATGAGGGTTAACCTGAGCCTGCAGAGTTTTTAACTCCGCATCCCGTTGTTTGATTTTGGATTGATAAACATCATCAATCAGCTCTTTAATTCGCTGAACCATAATATTATAGCCGTGTCCAAGCTGACCGATTTCGTCTTTCCCAGCGAAAGTGACCTTCTGGTTAAAGTCGCCTTTCTGTAACGCTCTCATTGAGATGAGTAATTGGCCAATGGGCTTGATTTGTGCTGACGCAACTACACCTGCTAAGACGATACCGAACAACAAACAGAAGAAAGCAATAATCAACGTAAGGTAACGGATATCATTGATTTGGTGTAGCAGGTTGTCCTTCTTCTGGACGATGATCGTCTTCCAACCATTCGCAGCTGAGATGTCTTCGGATATAATCCATTGATCAGATTGTATTTGTTCTTGATTTAAGTCCGCAAAAACTGCACCGACCGATGCTTCATCTGACGAAGTGAAGATACTACCGTCGCTACCGACCAAATAGACGGCCGTCTCATCCGTAAATGGTAAATCGATCGTTTCTCTAAATTTTGACTCATCTATGCCTAGCACTAATATGCCGATATCCTCAAAGGTAGAGCTATTCTTGAGAACTTTAAGAAAGATGACCTTATCATGATGATCTCCAATGAACACTTTATCGTCTTTGTCTAGGAACATCCAAACGCCAAATTTGTGGTCCATTACTTCCTTGTAAAAGTCTGTTTTTCTAAAATTATCATAAGACATTGCACTGGTGATCCCCGTTTGATTGATAGCGAATGGATCGAATGGAACCGAGTCCTCTTCAAGTTTATATACAATCATCGATTGAAACGAATGGTGGGTTACCATTATGGAAGAGTATTGACGGAAAGCGTCGCGTCTAGCATCTATCATTGGGATAAGATTTTCAGATAATAGGTCGTCCGCTATAGCGGATATGTACAAGTAGTCTGTAAAATCCTTGACGTTCTGGGCCATGTAGTCGAATTGCAGTGTTGTTTTCTTCGCAAGGTTTTGTTGCTCTTCCCCAACCTTCTCTATGATTTCTCTAGATGCGATCTGAAAGGAAAAGTATCCAATTACAGCGATCGTCAATATGAAGATCGGTGCGAACGAGATGATCAGCTTACTGCGAAGGGAGACGTTATGTAAATAGGATTTTCGAATCAAAGGATGCCCTCCTTCATTGTGATATCAGTATAACAGCATATGTCTAATTACTGGGGCTTTCTGCGCAACTCGAAAAAAATGCAAACCTTTTCATAAATATGATACCTTATTTTTATAGTGGAGCCCCTATAATATGAAGATACAACAAAGCGATTGCGATTGTTGAAATTAAAGAATATGAGGTGGGTATATGAAAAAGGGGTTATTAATCCTATTCGCACTAGTATTAGTATTCAGTTTGGTGGCTTGTTCGTCTAATAATAACAATGAAGTAACGAACAATGCACCGCCGGTAAAAGAAGCTCCGACGGAGGAAAAAGTAGTCGAAACACCTGTAGAGCCAGAGGCTATCACATTAAAATTGTTCACAGCTCTAGCTGACCGTGCAAACGGAGCAGGTAAAGTTGAACAAGATATCATCGATAACTATATGAAAGCAAACCCGAACGTAAAGATTGAAGTAGAGGCATTGCAGGATGAACCTTACAAAACAAAAATAAAAGTATACGGAGCTTCTTCAGCAATGCCTGATATTATGCAGGTTTGGGGTCAGCCGGTATTTATAAATCCACTTATCGAGGCCGACAAATTATTGGAACTAAATCCATCCGATTTCTCTGATAAGAATTTCGTAGCAGGTGCTATGGATGGATTCACTGATGAGGGTAAGCTTTATGGTGTTCCACGCGGAACGGACTTCTTCGTACTCTTCTATAACAAGAAAATTTTTGCTGACAATGGAATTACAGCTCCAGCGACAACGGCTGACCTGTTAACGATTTCCAAGCAGCTAAGAGACAAAGGTATAAATCCTATTGCATTCGATGGTATGGATGGCTGGCCGTTTCCAATCTGGTTCGAGTATACGCTGCAACGGGAAACTGGTGACTTTAACTTCATGGACAAAGCGATGAGTGGTGAAGCTTCCTTCAACGATCCGGCAGTAGTTGCTGCAGCAAAGAATATGAAAGACTTGGCAGATGCGAAGGGCTTCGCAGATGGCTTCCTGACAGCTGACTATGGTGCATCCCGCAACTTGTTCGGTCAAGAGCAAGCGGCCATGTACATGATGGGATCTTGGGAGGCAGGACTTGCAACAGATGAGAATTTCTCAGCTAGCTTCCGTGAGAATGTGGGCGCTCTACTATACCCAGCCTCTGATTTAGCAAAAGCAACCGATACAGCAGCATGGTTCGGTGGCGGGTATTCGATTAGTAAAACAACGGAGCATCCAGAAGCTGCAATTGACTTTCTGAAATACTTCTACACGCCAGAAAATTGGGCGAAGATGACATGGCAGGCAGGAGCAGGCTTCCCAGCGCAGAAATTCGATGAGTTCCTAACTGGTTCTGAGACGAATCTTCAGAAGGATCTGATCGGTATCTTCGGTGGAATGACAGCTTCAAGTAACACACCGGTGGCTGACACTTCCACAGACAAATTCAAACAAGACATTATGACGTTACATCAGAAATTGGTAGCTAAACAAATTAGCCCTGAAGATTTTGCAAAAGAACTAGATGCAGCTGCTGTGGCTGCTCGTAAACAATAAATTTCAACACTAAAGGGAGAGGTAGTGAGGGTTATGACTTGCTGCCCTTTTTTTACGGAGAGAGGGAGAGACCATGCATAAGCTAATGGGCAATAAGAAAACCATATTCCTCCTCGTGGCCCCAGGGTTCTTACTGTTTCTGTTCATGGTGTTTGTACCGATAGTTATGAGCGGATACTATGGGACGACGGATTGGAACGGCATGTCTGCTTACAAATTTGTCGGTTTGGATAACTATATTCATGTTATAAATGATGAGATTTTCTGGAGATCGTTGTGGCATGCAGTACTACTAGCTTTAGCAACCGTGTTATTACAGCATCCGTTCGCTATTCTGATCGGGATTCTATTAACCCATACCGGCAGATGGGAGAAGGTATTCCGGACAATTTATTTTATCCCAGCCGTCATCTCTGTAGTTGTGGTAGCCAAGCTATGGCAAGGGATTTTTCAGCCCAGCTTTGGGTTTCTGAATAAATTTCTAGAAGCAATCGGCTTGGATTCACTAAAGCATGACTGGCTTGGTGATCCGAACACGGCGATCTGGGCGATTATTATTACCGTCATGTGGCAAGGGTTCGGTTATGCATTCCTTCTGTATTATGCTGGCTTGCAATCTATTCCTAGGGAAATTCACGAAGCAGGTATGATTGACGGTGCCTCATCGTTTACGTTATATACCAAGATCATTATCCCGCTCTTAGCTCCAATGATGCGAGTAGCGATCACAATCGCTGTTATCACCTGCTTAAAGCAGATGGAAACCGTATTCCTGATGACGGGTGGTGGACCGTTCGACAGCACACAATTTCTTGGTAACTATCTCTATAAAACGGCGTTTACTTCCTCCTTATACGGATATGGTAACGCGATTTCAGTTCTATTCGTGGTTATCTGTTTGATCATAACAGTGGTCTTGAACAAAGCGCTGAAACGTGACGTTGGAGAATACTAGATCCTGTATATAGGAGAGATGAACAATGAATTTGAGGAAAAAGTTACTATTATATGGAATCACCGGCGCTTTTGCACTCTTCCAGCTATTCCCTCTCATCTGGCTATTGGATTTTTCACTACTTAAGAGTGGTGACTTCTTCGGGGCTAGTTTCTTGAAATGGCCGTCCGACCCACAGTGGGATAATTATATCAATGCCTTCACTTACGGTCGTGTTCCACGATATTTTTTCAATAGCTTAGTGATTACAACCGTAACCGTTGTCCTATCAGCATTCATATCGCTGTGTATGGGATATGCGCTTACAAGGATGCAGTGGAAATTGCGCGGAGCCGCCATGAACACGATCTTGATCGGCATGATTATTCCGATTCATGCAACACTTTTGCCGACATTCATTCTGTTCAATAAGGCGGGTCTAATCGATAACTGGTTTTCACTCATTATTCCGTACATTGCCTTCTCAATTCCGATCAGCATGTTTATTATGACAGGATTTCTACAAACAATACCAAGAGCGATTGAGGAATCTGCGGTCATCGATGGGAGTAGCGTATTTGGTATCATCTTCCGAATCATCCTGCCGATTACGAAACCGGCCATTGCCACAGTTTGTGTTATCAACTTTATCAGCTGGTGGAATGAGTTTATTATGGCAAATACGTATATTACTTCAGCAGACTTGAAGACAATCCCATTCTCGATCATGAAGTTTGCCGGTGAATATTCGTCTAATTACGGTGCGCAGTTTGCCGTTATGATGATTATTGCGGTGCCATCTGTGATTATCTACCTATTATTCACTGAGCAATTTACGAAAGGGATTACTGCTGGTTCTGTTAAAGGTTAAATGTATATGGAGGGATTGGTTGTTCATGGGAAAGTTCTTAAGAAGGACTTCTGGGCGGGGCTACTATGGGAGAATATTCTTCTCCATGATCATCTCCATCGTTGCAACTATCGTCATACTATCGATGATCCTCTACTTGAACTTCGAAAAAATCGTACTCCTTCAATCTTATTCGCAAACCATGGACAGATTAGCACAGACGTCGCAAGAGGCGTCTGTTATGTCTGTTTCTGCGAGTACTTTTGCCAAACAAATTTATAACGATCAACATGTTGCTAAGCTGTTGAATTATATGGAAGTCAGCCCAGTCGATGTCATTACATCGATCAAACAGCTGAATAATTACAGAGAAACCTCACCTTTTATCGATTCAATCTATGTGTATAACGCTAAAACGGGCACCTTCTATATCAGTACGAATATGAGCGTACATGCGGTCTATACGGAGGAAGACTTCTATGACCGTGAGATGGTATCGATGGTGAAGGACGTCGATCGGTTCGAACCGATGATGCCTATTCCGCGCAAGCTGAAAATCGAGGGGTTAACTAGTAACAACGCCGAGAAAGTTAGAGATACATACACTTTCCTATTGTACGACACACTCCTAAAGAGCGATTCGAAGAACGTAATTGTGGTGAACGTCAAGGAAACACAGCTACACAAGCACATTGATGGTGCTTTTACCAATGCGGTTGATAATACATTCCTCATCGACACTAGCGGTCGACTTGTGTCCAACAGCTGGATGTATCCGATGTTATCCGATCTATCCTCGAAAACGTATATCCAGCCTATTCTTGATCACGCTAATGAACCCGGCTATTATGCTGGGGATGTAGAAGGAGAGCATTCATTCGTAACCTATTCGGCTACGGACTATTTGGGTTGGCGTTATATTCGTATCGTACCATATGACGTGATTACTGAAAAAATTAACGATATGCGTAACAACACCATATGGATCGCTGGAATTATTCTGTTATTCGGCTTAGGTGTTTCTTATTTGGTATCGCGAATACTGTTCAGGGCACTGAATGGGAAGCTGGCGAGATTAAGTAGCCTCGAAATCGATAGGCGGGATAGCTTCCAGATGATGCGTAGATGGAATATTCGGAATCTGTTGCTAGGCATGGAGAAGACGAGTAGCGAGAAGATTCGTGCTAGCTGGCAGCGGCTTGGTATCGATATCGAGACCGAGAGTAATTTCCGAGTAATCATACTCAAGATCGATCGATATCGAGAGTTCGCCGAGGAGTTCGGCAGTGAAGATCGAAAGCTGTATCGATTCGGGGTAATGAACATCGCAGAGGAAATATTCGCAGTAGCTTACCGTGTATATGCAACCGAGATTGGAGAAGATTCCATCGCATTACTATTGACCAACTTGGATGCTGCCATCTATCAGGATCATCAGTTGATCGAGGATGAGAATCAGTTGATCGACAGTCTGAAACAAATTCAATTGTCAACGAAAGAATACTTGAAGCTTACAGTAACAGCATCATTAAGTGCATCGGGTGAGAATATTCGTTCGATTCATCACTTGTATGAGCAAGCGCTAGAAGGCTCGTACCATCGCTTGTTCCGTGGTCGGGAGAGTATCATTGATGCACAATCGGTTGAATTGAATAAGGCAAAAAAATATCAATATCCCATTCAGAGAGAGAAACAATTGATAGATGAGCTGATGCTTGGCAGGCTTCATGAGGTTAAGCGTCTGCTCTTGACCATTATTAATGAAACTGCTGAATACTCCTATGTTTCATTTCAGCTTGCATTTTCCCGGTTATCCTTCGCACTTAACAAAGCCGTTCAGACGATTAGACAGAATGTGGGCTCCTCGGATGATCAGGAGGCTCCTAATCTGCCGATCCTTACTTACGACCAGATTGAAACCTTGGATGAATTGACAGAACGTTATTATGAAGTGCTTGATACACTATTCCGTCAACTCGAAGAGAGGAAGCGGACCAAGTACGATGAAATGACAGAGAGAGTCATTGAGATGATCGATACCAGGTACATGGATCCGGAGCTCTCATTGGATGTAATCGCAGATGACCTTGAATTATCGGCAACTTACATTGGTCGCATCTTCAAGCAGCACACAATGAAGACAATTCTTGGTTATATTATCGAGGTCCGAATGAACAGGGTACGTGCACTACTAGCTCACACTGAGGATTCAATCGGAGAGATCGCCGAGAAGACCGGCTTCTCCAACAGTCCCTACTTCTATAAGGCATTTAAGAAGATAAATGGTGTTACACCGGCAGAATACCGCAAATATGGAAGGAATACCGTCACAAATGATGATAATGAAACATTCTTAGCCTAACAAGAAAGTATGAGTGTAAAGAGAAGGTATGAGAGTAACCAGAAGTATGAGAGTAACCTCATGACCACCCTTAGAAAGGGTGTTTTTTGCATTGATCCTCGTGCGATCTTGTGCTTGTGCGATCTTTTGCGGCCGTGGGCACGGAAACAAGCACATTTATTGTGCTTGTGCGATCTTTTGCGGCCGCAGGCACAGCAACAAGCACAT
>DFZX01000034.1 GCA_002383695.1 Caryophanales bacterium UBA4045
TATCCAGACGTAGAGCTGGAAATTCACTCGGGGGGACAACCTTTGTATGCATATATCATTTCAGTAGAGTGATTATGCACGTTCTTCAATTCTTGAAAAGAGGTGTGTGGGGATGGCTCAAGTTAGGATTGTGACGGATAGTACGGCAGATATACCCTTAGAAATCAGAGACAGGCTCGGAATAAAGATGGTTCCACTTAAGGTTCATTTTGGCAATGATACCTTCTATGATAGTGTGGATATGAGCTCAAGTGAGTTCTATTCGAAGCTGGGTCAATCCAAGGAGCTTCCTACTACCTCCCAACCGTCACCCGTGGACTTTATGGAAGTATATAAGGAAATATGTGTACAACCTGATANNTCCTCTGCCCTAAGTGGTACTTATCAGTCAGCCATGCTTGCGAAGTCGCTCCTAGAATCCCAAGCTAATGTTATTATCATTGATTCTAAGAGCGCTTGTTACGGATTAGGATTACTAGTCATTGCTGCGGCAGAGGCTGCTCAAGCGGGCATGAATGTGGAAGAAATACAAGCGCTTGTACATGATCTTCAGAGTAAAACCCGAATTTATTTTATATTAGATACACTAGAATATTTGTATAAAGGTGGACGTATCGGGAAGGCATCTGCTATGTTCGGATCGTTGCTTAACATTAAGCCAATCTTAACTCTTGATGCTGGAGGAGAGGTGGATTCGGTTGATAAGGTGCGTGGACACAAGAAAGCGGTGAAACGCATTATAGAGTTACTTCAGAAAGATTTTGAAGGGCAGCAGATTCATGTAGGTATCGGACATGCTCAAGCGAGAGAAAGTGCCGAAGAGATGTTTCATTTAATCAATGAACAATTTAAGGTTAACCAACATTCCTACACCGACATTGGTCCAGTTATTGGCACGCATACTGGTCCAGGAACATTAGCAGTGTTCGTTACTCCTTCACATGAGTGAATTACATCAGCTGCCGGTGCGTTCTGTTAAGTCCATAGGGCCACAGAAAGCGAAGGAGCTAGAAACGTTCGCCATTATTACGGTGTTGGATCTGCTTGAGTACTATCCTTTTCGATATGAGGACTATCGTATCCGTTCTTTAACAGACGTGAAGAGTGGTGAAAAGGTAACCGTTGTCGGAATTCTCTTCAGTGAGCCTGTACTGCAGATGTGGGGATTCAAGAAGTCACGTCTAACCTGTAAGGTAATGATCGACCAGATGCAGGTTAGTGCAGTTTGGTTTAATCGTCATTATTTGAAGGAGCAGCTACAATCTGGACGCGAGATTGTACTGACTGGGAAGTGGGATCAACAAAGAAGACAAATGACGGTCAGTGAATCCGAATTTGCAGGTGCACTTAGTACAAAATCGGGTACATTACAGCCGGTTTATTCGGTAGGTGGGACAATTACTCAAGGCTGGATGAGGAAGACGATTCACCAGGGGCTTGTTCAATTTGGTGATTTCATCTCGGAAATTATACCTGAATCCATCATAAAAGATCGAAATTTACTCTCTCGGAAGAATGCCATTTATGCTATTCATCATCCTGATGAGACAGAGTGTAGTACACAGGCTCGCTATACCATCATCTATGAAGAGTTTTTCTTATTCCAGCTCAAGCTTCAAGCATTTCGTGCGGTTACGAAGAGAAGAGCAGATGGCATTGCACAGTCCGTTGATTTAGAACGTATTCGAGCCTTTGTTAAATCGCTGCCGTTCAAGCTAACAAATTCACAGAAGCAAGTTGTAGCTGAAATTCTAAAGGATATACAAGGCATACATACGATGAATCGCCTACTTCAAGGTGATGTTGGGGCAGGGAAGACGATTGTAGCGGCGATAGGCTTATTCGCTACTTGGACTGCAGGTTTGCAGGGAGCATTAATGGTTCCTACAGAGATATTGGCTGAGCAGCATACGAGATCATTGGACAAGCTCTTATCCCCATATGGGATTCAAGTAGGATTACTAACAGGAAGCTTAGGTGCTCGTGCACGTAGAGAAATGATTTCTTCCTTACAGATGGGGTTAACACACATCGTAGTGGGTACCCATGCACTGATTCAAGAGGATGTATTCTTCCGTAATCTCGGGCTCGTAGTCGTAGACGAGCAGCATCGCTTTGGTGTACAGCAACGTAGTGTGCTTCGTCGCAAAGGCATGAATCCAGATGTATTGACGATGACGGCTACACCCATTCCACGTACATTAGCTATCTCAGCCTTTGGAGATATGGATGTGTCCACACTTAGTGAGCTCCCGAAGGGGAGAATACCGATAAAGACGTACTCTGTTCGTCATGATATGCTTAGCCGAGTGATCGGATTTATTCGTCGTGAAGCTGAGGAGAAACGTCAGTCTTATGTGATTTGTCCGCTTATTGAAGAGTCGGAGAAGCTCGATGTACAGAATGCGCTAGATGTCCATCAGCAGCTACAACAATTACTCGAACCAAAGATACAGGTAGGTTTACTACATGGAAGAATGTCAGCAAACGATAAAGAGGCTGTGATGCAAGCGTATGCTGCTGGTCAGCTTGATGTATTGGTTTCTACTACGGTAATCGAGGTTGGGGTTGATGTACCAAACGCGACTGTAATGGTCATATATGATGCTGACCGATTTGGATTATCGCAGCTTCATCAATTAAGAGGTCGTGTTGGAAGAGGCATTCATCAATCTTACTGTATTCTAGTAGCTGACCCTAAGTCTGAAATTGCTGAGGAACGACTCCAGGTTATGACTGAATCGAATGATGGTTTTGAGATATCCAGACGTGATCTAGAGCTGCGAGGTCCGGGGGACTTCTTCGGGACGAAACAGAGTGGAATGCCCGACTTTAAGGTAGCGAATATACTCACTGATTTTCAGATTCTTGAGACAGCACGAGATGATGTTGCAGCATTGCTGAATCAATCCGATTTCTGGACGGGAATGGCCTACACCGTTCTGCATACCTATCTACAACGAGAGCAAGTATTCGAGAACAAGAGTATAGACTAACGATAAAAGGATGGGAGGATTATCCTCTCATCCTTTTATCGTAAATTTGTGTCACGAAAAATAACTCCGAGTCATAAGCTAATGGTGGTGATAAAACGGAGGTGACCTTGAGTGGCATATCAGAATTATGGAATTGGTCAAGAGTTCGTCCAACGAGTTAAGCTTAAGATGAAGAATCCTGTGGTCAAAGAGCGTGTTAAGATGGTATTAGCTGACATTACTAAGCATGACTTGCAGGATCGAGCACGCGTTCGTAAGCTGGCCGGTCAGACCGCCAAGGTATTAGATGAGAAGCTGACCGAGCAACAGATGAGTCAGATCGTTCAATTTATCCTAGATCAGAAAATCGATCCGAATAATACGTTCCATTTAATTAAGCTTTGGGGGATGTTTCGTTAACGTAGTAATGGCTTATTCGGCAAATAATGAGATGCTTTAATGAATCGAACAGTTCGTGTGGCTGCACGCATAACAATAGAGTGGGTTTCCGCCCGTTGATCCGCCAAATAAGTTACTCCGTCTAAGAATGCGCCTGGTGTAATACCTGTAGCTGCGAAGATCACATCGCCAGTTCCTACAAGATCATCCATGCTCAGAATACGATGGGGATCCGTTAGTCCCATGGTCAAGCAACGTTCAACATCCTCTGAACCAGAGGGGAGGAGACGACCTTGAAACTCTCCTCCTAAGCAACGTAATGCCGCTGCAGCGAGCACACCTTCAGGAGCTCCGCCTGAGCCCACATAAAGATCAATACCCGTAGCGGGGATTGCCGGAGCTATGGCTCCTGCTACATCGTTAGCAATTAGGAGTTTAATACGAACGCCTACACGACGTAAAATCTTCACTTGCTCTTCATGTCTGTCGCGATCTAAGATCATTACGGTTAAGTCACTGATGTTCTTATGTAATAGCTTTGCAGCTTTCTCCAATGTGAATTCTAGTGGATCGTCTAGATTAAGATGTCCAACTAACAGAGGTCCTCCCGCTAGCTTCTCCATATACATATCGGGGGCATGCAATAGGCTGCCCTTATCAGCAACAGCAACAACGGCCATCGCGTTATCTAATCCTTTGGCTACTAATTCAGTACCCTCTAATGGATCAACGGCAACATCAACCTCACGGCCATTCATACTCCCTACTTGCTCTCCGATATACAGCATCGGAGCCTCATCCATCTCACCTTCTCCAATAACAACGGTGCCACGAATCGATACGGTATCGAACATGGCTCGCATGGCAGCTACTGCTGCACCATCTGCACTATTCTTATCCCCACGACCCATCCAAGGTGCAGAAGCAAGTGCAGCTAATTCTGTTACTCTTACGATCTCTAAGGCCAATTCTCTCTCCATGTTTTCCACTCCTATTATTTTATATATGACGTTATATATAATATATAGTATGTACTATTTAAATTACAACTTAAAGTTGAAAGGATTATCCAATTACCTT
This sequence comes from Caryophanales bacterium UBA4045, assembly GCA_002383695.1. Taxonomy (GTDB): domain Bacteria; phylum Bacillota; class Bacilli; order Paenibacillales; family UBA4045; genus UBA4045. Next base: position 4,455 of record DFZX01000034.1, read on the forward strand.
ACAATATCGATATAAGGGAGTGATTGGAAATGTTTGTTGATATTAAATCTAGATTAGATGAAAGTCAATTTAGGGAGCTTCTTTCGTATTCGGTTTTTCCAGATGAGAGTAGACTCATACATACAATTAATGAGTATCAGACAAACGATGATCATGAGATATATGGTTATGAAGCGGATGGTGAAGTCATCGGGATGCTTGGTATCAAGATGTGTGAGGGTTCGATCCTACATATCCTCCATCTGAGTGTACATCCGAGTTTTCGGGGCTTAGGTTATGGGAGAGGGCTCTTAGTAGAATTGATTGAAATGAAAAAACCTAATCAATTAATGGCAGAAACGGATCTGGATGCTGTAGATTTCTACAGGAATGTCGGATTTAGTATTGTCAGCTTAGGTGAGACGTACCAAGGTGTTGAGCGATTTAAATGTATGTACGTTGCCTTGGAAGATTGAGAGGAGAATCTGAGGTCCCCTGCCTTATTAGTAACTTTAATGTGAACCTTAGAAGGCGGATATTAGCATGGCAAAGCGTTATTTGAGCGAAATTTGTGAAGATGCTGGAAATCACCTATACTAATGGTATTGTTTGTCGACATAAATTCGTGAATGAGAGAGTGGTCTAACCTTGTCCAAATATCAATTAATCGCAACAACCCCTATGGGGCTTGAAGCTGTGTTAGCTCGTGAACTGAAAAACCTAGGATATGTAGACCAGATCGTGGAGAATGGACGTGTAACCTTCTACGGTGATGAGAAGGATATATGTATAACCAACATGTGGCTGCGTACTGCTGGTCGGATCCTTGTAAAGCTTGGTGAATTTGAAGCACGAACATTCGACGACTTGTTCGAGGGTACGAAGGCACTACCTTGGACACAATGGATTCCACAGCTAGGAGAATTCCCGGTTGATGGTCGATCACACAAATCACAGCTAACAAGTGTACCTGCTTGCCAAGGTATTGTTAAGAAAGCGATTGTCGAAAAGCTAAAGCAACGATATAATACAGATTGGTTTCCAGAATCTGGGCCGCGATATGTAGTTGAGGTTACATTGCTTAATGATATTGCCACGTTAACGATCGATACCACGGGTTCGGGGCTACATAAGCGTGGTTATCGCAAGATTGCAACTGAAGCTCCACTTCGGGAATCACTTGCTGCAGCCATGATTCTGCTCAGTCGTTGGCGTCCAGAGCGTCCACTCTATGATCCATTCTGTGGATCAGGTACGATCCCGATCGAAGCAGCGATGATCGGTTGGAATATTGCACCAGGACTTAAACGTAGCTTTAATGCAGAGGGCTGGTCGAATTTACCGCCAGAGCTGTGGACGGAAGCACGAGAAGAGGCATATGATCTTGTTAAGGACGATGTGCCGCTTCACATCGTTGGCTCAGATATCGATCAGGAGGCTATTGATATTGCGCTGAATGCAGTGAAGAATGCTGGTTTTAGCAAGGATATTAAGCTAGAGCTGTTACCCGTCGCAGACATTAGTCCAGAGGGTGAATACGGTTGTATCATTACAAATCCACCATATGGTGAGAGAATTGGTAGCTTTGAAGAGGTTGAGCGTGTAAGTCGACAGCTAGGTAAGGTTGCTAAGCGATTAAGAAATTGGTCTCACTTTATCATCAGCCCAAATAAGAATTTCGAAAACTTATTTGAACGTCGTGCTGACAAGAAGCGCAAGCTGTTTAATGGTCAGATCGAGTGTACATTTTATCAATATTTAGGTCCTTTACCTCCTAGGTAATCATGAATCTCTGTAGCACCCGTAGTTCGCTCATATAACACCCAAAAACCTAGTGGAGAGATTTCCACTAGGTTTTTAGCATAAGTTAATATGAATAAGTCTGTTTGAATGGTTTACAAATAAATGGTAAGTTATAATTTAATGATAGTCAATCATCCTAACAAATATAGAGGTGTTCATGTATGTTCACATGGTTATTTGGTGGCGGGAAATGCTCGATTTGTGCTAAGAAAGCAATGCAACCAAGAAAGTACTATAATCAAGCAGGGAAGCCCATTAAGGTTTGTGTAAATTGTGTGGAATATGCTGAACGAAGAGCATTTCGCAAAAGATAGCAAGTGTGCGTTCCGAGAGATATTTAAGAAAGGGGAATTTTAATGTTCGATGAAACGGCAGCTTATTATGATTTAATATATAGTAATAAGGATTATCAGCAGGAAGCTAAGGATATTCAAGCTTATCTCACGAGGGTGTATCCTCAGGCTATTCATATTCTAGATATCGCATGTGGAACAGGTAAGCATGCACAATACTTAAGTCATCATTACAAAGTGGATGGGATTGATATAAATCCCTCATTTATTGAGCTTGCCTCAATGAGAAATCCAGATGGTCAATTCTACTGTAAGAATATGATGAAGTTTCAACTGCCGGAGCAATATGATGTGGTTTTATGTTTATTCAGCTCTATCGCCTATGTGAAGACCTTTGATGCTCTTGTTGATACATTAGGTCAGCTATTGAAGCATGTAAAAGCCTCCGGTTACTTAATCGTAGAACCGTGGTTTGCGCCTGATACTTGGGAATCTGAGAGATATGATATGTTAATTGTTGAAGATGAAACCTATAAAATTTGTAGAATGTCTCATTCAAGTAGAGAAGGTTTAATTTCAATCCTAAATTTTCAATATTTGATTAGTTCTAGTCAAGGTATTAAGCATCATAAGGAACGACATGAATTAGGATTATTCAGTACGAATAATATGCTCCAAGCGTTCCAAATGGCTAGATTTAATTGCGAATATGATGCTGTTGGGATTAGCGGCAGGGGTATGTATATAGCCAGAATTAAGGGGTGAGTGCTATGATTAAAGCAGTTATATTCGATTTCGATGGTCTCATCTTAGATACGGAAACGCCAGGCTATCATGCCTATCGAGAGTTGTTCGAGGAGCTAGGTGGTAAGCTTCCGCTAGAGGAATGGGCCAAGGGTATTGGTACAAATAATTACTTTGACCCAGTAGATTATCTGGAGCAACAAATTGGCGAGAAGATTGATCGTGTTTTATTTAAGCAGCAAGCTGAAGGAAAGTATCGCGCTCTTGTTCAGACTATCTCAGTGCTTCCTGGTGTGATTAATTATTTGCAAGCTGCGCAAAGGCTTGGTTTACGAATTGGACTTGCCTCAAGCTCAAGTCGTAGCTGGGTAGAATCATACCTGAAAAAGTATGATTTGTATGCATATTTCGATGTGATCAGAACTAAAGATGACGTGCAACAAGTAAAACCTGATCCGGAGCTTTATCTCCAGGTAATTGCGCACCTTGGTGTCAAGAATACAGAGGCTATCGTCTTTGAGGATTCATTGAACGGTCTTCTGGCTGCTAAGGCTGCAGAAATCTATTGTGTTATCGTCCCGAATCCAGTTACAAGTCAGCTCGAGTTTTTGGACCATGATTTACGTTTGACATCCATGGAGGAAATGAGCTTAGAAGACATTATCATGAATATAACCAAAGCCTACGAGGAGAAGTGAACCTATGACTGAATATGTAGAACGCTTAAAGCAACAAATTAACTTTCTAATGGAAATTGATAAGCTGAAATCCATTCTACGTCGGACCATGGTAGCGGATAAATCTAGACTTGAGAATACTGCTGAGCATTCTTGGCACTTAGCGATGTTCGCGATGATGCTATGTGAGCATGCGAACGAGCCAGACTTGAATGTCATGCGAGTTATACGAATGGTATTGATTCATGACATTGTTGAGATAGATGCAGGAGATACGATGCTGTATGACATTGCCGGTCGAGCGGATAAAGCAGAGCGAGAACAAGCTGCAGCACTTCGCATATTCGGCTTGCTCCCAGAAGATCAACAGGAGGATATTCGTCAATTGTGGGATGAGTTTGAAGAGAAGGAAACCTCTGAAGCCCTTTTTGCAACTGCCCTAGATCGATTACAGCCTCTATTGCATAATTATTATACAGAGGGTGCTGCTTGGAAGCAGCATGGCATTACGAGTAGTCAAGTATTGGAGGCGAATGCTCATATCGCTGACGGCTCAGAGATTTTATGGGAATTTGCTGAAGAGTTAATTCGTTCGTCTATAGTCAAAGGGTACTTGACCCCTTAATGAATTACATCACTAGACGAGCATGAGAACAGGAGTGAATGAACATTTATAAAGCGATTATATTCGACTTTGACAACACACTTATCAATTATAATCGATGTGAGCAGGATGCTTTGAGACAAACGCTACTTACACACCAGATCATTGACGATCAAGAGAAATCATGGAATGATTTCTGGAAGGTCTATGATCCCATTAATTGGTCTTATTGGGATCGCAGACACACATTAACTAGAACTGAGCTGACTCTATTCACTTTTAGGGATGCTCTTCATGCTTACTTGGGTGACAATCAATTAGCTGATGTGCTTGCTGAGTCCTATTGGGATACCTTCTGTAATATCTGTCATTTCGAACCGGGGGCTCACGATATTCTCACGTATGTTAGCAGCTCTTATCGGATTGGGATGATAACGAACGGTTATGGTGAATCACAGCGTAGGCGATTACGAGCGTGCGGTATTGACGGGTTCTTCCATTCTTTGTTGATTTCGGATGAGGTAGGTGTGAATAAACCCGATTCCTTGATTTTTGAGATGGCGATTGAGGATCTGAAGGTATCGAAGGAGCAAGTATTATTCGTTGGAGACTCCTTGAATGATGATTATCACGGGGCGCAGAATGCAGGTATCGACTTCTGCTTCTATAACCCGTTCGGTAAGACGATCGAGAAGGAGTACACACCATTATATCACATCCATGACCTCTCACAGTTACGGATGATTGTTTAACTCGGCAGGGGGAATCTCTTTATGGCATATGACTTAACTAAATATCTAGTTATTGGGATATCATCTCGTGCACTATTCGATTTATCTCATGAAGACGATATCTTCATGAATGAAGGCTTAGAGAGATACATTGCCTACCAGCATGAGCATGAGGATGATATATTAAAGCCAGGCAGTGGTTTCCCACTAGTTCGCGCATTACTACGCTTGAATGAATTGTTCCCTGATGATCGTAAGACTGAGGTTATTATTATGTCTCGGAATACAGCAGATACGAGTATGCGAATATTTAACTCGATCGAACATTATGGATTAGACATTACACGTGCAGCGTTAACTGGCGGTGCATCGTTGGCTCCATATCTCAAAGCCTTTGATATTGATTTATTCTTATCGGCCTCAGAGGAAGATGTTCAAGCGGCGATCAATGCGAATGTAGCTGCAGGATTTATTTATACACATCCTGAGCTATATGAATCCGACATTGATCAAATCCGTGTTGCTTTTGATGGGGATGCAGTTCTATTCTCGGATGAATCTGAGCTTATTTATAAGAATGAAGGCTTGGAATCATTCCTGAAGCATGAGAAGGACAACGCACGGAAGCTATTACCAGAGGGTCCCTTTGCCAAGCTATTAAAAACGATTGCTTACCTCCAGCACCATATCGTAACGGATAAATCTCCGATTCGAACAGCACTAGTAACCGCACGTAACAGTCCTGCACATGAGCGTGTCATACGTACGCTTAGGGAATGGAATGTACGAATTGATGAGGCCTTCTTCCTTGGGGGTGTATCTAAAGCGGAGGTTCTTCAAGCTTTCGGTGCACATATCTTCTTCGACGATCAGGATGTACATCTAGGTCCTGCCTCCCTCCATGTACCTGTTGCTAGGGTGCCTTACAAGAAACAATAGACAAATATAACTACTATGCTATACTAGTTCATGTAACTAACCTAATAGTTTTCCACGGGGAGCTGGAATTGGCCGGCTGAGAGAGTATCCCTCAAGATACTGACCCGCAACCTGATCTGGATAATGCCAGCGTAGGAATCGGACTGAATCGATCTATGTGACTTATGGCGCTTCCTCTTGAGGAGCGTCTTTTCTTTATGCCTAAGACGCTCGATCATGGGGCGGATTATGGCAACATCGGGTTAGAGCAAATAGAGAGAATGGAGAGATGAACATGTTTACGAATCATAAGGTGTCAAAGACGGTATTATTGTTATTACTCGTAGTAGCTCTATTAACCGTGGTGGGTTGTGGGAATTCGAATGAGAAAGCTCCTGCAACGGATAAGAAGGATGACAGTAAGAAGCTACAGGATATTACGGTTGTCCTCGATTGGACACCGAATACGAATCACACGGGTCTATATGTTGCAAGAGATATGGGCTATTATGAGGCGGAAGGTCTGAATGTAACGATCGTCCAGCCAGGTGAAGCCGGTGCCGATACGATGGTTGCTGCAGGTAATGCCCAATTTGGTGTAAGCTATCAAGAAGGCGTGACTCTAGCGCGAATCGCGGAAGTTCCAATTGTATCCATCGCTGCTGTTATTCAACATAATACATCCGGATTTGCAGCTCCAGTGGATCGCAATATGAAGTCGCCTAAGGATTTTGAAGGGTTAAAATATGGCGGTGGCGGCTGGCCCGTTGACGCAGCAATGATCGAATCATTAATGATCAGCGATAACGCGGACTTCAGCAAGGTTGAGTTCGTGAATACGGGCGGTACGGATTACTTCGCTGCTGTTAAGAGAGATATTGATTTTGCATGGATATTCTACGCGTGGACTGGCATCGAAGCTGAGCTTAGGGGCGAGAAAATCGACATTGTGTATCCGAAGGATTACGGTAAGGAGCTTGACTATTACACACCAGTTCTAGTAACTAGTGAGAGTATGATTTCTGATCAGCCCGAGACGGTTAAGGCGTTCCTGAAGGCTACCTCGAAAGGCTATACGTTAGCGATTGACAAGCCTGAGGAAGCGGCAGATGTATTAATCAAAGCCGAGCCAGATTTGAACAAGGAGCTAGTTATTGCAAGTCAGAAGTGGTTGAGCGATCAGTATCAAGCGGAAGCACCTCGTTGGGGAGAGCAGAAGCTAGAAGTATGGGAAAACTACACAGCATGGATGCTAAAGTACAATTTACTCGAGAAGACCATGGATGCTCCTAAGGCCTTCACAAATGAATTCTTACCCGAATAAGATTTAAATCATTTCAATAACGAGAGCGAGAGGAGCTTGACCATTATGGCTAACGCCTTAGTAAGTATTCAAATTCTACCACGCACGAAGAACAACGAGGATATTATCCCTTATGTTGATGCAGCTATTGCAGTGATTGATCGTTCAGGTGTGAAGTATCGTGTCGCTCCATTAGAAACAACAATGGAGGGTGAGCTCGATGTACTCCTTCAAATCATCAAGGAAATGAATGATGAGATGATTACAATGGGTAGTCCGAGTGTACTATCACAAATCAAAATTGCTTATAATCCAACAGGTATGTCGATGGATAAGCTGACAGCAAAGTATGACAAATAATGAATAGCCGATTATTAAGTTTGTTTAACAAAGGATGGCCGCCCATTGTAGCGGTCGTCCTTCTCTTATCTGGATGGGAGCTAGCGGTATATGTCTTTCAGATCGAGCAGTGGTTTCTACCTAGTCCCTCTGGTGTTATCAGAGAGGCTTATATCAGTTGGGACCGCTTATGGTTACACACATCAGCAACGATCGAAAAGTGTTTGATAGGCTTTGCTGTAGGCATTGTAGCAGGTATCCTTATTGGGGGCATGATGCATTGGTGGAAACCAGTCAAATTGATATTCTCACCACTTTTAGTCCTCTCTCAGAATGTTCCCTCTATTGTTCTTGCACCACTTTTCACGATATGGTTTGGATATGGATTATTCCCGAAGATACTAATTATTGCACTCGTGTGTTTTTTCCCTATCGCAGTATCGACTATGATTGGACTTGCTGAAACGGATCGTAATTTACTTAATTATATGAGGATGATTGGTGCGAAGAGGAGACAAATTTTCTTCAAGCTAGAGCTTCCATTCTCACTACCTTACATTTTTGCTGGACTTAGAATATCTGCAACCTATGGTGTGATGGGTGCCGTTATTTCGGAATGGCTAGGATCAAGTGTTGGGCTTGGGTATTATATGACATTATCCTCTAGCGGTTATCGTAATGATCGCGTGTTCGCTGCTGTATTCATGATCGTTGCACTTAGTTATATCCTTTTCTTGGTCATTGTGTTGGTACAAAAAGTGATGATCCGTTGGAATTCCCAGTCTATTAAGGAGGGGAACTGATGTCATTGAAGCTCGAGCTACGTCAAATTAACAAAAAATTTATTAATCCAGGCTCGGATACATTCGTAATTAACAATCTATCCTTACATGTAAAGTCGGGGGAATTCGTATCCATCATCGGACCTTCAGGTAGTGGGAAGAGTACAGTGTTCAACCTCATCGGTGGTTTGATTCAACCCGACCATGGCAGTATTATCCTGGATGGTAAAGAAATAACCGGTGAACGTGGACATATCAGCTATATGCCACAGCAGCATTCATTATTACCCTGGAGAACGGTATTAGATAATACGATACTTGCTCTAGAGGTATCGGGTATTATGAATAAGAAGCAAGCTCGTATCCAGGCGAAGGAGTGGCTGATCAGAGTTGGCTTAGCCGGCTATGAGTCAGCTTACCCACACGTATTGTCTGGCGGTATGCAGCAGCGTGTTGGATTCTTGCGAGCATTACTCAGTCCGCAGGAGGTTATGTGCTTGGATGAACCGTTCGGTGCATTAGATGCATTGACTCGAATGGATATGCAACGTTGGCTGCTCAGTATATGGGAGCAGAGTCGTAGGTCTGTGCTCTTCGTAACCCATAGTATTGAAGAGGCTCTCTTCCTTTCAGACCGGATTTATGTATTCTCTGATAAGCCTACTCAGGTGTTGGAGGAGATCAAGGTTTCATTTGCACGACCTCGTGGAGAGGATATCTTACTGCATAGTGAATTTATGCGCTTGCGCGCACATATTTATAGTCTGATGAAGAGGGAAGTGATCCTATGAAGGTCATCGATGCGCATATACATCCAGAGCTGTATCAACCCGATCAACTCGAGCTATTATTAGAGCAGCTGGGAACAGCAGTAGATGCGATTATTGCTGTGTCATTACATGAGGACTCGTGTAGAACAAATCTGGATTTAGCTCGGGTTTACTCGGGCAAGTATTTCGCTGCTTTTGGGTATCATCCAGAGCAACCAGTGCCTAATGTGGAAGTGGAGCAGCAATTATTCGCATGGATCCGTGAGCATCGTAGTGAAGCGATTGCCATTGGTGAGGTGGGCTTACCTTATTATAATCGAACGGAATCGGAAGCCAAGGGAAATCCGTTCGATCTTACTCCATATATCGCATTACTCGATCGGTTTATTGGTTTGGCCGACGAATTGAATAAGCCAATTGTACTTCATGCTGTTTATGAGGATGCTGACATTGTATGTGATTTATTGGAAAAGCATGCGGTTACTGCAGCGCACTTTCACTGGTTTAAGGGTTCCGTACATACAATAAAGAGGATGGCTAATAATGGTTATTACATATCGATAACACCGGATGTCTATTATGAAGAGGAGATAAGGGAGCTTGTTCGTAGCTATCCTACCCAGCAGCTTATGGTCGAAACCGATGGACCATGGCCATACGAGGGTCCGTTCGCAGGAAAAACCACATTACCCGACATGGTCAGGGATGTGGTAATAGAGGTTGCACTACTTAAAGGTTTAGACCTATTGGAGGCCTCCGAGATCCTGTATGAGAATACAAGAAGGTTTTATCGCATCGGAGAGATTACACAAACAGATTAATATGGTGTCCTACATCCTCGAGCACACTGTTCTCCATATAAATCTGATTCTGTAATTGGCGGTCCTTCGATTGATTATCTCTAGAATTGTCTGAACGACCTTCACTGTATTCCTGATTGTTATCATGTCGATAGCTATCAATAATGTTAATGGCATCGACGGGTTCTAAACGTGTTGCAATTTTATAAATCATAATCCTCAGCTCCTTGTGTATATATATGATTACCACAAGGTCTGATGGATGAAACAAATTCTACAATGCTATGATTTCTTTGCTGGCTTAGATGGATCAAAAGTTTTAATGACATTCTCCACCATTTCTTCAACAGCATCACTTAACATGTCGGTTGCTTTCATATCTTCTTGATCTGGTGTGGTAGGTATTCCTGCTGTCTCATAGTCTGTTTGATCGCTCATTTTTTTGTCATTCATAGTGATACACTCCTTATATTATTCTGGGACGAACCACTCATACAGAGTGAACCCAACGAAGAATAGTGCGACGAGTCCAAGTACAATGGCTAATCCTATAATGGTTTTTATGTTTGATCTATCTTTAGATTTCATATCAACACCTCTAATATATGGGGTGAGCTTATTATCATTAATCAGCACTTTAATTATTCATTTGTCATCTAAAATTTTAGAATAACCCTTCACTTAAGTTTATTTTATTGTATGATAAGAAAAAAATGCCATGGGGTGAGCTGATGAGTTATTCGAATACGTTCATAACAGTATCTACAGATTGCCCAGTTGCTGTAGGTGTCGTTCCAGAGGTTAAGAAGGATAAACCAACGATTGCTAGTATCGAGTACGAGCTGATCGCGTCAAATCCATATGAATATACAGAAAAGGATGTTATTTACCTGAGGCACCTTCAGCATAAATGTATATCTTCTGAGGAGCTAACAGCTCGCGGTACACAGATCAGGGATGAGCTATTCCAAAAACCGCAGCCATGCTTTAGAGCATCAATGTTACCTAAGAAATTTGGGTGGGGTATTCATTACAACGAGGAAGGGAAGATTGCACTGTATGGTAAGGAGTCTTCCGAGTATGAGCAATTTGTTGAGAACAATAATGGGGAAGTTAAGCTATTAGTAGCGATGAGGAATAGTAAGCTGGAGAACAACAAGGTAATTGTGCGATAATGTGTAAGGTGATATTTAAGTTCCCAAGTTCCAAAACCAGATCCAAGCTAAATTAGTGTCGTACTTACAAGTAATTCAAAGGGAAATCTACTCCGAATAAGAAATAGTTGCGATATATACACACTTACTTCTCGCCATACCCATATAACATTCGGCTCATCGATTATCCAAATCCATTAAATGCAAAAAACCGCTCAGCACTTGCCTCGCGAATCATAGTTATCGGTACCTGCTTGCGCAGGTACCTCATGGGAGATGTGGTTTCTGGCTTATTTTATAGGTTGTATGAGTGAGGGAATCCTTGCACAAAAAGGGTTCTTGTAAATGTTGTATTGTGGATTATGGTGTATTTGGGAGTGGTTTTGGAAATTCGGTGCACAATCGGTGCACAATCGGTGCGACACGATCAAGCCTTTTTCTTTTTCTTCTTAGCAGGTTTCATCATACCATCGAATACGGATGCTGCAGCTCTATCAACTGATTCAAATACATGGCCATAGATTTCCATCATCTTCATATTGGAATGTCCAGCTCGTTTAGATATCGCCTCTGAATGAACTTTCATGAATATCATCCATGATATGTTAGTATGACGAAGATCATGCAGTCGGATCGGCTTCAGCTTATGCTCACGATGGAAAGCGATCCAACGCTTTGAGAGTCTCTGAGGATCTACGGGCTTCCCGTTCAAATGGCAAAACAGATATTCGTATTTACCTTCTTCCCATTTATCCTCAATATTAAATCGCTCCTTACGCCATTCCTTATAGAATAGCTTCAATTCCTCCACAACAGAAGGGGAGAGGGCAAGTGTTCGCAAACTCTTTTTATTTTTCGGACCCTTGATAACAGGTTCACCATTAAGCATTTTAGGAATAGTTTTCTTTACCTCTACGGTACCCGCTACAAGATCGATAACATCCCACGTAAGGCCCGCAAGCTCAGCTCTACGAAGTCCGGTAGTTACAGCTAATGTGATGAGCACCCTCAAGTGCAATGGTTCATTCTCTAATGCAGAGAAGAGGGAAGCTATCTCCTTCTCGTTGTAGTACTGCATCTCCCGCACATCATCCTCTTTAGGCTTGGTTACACCTTGCATTGGAGACACGGGCAACACGCGCCATTCCACAGCCTTACCGAAGATGCTACGTAATACTCGATAATTGTAAACTAAAGTAGCTGATCCTAAAGGCTTTGCTTGTCCGTCCTTACGTGCCCCAGGCTTCCGGAGAGAATCCATAAAATCATTAACATGCATGGTCCTGATCTGCTCCATGTGCATATGACCGAAGTAGGGGAGAATGCGCTTAGCTGTCTGGAAGTTGTAATTCTCTTTTGTCTTTTCTTCCAGCTCCACATTAACAAAGGAGGTTTTCCATTTTCCCACAAATGCTTCAAAAGTCATGCGTTCAGATTTGATGTAAATACCCGCTTCACAATCCATCTGAAACTTCGCTAGTTCCATGTCCAAATGCTTTTGGAGTCGAACTGGGGCCCGAAGTAATGCTGGATCCTCAACAGTAATCGTCTTTCTAGGTTGAACCCTCTTCCCCTGAGCATCATAACCAAGCTCAACAGTAAGCTGAAATGAGTTTTTCCCTCGTTTGCTAATGCTCGCCATAGTAATGCACCTCCTTAATAGTGTTTCAAGCGTCTACGAGCCTGTTCTAGGCGTTCTATAAGTTATCTAGTATGAATCTACCTCTTGAAGTGAAGTGGCTTATAACCTACGTAGCGATGCGCAAGATATGTATTAGAATTTATTGAAATTTGTGTTTTTGGATTATACCTTGCGTATTTTGTTGTTACATATTGAGGCTATTGTCGATCTGGGAATAACTGTTCAAGCATAATTAGTATTCTCTGACAGTCTGGATCGGTTAATTTATTACCGTTATAAGTAAAATCATTTTCTGAAAGTAGAGTTTTCAATTCTTTATGTTGAGCCTTCTTTCTTGAGAATAATGTGTATTTGGAAATTATATGTTCAATGCTACTTTCTACATGGATAGAGTCAAGTTCATCGTTAGTCTTAGCTTCCTTAGCTATTTTAATTATCTCTTTTATGGCATCGGGAAGTGCCTCAGAATCACTCCATCCATTCATTTCTTCATCGGTCATTTCTTTCGGTTCCATAGTGTTAAAGTCAATTGCCAATTGGTTGCCGAAAATTAAATCAACATATCCCGTAGCATTTGCAGTATTCGTTCCATCCAATTGACGTAGAATTTTCACTACTTTCAAGAGAATTCCGATATCATGTTTTGTTCTACACACATCTAAGATATTGCTAGGAGTGCAGTCAACAACCAGATCAAGTTGGCCAAATATATCACCCAAACTTTTTTCGATTTTACCCTTTACATGTTTAGGAAATGTATTGTTCCCTTCATTATCCCCTGCGAGATTACCAATCCTTACTTCCAACTCTTTGTACAATTCGAACATTACTTGACTCTTGGGTTCCTTCGTATACCCGGCCCTTTGCATCATTTCCTCATAATCAACGCCTAAAGGTACAGCAAGTTTTTTAAGAATATCTGGGGAAGGCTCTTCCTTTACACCACGCTCTAATTGAGAAATATATGAATGTGAAACTCCTGATTCTTTTGAAAGTCTATAGATGCTCAAGTTATTCTCTTTTCTCTTTATTGACAGATATTGTCCGAATTCTTCGGCTACCATGGAATCAACTCCCTTTGATAATATTATACATATATGTTGCTGTATATTCAATAATCAATAAATTATTAAGTACAACTCGAAATATACGCTTGCAGAGTTTAAGAAACTATAGTATCGTAGTGAATATAAATACGAAACTACAGAAACATAACGAGGAGGCAAGACAATGTTAGCAAAGCTGAATGATAAGAATTTATGGGTAGTTGATAACGAAATGTATGCTCATGATTTCAAGATTCCAGGTACTAAAGGTTCGGACTCAAATTTTATATTACAAGCATGGAAAATGGATGATTTCGAATTAGGCAGTATTGATGATTTTGCTGAATATGCATCAGAACACAAAGGAGGATTTGGTCCTAACGCTACAATGCTCCACTTTGTAGAAGGACTTTACATGTGGGATATGGAGCTAAGTACATTAACTCCTATTGCGGATGTAACGATAGTACAGGAATAAAAAATACTACTTGAGAGTTCCCATTCAGTTGGAATGAAGGAACTCTCTTAACAAATTATTAAGAAAGGATGGTGCTAGGATGAGGATTCAAGTTAAGGATACGGCACAGTTGAATGAACTTATCATTATAAAAGGTTTCAACAAAACCGAATTTGGTAAAGAAATTCATTTATCCAATCCAATGACGGTGCAAATCACGAATGGCGACAGATCACCTTCACCACGAACAGCCAAGCGTATGTGTGAAGTACTGGAATGTGAGTGGAACGAATTGTTCGAGATTGTGCGTGCATCTGAAGCAGTTGCTAAGTAAACAAAGTTGGACCACTGATCAGGCACCATTATGAAGTAGTTGATCTTCATATTTAAAGAGAACATTTACCAACGTAATTTACCAAGACTTTTATAAATGTTGTCATTAATTGTTGTCCTAAATGTTAAAAGTGAAAACCCGCTCCATGGTCACAGCAAGCAGTTACAGGTTATTCGTTGTTGCATTGATATGGTGAATTATAGTGGTCCGGAAAGCGTGACTACATATAAGTTCCATATAAGAAAACCTTCATGTGGTAGACGCTTCATATCAAGATCATATAAGGAGAGGAGGAGCAGCATGACAAGACGCATTCAACCAGGACAACCCAGCATTGAACTGCTATTATCCCAAATTGCATTATTCCTACAATCACAGCTCGAGCAGAAGGAAGAGGAACCGACACAACAGGAAGCTCCCGGCAAAGAAACAATGGACGTGAAAGAAGCTGCTGAATTTTTACGAGTAAGCCCGTGGAGTGTGTACGATATGGTACGCACGAAAGAGATCCCGTTTTTTCGCATACGCTCACGTGTATTCTTCAGGCGTAGAGAGCTAGACCAGTGGATTAATAAACAATTACAGGAGGTAAGGTGAATGGATGCAGAACAGGCAAGTAAGATCCTTCTAGTAGCAGGACGCACTCTTTTCCAACACGGTAAGCAGCTGGATGAGTTGATCACCAAGATTCAAGCGAATGTCGAGGTATTCGAAGAAGCGAAATACAAGATGTTCGGAGGACTTGACGATTCCTTAAGGGAAGCGATCTTCTCACTATCAGGACTGCCAACGGAAAATAATGATGATAGGATTGTGGATGATATTGGGACGTTGTTGAGCGACTACTTCTTCCATGATGAGGTAGACGAAGCTGATAGTATCAAGCGGATCGAGGACAGGTTGAGGGAGTTGGTGGAGGCCCGCCGATGAACAATAGAGACAAAGCAATAACGAAATCATTGTTGTTAATCGCATATGACTTGGAGCAGCAATTTCGGGCCATGGAGAAACTCGGAGTTGAGATGCTGTTCCTGGAACAATCGCAAATGAAGCTGCTCCACTCAATTTTAAAGTTGAATTCAGTGAAGGACAGCGACCCCCAAGATATTATAGCAACACCGGTCTTTAAATATCTTGCTGATGAAATGGAACTTCATACTTGTATAAACGAGCTCGGTAAGCAGCTGTATATCATGCGTCAGGGACGGAGAGGTGAAGCTATTGAATCAAATTTGTAAAGCTACACAAGCCATTCTGCAGGCAGCATATGGAATTATTCGTAGTCATGAAAAACTGAGTAAGGCTGGAGCGGAGTTGCCGTTGTTGGATACGCTATCCACTGAATTGATTACTGAATTACTCAAATTGAACGATGTGGAAGAATTCAGCATCGAAGCTAGGGATTATATATATGAACTGCACGAAGAGCTGAGTCTTTACTTGTACGAGAATGAGATAGGGATTGATGAGGTAATGGATCGCTTCTATAGTTTACTGAAATTACATCGCGGGGAAGTAGAGACAGCTTAATGCTATTTTCCGAAACGAAGCAACTGCTCAAAGAGATTACAGAAGCTTATCCAGGTCTCATATTTAATGAATATGGTTTGTCAGTGTGGCATGAACATCTTCTTGATGTCAATTTGGAGTTAGCTCGATTTCACTTCAAATGCTTCCGTGAAGTGTGTGCGATCGATAGATTTATAACGATTTCTGAATTAAGGAATGGATTGGGTTTTGACAAAGATCAAGAGCGCGCAGTGAATTAGTGGAATTGATAACGAGAGGTGGGAGGTAGTACATGAGAAAACGACTTAGGAAGAAATTTAGCAAACGGCCATTTAAACGCATTGATTTTAAATTGGTTGATAAGGTCACTGGGGAAGAAAAGCTATTCTCAGCAACTTTGATAGATTTTTTTAAAACACATGCACTTATTGACGAGGTGAAGGCTGCGCTTGATTCTAATGTAAATTTCGAAGTATATACCAGGTTGGTTGAAAAAGATTGAGGTGAGGTGATATGGCAGGTCCTCAGATGGAAGATGGTTTTGTAGGCGTGGCTCGAGAGATATGGGATGAAATGCTTTGTCGGAAATTTACTGAGCGACAACAGAAGATTCTTAAATTAATTATTAGACTCTCATATGGATGCAAGAAGAAAGCAGCTCATATCCCGCTATTGAAGTATTTCGAATTATGCGGAGTAAGGATTCAAAATGCTAAGGAAACAATCGATTATTTACATGAGCTTCACGTGATCCGGGTGGAGAATGATAATTACTCTATTAATAAACAATTGGACGAATGGAATGTTCCGTATGTTAGTGGCTGGGATGAAGAATCATTCAAGAAAATTATTCATCTTAATCTCAAACCAGTTACCAAATTAGTAAGCGATTCAGAATTACAGAGTTACCAAAAAAGTAACTTATCAGGAGATGAAACTTACCAAAAAGGTAACTTTTCTGAAAATGGAGTTACCAAAAAGGTAACTAGTAAGTTACCAAAAAGGTTAATGAGAACGATTGAGAACGCAGACGGCTCTAAGTCTGAAGAGGTGCCTAAAGACAGTATTAAAGACATTAAGATATTAAAGACATTAAAAGATAAAGACAACTCCGAATCTCGAAATAAGAAGAACACTTATTCCGAGGAAGATAATTATTACCAAATGTCTATTTATTTTCATAACAGGATTATGGAATATGCAGAATCTATTAATAAAGTCCATTTAGTAGAAAATGCTAATTTACAGAAATGGTGTGATGAGTTCAGGAAAATATGTGAACTCGATAAGAGAGATAAGCTTGAGCTTAAGAAAGTGATTGATTGGTGTACAGCAGATCCTTTCTGGCAACAGAATATACTAAGTCCATCAAAGCTCAGAGAGAAGTATGTAGATCTCGCATTAAAGATGGATTCTAAGCCTAAACCTAAAACTGCATTTAACAGAATGCAAGAATTATACCAGGAAGAGGAGGATAAAGAGAATGAACAGGAAGGAAATCATGAAACTGATTGGGATTTGTTCGGCAAATTATAGCAACTTCCCACAAGAAGGTAAGGAGGAACCATTAATTCAACTGTGGATGAATATGCTGAGTGATACTGCATATGAAGTAGCTGCACTAGCAATACAGAAACATTTGAGTTTATCGAAGTTCCCTCCAACCGTAGCTGAAATACGATCGCTCATTGTGTATATCAATAATCCTGAACGAATAACCGGTATGGAAGCTTGGGGGAATGTGACCAAAGCTATTCGGGTATATGGCTCTTATCGAGAGACTGAGGCGAAAGCAAGCTTAGATCCTCTGTCTAAAAGTATCGTGGAAATGATGGGGTACCGTAATCTGTGCATGAGTGAAAATGATATGGCAGACCGAGCTCACTTTACTAAAGCATATGACAGTCATGTGCAGCAGGATCGAGATGAAGAACTCATGCCAGCGATTGGAAGAGGACTAATTCAAAAACTTCGACTTGATAAATTATTCAAAATGCTCAAAAGCTCTTAAACCCATCACGATAGGAGGATGATGATTAATGGCTATTGCTCTCAAGGAATATACAATCCGTCACGCAGATTGCAAGATTACATTGACCACGGATACCAAGAAAAACACCAGTATTCTGGCATTGTTAAGAACTCTAGCACGTGAGGTTAAGTCTACTAAACCTGAACTATGGAGCGAATTTTTAGCCAGAATGAATCAAGCGGATCAGCTGTCCGATGTAAAGAAGCCGGAAAGCGCTGAAGAGGAAAATTCCGACACATTCTTTGAGCGAATGATGCAGGCACCACATACTTAGATCCAGTTCAATAATAATTACGAAAGGTTGTTGATTTATGGCAGAGGAAAAACGGATAAAGCATTACAAAGTAAAACAAAAAGGTACCATGATCAACTTTCATACCGATCTCAGTCTTAATGGATCAATCAAATCTTTATTACTTGCAATCTTCAATCATGTATGGAAGACAAAGCCTGATCTTATTAAAGAGTATGTGGAATATGTCAACGAGATGTACGAGCTTTCTATGAACAAACATAGTGTTGATGACCCTGATCACGAAGATGGATGGTTTTTCCGTAGGCTCATGGAACAAGGCCCAGGAGAAAGCTAATGCCAACGAGGAAGGAGGAACCCTGAATGTTATCAGTTACGAGGCATTATGTCACACTCCAGCTACCTACCCATAGAATTGGTGTAGATGTGCACACTGGCGATCCGGGCGTAGAGGCGGTTGAAGAGCTCTGTATATTAAAAACCATGCAGCATGCAAGGAGGCTTAAGCAAATTCTAGAACGGAACGAAATCCGAATATTGAGTAGTGTCAATTGCGGACCGTCTAACTCCATAGCAGATTCACTCATGCCCGCTTTGTTGTAAAGGCAGGAAACTTCAATAAACCTCGAGAGGATGTGATGCTATGTGCTATGGAGTCTTAGTTAATGGTAAGCCATATTTGAGAACTAATGCCGGGAACTACATCGCTCTTCAGCTACTGACCGTATGAAACTATTGCACCTGGACCAACTAATAAACTATTGAAAAGAGGAATGAAGAACATGGGAAACACGAAGATGATCAACGTAACAGTAGGAGAAGTTATTCACTTATTCGAGGTAATGAAGAAATATGAGGTTACGTGCAATTTAGAATTTAATACGGAGGAATCTAGCAATCCTCTTATTGGAATCAGTGATATGCCGGTAAACGTTGAGTATTTCATAGGGAGTGTAGATGGAGATTCAGTCATTGTTAAATTGGGGGATGCTGACTTTTCATTCGATCTAAGGAATCATTCCTACTCGAAAGATGTAACCGACTGTCAGATCAACATTTGTATCGCGAGTGATGGTTATGCTGCATGGTTCAATAGCAATGTTATTCCCGCTGAAGGTATTGAAGAGGCGAATAGCTATGTCGAATATGAAGAGTCTGTAGACATGAAAATCGAGCTCAATGTCATGGATGATGTTAATTCCACTAGTGGTGGAAACCCGTTTGAAGATGGACTTCAAGCTCTACGGACCTTGTTACAAGAAGGTAGGGTTATCAAAGGTGCTCATGTTATCGGTGATGGCAATCAAGTATTAACGGTTGGATTTTATGACGAGGATCCTGATCATGAGTAAAGCTGCTGTATGGCGGGCCATGAACAGCGAGGAACATTCGGACAGGCTGGAGCAGATCATGTATGAGCACATAGCCATAGCCAAGAAGCTAAGCGACAACCTCAACGGGTACCGGAACACACCTGAAGCTCAGGTGATGATGCAACGTATTGCTGATCTACGAGTTGAGCGTGACGCAATCATTAAATTATTCGAGGAAATGGAGGAAACCACTGTATGAAAGAGATTACGATACTACCCTTATCCGAACATGGAGAAATCCACACAGCATACCAGATCGATGATACACATGCTATTTATAGCAACGGCCATTCTATATCAATATTTGAGATCAAGCCGATTGGACAGCCTGATCATTACAAACCAGCTCAAATGTATAATTATGTGACTGTTGCTTATGGCGAAGCATCACTAGAAGAACTTACAGAGATTGTTGAAAATCTTAAATCTATGACCGCATATACACTGGTTACTCAGTATTTTGATGTTAAGCAGAGCGATTTCAATATTTTTAAATCAATCAGCCAATAGGCTCAGGAGGCGTTCAATATGGAATTATCGATTCGAGTTGCTGCCGTGTATAGCCAATCAGAGAATTCTTTGCAAAAGAGAGTTCAGAAGCTATTTGATGAAATCGGTGAGAGTTGTCCCTTTCTATTAGCAAAGCACTTGGGAGTGAAGATCAACTACGTAAATGATATGGGTGACATCGATGGAATTTATATCACAACAGTACCAGATACCCAACGAGTCTTTCTAAACGGAGATATCAACCATGAGAATCAAGAGGAAGCATGCTTTAGACTTATGCTGCACCATCTTGAGCATCCGGGAGTGAGTGATCAAGTGATGAGAGGTGCTAAGTGAAGCATTCTATCAAATACATGGACAGAAAAAACGCCTCTCTCCGCTGTAACGGTTAAAGGCGAATAGGTTGACAACAAATATGAGTTAAGAATAACATAACCCGGCTTCAGTGAGCAAGATGTTGAGTCGGGTATTATTAGGCCCTTAAATCGAACGCCAGTTCTAAATACGAGCGTGGAGGGAGGTGAAAACGATATGAGAGGAAATCATTTTGCACCACAGCATAAGTCGACGATCTTTACAGACGATACTAAAGCCATCTTTGAAGAACGTTGGCTGAAATCGCATCCAGGTTGTACCATCGTGCATCTTACACTAAGTAACAGCACTGGTGAGGTCACATACACCAAAGACGATGAAGTTGAAGCTGCTAGATTATTGAACGAGCGTCCCGATGTATGTATTGGAAGAGCAGAAGACTACAGCAGGAACAGCCTAAGCAGACATACCAAGGGCTTACAGTTATAAGCTATCAAGGGTAGGCGTAATCAGTATTGATGATCTTATTAAGGAGCTGAGGTGTTGCGTTGAAAACGAGATCATGGCAGAAGAGCGAATTCAGGAGAAAGTACAGAGCGCAATGTCTGCAACCTGGATGTAAGCAGACCTCTTATCAACATTATTGTCCGAAGCATTACAACATCTCAGACCTAATAAGAGTCAAAGCTGAGCTATCTAATGCGGGTGTATGTGGGCGTGTAGAGGGATGTGAGGGATAGGGTGGGAAGGGTCTCTCCAGATCAAAAAGGTACTTTCAGAGTCTCTGATGGAGTGCGGGTACTGCGAGGCCCAAATACCCCGCAGATTAAATTTAAAAAAATTCCTTTCACTTTCGCTTGAATATCGCCTAGAATTACAAGTTATAATTTATCGCTTCATCTAATTCGATAAATATATGTTATCAAAGATGAAGCGGTTAAACGGAAGTGAGGCGAGCGTTATACCGAAACTCAATACGGAAGTAATTAAGATCCATCAGAGGGAAGTTCAGACTGGTGAGCTCGCTATTATTCTCTCGAAATCAAAACAATGGATAGCTCAACTAACTAGAGATGGGATCCTGAAGCAGTCGAGCCGAGGTAAGTACATTCTATCCGAAGCTGTGCAGGCTTACACCGAACACATCGCTGGTGGTAAGGAAGAAGACGGCAAGCCTCGTTTGATTGATCACAAGACGGAGCTCACACGCCTCAATACAGAGATAGCAGCTCGTAAGCTGGTAGATATGCGGGAGACACTCCACACAGCTGCCGACGTGGAATCTGTCATGAACCAGATGTTTGATGAATTCCGCAGAAGGATATTAGCCATACCGGATATGTTATCTCAGCAGCTCGCCGGGGTAGACGATGTGAACGTGGTTAAGTCCAGAATAACCAAGGGTTTACATGATGCTCTAACGGAGCTCTCTGAATATAATCCAGAGCAAAATCAAGAAGATACTGCCGAAAAGGAATGATGAGATGGATATTACGATTGAATCGAAAGTTGTAAATGATGTGGATGTAAGTGAGACAAAATCCCCCTCTCCCAAAGTTCAATATTCTCCATATTTTAGAGCAGCTAAGGGGATTTACAACAAGTGGGTCCATGAAGGAACTGGAAGGCCGAAGTACGCAATTGTGGCTTACGAACGATTGAAAGGCGTAGAATCAGCTCTAGCATTTTGTATGAGAGAGTCGACGCCTTCTGAATTCGAAAAGCTAAATACCGAATACATTTCGATTAGAAACTGGATATTTGAGGTGGTGAAGAGACCTGAATTGAATGGATATAAAATAAGCATAATGGATCGAATTGCAGCTCATCAAGACCAGCAAGCATCTGAGCTTGTATCGGTTGGAGGTGCAGATCATGAATGATACTCTGCTAGATCGTGACTACCAAAGCTGGCTCCGGCAATTCGTTCAATCAACAATCGGCAAGGAACCAGGTGAGATGCGAGCTCAAGTCATTGAATTCCTACCAACATTCATTGCTAAGACCGACGAGGATATCAGAATATGCGTAGATACCCGGGACCAAGCACTAGCTGAGCTAAGGAAGCTTGAAGCTCGTATCGCATTACATGGCGAGTTTCGCAAGGACCGTAAGAAGAAGGATAAACTAATAAAGCATCTCGAGCTCATGCAATCGCTCTTTAAGCGAATAAAAGCACAGGTTGATCATTGGGAATCGATGAGGATTTCATTCAATATTATTCTTCCTGAAATAGCTGGTATGAGTGATTCTGTCACAGCCTATTCAAGCCTCTCAACTCTATTTCCACAGCTATACAGCGAGAGTATGGTTTAGAGCTCAGAACAGTCACGTAAATGGCTTAAACAATTGATATCGCTCTAATGATAGGTTCAGCCTATTAACACATTAAACTTAATACACTTTAACTATGAGAGGGTCTGATCTTTTTGAATCTAGTTGACAACAATTATGGGGAACATACCCCGGACAATCTAATTAATGACACGACTCATCCAATCGACATTAAGGGTATTACTTTGAAATCTGGTCAAGGTGTTCTGGCTCGAGGTACCGTGCTCGGTATTGTAACCATAGGCGGTAAAGCTGCTCTAGTTGATAGCTCGAGGATTGATGGAACCGAAGTTGCTAATTGCATCCTAACTGACAAAGTCGACACAACAACCGGTGATGTAGTTACAACTGCCTATGTATCTGGTCAATTCAATCGCAAAGCACTTGTTTTTGGTGGTACCGACACGGCTTCTGATCATGAGGAACAGCTTCGAGTGCTCGGGATATTCTTGAAAGATACAGTTTCATACTAAAAACTGGAGGTGTTCATAGTGAGTAAACAAACAGAAGCACAACGGATTGCAAAGCTCGAATCTATCCGAAATGGAGAAAATACCGAGTTGATTAATCAAGCGATTCTTCAAAATAAGACTGCTGAAGAGGTCGCTCATTCAATTCTATCTGACCGATCAATATCACAGGGTGGTCATAACTTTAGCAATTCAGAAACCATCGACATGATAGTGAATGCTGCAAACGATCACCCAGGACGACAACCTAAAGGTCAGTCCAGAGAAGCGGGTACCGCGAACGAATCGAACGTCGATATGATAGCAGCGGCCATCAACAATAATAGGGGGACTAGAACAATATGAAGCAAGCACTAGAAGCATTCAACAACGCTGCAAACAGCATCGATTCAAGAGTCACGGCATTACAGAAGGAAGTTAAACAGAACCAGGCAGAGCACACGAAAGCGGCTGAGCGGTATAGACAATCACTGATAGACGATGCTTCCGGTACCAAGGAATTTACCACTTCCGAATTAACGCAACTCAAGCAACGTGTTGAAGAGCTATCCGCTGAGATCTCAACGGGAAATGAGAGACTTGAGATGTTGACTGCTGGATCTGAAGCCGGGAAGCGTGAGAAGCTCCTAACCCTTCTCGACGATGTTAGAGCTGCTCGTGCCCATGAACTTGTAGGACTGAATGCTGATATTGATAAGATCCAGGGGGAAGCTCGAGTGCTAAGAGCCCAACTAACTCTCAAGATTAGGGAAGCTAACATTCCATACAAGAAGGCTAGAAAAATATTAAGTGAGCTGAATGAAGCCGAAACACTCACAGGATTAAAACCTAGCGAACAAACTAACCAATTAGGAGTACCAGAAGATCCAAAGACGGTTCAATATTATCAAAGTTCAGGCACACCATATGTAGGGGACGAGTGCGTGCAACCAAATGTAGAGGAAATAATGAAAGCTTACAAATATGGCGAGCTCCCAACATGGATTCAGCATTTTGCAGATACTGGTGAACTCTTAACGGATGAAGAAGTTCGACAATTGCACGTTACGAATAGTCAGAATAAGGAGAAGGGTGTTATCGGCCGCTTGTTCAAAAGATGATGAAGTTTTTAGTTGAAAGAGGTGATTGGTTTGGCAATAACAATTGATACCTCAGCGTTGAATAGAGTCATGCGTGATCTTAAGGGGTTTGAAAAGCAGGTTCCAAAAGCTGTTCAGCAAGCTATAAATCGTACCATTAAGCATGCTGAGACTCGATCCGCACAGGCTGTGATTAAGGATTACAATATTAAATCTGGTGAAGTCAAGAAAACTATGAAGACGAGGTATGCCAATGTCGGATCCCTTAAAGCTCACGTAAAGGTTGACGGTAAACGCCTAACTCTCGCTCGCTTTCTTCCTGGTGGACTCAATTCTAGCTCGAAGGTCGCCAAGGTAAAGATAAAGAAAGGAGCGAGTTATAAGCGTGTCGGTGGAGAACCTAAAGCGTTTGTACAGAGTGTAACAGGCAGGACACATATCATGCGAAGGGAAGGACGATCAAGGTACCCTGTCGATGTCATGAGGACCATAGCGACTGGTCAGATGGTTAGCAACGAGGACGTATCGAAAGTTATCCAGAAGGACGTTAACGCCATGCTTGAGAAGACTATTAATCATGAGATCAGTCGTCGCCTTAATAAGCTCGCTGGTAAGAAATGATGATCATGATTGAATCCATTCAAAGAAATGAGGTGAAGTCAGTTGGCGAACAAGAAAGAGCTTGAGGCAGTAATCAGGCTGGCAGGAACTATTACTCCAGAGTTGAAAAGGGCGTTACATGACGCGAATAAGAGGTTCAATAATCTAGGAACCACGTCCAGCCGTGTAGGGAAGCTAATGAGTAGTGCTTTTAGTTTCGCTGCTAAAGGAGCTGCAATAGGTACCGCTGCTATCGGTGCAGGATTGTTTCTAGTTGCTAAGCAAGGTCTTGAATTAGCATCTGATCTACGAGAGGTACAAAACGTTGTGGATGTTACCTTCGGAGCTGGATCTAAGCAGATAGATGCTTGGAGCAAAACGACTCTCGAGAGTTATGGACTTGCTGAGTTATCGGCAAAGCAGTACTCTTCAACATATGGAGCACTGATGAAGAGTTCAGGGATATCTTCAGATCATTTGTTGTCCATGTCTCAAAATCTAACCGCATTATCTGGCGATTTTGCATCGTTCTATAACTTGGATCCTGCAGAAGCCTTCGATAAGATTCGTGCGGGTATGAGTGGCGAGACTGAGCCATTGAAGCAGCTAGGTATCGATATGAGTGTAGCCAACCTAGAGGCATTCGCACTATCCAGGGGCATCAAAACGGCCTACGCTAAGATGAGTCAAGGCGACAAGACGATGCTGAGGTATAACTACCTACTCCAGCAGAGTGGGGATGCTCAAGGCGACTTCGCTCGGACGCAAGACGAATATGCAAACCAGATGAGGTTGTTTAAAGAACGATTTAAGGACATGTCACAGACGATTATGACTAATGCTTTACCGGCTTTCACCGAGATTCTTAACAAGGGCAATGAGCTCATCAAGACTTTCATGAATAGTCCTGAAAAAATCAAAAAGATGCAAGACGCAATTGCACGAGCGTCTGACAAAGCAATCGAACTCATTCCTATTGCAATTGGCTATGTCAAGGATTTTGTTGGTTTCATCGGAGATCTATATGACGGAGCAAAGCAGGCATATAACTTTATATCCGATAACTGGTCAAAGATTGAACCTTTGCTCTATGGAATTGTCACAGCAATGGTGGCATGGAAGGTACTTGTCGGAGGTATTGCAATATACCAAGGTATCATGACAGGAATTGCCATCGCTACAGAGCTTGCAGCGGCTGCTCAATGGATATTCAATTCAGCGGTGCTCGCAAACCCAATCACTTGGATTGTAGTAGGTATAGTAGCTGCTATCGCTGGGTTGATTGTAGGTATTTATTATCTCTATAAGAATTGGGATACCGTACAAGCCTTTCTCGTTAAGACTTGGGACAGTGTATGGCATGCATTTAAAGTCGGTGTCAATGGAATAGTTAGTGCAATAAACTGGCTTATCGAGAAGATGAACAAGATACCTGGTGTAGACATCCCGCTTATTCCTAAGATGGATACTAGCGCATATGACGCAGCTACTCAAGCTCTGAACTCAGGAAGCTCATCGTCGATGGGAAAATTCGCTCGAGGTGGTTTTGCTAATCGAGCATCCATATTTGGCGAAGCGGGACCAGAGGCTGCTATCCCACTGAAACGAACTCCTAGAAGTTTAAGCTTGTTGAGTCAGACAGCTAGCGCTCTTGGCGTTGGTGGAGGATCGTCTGGTAGTGGGGCTAACAATCAATTCATATTTTCTCCAACTTACGGATCGGGTACGAGCGAAAGTCAAATAAAGCAAGATTTCGAAGACTTCAAGGCAATGTGTGAGAGATGGATTGGAGATAAGAAAAGAGAAGACTTCGGAGGTCTTGTAAGATTTTAAAATTCAACACTAGGAGGACCGTATGAATGAACCGGTAAACAAGATCACGTTAATAGTAAAAGGTAAGCCAATCGATTATCCATTACCAGCTTTCGGAGAGATCAAAATCACGATGGCCAATGATGATGTTAAGTTTATTGAAACCACTACTAGAGAAAAATTGGACTGATACTGATTAGCGATCAGAGGACTGACGTTAATTGCTCTTCACTTAACACGTGGGGCGATTAACGTCTTTTCATGTCCTATGGAATATTCACATTAAGAGAACAATCCGACTGCTAGGAGCGTGGACCAGCTGCCAAGACATAAAGATGCAGAATTAGACGAACAGGGATATCTGTTGAATATGCATGACCTGAAGCTTTCATATCGGAGTACACATCGGATGTTAAGCGATAAAAAGCGTGAACTCTTAACAGACATTGAAAAGTTGAGTGATGGATTGCCATTGCTAGAATTGGGTAAGAAGGAAAACAGGACATATTACAAACAGTTGAAGGTAGATAACGACAACCTATTCGCGGAACTTGATCTGATTAACGAAATGATATCTGATGCGAACTTTGTTGTTGAGTGGCTTAACAATGGCAGACGTCCTGGATCTACACGAGGCATAGAACGTAGGTCAGCATATCAGCGTGAGAAGCTTATGGATCCTGTTAAGATGCAATCGTTCGTGTCTGGTTCTACAGCTGGTAGCCCATCGAATCTCAGTGAATGGCAGCGTATGGAGATTGAAGATGCGCTTTGTAGGCTTAGTCCTCAAGAACGATCTGCATACGAGATGAAGCATGGTCAGGGGTTCTCATTCAAGCGTATCGGTGAACAGATGGGCCTTAGTGCATCTACCGTTGAGAACTATGTTGTTAGGGCCCAGAAAAAAATTTCTGAGCAAGTCAGTTGCCAACTCGTATTTGAATGTAGTGGTTAAAACGAAAGCCCTTCACGATTATGTGAGGGGCTTCTTCACTGCTTATGGAGGGTTAGCTATCTCTATAAATCTTCAAGGGCATCCGGGTAAACAACGGTATTGAAAATCTCATCAGTTGCAGCATTCTTGATGGAGATCGTTACTTTATAGTCTTCAGGATCAACACTTCAAACAACTGATAATACATGGCCATCATGCCAACACCCATGGATACGAATCCATCAAAGCTATTCTCATATAATTCCTGATCCACCGCTAACGTAAACTCAGAGAATGACTTGTTATGAGTTACATCCTTTATTGATACATAGTCTCCACTTTCTTTTATCTCCTTAACATACTCAAGTACTCCATCTTCCATTTCTTTCATTATCTTGTTGTGAGCAGACTTGGACATCTTATAAGTTACAGATCCATCAGCGTTTATGGTCGCTTCGCCTACACCGTCTTCTTTAGCTCTTGCAATCACATCGTCAATACTTTCACCTTCGAACATCGAAGCCGGGAGAGTAACACTAACGCTGAACAGACCCTTATCTACTTCGATAGGTTTTTCTGCAGCTTGATCTTCTATTACAGGTTCTTCAGATATAGTGCTTAAATTAGTTTTGTCTGGTGAATCGGTCTTCAATTGTTTCACTTCATTTTCCGAGGAATTAGCACACCCGGTTATGGCCATAATCAATATGAATAATGTGATTAAATATAATGATTTACTTTTCATAATTACCACGCTTTTGTATCCCCATCGGCTGGAGTATTTGCTCTTATTATGTCGAGTTCAGTCTATCAGAGGTGGAACTATTTTACTATTGATAATTTGGAGTATGCAGACGAGTGAACATATTGTTAGCTCCAGGAGAGGATGAGGATGAGATGAAGGCATTAGAATTAATAGAGAATTTAGAGAAGAACTGCAAGAACTGGAGACTCTTATCGAGGTTCCTAAGTGGTTCATTAAGAAGTTCGGTTCTACTGATCTGCGTGACTATAGTTGTGTTATTTGTTAGTAGAGGCTCTAAGTATTACAGTCTGTGAAAAGAAGTTATTTAGAACCGGTAACTTTGAAGGAATTTTAATAAAGGTGTCGAAAGGTTTTTAGAGTGTATAACTGCCAAGGCATTGTAAATAGAATCGAATAAGGTTACTATTTACTTTCTAGCAGAAAATGCCGATATATCAATTAAGAGAGTTCTCTACAAAGGAAGGTAAACACGTGGGACAACCTATATTAAGATCTTTTATGGTTTTTGAGGAAGCTAATTTGGTACCGACTGGAACCGCTGAAGCAAAGATATTGCTCGCTCAACCTATTTTAAATTTTATTGTTCCGTTTATCCCTACTCAGGTTAGTTTTAGTGTTCTTTTAATGGTCTCTCATTTAGAGATTAATACTAAATATGATCTTGAGATAATAATAACCAACGGAACTACGGGAGAAAGTATTAATAAATTAAACATAATCATTGAAGAAGCACAACATGCAAATGGTGTAACTCCCAGTGGAATATTGATGGCAAACGTAAAAAATATGATACTCTCATCGGTTGGTGTTTATAATCTAGAGGCTTTTATTGACGGTGAGAAAATGGGCCACTGTTTTTTTGAAGTTTATAAACAGGAAGAAGTGGTTAATAATGTTGACAGCTAGCATTACCTCATCAAAACAATATAGCAATGTACTCCCTACAGTAAGTGGAAATTATCAGGTAACATCAAAAGTAAGCACAATCCCAAAAAGAGAGGGTATGAAAGACTCTTTATTCAATTTGGGAATTGGTGGTGCGGTACTGCTTGCAGTGTTTATTACAGGAAGTCCAACAATTGAAAGATCAACCGGAGTAAACCAACAAATACCCCTCATAAATTCTAATGTTAAGTCGTACAATAAGGGAACCAGAATTTACAATGGTATTCCATATAAGTTGGAGGCGAGTCAAATGGCACCAACTAGCCGAAATAACTCGAAATCTAATAACGGTCGTTTAGTTCAGAGTAGCACTTCCCATGAATCTTTTGTCGCGAGAAGTATAAGCGCTACTTTCTTACCAGACGAAAAAATTGAAAGTGTAGTTTTAGATAAGCCATTTAGTAAAGGTCGAGTAATTAAATCAACAGTGACTCGCGGATTTATTAACAGGTAGGGGGCCTATGAATTGAACACTTGGTACTTAGAGTTCCCGGCTACTGAAAATATTAGTCAGGGTGATATATTAACGAATTGCCCGGTTTTTTTGAATTTGCCAGAATTAGATCCTGCGAGTCCTGATAAAATCGGAGCGATAGAAACAAAAGTAGATACTATAGATGTTGTTGTGATGAATCAAGCGTGTGATCTTGAAGATTGTGATTTAGATAGTTTAATAGTCGTTCCACTTTGGGATCCCTTATCGATTACTATTAAAGGTCTAGATGAAGCGGATCCAGAGAAAGAAAAAAATAAACGTTGGGATTTTATTGCTTCTGTTCATGCAGGAAGACGTCCAAATTACGCATTAATAGGTAAGAGTGATGGAGATATTAAAATGGGATACAAAATCGTAGATTTTTCTAACATATTCTCGCTACCCTATCAATTCCTAATGAGTTTTCGTGAGATTCACGGATCAAGATTAAGACTTAATACTCCTCATAGAGAATTGCTTTCCCAACAGTTCGGAAATTATTTTACTCGTATCGGAATTCCTAATGAGGATTTTATTAATAAAACTGAACTAAAGAAAGATCTGTTTCTATAAACCAAAGCCCTTCACGCTAACACAGGTGAGGGGCTTTTCTTGACATCGATTCTAAGCTCTATATCGTGATAGCCTAAAAGGGAATTAAGACACTTCATGAGTTAGTATGGTAAATGTACCTTGAGATGGATGAGGGGCATGAACAGGCGTGTATATAGGTGAAACTATGGACCATACAGAGAAGGGGTAGATGAGGTATAGAATCAATCGAAGAGGTTAAAAGCAAAGTATCGAAATATATACAAGGCAAGCATGGGCTCATTGGAATCATACTACCTGAGAAGAGGACGACTGAGGAAGAGTGGAAAGAGTTTTATAGGTCAATGGCCGAAATAGCTATAAGGAAAGCGGAGAGAAGATTGAATAGAGAGGAGTATACTCCATGACAAGAGAGAAGAAGATTAAGAAAGAGAGAAAGCCCTCATTCACAATTCATTTGATGCCAGCTGAAGGCGATCCTATCAAAGTCATTGATGAAATTATCGAAGAACGAATAAAATCAGTATTGCTTAAACATAATGCGGTCCTAAGATCATAACGAATAATCAATTTGCAGGGAATTGTTTCCTTTTGGCGAATTGTGAAAGTGGGAGGTGATTTTGATGAAGGTAAAATTATATTATGACGACAATCTGCTTTACGAATATGAATGTTTAGATGTTGCTGGTTTGTATAAGGCCATTAACGAGAGTGGTTCAATACATTTTGATTTTGAAATTTATGAGTATGATAATTCAATATTAAATCACTACACTGACGAAAGTGGGCAGATGAAACAAGAGTTAATAATTTATCTTAGAGAGTGCAAACCGAAGAAACTTACGGGAATTCGTTATAAACCTAACGAAATGTAAAGATTACGCCACTCCTTTGAGTGGCTTTTATATTGTGATGGAGGGATTCGTAATGCACCAGTTTCTATCTGATCGACAGTTAACTGACCTGGAGGAACGATACAAGAGTTTGAGGAAGCTTTTAATGATCGATGTGGAAGCCCTAATTGCAGAGGTACGGGCTTATAAAGAACTGGCCAGTGAGCTGCAGGCTGGACAAAAGGTACATAGAGCCGAAGTTACAGTAGCGATCCCTGAGGTTAAACAAACGATACAGAGTGTTAAGACTAAGCCTATCAGCAGCTGGGATGACTTACCTTCCGTTCTCGTTCCTATGGATATCAAGGAAATATTAAACATCGGGCGTAGAGGTGCATATGAGTTGCTTGAGAATCCTCCATTCCGAGTATTAAGGATAGGTACCAAGATCAAGATACCGAAAGATACATTTCTAGCGTGGTTATTGGAGAATGAAAAAAGTTGAAAGGGGATGCATACATGTCTGAAAATAATCTAGAAACAAAGTTAATCAAGTGCTTCGACTATGGTGTACTATGGGAAACTATTTACGAGGATGAGAAGACATGGATTTTGAGTGCAGAAGGGTATGAATATACACATATGAATTGTACTTTCATCGAAACTCTTAACGAACTGTCGATGGAAGGTTGGGATTTGGTTTGTCAGGGCGAACGAGGATATATCCTTAGAAGACCTGCTGAGAAGGAAGAGCTGCAGCCTTGTGATGACGATGAAGAAGTGGAAGATGATTGTAATTTAGATTAATCGTCTTTGGAAATTTGGTGCACAATCGGTGCACAACTACATAATTGAAAGGAATTCCAACAAGATCAACAAACAAAAAAGCCATACAGCACTAGGCTATACGGCTATAACTTATATCGGTGCCCCTTGCAGGGCACCTCATGGGAGAGGAGAAACCGGATGAAGATCTTATGGGGAAACGTAAGTCTTCTCCGCGGTTATCTACGACATCTCTCGACGCCGATATATTAAGGATAACCGATTTCCGAAGTTCTATACCTATCGATAGAAATTGATATAGCGTCTTTGAAATTGCAGGCGCTTCTTTGGCTTTTCTATCCAAAACTATTGTGGTACGATGAAGGTTAGACGAGAGAGTTTAATGAAGGAGATACACCGTGAGAGTTATATCTGGCACTGTAAAAGGTCGGAATTTGAAGGCTGTTCCTGGTATGAATACACGACCAACAACAGATAAGGTGAAAGAAGCAATATTCAGTATGATTGGTCCATATTTTGACGGAGGATTAGTTCTTGATCTATTCGCTGGGGCTGGCGGACTGGGAATCGAAGCTATGAGTAGAGGAATTGAGCAAGGTATATTCATTGATATAGAACGAGCAAGCGTCGATATAATTAGGCAGAATTTACAATCCACTGGACTTATTGAACAATCAGAGGTTTATCGAAATTCAGCTGAGCAAGCACTAAAGGTATTACAGCGTAGAGAGCTTAAGTTTGACTTGATCTTCGTAGATCCGCCGTATCGTATGAAGAAAATGGACGAGCTGTTAGTAAATATAGAAGCGCGTCAGCTGCTTGTTGAGGGTGCCATTGTTGTTGTCGAGCATGATAGTCGAACACAATATGCAGAGCAGATTGGTGGATTTAACTGCATTCGGAAAGCAGAGTATGGGGAAACAACGGTTTCGATTTATGAATGGAAGGGGATTTAATTCAATGAAGATTGCTGTGTACCCTGGGAGCTTTGATCCTCTTACTTTGGGGCATCTGGATATCATTAAACGAGCAGCGGAGGTATTTGATCATCTGATCGTTGCTGTTCTTAACAATGCGAGTAAGAATCCGTTATTCTCTGTACCAGAGCGTATTGAATTATTACATGAAGTGATCCAAGATTTAACTAATGTGGAGGTAGATAGCTTCAATGATCTGCTTATTCAATATATGGAGACAAAGGGTGCTAATGTAATTGTTAGAGCCATTCGTTCGGTATCAGATTATGAATATGAGCTACAGCTGGCTACGATGAATCGTAAGCTGGGTAATCAGGTGGAAACCTTATTCATGACCTCGAGTCCAGAATATTCTTACTTAAGCTCAAGTATAGTGAAAGAGATTGCACGTTTTCAGGGACCCGTTTCTGAGCTCGTGCCACCCGTTGTTGAACAAGCTTTGAAGCGCAAAAATCCTCAATTGTTTAATTAGAACGAGCTCGGGTAGAATAAATTACGGCAGCTAGCAAGAGGGTGAGTACAATGAATATGACTGAGGAATCTCGCCAAGGTACATACATATCCCAGAATATTGTGCGATCAATAACCAACAAGTGAGCTTCATTGTTCAGGTAGCTTGGAATAACCGGTGTGAGAAAACGATGGTAAGGTAACCATAAGAGTAGGACGAGAAGTATGGATAAGGTGCTTTGAATTAGTCTGGCTAATAAGAAAGGGGAGTATCGTATATCTGTTGTATGAAGCAGTGCTCGAACCTGCAGATGAACAGCTAGCCCACCCCACCCCATCATTCCACAGAGTAAAGCTGTTTTCCAGACAATCGACATTTGTTCTTGTTGTGTGATCGAGTAACTGCCTACATGGACCTCTGATAATCCTGCAATGAATGAATCAACACGCGCCGTTTGTATGGAATCGCTATGTATGAACCTTTGAACTATATTCATGAATAGATCTGATATACCAGATACAGCAAGTAATTCGAGTAGTACTGAGAACATCATGATTGTTCCGCCTATCATCATCAGCTTCTGCAATGAACCAGAAACGGCTTCGCCCAATAGCTGTCCGAAGGATCGTTGATCTTGCTGACGAGCTTCTTTGATGGCTATATTCACTTTGCTCCATATGGATTGTGTGGAGTCTCTCATATATAATTCTCCATCTGGTTGTTTGGGTAAGAGATAATTACGGAAGATGATCCCACAGCCAAGCACAGACAGGTAATGGATGATGCAGATGAATAACGCTAGTTCAGGACGTTGTAAAAAAGCAACGGCAACAATGGATATCATGAAAATCGGATTGGAGAAATGAGAGAGCATCGTTATCCGTTCTCCGGTGATCTGATCTATTCGCCCCTGCTGCCTAAGCTTTACTACAGCCTCTACGCCAGAGGGGGACCCTGCAAGTATAGCGGTTATGAAGGTCCAGCCAGAAATTCCTGGCAAGTGGAATAATCTACGTAGAAGCGGATCGAGAAGTACACCTACAGCATGGGCAATACCATAAGCGAATACAATTTCACATAGGATAAAGAAAGGCAGCAGCGCAGGGAAAACCATACTCCACCAAATTCTCAGTCCTAATGTAGAGGCGGCAAGCGCTTGAGAAGGATAGATGAGTACACCTACTACTGTGATTAAAGCTATAGCTCCGATAAGGAACGTGAATGTTCGATTAGAAAAACTAAACTTTAGAAATCGCATAGGATACTTCCTATCTATAATTAGGGTAATTACGTTTGGTTGGGTTGTGTTACATGTTACGCTATACTTAGTAAGAATAGACCAAGCTTAAGCGACGCCGAACCATGCAATCCTGATTAACCATTTCTGGATATGGATTCATTAATAGTTAGGGTGAACGTGCTGAGAGGAGATTCATTCATGATTAAACGAGATATGAGGGTAACAACACTTATTGTAGTCATCTTCATCATTGTCACTTATGGACTTTTTTTTATGAGTACTCCTTATGTCATTCAAAAGCCAGGAACGGCTGAGGATGTTGGACCCATGGTTCAAGTAAGCGCCCCCGATGTTGCTGAAGGGAGTGTTCTGATGCTGACAACCGTACGTCAGCTGTATCCGAATTGGTTCATGTATATAGCTGCACACTTCAATTCCAAGTGGGATATCTATGTGGAGAAGGACTTGCGACCTCCTGGTGAGACGCGATCTGATTATAGTGAACGGCAAGCTATTGTAATGTTATCCTCTCAGAGTAACGCTCTCCAAGCAGCTTATGAGGTGGCTAAAATTCCTTATTTATTGGAATATCAGGGTGTCGTCATTAACAGAGTGATTGAGGGAATGCCCGCCGCGGGAATACTGCGAGTCGGTGATGTGATCGTCGAATTCGATGGTAAATCAATTCATCAAAGTGCTGAGGTTTTTAACTGGATTGAAGGAAAAAAAGTCGGAGACAAGGTATCCATTGGTTACAAACGACAAGATAAGCTCATGTATGCTGAACTTGTAATGGGAGATTACTCACTTTTACCGAATGTTCAGGGTGAGGTAGTGAAGGGTCTAGACGAGCATCCGGGTTTAGGTATATCTCCGGTTGATGTTGCAGAAATTCGTGCTGAAGATGAGAGTCGACAAGTAACCGTAGATGTGCAGGATATCGGGGGGCCTTCAGCTGGATTAATCTTCGCTTTGGAAATATATGATCAATTGACACCAGACGACTTAACTAAGGGTTATCGTATTGCAGGAACGGGTACAATAAGTCCTGACGGAACTGTTGGTCCAATTGGTGGTATTCATCATAAGGTTGTTGCAGCTGATCGTGAGGATGCCGATATCTTCTTCGTACCTGCCAAGAATTCTAAGGATGCGATAGCGAGAACTGAGGAGTTAAATATCGATATGAAGATCGTTTCCGTTTCTACCATTCAGGATGCACTTGACTATTTGCGTGATATCCCTATAATTACAGAGTAGCTCGTATTAGATGATCTCAAGAATTTTCACTAAATTCATTGACAACAGAATGCAAAACTCGCTATAATTACTTTGTTTGTTTGAGGTGATACATTGTGTTAATCCATTTACGTGAACTGTACGGCAAACAAGATAAGGCTCATATCAGCGATAAGCTCGATATCTCCGATATTGTTAGTAATCATCTAAGCATGAATAGTGCTGGGCTGGTTCAAACAGAAGCGGATGCGATATTCGAAGCTGGAAGAGTAAGAGTGAATGCTCATGTTCATGTTGATCTTGAACTTATCTGCTCGAGATGCTTGGTCGTATTCGAGGATCCTTTAGTTTTCTCTTATACCGAATTGTTCTCTAATGAGACTCCGAAGGAAGACGAGGAGCCTGCTGATAAAGATGATACGGTCAATTATGTGACCGAGGATAAGATCAGTCTAGTCCCGTACACCAAAGAGCATATCTTATTGGAACTACCTATGTTTCCGTTATGTAGTGATCATTGCAAGGGGCTATGCCCCACATGT
The DNA here is from genome assembly GCA_002383695.1 of Caryophanales bacterium UBA4045. Classification (GTDB taxonomy): domain Bacteria; phylum Bacillota; class Bacilli; order Paenibacillales; family UBA4045; genus UBA4045. The sequence goes on from DFZX01000034.1 coordinate 40,858, forward strand.
GGTGTTAACCTAAATGATGAAGCATGTAATTGTACCAAGGAGCTTACGGACCCGCGTTGGAGCGGATTGAAGGGTTTTCTAAGTAAGTAGATTCTGATTAGGAGGTGGGCAATATGGCAGTACCCCAAAGAAGGACATCAAAAACTCGTCGCGACAAGCGCCGTACTCACTTTAAACTAAGTGTACCGGGCATGGTAAAGTGTGACAATTGTGCAGAATTAAAGCTAGCACATCACGTTTGTAAATCGTGTGGATCTTATGATGGTAGAGATATCGTTAAAGCCTAGTGATTATACAATCCTATCGGAAAAAGCATTTCACAATATGTGAGATGCTTTTTTTGTGCTTTCCTTTTCAAATGTAATTATATATACTAGTACTAGTATCAGGTATTAAAATAACGGAATATTTTGATTGGAATTGGACTCCGCCGAAGGTGGTGATTGCGATCGACCGACTACACAAAAAAATACGCCAACAGCAGCTAATTGATTCTATAGAACAGAATCCCTTCATCACAGATGATGAATTAATGCGAAAGTTCAATGTTAGTATTCAGACCATTCGCCTTGACCGAATGGAGCTATCTATACCTGAATTACGAGAACGAATGAAATTAATAGCGGAACAATCCTATGACCAAGTTCGCTCCTTACCTTTAGATGAGGTAATAGGGGATATCATTGATTTACAGTTGGATAAGAGTGGTATATCTTTATTCGAGATCACAGAGCATCAAGTATTCTCACGAACGAAGATCGCGCGTGGACATCATATCTTTGCCCAAGCTAACTCACTTGCAGTCGCCTTAATCAATGAGGAGGTGGCATTAACAGCCTCTGCAGACATTCGATTTATTCGTACCGTTGTTTTAGGTGAGAAGTGTATTGCCAAAGCTTATGTACGTTCAATCTCGAAAGGTCGTACTAAAGCAAAGGTTGAAGTTTTAACCTACGTAGGTGAAGAAATCGTTTTTCAAGGTAATTTTGTGATTTTTCGCATACATAAAGAGTAATCTAGAGCTTATGCTTAAGCATAGTTTTAACGACCGCTAGGTGGTCATCTAAAACTTAGCTTATACTTACGAAGTAGTTTTATCGACCACCCAAATGGTGGTTATCTAAAACTTTTAGGAGGACCCACCATGAGAATTGCCATCGATGCTATGGGAGGAGATCATGCTCCCAGGGCTAATGTCGAAGGAGCCCTATTAGCTGCTAGAGAATGGAATGATATCGAGATTATCCTAGTCGGAGATGAAGCGCAGATACTGCCGTTCCTACCTGATAAGCCCAGCAATATACATATTCATCATACCAATGAAGTCATTCTTGCTGACGATGAACCCGTAAAGGCTGTCCGGAGGAAGAAGGATGCTTCTATGGTAGTCGCAGGTCGATTAGTAAAAGAGCATAAAGCGGATGCGATGATTTCTTCGGGTAACACCGGTGCACTGATGGCCACAGGTTTACTCATCATCGGCCGAATTGAAGGGGTCGAGAGACCGGCCCTCGCTCCTATGCTACCATCTTCCGATGGAAGAGGTGTACTTGCACTGGATCTAGGTGCCAACATGGATGCAGAGCCACAGCATCTGGTGCAATATGCCATCATGGGACGAATATATCGGGAGCTCGTCCATGGGATGAAAAACCCTCGCATTGCCTTGTTGAATGTAGGTACAGAAGAGATGAAGGGCAATGAGCTTACGAAAGCTGTGTTCCCGTTGCTCCAGCAAGCCCCGATTCATTTTATTGGTAATGTAGAGGCTCGTGATGTTCTTGAAGGTAATTGTGATGTACTTATCTGTGATGCGTTTGTCGGGAATATTCTACTTAAGGCTTTTGAGGGTGCATCATCTACGATATTCTCTGCACTTAAAGCGGAATTCACTCGTAATTTTTTAACGAAGATAGCGGCTGCTATCGTATCTTCAGGACTTCGTAAATTCAAGAATAAGATGGATTATCGTGAACATGGTGGGGCACTGCTATTAGGAGTGAACGGTGTATGCATTAAGAGCCATGGCTCGTCCGATGCTACCGCAATTAAGAGCTCGGTTAGACAGGCGCGTGATGCGTTGAAGGTTGGCGACCTCATCGGAGCCATCTCAGTAGAAATTAATAGAAAGTGAGTGTTAACTTCATGGGAATTATACCAGTAGGGATTATTGGAACAGGTAGTTATGTGCCTGAGCGGATTTTAACGAACAAAGAGCTTGAGGTTATGGTAGAAACGAATGATGAATGGATTGTAACCCGTACTGGAATTAAGGAAAGAAGATTGGCATCGGCAGAGCAGACGACGACTGATCTTGCTACAGAAGCAGCTAGAAGGGCGATCGCTAATGCTGGTTTGTTGCCAGAGGATATTGATTTGATTGTCGTTGCTACGATAACACCGGAATCAACATTCCCCTCAACTGCGTGTAAGCTTCAAGAAAGATTAGGTATGAAGAAGGCGGCAGCTTTCGACTTATCGGCGGCTTGCTCTGGATTTATTTATGGTATGGCTAATGCTTATAATTTCATTGCATTGGGTACATATAAATATGCATTAGTTATTGGCGCAGAGACGTTGTCGAAGATAACAGATTACACGGACCGTAATACATGTATTCTCTTTGGTGACGGAGCAGGAGCTGTTATCCTAGGACCTGTTGCTGAAGGTCGCGGTTTTAAATCCTTCGAGCTGGGCGCAGATGGCACCGGAGGTGACCTATTGAAGGTTAATGAGAACGGTCATATTCATATGGCTGGTCGAGATGTATTCAAGTTCGCAGTTCGTGTTATGGGATCAACTGCAGAAGAGGCACTCCGTAAAGCTGATCTAACTAAAGCTGATATCGACTTGTTAATTCCTCACCAAGCCAATATGCGGATTATAGAATCTGCTATGGATCGACTTGATTTGAATATTGAAAAATGTATCGTGAATCTAGACCGTTATGGGAATGTATCTGCAGCCTCGATACCACTTGCATTAGCGGAAGCCGTTGAGACAGGTCGCGTTAATGAGGGCGATTGTCTATTATTCGTAGGCTTTGGTGGTGGATTAACTTGGGGTTCGGCTGTATTAATCTGGTAATCGTTATACAGAGTCATTTGACTTAGAGGAGGATCAATCTTGAGTAAATTAGCAATAATCTTCCCAGGCCAGGGTGCGCAATCCGTTGGAATGGGGTTTGATGCTTATGAAGCTGATGCCGAGGCTAAACGTGTATTTGATAAAGCTGATGAGGTTCTAGGTTATTCATTAACAGAGCTGATCTTTCACGGACCAGAGGAGCAGCTGAAGCTCACTTATCATACACAGCCAGCACTATTAACAACGAGCCTGGCGTATTACGAATTGCTCCGTGCAGCTGGTATACAGCCCGATTATGTGGCAGGGCATAGCCTTGGTGAATATAGCGCGCTCGTAGTTGCTGGTGTTCTGGCCTTTGAGGATGCTGTGAGAACGGTTCGTCTTCGTGGTGAATTCATGGATCAAGCTGTACCGGCAGGTCTTGGTGCAATGGCAGCAGTTCTGGGAGCGGATAGAGAAGCATTAGGCACATTATGTGCTTCGATATCGTTGAATATCGGGATAGTTGAGCTAGCTAATGTAAATTGTCCTGGTCAGATTGTGGTCTCAGGTAGCAGTGAAGGGGTTCAGGCGGTAATTGACCAAGGTAAAGGAATTGGCGCGAAGAGAGTCATTCCTCTTGTTGTCAGTGGACCATTCCATTCCTCATTAATGAAACCCGCATCGGTAAAGCTTGATGAGGTTTTGCGAGCATTGCCATTCCAAGATGCAACAATTCCCGTCATAGCTAATGTTACAGCTGAGCCTGTTGTACAATCAGATGTAATTCGAGATTTACTAGTACAACAGGTTTACTCCCCAGTCTTATGGGAGGATTGTATCAACCGAATGATCGCGGAGGGTGTAGATACCTTCCTCGAGGTTGGATCTGGTAATGTGCTAACTGGGTTAATGAAAAAAATTAATAAAGAGGTACAATGCTACACGTTAGATAGCTTAGAAGCTATCCATACCTATATGGCCAAATAACTCTGGCGGAATCACAAACAATCTGCGAAAAGGGGACTTATCATGCTTAATGGTCAGGTAGCACTTGTGACAGGAGCTTCTCGTGGCATTGGAAGAGCGATCGCGCTGGTATTAGCACAATCCGGTGCTGATGTTGTTGTCAACTACGCAGGGAGCGAGAATGCTGCTGAGGAAGTTGTACAGCTGATTAGAGCAATGGGTCGAAGAGCTGAGAGGATTCAGGCTCATGTTGGGAATGCGGAACAGGTTGAGAATATGATGAAATCAATCATAGAGCAATTTGGGAAAATTGATATCCTAGTGAATAATGCTGGGATTACGCGGGATAATCTTATCATGCGGATGAAGGAAGAGGAGTTTGATGATGTTATTAATACGAATCTCAAGGGCGTATTTAATTGTATCAAAGCAGTGACTCGACCGATGATGAAGCAAAGGTCTGGGAAAATCATTAATATCTCCTCAGTGGTTGGTGTATTGGGGAACCCGGGACAAGCGAATTATGTAGCTGCCAAAGCGGGCGTTATTGGTTTAACCAAGGCAAGCGCTCGTGAGCTAGCATCACGTAATATTACTGTGAACTGTATTGCTCCCGGTTTTATTGAGACGGATATGACAGACAAGCTTCCGGAGGAAGCAAAAGCGGGGCTGTTACAGCAAATTCCCTTAGCGAAGCTTGGTAAGCCCGATGACATCGCCAATGTAGTTTTGTTCCTCTCCACGAGTGCTGCTTCGTATATGACAGGGCAGACGCTTCATGTTGATGGTGGCATGTATATGTAAGAATAATGGAATTGCGCAAGACCCTATAAACAAGCACTCTGGTAATTTAGTTTTAATTTTCGTATAATACCATGGAGGAGGTGAACCGGATGTCAGAAGTAGTAGATCGTGTAAAGAAAATCGTTATTGATCGCCTCGGGGTTGAAGAAGCAGAAGTAACCCTTGAAGCTTCCTTTAAAGATGATTTAGGTGCTGACTCTCTAGATGTTGTTGAGTTAGTGATGGAGCTTGAAGATGAGTTTGATATTGAAATTTCCGATGAAGACGCCGAGAAAGTAACAACTGTGGGCGAAGTTGTGAAGTACATAGAGGCAAATCGCTCTTAAGAAATAGGTCGAAGTCCCGCTATAGGCGTAAGCCAGCGGGACTATTCCTTGTAATTACACCCTTAGAGCTTGTTCGCTCATAAGTCTCGTCAGAGCTGTTGAATAACAAGCAACATAAATTATTATAATCTTTCATTAGCCGTGAACATAAAGGTGGTCAAATAGATGAAACGCAGAGTTGTTATTACAGGTATGGGTGTTATGTCTGCAATAGGTAAGGACTTAGACACGTTATGGGATAGTTTAATGACAGGCAAATCAGGGATTTCTCAAGTTGAGAGCTTTGATGTAAGTGAATATCCGACAACGATTGCCGGGGCGATCAAGGATTTCGATCCTGAGCAATATATGGATAAACGAGAAACTCGTAGAATGGATCGTTTTGTTCAGTTTGCAGTTGCTGCTAGTACAATGGCTTTAAAGGACGCAAAGCTGAATATTAGAGAAGACATGGATCCTGAACGTGCGGGCATATACGTTGGATCTGGTATCGGCGGACTCGGCACCTGGGAGGATCAACATAATATTCTTCTAGAGAGAGGACCTAAGCGTGTCAGCCCATTCTTCATTCCGATGATGATTGCAAACATGGGCTCAGGTCAGATTTCTATTATTACTGGTGCCAAAGGTCCGAATAGCACCGTTGTTACAGCTTGTGCAACAGGCACGAATTCCATTGGGGATGCCTACAAGCTTATCCAACGTGATGAAGCAGATGTCATGGTTTGTGGTGGAGCTGAAGCAACAATCCGTCCAACGGGCATGTCAGGGTTCTGCGCTATGAGAGCAATGTCTACAAGGAATGATGAGCCCGCACGGGCAAGTCGTCCATTCGATGTTGATCGTGATGGCTTTGTCATGTCGGAAGGTGCTGGAGTGCTTGTCATTGAAGAGCTAGAGCATGCGAAGAAACGTGGAGCACATATTTATGCAGAGATCATTGGTTATGGTATGAGCGGAGATGCTCATCACATGACGGATCCAGATCCTGATGGTGCAGCCCGTTGTATGGTTCGTGCTCTGAAGGATGCAGGAATCGATGCGGATCAAGTGGAATACATAAATGCGCATGGAACTTCGACACCTGTTGGTGATAAATCAGAGACCATCGCAATTAAGAAGACATTTGGTGAGCATGCCTATAAATTAGCTGTTTCCTCAACGAAGTCTATGACCGGTCATATGCTCGGTGCTGCTGGTGGAGTAGAGGCTGTCATATTAGCACTCTCGATCACGCGAGGATTCATTCCTCCTACGATTAACTTGGAAAATCAAGACCCAGAATTAGACTTAGATTATGTGCCGAATACACCACGAAAAGCTGATATTAATATTGGGTTGTCTAATTCTTTTGGCTTTGGTGGTCACAATGCGACAATCGTGCTTAAACGATTTGTTGAATAATGCCTATGAATACCTTCCAACAGCTACAAGCTGAATTAGGTGTGAGCTTCAATGATTTGAGCATGTTGCAGCAAGCATTTACTCACACCTCTTATGTCAATGAGAACAAACAAGCTAAGCATAATGAGCGATTAGAATTTCTAGGTGATGCTGTGCTGGAGCTAGCTGTAACACAGTATCTTTATGAGCAATTTCCAAATCGTCCAGAGGGTGAGTTAACGAAGATGAGGGCATCGATCGTGTGTGAGCCCTCTCTGCATATCCTTGCTGTACATCATAATTTCGGTAACTATTTACGACTCGGACGGGGCGAGGAATCAACGGGTGGGCGGACAAAGCCAGCGATTCTTGCTGATGTGTATGAAGCATTTATGGGTGCATTATATTTGGACCAAGGATTTACAGCCGTTGTACATTTTCTTCACTCTAGTCTATACAAAAAGCTTCAACTCGATGAATCGAATAAGCTAGTTGATGCGAAGTCGCAGCTTCAGGAGTTTACACAGCAGAACAATCTGAGTAAGCCAGAATATCTGCTTGTCATGGAGAGTGGCCCGTCTCATGAAAAGCAGTTTACCATTGAAGTTAGACTTGATTCAGATGTAATGGGAATGGGTGTAGGTAAAAGTAAGAAGGAATCAGAGCAGCGTGCTGCTGCACAAGCGCTGATCAAACTACAACAACAATAGCCTGATTTCTTAAGCTAATTCATGAAGACTGCCAAGAAGGCAGGATGAATTATTCTATAGAAATCAGGCTATTATGCAATGAACGTTGAGTGGTTCATACTGCTTTTTTGGAATGTAGTATGATAGAATAAATGAGAAGTCTGTCCATCATTCGAAGATAGGGTGAAACCATGTTCCTTAAGCGTATCGAACTAACAGGATTTAAATCCTTCGCAGATAAGACCGAGCTGGAATTTGTTCAAGGAATTACCGCCGTTGTAGGGCCAAATGGAAGCGGTAAAAGTAATATATCTGACGGAATTCGATGGGTTCTTGGCGAACAGAGTGCCAAGTCACTTCGTGGCGGTAATATGCAGGACATCATCTTCTCTGGAAGCGATTCGCGTAAGGCAGTCAATTATGGAGAGGTCTCTTTGACTTTAGATAATGCAGACCATGGTTTATCCCTGGATTATAGTGAAGTAACGGTAACCCGGCGCATTCATAGGAATGGTGACAGTGAATATTTTATTAATAAACAATCGTGTAGATTGAAGGATATTACCGAATTATTCATGGACACAGGTATAGGGAAAGAAGCATACTCCATTATTGGTCAAGGCCGAATTGAGGAAATTCTAAGTACACGCTCCGAGGATCGTCGAGCTATCTTCGAAGAAGCTTCTGGAATCGTTAAGTATAAATCAAGAAGAAAAGAAGCGCAGAAGAAAATGGATGAGACAGAGAATAATCTGCTTCGTATCCATGACCTTATAACGGAGCTCGAGGATCAGTTAGATCCTTTAAGAGAACAATCTGAGATAGCTCAACAATATAAAAAATTAAAAGAAGAATTGAAATATAATGAGATTTCGATGTATGTCGTTCAGATTGATCAGCTTCATCGCTCTTGGACCGAGTCTGGGAATAAGCTGAAGCAGCTCGAGCACGAGCAGCTTGAGGTGTCCACCGTAGTGAATCGACACGATGCTAGACTTGAGAAATCACGCGCTGAGCTTCGTGTAGTTGAGGAACAGCTAGAACGGCTGCATGAATCGCTGCTTAGCGTAAGTGAAGAATTTGATCGTAGCACGGGTCAAGTTGAGGTGCTACAAGAGCGTCGCAAGAATTTATTAACTAATCGGGAACAGCTGAATCAGACAATGGCCATACAATCGCGTCGAATCCATGATCGTAAGGTGGAGAAGGACGCGATTCAGCGTAAATTTAATGACGTTAATCGTCAATTGACTGAGCTTAGAGCAAGCCTGAAAACAGAGGAAGACAAGCTTACTGGTGTGAATGGAAGAGATTCAGAGGGAGAAGAGCAGCTAAAGGCGGAGCTAATTGATTCCTTGAATCGGATTGCTCAGGTTCGCAATGAGCTGAAATTTCTGGAGCAGCAGAGTGAGGGAATAGGTCGTAAGGTAGAGCGTATTCTTGAGGAGAAGCAGCGTTGGAGCGAACAGCGAGAGCAGTTTGTGCTTAAGAAATCAACCATTACTGCCCAAATGGAGCAGCTAGCCACTCAGATCACTCGTATTCGTAATGAGTATTTAGAGTGTAGTGAGCGGATGCGTAAGGATCAGCAGCTTGTTGAGGAGCTACAGCAAGCGATTCGTAAGTGGGAGCAGAAGCTGGATGCGAGTGTTTCACGTCGAGATACGATGACTGAGATGCAGAATGATTATGATGGTTTTATGCATGGGGTAAAAGAAGTGCTTAAAAGTCGTGGTACATCGACTGGCGGCCTCCGAGGTGTTCATGGAGCTGTAGCCGAGCTACTTAAAGTGCCGGCACATGTGGAGGTTGCGCTCGAAACTGCGCTGGGTGGTGCTCTTCAGCATATCGTTATGAATAATGAAACAGATGCGAGAGAAGCCATTAATTTTCTAAAAAAACGTCAATTAGGTAGAGCGACCTTCCTTCCACTCGATGTCATTAAGGGCCGATCGATCAATGATCATGAGTTAAATCAGGTGCGAGGCATGAAGGGTTTTGTTGGTGTTGCTGTTGATTTGATTCAATTTGATGCCAAATATGATGACATTGCTAGGAGCTTGCTCGGACAGATTATTATTACTGAACAGCTCGAGGATGCCAATCGAATTGCCGCTTCTTGCAAGTATAGATACCGTGTTGTGACACAGGATGGCGATGTTGTGAATGCTGGTGGTTCCATGACAGGTGGAACGATTCAGAAGCGTGGGGCTAATCTGCTCGGACGTCAACGACAGATCGAAGCGATGCACCAAGAAATCCTATTAACTGAACAGCAGCTTAAGGAATTAAGAGACAAATACACGGTTATTAAGAAAGAAGCCGCGGACGTTGTTGTCACTTTAGATCATCTCCGTCAAGAAGGCGAGCAGAAGCGAATAGCAGAGCAGCAGCTTAAAGCGGACGGGCAACAAATCGACAGTGAGCTGAATCATATTCAAGCTCAATTGGATATGTATGAGCAGGATCATGATGGGCATGAGGTTGACCAGAAGCAAGCGGCCGAGCGTAAAATCGTATTGGCTGAGGAATCCATCCAGTTAGAGCAAGAGCAAGCCCGCATTCAAGAAGCAATCCAGCTGGCAGAATCAACAAGGAAGATCAATGAATCCACGAAGGAGCTTCTTCAGGAGGAATTAACTGATCTAAAGGTTCGAACGGCTGCTTTAGCTCAAGAAAGAGCATCCTTATCCGAACAATTACAAAGATTCGAGTTAGATATGGAGGGCTCACAGGTTGAGCACAATAACAGTATTCTCCTACTCGACCAGTTACAACGTGATAGTGACACCAATGATTTGGAGATTGTACAGCAGGTCGAGAGAATGAATCAATTTCAGCTGGATAAGAAGAAGAATTCAGACGAGATTGAGTTCAAGCGTGCGGATCGTGCAGCGCGTACCAAACAATTGGATGAGGAAGAGAGCCACATCCGTGAGCAACGAGCCAATTTACGGCGCATCGAAGATCAGCTTCATCAGACAGAGGTGCGTGTGAATCGACTTGATGTTGAGCTAGACGGTCTCCTGAAGAAGCTGTCTGAAGAATACGAGTTAAGCTATGAATTAGCCAAGGAACGATATCCAATTCCAGAGGATGTTCTTGGAACTCAGAATTTGGTTAGGGATCTGAAACGAGAAATCGCCAAGCTTGGTGAGGTTAACCTTGGTGCGATCGAAGAGTTCCAACGTGTGAATGAGAGATTCCAATTCCTAAGCGCACAGAAAGCGGACCTGATTGAAGCTAAGACGACTTTATATCAAGTTATTAATGATATGAATATAGAGATGTCTAAGAGATTCCGCACAACCTTCGATGCGATTCGTATTCAATTCGCCATTGTGTTCACTCGCTTGTTCGGAGGAGGACGGGCAGATCTTGTGCTTGCAGATCCTGATCAATTATTGGAGACAGGTATTGATATCGTAGCGCAGCCACCAGGCAAGAAGCTTCAAAACCTTCAGCTATTATCAGGGGGCGAGCGGGCATTAACCGCTATAGCCTTATTGTTCGCGATCCTTCGAATTAAACCGGTTCCTTTTTGTGTACTGGATGAGGTAGAAGCAGCTCTGGATGAAGCGAATGTATCCCGATTTGCCGAATATTTAAGGGAATTTTCTGAGGACACACAATTTATTGTTGTTACACATCGCAAAGGTACAATGGAAGAGGCGGATGTACTCTACGGGGTTACCATGGAGGATCATGGGGTGTCCAAGCTTGTATCCGTTAGGCTTGAAGATGAGTCTGTCTCGGCGTAAGGAATAGGATAACGGAATTAGAACACGATATGATTAAGATAAGAATAGGGGTTGTATGGAATGAGCTTTTTTAGAAAGTTAAAGGAATCTATCTCTTCAAGCACTGAGGCGGTTACATCGAAATTTAAGGATGGTTTATCGAAAACCAGAGATGCTTTTGTAGAAAGAGTAGAAGAGCTCATCTTACGGCGCAAGAAAATAGATGAGGATTTCTTTGAGGAATTAGAAGAAATTCTGATTGGTGCTGATGTAGGTATTCCAACGGTTATGAAATTAATTGATGAGCTTCGTGCAGAGGTGCGTAAGAAGAAGATAGAGGATGCTATAGAGCTTCAGCCGATTTTGTCTGAGAAGCTAATGGCCCTAATGAGCTCTGGACGTCAGGATAACGAACTGACCATGGCTAAGGATGGACTTACGATTATTCTATTCGTTGGCGTTAACGGTGTAGGTAAAACAACCTCAATTGGTAAGCTAGCACATCGATTGAAGCAGCAAGGGAAGCATGTACTAATGGCCGCAGGCGATACGTTCCGTGCTGGAGCTATTGAACAGCTGGAGGTTTGGGGTCAACGTGTAGGCGTAGACGTCATTAAACAACAGGCAGGCTCAGACCCAGCTGCTGTGATGTTCGATGCTGTTCAAGCAGCTAAGAATCGGAATGTGGATGTTCTACTCTGTGATACGGCTGGTAGATTGCAGAACAAATCAAATTTGATGGAAGAATTAAATAAGATATATCGTGTTATTCGTAGAGAGGTTCCCGAAGCTCCCCATGAGGTATTGCTAGTTATCGATGCTACAACAGGGCAGAATGCGCTAAGTCAGGCCAAATTATTCGGTGATAAATCGGGCGTGAGTGGATTAGTGCTTACGAAGCTAGATGGAACCGCTAAGGGTGGTATTGTTATAGCAATTAAACAGGAGCTAGATATTCCTGTTAAATTTGTAGGGCTCGGCGAGAAGATGGATGATCTGCAGCCATTCGACTCTGAGCAATTCGTTTATGGATTATTCTCCGGCTTAATTGCGCGAGAAGAAGCTTAATGTACAATAAATAGGAAGAAGGGTAAACCATGCTGTTCACACCTCTGACCATCGGAAATCTAAAGCTTAAGAATAGAATTGTCATGTCACCCATGTGTATGTATTCGTGTACCGCTGAAGACGGTAAGGTCATGAATTGGCATAAAACCCATTATTCAAGTCGAGCAGTGGGTCAAGTTGGACTCATTATTGTTGAGGCTAGTGCAGTCACTGAGCAGGGAAGAATTTCAACAAAGGACTTAGGGATATGGAGCAATGATCACATTGCTGGCTTAACCGAATTAGTCGGATTGATTCACGAGCAGCAGGGTAAGATTGGTATTCAGCTGGCGCATGCGGGTAGAAAATCCGAGGTAAAAGGTCCCATTATTGCTCCTTCGGCCATTGCGTTCAATGAACAGCATCGAACACCACAGGAGATGTCTGTTGACCAGATAGAGCAAACCATTCAAAGCTTTAAAGCTGCTGCTGTTAGAGCATCAGAGGCTGGTTTTGATGTTATTGAAATTCATGCAGCGCACGGATATTTAATCAACGAATTCCTATCCCCATTGTCTAACCTTCGCACGGATCAATATGGTGGTGATCGAGATCAAAGGTATTATTTTCTGGAACGGATTATTACTGCTATTAGGGAGTGCTGGCAGGGACCTCTATTCACTCGGATATCAGCCGCTGAATATGACCAAGAGGGTAGTACACTAGAGGATCTCACCTATTATGCGGGTCGGATGAAGCAACAGGGTGTTGATTTGATCGATTGCAGCTCCGGTGGAGTCGTTCCAGCCTCGATAGAGGTTTTCCCAGGCTATCAAGTGCAGTATGCCGAACACATCCGCAAGCAGGTCAGGATTGCAACGGGTGCAGTAGGTATAATAACTGATGCTCATCAAGCTAATGAAATACTTAAGCTTAACCAAGCGGACTTAGTATTCTTAGGTCGGGAGCTACTTAGAGACCCTTACTGGGCGAGAGGTGCGGCGAAGCAGCTGAATATCTCCATTGCAGCGCCAGAACCGTATAATCGCGCTTGGTTTAGCTGACAGGTATTTATGCTTGACAGCACCATTGATTTTGATTAGAATAATAAATGTTGCGTTAGAGAAGTGTTTTTCCCTTGACGAGTGGAGTGAAACACCATGCAAGACGAAATGCTGGAGAAGACGATACGAATCAATATGTTGTTTGATTTCTATCAATCCTTATTAACGGATAAGCAGCAAACCTTCCTACGTTGTTACTATCATGATGATTTCTCATTAGGTGAGATTGCGACCGAATTCGAGATCAGTCGACAAGCGGTGTTCGAGCATATTAAGCGAGCGGAGCACATGCTAGAGGAATATGAGCAGAAGCTAAAGCTATTAAGTAAACACAATCAACACAGAGAACTCATGGATCGTCTTCAATTGGAGATTAATCAGGTTCCTGAATCATATAGACTGTCTTTAACAGAACTACTAGCGCAGTTAAATCGCTTAGAATAACAATACGGACTTAACGGGCAAGGAGTGATGACGGACATGGCATTCGAAGGACTATCGAGCCGATTACAGAATGTATTCAGTAAGCTGAAGGGTCGCGGCAAATTGACCGAGGAAGATGTCAATGAGGCACTTCGTGAAGTTAGACTTGCACTGCTTGAAGCCGATGTTAATTTTAAAGTCGTCAAGGATTTTATTGCCAAGGTAAAGGAACAGGCAATTGGTCAAGATGTGATGAAGAGCTTTACTCCGGGCATGGTCGTTATTGATATTGTTAATAAGCAATTAACTGATCTTATGGGTGGTACCCAGAGTAAGCTTGCTCATAACAATCGTCCACCAACGGTCATTATGATGGTAGGCTTGCAAGGGGCTGGTAAGACAACAACCTCAGGTAAGCTAGCCAAGCTATTGCAGAAGCAGAATCATAAACCGTTACTGGTTGCAGCTGATATTTATCGACCTGCAGCAATTAAGCAGCTTCAAGTTCTAGGAAGCCAAATTAATGTGCCTGTATTCACCTTAGGTGATCAGACGAGTCCTGTTGAAATTGCGAGAGCTGGATTACAGCACGCGAAGGACAATCATCTCGATTACCTGATTATTGATACTGCAGGACGACTTCACATTGATGAGAATCTGATGGACGAGCTGATCCAGATTCGATCAGCTGTTAATCCAGACGAGATTCTACTTGTTATTGACGCAATGACTGGTCAGGATGCAGTCAATGTAGCTAGTAACTTTCACCAACAGATGGAATTAACCGGAGTCGTATTGACTAAGCTTGATGGTGATACACGGGGTGGTGCAGCCTTATCTGTTAAAGCAGTTACAGGATGTCCTATCAAATTCGCTGCTACTGGCGAGAAGGTCGATGCATTAGAACCATTCCATCCTGAGCGTATGGCTTCACGGATACTTGGAATGGGGGATGTGTTATCCCTTATTGAGAAGGCCCAGTTTAATATCGATACCGATAAAGCCGCTGAGCTTGAACGTAAGATGCGAACAGCTGAATTTACATTAGAGGATTTTCTCGAGCAGATGGAGCAGCTGAAGAAGATGGGCCCACTAGATCAACTCATGGACATGATGCCAGGAATGGGCAAGATGAAAGGCAACATGAAGGTTGATGAGAAGCAGATGGGTCGCGTAGAAGCGATTGTTAAATCAATGACTACCATGGAGAAACGTAAGCCGGAGATCCTGAATGGTAATCGACGTAGACGAATTGCACTAGGTAGCGGCACATCCATTCAAGACGTGAATCGACTGCTCAAGCAGTTTGAGGATATGAAGAAAATGATGAAACAATTTTCTGGTATGATGGGTGGCGGCGCCAAGGGTGCCAAAGGGTTGAAGGGCAAGATGGGTAAGGGTATGAAGTTTCCTTTTGGATGAGTAAGTATTAATTTTGTATCCTGCACTACAACGTGTAGGCCATATTAATACATATCTCTTGTTCCAAAATTAATTTTAGGTCTGCACTACACTGTGTAGGCCAAAATTAAACTTATCGCTTGTTGCACAGTTTAATTTTGGAGGAGGTGAAATATCATGGCAGTACGTATTCGACTTAAAAGAATGGGCGCTCATAAATCTCCATTCTATCGTGTCGTTGTTTCCGATTCCCGTTCTCCTAGAGACGGTCGTTTCATAGAGGAAATTGGCACTTATAATCCACTTGCAGCTCCAGCAGCTGTAACGCTTGATGAAGAGAAAGCGTTGAAATGGCTTCAAGATGGTGCGCAAGCATCTGATACTGTCCGCAACTTGCTTAGCAAAGCGGGCGTAATGAAGAAATTCCACGAATCCAAGCTTAGCAAGTAATCAGCTTTCAGGAGGGATTACGATGAAACAACTTATAACGGTCATTGCCAAAGCATTGGTGGATTACCCGGATGAAGTTCATGTGCATGAAGTGGAAGAAGACCATGCGATTGTTTATCGTTTACTGGTACATCCTAGTGATGTAGGGAAAGTGATTGGCAAGCAAGGTCGGATCGCCAAGGCGCTTCGCACCGTCGTTACCTCGGCAGCTGTGAAGCATAGCAAACGGGTTTCTGTGGATATTAGTTCATAAGATGTATCGGAGAAGGGTTGGGGTCTATCCCTAACCCTTTTCATTATTTGAGAATAATTGAATTAAGGAGTGAACACCTTGGCAAATGAATGGTTCACGGTTGGTACAATTGCGAATACGCATGGACTTAAAGGTGAATTAAAGATTGTCTCACAAACCGATTTTCCAGAACAACGCTTCAGTCCAGGAAGTCGTCTAACGATGATGGATCCTGAATTAAAGAAGCAGATCGAAGTAGAGGTCGCTACTTCACGTAACATGAAGAACACATATATCGTTAAGTTTAAAGCGTGGAGTAATATTAACGAGGTGGAGAAGTTTAAAGGCTGGTTGCTCAAGGTAGATAAAGATCAACGTATTGAGCTCTCCGAGCATGAATTCTATTACAATGAAATCGTCGGCTGTACTGTAGTCAGTGATGAAGGAAAAGAGCTTGGAGTAATCCAGGAGATTCTATCCCCAGGTGCTAATGATGTTTGGGTTGTTCAGCCTGCTACAGGAAAAGCCGTGTATATACCTTATATTGAAGATGTGGTTAAACAGGTTGATATTCAGAACAAACGAGTAATTGTCCACATTATGGAGGGGCTCATATAAGTATGCGAATCCATATCCTTACGCTGTTCCCGCATATGTTCAATGGGGTATTAACAGACAGTATGATTGGTAAAGCCCAGGAAAAGAATATTGTGAATATTAACACCGTAAATTTCCGAGAATATGCGAATAACAAGCATATGACTGTGGATGACACGCCCTATGGTGGTGGCGGTGGTATGGTACTGAAGCCAGAACCGATATTCAATGCGGTTGATAGCCTCCTAGGAGACAAGACGATAAAGCCCCGTGTCATTCTGATGTGTCCTCAGGGTGAGCGTTACACGCAGGGCAAGGCTGAATCTTTAGCATCTGAGCAGGAACTTATATTCATTTGTGGACATTATGAAGGATATGACGAGCGGATTAGACAGCATTTGGTAACGGATGAAATCTCTATTGGTGATTATGTGCTTACGGGTGGTGAGATTGCGGCAATGGCTGTTATCGATAGCGTTGTCAGACTTTTACCCGGTGTACTTGGTAACGAGATGTCTGCGGTAAGCGATTCATTCAGCACAGGCTTATTAGAGCATCCACACTATACTCGTCCTGCTACATTCCGTGAGTGGTCAGTGCCAGATGTGCTTGTGTCTGGTCACCATATGAACGTAGATCAATGGCGTCATCGTGAATCTCTTCGACGCACCTGGCAACGGAGACCTGATTTACTTGAGGAACGCGAGTTAAGTAGTAAAGAATTACAGTGGTTGAAGGAATTTCCCAATGAATCTTGAATATAAATTTGTGAAAACTAATATTCGGGAGGTTATTTATGGGTAAGCAAATGAAGCTGTTAGTTGGAACGAATAAAGGATTGTTCATCTATTCCTCTGATGTAAATCGAAGAGAATGGAATTTGAGCGGTCCTTTTTTACAAGGTTGGGAAGTGTATAGTGTACTCGGAGATAGTCGTCATGGACACCGAATATTCGCAGGAACCTCACATGCTGCATACGGCGCGACGATTAGGGTATCCGATGATATGGGAGAAAGTTGGATGCAGATTGAACAAGGACCTTCGTATTCAGAGGAGAGTGGCTTTGCTCTCAATCGCATATGGCAGCTTGTCCCTGGGGGAGTTGCCGAGCCCAATACTTTATACGCCGGTGTTGAGGAAGCTGGTATATTCGTGAGTCGAGACAGCGGAGCTTCTTGGAAAGAGCTTGATGCACTGACCAAGCACCCATCACGACCCGGTTGGTTTGGTGGTGCTGGCGGAATGTGTCTGCATACCATTATCATAGATCCCCATAATCCAAGTCGAATATGGGTAGCCATATCCGCGGTTGGGGTATTCCGCACCGAGGATGCTGGTGAATCTTGGACACCATGTAATCAAGGTCTATCTCGTGTACCCACGGGTCAGCCATATGAAGAAGTGGGTTATTGTATACATAAGATGGTTATTGACCCCAATAATACAGATACACTATACATGCAGGAGCATGGTGGTGTATTTAAATCCATAGATGGTGGAGATCACTGGATTTCAATCGAGGATGGCTTAACGCTCAAAGAAGGTGATTATCCATTTGGTTTTCCCATCTGTCTCTCACCGACTGGGGATTTGTTCTTAATTCCATTGGAAAGTAGTGAGCAGCGGACCATGCGCGGAGGAAAGTTACTCGTATATGGTATGCTTAACGGAGAACAATGCTGGGAGCCGATAGGTGACGTAGTACCAGAGGAGCAGAAGCATGTCAGTGTGCTGCGAGATGCAATGACGGTGGATTCATTAGATCCATATGGCCTATATTTCGGAACAACCTCTGGAGAGGTTTTCTGTTCACTGGATCGAGGTAAAGCATGGGAACGCCTGCCAGGGCAGTTTTCCCGTATATTATCCGTAAAACCATGGATCGTGGAGGATTAAGATGCAAATCGAAGTTAATGTTCCTATGATGATTAGCGACTGTACGCGAGGACGAACAGCTTTCTATTTGGAGGTTTCCACCTTGAAGGAGGCTTTAGATGCGCTAGTTACCACCTATCCATTGCTTCGAGTTCACTTGTATACGGAGCAGGGACAATTACGTAAGCATGTATTGATCTACTATAATGAAGATAATATAACATGGCTGCAGGAGCTCGATATACCACTCAAGAATGGGGATACACTGCGTGTCCTTCAAGCGGTATCAGGTGGTTAAATACGTTGAGATATTTCGTTAGGAAGGGGTAAAGGGATGTCAGAGCATGGATTTGATCGCTATTCTCGCCAAATGCTCTTTCCTCCCATCGGTCTAGATGGTCAGAGCCGTATATCAAAATCTAAAGTATTAATAGTTGGTATGGGAGCTCTGGGAACTGTCCTAGCCAATCATTTGGTTAGAGCGGGAATTGGCTTGCTTAGGATGGTGGATCGTGATTATGTGGAGACAACCAACCTACAGCGTCAAATGTTATATGATGAGGATGATGTAAAGCAGGCGCTTCCTAAGGTTATAGCAGCAGAACGGAAGCTCGCAAAGGTTAATTCCGAGGTGCAGCTAGAAGCAGAAGTTATAGATGTTACCGCTTATAATGTAGAGGCTCTTATGAATGGCATTGATCTGGTGTTGGATGGTACTGATAATTTCCAAACCAGATTGCTAATAAATGATGCCTGCTTCAAAAAAGGTGTTCCCTTTGTATATGGTGGTGCAGTTAGCTCCCGAGGAATGACCGCGATATTCATTCCAGGTCAGACATCTTGTCTTCGTTGTCTTATTGGCTCGGCAGAAGGGGATGGACAAACCTGCGACACGATTGGTGTGATTGGACCTATCGTTGACATTATCGCCTCTTTTCAAATCGTGGAGGCACTGAAGTATATGGTTGGAGCTTACTCCGCCCAAAGGCATGGTCTGCTTACATTGGAATTATGGCAGCATCAGATTTTTAACATGAAGCTAGCTGAGCCCAAGCATGATTGTCCAACATGTCAGCTAAAGATTTATCCCTCGTTAGATCTGCGCGAGCATCTGACAACAACGTTATGTGGAAGAGAAACCGTGCAGATTAAAGGAACTAAGCCTCTGGAGCTTGCGGAATGGGAACGTAAGCTTTCTGCGATTGGTAAGGTGCATTTAAATCCGTTCCTACTTAAGGTAGTGCTTCCTGAAGGTGAAAGATTAGTATTATTCTCAGATGGTAGGGTACTCATACAGGGAACAGAGGATGTCACAAGAGCACGTACGCTGTATGATCGATATATTGGCTCTTAATCGAACTTTCTATTGAAATTTGAAAGTAACTATGCTAACATATAATTTGTTGTGTTTTGTAATGAATCCGGTGGTCCGCTGCGCGTTTACGTAACCGAGAAGTGCCAAGGTTACTCTTGAGGACGGCAAGAACACTTGTGTGGAAGGAGGAAGTCAAAAATGAATTTGCTACAACAAATTTCAAGAGAAAATTTGCGTACAGATCTTCCGAATTTTCGTCCGGGAGACACGCTTAAAGTACACGTTAAGGTTATCGAGGGTTCTCGTGAGAGAGTTCAGATCTTCGAAGGTGTAGTCATTAAGCGTAAGGGTGGCGGCATCAGCGAAACGTTCACTGTTAGAAAAATTTCTTACGGTGTTGGAGTAGAAAGAACATTCCCGTTTCACACTCCGAAGATTGAAAGAATTGAAGTAGCTCGTAGAGGTAAGGTTCGTCGTGCGAAATTATACTACCTGCGTGAGCTTCGTGGTAAAAAAGCAAGAATTAAAGAAATCCGATAGGGAAAAGGGGCTGACAAGCCCCTTTTTTTAAATTTATACGACATGGAAGGATCTCCATATATGACTGGATCAGATCAGAGCTCGGTCAAGAAAAATGAGATATTCGAGTGGACCAAAGCTCTACTAATTGCAGCAGCACTCGTATTTCTAATACGCTGGCTTGCGTTTACTCCATTTATTGTTGATGGGGAGTCGATGCTGCCGAATTTTAATAACGGAGAACGTATGATTGTTAATAAATTAATCTATGATTTCCGTGACCCTAAGCGATTTGAGGTTATCGTTTTTCTAGCTCCTGAAGGTAAAGACTTCATTAAACGTGTCATTGGATTACCTGGTGATAAAATTCGTGTTGATGGAGATAATGTATATATTAACGGTGAACCGATAAGTGAGCCCTATATTCAAGATGAGATTGATCTTGCAGCTAAAGAGGGCAGAATTTATAACTCTAGCATAATCAGTATTACTGAAGAAGTGACGATTCCTGAGGATTCCTTGTTCGTGATGGGAGATAATCGTCCGCGTAGTAAGGATAGTCGGTTCTCGGATGTCGGCTTTGTAAGCTATGATGCTATTGTAGGTCGAGCAGATGTCGTCTATTGGCCACTATCAAATTTTCGCTTAATTAAGCATTATGGTGGTGAGGAAAAATGACAATTCAGTGGTTTCCCGGACATATGACTCGGGCTCGAAGACAGATCGAGGATAAATTAAAGTTAATTGATGTCGTCATAGAGCTCTTGGACGCGCGTATTCCCATGGCGAGTCGTAATCCGATGATGGACGTTATTGTTAGGGAGAAGCCTCGTCTAGTTGTCTTGAATAAATTTGACTTAGCTGATCCTATCGTAACTGAGAAGTGGAATCAACATTTTCTAAGTCAAGGGCATCGGGTTCTGCAAATTGATTCTACAACAGGAAAGAATTTAGACCGCATTCCACCTCTCTGTAAAGAATTACTTGCAGACAAGATTGCTCGACAAATTAAAAAGGGTATTAACCCAAGAGCATTCAGAGCGTTGATCGTAGGTATACCTAATGTGGGAAAATCAACTTTAATTAATAAATTATCTGGCCGCAGCTTAGCTGCAACTGGAGATAAGCCAGGAGTTACCAAGGCACAGCAATGGATCAAGGTTGGATCTGAGATGGAGCTATTGGACACACCTGGTATTCTCTGGCCGAAATTTGAGGATCAAGAGGTTGGATATAAGCTGGCTGTAACTGGAGCGATTAAAGAGGATATTCTCCATATCGAGGATGTTGCCTTCTATGCAATCCGATACTTGATTAAGCATTACCCTGGAAGACTACAAGAACGATATGCGATCGAACAATTGCCAGATGACCTTACAGACTCGAATCAAATCGTTGAAGTGATGGAAGTTATTGGACGCAAACGAGGCTGTGTTGTAAGTGGTGGACGTATCGACCTAGAGAAAACCTCGGGTGTAATTCTGAGGGAGCTTCGCGCGGGGAAATTAGATCGATTAAGCTTTGAAACTCCATAATAAGCACACAAAAAGCTCATAAAACTCCGAAAGGGGTTTTTTTGTCGTTAAGATCTCTTTTCAGCCATTCACAGAACAAGTACAATAATAGAAACTAGCAGAATTATTGAGGAGAATCATATGTTAACTTACGAGAAGAAGCTGTGGGCAACAGGAGTTGAGATGATTGCCGGTATCGACGAGGTAGGCCGAGGATGTCTGTTCGGTGATGTTATTGCAGCTGCAGTCATACTTCCCCCTTCCCTAATCATAGAGGAAATTAACGATTCCAAGAAATTAAGTGAAAAAAAACGCGAAGCCTGTTACGAAGTCATTATGGAGCATGCCTTATCAATGGGTATTGGTCGTGTTAGTGCGGAGATGATCGATCAGATTAATATTAAGCAAGCAGCTCGATTGGCCATGAAGAAAGCTGTTGAGAGGATGTCGATTCAACCGCAGCATCTCCTTATTGATGCGGAAACCATTGATATGGACTACCCACAATTAGCGATTATTAAGGGAGATCAACTGAGCCAATCGATTGCGGCTGCTTCTATTATTGCCAAGGTAACTAGAGACAGACTTTGTGTCGAATGGGATATTCAATATCCGGGCTATGGTATTGCGATACATAAAGGTTATGCTACAGAGGTACATAGAGCGAGAATACTGGAATATGGTCCTACTGAGCTGCATCGCCAAACTTTCCTTCGTAATATTATCAATGAACAAATGAAGCTCTTCTAAAGTAATCCATTTATTGAAGCGAGCGTATATACCGATATCATACCTATAGATTAAATCAGATCTCAAAGATGTGGAGGTGAATTTCCGTGAATATTAGCCAATTGCTACGTGGAATAGCTGGTTCTACACAGCCTGTTGATGCGAAGGCACTTGAATTGAAGGTTGGTCAGGTTGTAAGAGGCATTGTTCTTCAGCTGTTAGCTGAGCAGGATGCGATGGTTAATATCGGAGGTGTTCCAATCAGAGCACGTCTAGAGACTCCATTACAGGTTGGACAGATGACACTTCTTCAGGTTCAGCCTGAATCAAGCTCAGGTCAGGTTATGTTAAAGCCACTAGGGTCTTCTCATGTACCCATACTTGAAACCTCATTAACCGAGCTGGTTAAGGGCCTAGGATTGAAGGATACCGAAGCAAATCGGTCATTGGTTCAACAATTACATACTGCAGCAATACCGTTGAATACGAAGACGATAAAAGCATTTCAGCCTATTGGGAACATGGCTCCGTCTGCTAACATCCCTCAAGATCAATGGACAGAAGCAGCTATAGTAGCTCACAAAAAAGGACTTCCGCTCAAAAGTGAAATTATAGTACCACTACAGCAGGCAATGTTCAGCAAGCCTTTATCTCAAAATTTAGAGCAGCTGCAGAGCTCCCTACAAAAATTTATTCAAGCCTCACCTCAGCTGGAGGAAAATTCAGTTACATTAACAATCGTACGCAAGCTTGTGGAGACGATAAGTGGTCTTTCAACAGGGAAAACATCTAACCTACCTAGTGCTCAGCCTGACCAAGGTGGCAGAACAACAGAATCCTCAGCTCGCTTAACGCTTCGCGAGCTTTCTCGTGGATCTGTGAATGAAGGCACAACACATTCAATTAAACAAGGTGCTGGAACAGCGGCACCAGTAGCTACGCCTGTAGTTAGCGCAGCACCAGTCGCTGCTATGCCTCTAGCGAACCCTACAGCAGCGGCTAATCCTGTTGTGCCTGCAACGCCTGTATCGATACCAACAACTACTGTACCTGCCACAGCACCTATCACAGCACCTATCGTGACATCTGTAGCAACACCCGCTATTACTGATTCATCAGAACAAGGTATTCGCTTAACGGCGGATTCTGCTGCTCCTTCCAAAGCGCCTACCCATGAACAATTACCTCAAGTTACCACACAACAAGAAGCAGATCCTGATGTTCCTTGGATTAAGAATTTACTTAAACAGCTTGGTGTTGACTATGAGCATCGAACTGCAACTATTTTCACACAAGCCTCCGACTTACCTGATTTGGATGAATTGCAATTTCGGCATGAATCTGTAAAGGGATTATTGCTCCAATTAGCTAGTGCTGACGATATGCCAAGTGCACTAAAGGAAACGATGCAGCAGGTTGTGCAGCAAATTACGGGTCAACAATTGTTACTTGGAGGCGAACGTGGATCTCCCTTCTCATTAGTAACCTTATTCGTACCGATTCAGCATGAGAATGGCACAGACACAGCTTCCGTTCATATTCAGTCTAAGCGGAAGCAAGGCGGTAATTTGGATGCCGATAACTGTCGGCTTCTATTCGATCTAAGTATGTCAACGCTTGGCAATACATTAGTAGATGTACAGGTTGTAAATCGAATCGTGAGTTTGTTGGTTCATAACGATTATCCGATGATCGCTAAACTCCTTGAGACTTTAAAGCCAGAGATAGAAACGGCGATGAAGCAGATCGGTTTTCAATTTATCTCTATGAAGCATATGCCTTATCCTGATTCAAGCTTAGGGCAATCAAGTGATACAACCCCCAATACAGATACTCGATCTTCGGTGTCGACTACCTATCACTCCAAGCCATATAAAGGGGTGGATTTTCGAATATGAGCGAATCAAGAATATCATCGAGAAAAAAAGCCGTGGCGCTTAAATATATGCCCGAAGAAGGTCAAGCGCCAGTTATTACCGCGAAAGGTAAAGGCTTCGTTGCTGAAGCTATCCTAGCTAAAGCTCGAGAGCATGGCGTTCCTATTCAAGAGGATCCTTCCTTAGTAGAGGTGTTGTCAAAGCTGGATATTGATCAAGAAATCCCTCAGGAGTTATATCAATTAGTTGCAGAGGTGCTTAGCTTCATCTATCGAACTGATCGAAAAGCAGGTGTGAATGACCATTTATGACGAGTGAGAAAAAAGATCAACGTAAATTAACCGGTAGACAAGGTGAAGAGCTAGCAGCAGCCCACCTTCTTCAACATGATTATGTAATTATTGAGCGTAACTGGCGTTGTCGTAGTGGAGAATTAGATCTCATTGCTAAGAAGGAAGGACTACTCATCATTATTGAGGTTCGTTCGAGGAAATCTCTTCATCAATTTGGACACCCCATAGAATCAGTAGAGACGCGCAAGCAAATGCAGGTGCGCCGAACTGCGGAGGTTTTCATTATGATGAGTAACCAATCTAATAGTGAGGTTAGGTTTGATGTGATTACCGTACTGCTTAACAAGGATGGATCATTACAAGAAATTAAGCATATTCAGAATGCATTCTAATTAATTTGGACGGAGTGAATAATAGTATGAATCATGTACGTTGGGGAATTATTGGCTGTGGAGATGTAACGGAAGTGAAAAGTGGCCCGGGGTTTCAGAAATCAGAGCAATCATCGTTAGTCGCGGTGATGAGAAGAGATGGAGAATTAGCTGCTGATTATGCAAGCAGACATCATGTACCCAAGTGGTATGCAGATGCAGATCAATTGATCAATGATCCTGAGGTAGATGCCGTATATATTGCAACGCCACCTGCCTATCACAAAGAATATACGATAAAATGTGCCCAAGCTGGGAAGCCAGCCTATGTGGAAAAGCCAATGGCATTAAATACAGCTGAATGCCTCGAAATGATCCAAGCTTGTGACGAAGCAAGGGTTCCTCTTTTCGTTGCATTCTATCGCAGAACATTGCCGAAATTCCTCAAGATAAAGGAGCTCTTAGACAGTGGGGTAATTGGTGATGTCCGTTATGTGACCGTGCGGAACTCTACACCCCCTATAAAGGTATCCGCGAACAATGAGTTACCTTGGAGAGTAATCCCTGAGCTATCGGGTGGGGGCTTGTTCATAGATCTTGGCTCACATACCTTGGATATTCTAGATTTTTTGTTGGGGCCGATACAACATGCAAGTGGACATATAGGAAATCAGGCTGGTTTGTACGAAGCTGAGGATATCGTATCCGCTAGCTTTGTATTCGAATCAGGTATACAGGGATCGGGGCTATGGTGCTTTACAGCCTTTGAGCATGTTGATCTAACTGAAATTATCGGAAGTAAAGGAAAGTTAAGCTTCTCCACCTTTGGAAAGGAGCCTATTGTCTGGTCGAGTGTTAGCGGGTGCGTAGAATATCCGTTTGAAACTCCTGAGCATGTACAGCAGCCATTGATCCAGACCATAGTAAGCGAGCTATTAGGGACTGGTATTTGTCCGAGTCATGGTGAAAGTGCAGCAAGAACAAGCTTAGTGATGGATCAAATTATGGGTGTTACTAAGGTAACGATCAAATAGAACGATCCAGTGTTCGATATTGTATGGCCTCTGCGATGTGTGCAGTCTCGATGGCTTCCAAGCCCTCTAGATCTGCGATCGTACGGGCAATTTTTAGTATTCGATCATAAGTACGCACACTAAACCCTAATGCTTCGAAGGATTGATGCAATAATTGGTTGGCCTCCCTGGATAATGAACAGAATAGTCGAAGCATTCTTCCAGTCAGCTCACTATTGTAACGAATACCAAGTCCATCATATCGATTCTTCTGAATCGATTGTGCGTTAATGACTTGCTTACGCATGAATTCAGATGAATAGCGGGCAAGCTGAGCATCAGCGCTATCACCAATTATTTCCTTGTACTTCACTCTAGGAACATCAATATGAAGATCAATTCGATCTAATAAAGGACCTGAAATCTTGGAGCGATATCTCCTGATCATCACCGGTGTACATCGACAGCGTTCGAGATCGGTCTGATCCCCAGCATAGCCACATGGGCATGGGTTCATAGTAGCTGCAAGTGTGAAGAAGGTAGGGTATTGTAGGGAAGCTCTTGCTCTGGATAGGAGCACATATCGATCCTCTAGGGGCTGTCTTAGCACTTCTAATACTTGTCTTGTAAACTCAGGCATCTCATCAAGGAACAGAATCCCATGATGCGCCATACTCACCTCGCCTGGCTTAGGAATGGTTCCACCGCCTAACATACCCGCATAAGAAATGGTATGGTGAGGTGCACGGAATGGACGCTCTCGAGAAAGCTTGGATTGGTCATTCCAACGACCAGCAACACTATAAATCTTCATAACTTCAAGTGCTTCATCACTTTCTAAGGGAGACATAATCGTAGGTAGACGACGTATGAGCATCGTCTTGCCTGAACCTGGTGGGCCGATGAATAGAATGTTGTGCATGCCTGCTGCCGCAACCATAAGAACACGCTTTGCATGGTGCTGACCGCGAACCTCACTAAAATCACAGCTGTTCTGAGTGAAGGAAGAATCAAGCTCAACGCTTTCTATTGTATGAGGTTTATAATTAGTGATGTTAATAAATTTTGTTGATTTTGTATCAAGACAGCTCAAATGATCGATTGGAATAACCTCAATCTCATCTATTAAGCGTGCCTCTGCTGCATTAAGTAGCGGTAGTAAAACCCTCTGATAGCCTGCTTTCCTGGCCGCATGGACCATGGAGATTACGCCGGTTACTGGCTTTAGCTTCCCATCGAGAGATAATTCACCTAACACGATACAGTTTTCGAAGTCAACATGTGTCAATTGGCCACTACAAGCTAGAATGCCTATTGCGATTGCTAAATCAAAGGCGGAGCCCTCTTTCCTTAAGTCAGCTGGAGCTAGATTAACTGTGATCCGACCTAATGGATATTGATATCCACAATTCTTGATGGCTGCTCTAACCCTCTCCGTTGCTTCTCTGATTGCATTGTCGGGCAAGCCCACAATCGTCATCTGAGGGAGACCGCTTGCTAAATCCACCTCTACCTCAATCATCTGACCATCAATACCTGTTACCGTTGCACTTAAGATTTTGACATACATAATGCAAAAACACCTCTTCCCCGAAATGATAGCATTCGGATAAAAGGTGCTTCCTTATTACCTGCAATCATTGTATAAAATTAGGCTGCTCATTACAAGAGTCTGGCAGACAAATTCAATTTCATTTCCCTAGAAATAAGAAAAAACGGGTACAAACTCTGAATATCGACAAACTAAGTCGAATAAGAGTGATATTTATTATTGAAAATAAGTAGGAAATCACCATGCAGTAGTGATATAATAATTAGGGTTTTACTAGGACCACGGAAATTTTTTAGAGAATGCGATAAAATCGCAATAGGACTAACGTATATTTTGTAAACAGGAGGATTGAAGCAATGAACATCCATGAATATCAAGGGAAAGATCTCTTGAAGCAGTATGGTGTGAAGGTACCTGAGGGTAAGGTTGCATTCACAGTAGAGGAAGCAGTTGAAGCCGCTAAAGCTTTAGGAACAGCAGTAGTTGTAGTAAAAGCACAAATACATGCAGGTGGACGGGGTAAGGCAGGCGGCGTTAAAGTAGCTAAGAGCCTAGAAGAAGTTCGTACATATGCTACTGAAATTCTCGGTAAAGTTTTGGTAACTCACCAAACAGGGCCAGAGGGTAAAGAAGTTCGACGCTTACTAATTGAACAAGGCTGCGACATTAAGAAAGAATATTATGTCGGTGTAGTTGTTGATCGAACTACTGGCTGTGTAGTGATGATGGCGTCTGAAGAAGGCGGTATGGATATTGAAGAGGTTGCTGAGCATTCCCCTGAGAAAATTTTCAAGGAAGTGATTGATCCAGCCGTAGGTATGCAGGCATATCAAGCCCGCAAGCTTGCTTATGCGATTAAAATTCCAACTGAATTAGTCAATAAAACCGTTTCATTCATGCTCTCTCTATACAAAGCTTTCGTAGAGAAGGATTGTTCGATTGCCGAAATCAATCCCCTTGTCGTTACTGGTAGTGGAGATGTCATGGCACTTGACGCGAAGATGAACTTCGATTCTAATGCTTTGTTCCGTCACAAGGACATTGTTGCACTTCGTGATCTTACAGAAGAAGATGAGAAGGAAATTCAAGCATCGAAATACGATTTAAGCTATATTGCCCTAGACGGTAACATCGGTTGTATGGTTAATGGTGCTGGTCTAGCTATGGCAACAATGGATATCATTAAGTACTACGGCGGTGAACCGGCGAACTTCCTAGATGTAGGGGGCGGTGCTACGACAGAGAAGGTTACAGAAGCATTCAAAATTATTCTATCTGATCCTAGCGTAAAAGGGATCTTCGTTAATATATTCGGTGGTATTATGAAGTGTGATGTTATTGCTAATGGTGTTGTTGAGGCAGCTAAGCAAGTGAGCTTAGATAAACCATTGGTCGTTCGCTTAGAGGGTACGAATGTAGAATTAGGTAAGAAGCTGCTAAATGAGTCAGGACTGAATATTGTTGCAGCAGATTCAATGGCTGACGGTGCACAGAAAATCGTAGCTTTAGTCAAATAGAGAGGAGGCATATTTAAGATGAGTATATTAGTTAATAAACATACAAAAGTAATTACACAAGGAATTACAGGAGCAACAGGCCTGTTCCATGCTAAGGGAGCATTAGACTACGGTACACAAATGGTCGGTGGAGTGACACCGGGTAAAGGCGGAACTGTGGTTGAAATTCAATTGGAGAACGGAACAGCTGTTCAACTGCCGGTATTCAATACGGTCATAGAAGCTAAGGATAAAACTGGTGCTAACGCATCTGTTATCTATGTGCCACCTGCTTTCGCAGCAGATGCGATTATGGAAGCTGTGGATGCTGACTTAGATCTAGTTATCTGTATAACTGAAGGTATTCCTGTATTAGATATGGTGAATGTGAAACGTTATATGGAAGGCAAACGTACCGTACTTGTAGGTCCTAACTGTCCAGGCGTTATTACACCTGGCGAGTGCAAGATTGGTATTATGCCTGGTTACATCCATACAGCTGGACATGTTGGTGTTGTCTCACGTAGTGGTACACTAACTTATGAAGCCGTTCATCAGCTAACAACGCGAGGAATTGGTCAATCTACAGCCGTAGGTATTGGTGGGGATCCTGTTAAGGGTTCTGAATTCATCGATATTCTTGAGCAGTTCAACAATGACCCAGATACGTATGCGGTCATCATGATTGGTGAGATTGGTGGTACAGCTGAGGAAGATGCAGCTATGTGGGTGAAAGCTCATATGACGAAGCCCGTAGTTGGTTTTATTGGTGGACAAACTGCTCCTGAAGGTAAGCGTATGGGACATGCAGGGGCAATCATCTCTGGCGGTAAGGGTACAGCAGCCGAGAAGGTATCTGTCTTGGAGGCCTGTGGGATCCGAGTAGCTCCAACTCCTTCGGAAATGGGTTCAACACTCGCTGCAGTTCTAGAAGAGCTTGGCATGCTGGAGAAATGTACGAATATTAAATAAATATACAAGCTAACTTCATACAACAAACCATGAATAGGTAAGCAACCTTTCATTCCTTTAACAGGAGTGGAAGGTTTTTTTTTATAAAATGCGTTGCCAAATATCAATCACTCGAGGGGGTTAATTATGAACAAGAACGACATTCTATTCGGCTTAAACGAAACATCGGGTATTGGCTGGACGACCATTTCAAATCTGATAACTAACTGTGAGGATTTAACTCAGATCCCACAGATGGATGTTGCAGATTTTATAGCATGTGAGGTTCAACCGAACAAAATCAAGCTGATTCACCAAGCCTGTACGCAGCATCATATCGATCAAAGGTATGAGCTTTATCGGAAGGCCCAATATCAAATCATTACAGCTTTTGACGAGAATTACCCAGCGCTATTACAACAAATAGCTATGAAGCCCTGGGTTCTTTATGTGAGCGGTGACATTGATTTATGGAAGACCCCTATGATGGGTATGGTGGGAACAAGAATTCCAACAACTTATGGTAAACGTATTGCTTTCCAATTTGCCAAGGAATTGTCCAGTGCAGGTATCTGTGTAGTCAGTGGACTTGCGAGAGGTATCGATAGTGAATCCCATCTTGGTGCTTTAAATGGTGGGGCAGGAAGAACAATAGCCATCTTAGGTACCTCACTGAACGAAGTTTATCCAAGAGAAAATGATAAACTAATGGATCGAATCGCAAGAGAGGGTGCGGTTATATCAGAATTTCCAATTGGGACTAGAAGTGCTCCGGGACTATTCCCTTTGCGAAATCGAATAATCGCGGGTATTGGATCAGGTGTAATTGTTGTAGAGGCCGATAGCAAGAGTGGCTCTTTAATAACTGCAGAGCGTGCAGGTGAATATGGACGTGAGGTCTATGCCGTGCCAGGTCCAATCTCTTCTCCGAAAAGCCGCGGCACTCATGATTTGATCAAAGACGGTTGCAGGCTCCTAACCAGTACGGATGAAATCATAGCAGATTTTAGAGAGCGGAAATATGTCCAAGCTGATAATGGTAGCTATCTCTCACCCATTATGAAGAAACAGGAGGCAATGTCAAAGGACGAGCAACATTTACTTCAATTTATGAGTTATGATCCAGCAAATATTGATGTATTAATTGAAGAAAGTGGATTTGAGTTTGGACATTTCCATTCAGTTCTGATATCTTTACTTATGAAAAAGAAGATCGAA
>DFZX01000024.1 GCA_002383695.1 Caryophanales bacterium UBA4045
ACATCGTAGATGTCATAGAGTTTTTGCAGTTCTTCCCAGCAAGGAAGCAGGAATGAAGCAGGAATGAAGCAGGAATGAAGCAGGAATGAAGCAGGAATGAAGCAGGAATGAAGCAGGAATGAAGCAGGAATGAAGCAGGAATGAAGCAGGAGGGATGGTTCAAGGGAACCCTTGTCCCATCTGCCCCGACGAATGCAGGGAGGCTATAAGGATATCAGAGGTGGAGACACAATGAAGTTTCAGGCTATCATTAAGCTTAGTGGGAAAATCGCAACTGGAATTCATGTTCCAGATGAATGCACGTATACGCTCAATTAGAAAGGGGATCGTTATTTCCGTTGTGGTGGCTTAGCGAGGAAGGCAAGCACCGTGCCTAATGTCCAGATCAACGCAGAGATGATAAGCACACCTGTATAACTTCCGAATTGATCGTAAGCCCAGCCAAATTGAATCGGTCCGATAGCTGATCCGATGATACCAGCGGCATGCGTTACACTTTGAATGCTTCCTAAGTGCTTTCGTCCGTAATAGTTCGGCCAAATCACACCCATCGGGATATTCATAAAGCCTTGTGCAATCCCCCAAGCAATAGCGAATAGAATAACCGTAGCATAGGAATGGGCGAATATAAGTAAGATTGGAGTCACGATATTGAGTGCAAAAGAGAGAGCAAGCATCCGATGTACCTTTACACGCTCTACAATAAACCCTGACAGAAGCGAGCAGCCGAAGCTAATGAGCGGAATCAAGCTAAGGACGAATGCGGTCTGCATCCGATTGATTCCTTGTTCGCCAAGAATGGAGAAAATTTGGAATGTAATACCGGTGAAGATCATAGCAGGAATAGCTCCGCAGACAA
The DNA here is from genome assembly GCA_002383695.1 of Caryophanales bacterium UBA4045. Lineage (GTDB taxonomy): Bacteria > Bacillota > Bacilli > Paenibacillales > UBA4045 > UBA4045. The sequence goes on from DFZX01000024.1 coordinate 860, forward strand.
GGATAAACCAGAAGGCTCTGGTTCTCATTGCTTCAGATAAAGTCCAGGATTCCTCCTGCACCTCGGCCGGTGCCCCTTCCTCCAGATTGCTCTTCTCCTTCGCTCCATCCGGAAGTAATCCGACATCCTCTGGACGATTACGTACGAAATATAAAGCAAGCGGCATGAAGAAGACAATAAGCACAAGCCCCAGAATACGCCACGTAATTTGCCAGCCATATTCATCAATCAACCAATTAATGAGGGGGGGAAAGCTGGCAGCCCCTAGCAGTCCGCCGAGTCCGGCAAAGCCTAAAGCTCGCCCTCTATATTTAATAAACCACTGAGAGACCAATGTATTAGGGATGAGGGTCATGGAGCCTTGTCCGAAGTATCGAATCATAAAGAAACCGAAGAACAGCATAATCGGTCCTGTGATGAAGCTATTGAAGAAGCAAGCGACACCGAGCATCAGAGCAGCGAGTGTCATCATAAGCCTGCGGCCAAACCGATCGACCATTCGTCCCATAAAGAATAACAGCACGCCAGAGATGAGTGTGGCTGCAGAATATATGAATGATATGGAGGTTTGACTCATATTGAAATCTTCCATATAAGATGCGATGAATACAGAGTTGGAGAACGTCTGCCCTGGACCTGAGAAGAAAATAGCCATCCCACTGATCACCACCATCAGCCAACCGTAGAAAAATCCTGTATGTAGTGGAACCTGGCTCTTGGAATGGTTGTTCACTTTGATGTTCATAACTCCTCCAGCTGTTCATGTTTCGTTCCGAACCATTATATCAGACTATTTGTATATCGTTCATGCGAAAATTTTACTTTTAATGATGAATCATTTATTAGCTTTAGGAAAATTTGTTTATAAGAGTTCTCCCCCAATGAATGAATGGTATGATGCCATGAGGCGCATATCCATGGTTTTATATGTATTTCTTCCAAAGGGTGGGAAACGTGAATTCGCAGAAGCTTGTAAGAAATATCCCATTGTTCTATATATATCAAAGCCTGAACTCATTCATTCTGGACCGTGGTATTTGGATGCTCTTTCTGTTATCTAGAGACTTTACATTGGCGGAAATTGCTTTGATTGAATCGGCATATCATGGTGTCATATTCATCCTAGAGGTGCCGACTGGCTACATAGCGGATAGATTTGGTAAGCGTACTAGTCTGCTTCTAGCTCAGCTAATAGGACTTGTCTCTGGGAGCTTCCTCCTGTGGGGAGATAACGGGATCACCATAGTTATCGGCTTTTTGTTAGGAGCCCTGGTTGGAACATTACAGTCAGGTGCGACAAGTGCCATGATCTATGAAACGTTATTACAGCTTGGGAAGGAGATTGCCTTCAAGAAACACAATTCTATGCTAACGGCATTGATGTTAGTGACGATGAGCTTGAGTGGTCTGACAGGGGGTGTGTTATCAGATATAAGCTGGGGATGGGTATACGGTGGGAAGATTATGCTACATGTGATCACTTTAATGGTCGTTTTGTTACTTATCGAGCCACATATTCATCAAGAGTCTTCTGCGAAAGGGAAGACCGTAGCCTTCCCTTTCTTCCGACAAATGATAGAAATCTATCGATTTATGAGCATGAATGCTGCATTCGTCACTCTTAGCTTATATGGAGCGGTTTTGTTCTCTATGGCGTGGTCTTTGACATTCTTCAGCCAGGTTGTGTTCCAATTGATCGGACTCAGCAACTCGACAATTGGCTTGCTAAACGGGATAGAGACATGGATTGGAGCAGGATTTGCAGCTATTGCATTTATTGGAGAACGATATATAGGTAAGAGAGGGTCATTGTTGGTTTCTGGTTCCGGGTTTGTAGTTTGTCTATTTACCTTCTCGATATCCGGTAACCCGATTGTGTTGATTTCTGCATTCTTCTTGGTCAGTGTATGTATCAGTTATATTGAACCCTTACTAGAAGCATATCTCAATGAGCTGATTCCCTCACATCTGAGAGCAACCATGTTATCCGTATTCGGGATGATGGTTTCCAGTGGGATGATGATCACATTCACGATCATTGGGTTTCTAGCAGACGCAACAAGCCTACCGAATGCTTTGCAGAAATGGATCATATTCTGGATTCCATTGTTTGCTGTTGTATTCTTTGCTGCTTTTAGACGAGGGGTGCTCGTTCAAAGGCAACGATCCAATCGCCCTGAATAGCTGCATACCCCTCGTCGCCTTCGACTACAAGACCGTAGAGGCTCTTCACGTCGAGGAATTCTTTTCGTTCACCGGTGTCGAACTCCAGTGTTATGTAGTAAGTAGTCCTAGAAGAATGGGTAGGGTGTATGGCTCCATTGCCATGGTTATGATGGCTTGTGCTACTGCTAACCTCCATCCGTTTGGCGACAATTCGCACGAACATGGATTGGCGTGGTGACCTTGCATTATTGATGTAGCGAGCACTCCTCATGACGATGCTAACAATGACAATAACGAAGATGATCCCTATGAGAATAGGAACGACTTGAAACATAAGGTTAAAGCTTCCTCCCATGGACGGTGCTGTATTATACATGAGTCATTCTCCCCCCTCAAAATCCAGTTGTTCCCTTTATTACGTAAAACAACTGGATTTGTTGCACAAATATAGACGATGGGGTACTCAAGTCCCATAGATGATCGGGTTAAATGGGACCAAGTGTTCATGAGTATCCATGTTACAATGGCGTATAATGGAAAAGTATTCTTGGATTAGTCTAGTCTGATTGGACTATGAAGAAATCAATATCGAGGAGGTATGAAATGGTTAAGTGGCTTCGCAACAAGTTAACCATTTATAAACTTTCAATTGAAGTAAACGAACTTTCAGCCATGGGTGCATACGCTACACAACCATTGGATGGTGAGGGCGATCAAGAATACCTCTTGCGACTTATCCAGTCAGATCCTTATAAGAAGTAACTGAAACTAACATTTAATGTTATTAAACACGGTATTCTTCACCTCATTCCAATCCTTGTGAATGATGCTGAAATATACATCATCCCGGCTCTCACCTAGACTATTCATATAGTTACTTCGGAAAACTCCTTCTTGTATAGCCCCTAATTTGAGGATTGCTTTCTGTGAACGTATATTATCCACGTCTGCACTCAACTGTACTCTTCGAAATTGCATCATCTCGAATGCATAACGTAATAGCTCATATTTACATGCGTGATTTAATCCAGTTCCCCTGAACTTATGTCCATACCAGGTCCAACCAATCTCAAGCCGTTTGTTTCCGAACTGAATATGACCAAAGCGTGTAGAACCAGCAACTTCTCCTGTTAACTTGTCAATAATAATAAATGGATAAGCTAGCTTAAGATCCCTTTTCTCTAACGTACGCTGCATATAATTGTACACATCCTCATCATTCTTACAGTTCACGACGAATGTGAGTCCATCATCATATATGATCTCTCGTAAATTCTCCTCAAACTCCATTGAGAATGGCGCCAACCTTACTCTATCGTTCTCAAGAATAATATCACTCGTATAAAATGTTGATTGATCCATCACCCTAAACACTCCCATTCATTTGGTTTAATACACTTATTAAGCAGAGACAAACGATGTCACCTCTTCGTGCCCTTCCCTTTGTCGGCAATCAGGTTGTTCTCAGCTTCGTCATTCACTAACTGTATTCCGTACATTTATTCGGTCGATTTTTGCTGTTTTTAATCAATTAACTGCATTTTGTACAGTTATTTTATGTGTTTTTCACTTCAATCGTTATGGTACATGCAATTAGCTGTATGCTATACAGTTAGCATTAACCTGAGGACTTCAGCTCGAATATTAACTGTACAATATACAGTTGGGAATCTAGCAGATTTCATAAAACGATATCAACACTTCCCCGCAAAGGTTCTTTGTGTGATTTCAGGGTGCTGTAAGCAGTATATACCGGCTTTCTGGGATTCGCCAACTCCGAGATCTGTTAGGTCTACAGAAGGATTCAATATACCGATAAGATATGATTTTTTCTATGTATGGAATGGTTCTGGCGTGGTTACAGTGTTCTGGAGGAAGCGAATATAATCTTGAAGCAGATCATGATCAACGTATTAAGGCTGGATCAATTACAGTTAGAATTGAAGCCAAACATAAGCTTAGATTTACAAGATCGCGTGTTGGAAACAGCGAATTATATAGGGAGCATCCTGCTACATGTTGGAAGCTAGTCGATCTGGCTAGTCGAGCACAGCTGTCTCCGCGATATTATGCCATAAAATTTAAAGGGTTGATGGGAGTTACCGTTCAGGATTATCAAATCCAACGCCGTCTCGAGCGAGCCGAATTCTTACTTCGTTATGGGGGGATGAGCGTCACGGAAAACTCAAGCGCCTTAGGATACCAGGATGTTTATTATTTCAGTAAGCAGTTTAAAAAGCGTTATGGAAAGAATCCATCTGAGATTCGATAGGGGGGAATATATTTCCACACTGATCCATACAGTCTATTCTCGTTTCGTAAACCGAAAGCTTCCATAATCAATGAAGATCAAACGGTTTCTCGACATGGCAAAATTCTTAGACCGTAGACTTCGCGCAACCACCTTTTCCTTCAGAAAACGGCGTTTCAGCTTCAGTAAAGTGTTGTCATCCAACTCCGTAAGAAGAACAACTCGCTTCAGTTTCTTCATTATGAGCCATCCGTGCCCAAATTCTACGATAGGGCAAAGAAACCTTCTCATTCTTCTAGAGCAATGAGTATAGACGTCGTACTCCCTATCGTTGCTTTTGAGACCCCGCTTAGAGATAGCGATCTTGACTACATAACCGTTACCAAGGTCATATACGATTCTGGTTTTGCCTGAACCGATTACCTCATAACGTAGTTTTAGCGCCTTCTTAGCTCTATCCGCTTTTTTATGTTCCGATCGTGTTCTACGCTTGATCATCTTAGGAATCCAATCACGAATTGATTTTAAATCGTCATTGGTTAAATATTGGCTGATAGAGAGAAGCTCAGGCAATGTGAACACACCCTTTACAATTTCTTAAGATAGGGTATGAAGGGAGACAAGGTCGTGTCACGGCGATTCATCATATATCCATGGGCTTACTTTGCATGTAACCCTCTCACCCTCAACATACGGGTCTTCTGATTGTAGTGATCTCGCTCCTTTATTAGTGCTCCGTGAATATCAGTGTATTCCATTTCTATAAGAAAGATGATATAGTAGAATTAGTACCAAGTACTATAACTAGATGCTAATTTTGAGAGGGTGGAAATCTTATGGGTGCAAGAATAACCTCGATCGGTACTTATGCGCCAGTGAGAAGATTAACAAACTTTGATCTAGAGAGCATGGTTGACACAAGTAATGAATGGATTCTACAACGAACTGGCATTCAGGAACGCCGAATTAGCGACTCTGAGCAATTCACCAGTGACCTATGTGTAGCTGCGGTAGAGGATCTAATTCAAAGATATGACAAAAGTGTAGCAGATGTAGATATGGTTATCGTAGCTACGAGCACACCGGACTTTGCTTTCCCAAGTGTATCCTGTTTGATCCAAGATCGACTTCACATCAACCCATCAGCAGGCTGTCTTGATGTGAATGCGGCTTGTGCGGGATTCGTTTATGCCCTTCATATGGCGCATGCTTTGATTGCTTCTGGCTTACATCGGAAGGTCCTCGTGATCGGTGCAGATGCGTTATCCAAGATTACGGATTATACGGACCGGAGCACCTGTATTCTTTTTGGAGATGGGGCTGGGGCGGTACTTGTTGAGGAGGATGAGGCTTATAACAGCTTTATAAACTATCACCTTGGAAGTGATGGCAGAGGTGCACAGCATATATATCGAACGGGTCTATCTAGCACAATAAATGAGATCGCGCTTGTCGACTCCGGGTTTCTGGTTCAGAATGGCAGGGAAGTTTTGCGCTGGGCGTTAAGAGCTATTCCTCTGGGTATTCAGGAATTACTGAAGAAGTCGAATATGCAGATGAGTGATGTGGACTGGTTTATCCCTCATAGTGCGAATTTGAGAATCATTGAGCCGATGAGTGAGAAGCTTAAACATCCCATGGAGCAAACGTTATATAGCTTGACAAATTTCGGGAATACATCGGCTGCATCAATCCCACTTGCCTTAGATCTGGGCATTCGTGAGGGTAAGGTGAGTAACGGCAATCGACTTCTTCTATATGGCTTTGGAGCGGGATTGGTTCATGCTGGACAACTGCTAGAGATTCATCTGGATGATGAAGTTAATGAACCGACGCCATTATAAAATTTGTTGAGCGATGAGATTTGTTTAATCATTATCATCATCTTTGTCTTCTTCTTCATTTTCTTTTTCGTCATCATCGTCATCTTTTTTTTTATCATTTTTCTTTCCGCGATCATTTTTCTTATCTTCTTTATCTTTCTTCTTGTCAGACTTCTCCTCTTTATATCCATCTGGGATTGGGAAGGAAACAATAGGCTGGCCGATTAATGCGCGTGACATAACCTCTTGGAATACTCTGGATGCTGCTGCGGAGTTAACATTCAGATAATGTGTCTTGTCGGTCTTATCGTAGCCCATCCAGACAGCAGCAGTTAACTCGGGTGTATATCCAATAAACCACACATCTTTAGCAACAGAACCATCGGTAGCAATTCCAGCAAATTCGTCAGTATCAGGAAGCTGTGTGGTTCCCGTCTTCCCTGCAGTAGGTCGGTCTAATGCAGCACCTTTTCCAGTACCCTCATATACGACATTGGCAAGCAAGGTTGTCATCGTGTAAGCAACGGTAGGCGTAGTGACTTTAATTGGCTTAGCCTTCACTTCTACCAATGTCTGTTTCGTGCTTGAAGCTATACGTGTGATTGTATGAGCTGTGTGCATTTCACCGAGATTTGCAAAGGTAGAGAAGGCTTGTGCCATTCTTAGTGGTGAGGTTCCCTGCGACATTCCCCCGAGTGCAAGTCCTAGATTACGATCTTCCTTAGCTAAATTGATTCCGGATCTATTGATGTAATCAATCCCAGCGTCAATGCCAATTTCGTTTAATAGCCATACAGCAGGGATGTTGTAGGATTTGGTGATCGCTTGCTTTAAGGTAACCTTACCTCTTGTTTGTAGATCATAATTACGGGGCTCATAACCGTTAATGTTCAAAGCTTCGTCGGAAAGCATGGAATCGGGCGTGTAGCCCTTTTCTAGGGCAGGGCCATAGACAGCTAGTGGCTTCAGCGCGGATCCCGGTTGGCGTATTAGTTGTGTCGCATAGTTAAAGCCGCGTTGGACACCATTCTCACGATGACCGACGATACCTCGAATCTCACCATTATGCTGATCTAATATAACGATTCCACTCTGGATGAGTTGATCGGGTTCACTTGCTGGGAAGAACTGCTCGTCTGCGTAAACAGCTTCCGCAGCTTGTTGGACAATGGGATCCAAGGTCGTGTATATGCTAAGTCCGAGAGACAATACTTGACCCTCAGAGAAACCATATAATTCAGCTGCTTCCTTCAATACAGTGTCCATAAAGTCAGGATAGGGTGAATCCGTTTCCTGGATTTGCTCTGTTAAGGTAACAAGACTTGCTTCTGCTTCCTTAAACGCTACATCCGTAATATATTGTTGCTCATTCATCAGACGTAATACGATATTTCGTCGTTCCGTGGCTGCCTCTAAGTTGCGAAGCGGATTATATGCACTAGGTGCTTTGGGTAGTCCGGCTAGCAGAGCGCTTTCCGCTAAATTTAAATTCTTCGTATCTTTGTTAAAGTAGGTTTTCGCCGCGCGTTGTATGCCATATTGCCCTGCCCCATAGTAAATATTGTTAACATACATGACCAGAATTTCATCCTTGGAATAGCTCAGTTCAATTTTCAAGGCATAGGCAGCTTCACTTAACTTACGCTTTATGGTCTTATCCGTGGGCAGGAACATATTCTTAGCTAATTGTTGGGTGATGGTGCTTCCGCCCTCGGCATATTCCATAGAGCGAATATCACGCCATAATGCACGTGCAATGGAGCGGAAATCCACCCCCGAATGCTCATAGAATCGACGGTCCTCTGTTGCCACGATCGCATCAATAAGCTGCTGTGGCATCTGATCAATGGTGATCGGTTCAATGGTGGTAGTTGATAGCTGCGAGGCTAGATCTCCATTCTTATCGTAGACAAGTGTTGGAACGGGTAACGGCTCCGCTAGCTTGGATATGTTGACGCTGAGGAACAATATACTAAAGAGCGAAATCATGATAATTACAGCGAGCACAGCGATTAGGAGTAAGCTTACCAGCCAACGTTTAAACACAGATAAATGAAACCACCGTCGCTTCAAGGATGATTTCATGTTGATTAATGAGTATTTAGTTTCCATAGTGTAGTGTATCCCCTTTGTTCTATCTAAACTTGTTATTAAACATTTTCCATGAATTTGAAACGTAGTTTATTTTGCATTCCAAATTGTTTAAGAATATGTAAAAAGGGTAAATAGAATAGTTAGGATCATTTAAGTATAAGAAGAGAGAAGGACTAATTAATTATGTCAGCTATTGAAACCACGCAATTTGAGAAGAAAATGAATATCCGTACTATAGAGCTAGATGATATAGAAGCTATATTGGAGCTGCAGAAAATTTGCTTCGCAGGAATGATTCCTTGGGAGAGAGATCATCTGGAAAGCCACCTGGAAATTTTCCCTGAGGGTCAGTTTTGTGTTGAGTATGATGGGACGATTATTGGATCGTGCTCGAGCTTACTCGTAAACTTTGATGAATACGATGACCGCCATACCTGGGACGATATTACAGATGAAGGCTATATTCGAAATCACGATCCCGAAGGGTTTAATTTATATGCGATTGAAGTCATGGTGCACCCCGAATACCGCAGAATGAAAATTGGGCGTCGATTGTATGAGGCTAGAAAAGATTTAGCTCGGGAATTAAATCTGAAAAGCATTATTCTTGGAGGAAGAATACCGAATTATCATCTGCATGCGGATAAGATGACTCCACGGAAATATGTCGAAGAGGTTGTATTGCATAACATCTATGATCCTGTTCTGACCTTTCAATTGATGAATGGGTTTACTCTGATGCGGATTAACAAAAATTATTTGCCAGATGACAAGGCGTCGCAGAAATATGCAACCATCATGGAATGGAATAATGTGGATTTCAGAGCGCATACCAAACGACATTTTCGCACCGCATTTCCGGTCCGAATCTGTGTGATTCAATATGAAATGAAGAAAATCGATTCTTTTGAAGAATTCGCAAATCAGGTTGAATATTATACAGCAGTTGCCTCAGATAACATCTCGGATTTCGCAGTGTTTCCTGAGCTATTCACAACGCAGCTGATGTCATTTTTAGAGGAGAAAACCTCAAGCCAAGCGATCCGACGATTAACGGATTTTACTGAGCCCTACATTCAACTTTTCACCCACTTAGCTCTAAAATATAATGTTAATATTATTGGTGGTTCTCATATTGTCGAGGAGGATGATCGCATCTTCAACATTGCGTATTTATTCCGTAGAGATGGGACGATTGAGAAGCAATATAAGATCCACATTACTCCGAACGAACGAAAATATTGGGGCATTAGTCAAGGGAACGAAGTTAAAGTATTCGATACAGACTGTGGGAAAATCAACATTCAAATTTGTTATGACATCGAGTTTCCAGAGATCTCGCGTATCGCGGTGGACAAAGGGGCGAAGATTATCTTCACGCCATTCTGTACCGAGGATCGTCAAGGCTATTTAAGAGTGAGGTATTGCTCACAAGCAAGAGCCGTGGAAAATCAAGTGTACACAGTGATCGCGGGAACGGTAGGGAATATGTCACAAGTGGCGAATATGGATATCCAATATGCACAATCAGGTATCTTCACCCCATCCGATTTCGAATTTGAACGAGATGGTATCGTTGGAGAATGCAATCCTAACATAGAAACCGTAGTTATCGGTGATATTGATTTAGAGAAGCTTAGCAGACAGCGGAAGTCAGGTACGGTAAGGCATCTGAAGGATCGACGGTTGGATATCTATCAAATCAAGTACAAAGAGAAGATGGATAAGCATTAACAAGGGATAAATCTATATCTACCAGAGCAGAAGCTGTGTGGCTAGTGTCCTGATGTTAAGTACTAATGAATAGCATAGACTTCTGAATACTTGTTCATATCGTAATAGGCTGTTCTGCTAGGTTAATTTACCTAATAGGGCAGCCTATTTCTTATGATAATCAAAAGGCCATACTAAACAACCTTGAAGTAAAAGCGGGAGTAGAAAATCGACTAACGGGACCCGAAA
>DFZX01000041.1 GCA_002383695.1 Caryophanales bacterium UBA4045
CAGTTTTCAAGGAACAATTTATCGTTCGCTCGGTGTGTGTTTTCTCTTGTTTGCCCCCGAGGCGACTTTTATATAATAGCACATTCCACTCTATCAAATCAAGTGTCAGTTGTTTCCAAAGATTCAACCTTCTCCTTAATCTTCTGCCTTATTACCCGTGTTACCACGAAGCTGAAAGCTTGCAGTTTGTGTCGCCCTTCAAAGCGGCAAGGGATAATGTATCATAGACCGACAAGCCAAGTCAAGCCAAATGCTATGGTAATTTATAAGTAATAAGAATCTATTGAATGATATCCTGAATATATAGAGTTCGTTCTAAAGAAAGATTAACAATCGTCCCGTTTACATTAACCCACGGACGTGTCGGATGCTCTCTCTGAGAGAACACGATTTCGCCAATACGACCATCACTGAGCTTAACAACCATCCCCGTATGGAATTGCGTAATCTTATGGATGAAGGTTTGAACATAAGCAGGGTCTAATTTACCAAAAGACTCTTTAGATAACTCCTCCATAACGATATAAGGAGACATTCCAGTATTATGCATACGAGGACTGGTCATAGCATGGAAGATGTCAGCTATCGCAATGATTTTTGAATACATATGAATATTCTCGCCTCTTAACCCGAGAGGATAACCAGAGCCATCTAGACGTTCATGATGCTGAAGCGCTGCATTCTTAATTCCTTCATTAAAGCCAGGAACATTCCTTAATAGCTGGTATCCAATTGTCGTGTGCCGTTTAACTTCATCATATTCTGCTGAAGTAAGCATAGAGGATTTTAGTAAATAGGTAGAATCAACTCTTGTATTACCGATATCATGAAGAAGTCCACCAAGTGCTACAGGAATTAAATCCTTCTGCGTCAAGCCGATCCATATGGCGAGGGTATAGGAAGTTAAACTCGTCTTTATACTATGATGAATCAGGTAATCATGAGGATGATATTTCACAGGTTTAAAGGAAACCATCTTATACTCTCCTATATGTGAGATTAACTCCTCTAGGAATGTACGTATTTCTAAAGCCGGGATAGTACCTGAGGACGAAGCTAAGGAGAATACTTTCTTCAGAAGTACGAACATCCGATCATAAGATTGAGAAAAGGCTTGAGCTGCTGAAGATACTTGGGTTACCTCTTGTTCTCCATCCACTTGCTTGCCACCAGCAGCTTGTTCTACAGCAGCATTCCCACCCTCAATATGAATCTTGGCAATGAGAAAAGCTCGTAGAATTTCTATTTCTCGTTCGGAAACAACCGTCCCCTTATTCATCAATAGATTATTCTTAGCGGTCATAACTTCCTGGCTGATTTTGTCACCTGGCTTAACTTGGTTAACAGATACGAACGCCATGAGAATCCCCACCTGTTCAAAATTTATTTTGCCCGAAAAATGGTAAAGCCGACATCAAGGATTTCTCCACCGATGCCGGACATAGTATAAGCTAATTACTAAATTATACTCTTCAAAAAAATCACATAGGTATTAATACCTATTATTCCTCATTTGAGTCCTCTTCGTCAATAACTTCTTCACCTTTTTCAACACGCGCTAAGGTTGCTACCTCGTCGTCGTCTTTTATATTAATCAGCTTGACGCCTTGAGTATTACGTCCCATGGTAGAAATACTCGCCATGCTCATTCTAATCAGTGTACCTGATGCGGTTATGATCATCAGATCCTCTTCGTCGCTAACAACCTTCAAACCAACGATTACACCATTCTTGTCGGTCACATTTAAGGTTTTGATTCCTTTACCACCACGTGTTTGATAGCGGTACTCTGTGATCGGTGTACGTTTACCGTAGCCCTTGGCTGTAACGATTAGAACCGTGTGATCATCTTGAACGACGTCCATATCAATAACATAATCGTCATTAGATAAAGTAATACCCTTCACTCCTGTGGCACTACGTCCCATGGAACGGACATCCTTCTCAGGGAATCGTATAGACATTCCATTGCTGGTTCCCATAATGATATCCCTATCGCCATCGGTAAGTTTAATACCTATAAGCTCATCATCTTCACGAATATTAATGGCGATTAAGCCGCCTTTACGAATGTTTCCGTAATCGCTTAATGGCGTTTTCTTCACTATACCTGATCTAGTTGCGAAGAATAAATATTGCTCACTCTCGAAAGACTTAATAGGTATAACCGCACTAACGATTTCGCCTTGCTCAATCTGAATCAAATTAATAATTGGCGTGCCTCTTGCAGTTCGACTTAGATCTGGTATCTCATAAGCCTTTAAGCGATATACCTTTCCTTTGTTCGTAAAGAACATTAAATAATCATGAGAATTTGTAGGGAAGAGATGCTCTACAAAATCATCATTCTTCGTATCCATTCCAATTACACCTTTGCCGCCTCTACGCTGGCTCCTGTAAGTAGTAACCGGGAGTCTCTTAATATAACCAGTGTGCGTAATGGTTACGATAACCTCTTCTTGTGGGATAAGGTCCTCGTCCATAATATTATCAGCATCGAAGGTAATCTCAGATCGTCGATCATCTGCGAATTTATCCCTGATTTCCGTTAACTCTTCACTAATAATTTGAAGTACAAGCTGCTCATCACCAAGAATAGCTCGATATTCAGCGATTTTCTTCATAAGCTCGAGGTACTCATTCTCGATTTTCTCTCTTTCTAAACCAGTCAATCTTTGGAGACGCATATCAAGAATGGCCTGGGCTTGTTCGTTCGACAATGAAAAGTTCGAGATCAACCCTTCGCGGGCTTCTTCTGTTGTACGTGATGCACGTATGAGCTTAATGACCTCGTCTAGATGGTCGAGCGCAATTCGAAGACCTTCAAGAATATGTGCTCTAGCTTCGGCCTTCTTCAGATCGTAGATCGTACGTCTGCGAATAACCTCGACCTGATGCTGAATATAGTGATAAAGGATATCTCGAAGATTTAATGTCTTAGGCTCATTATTAACTAGAGCTAGCATATTCATCCCGAAGTTAGATTGCATCGGGGTGTGCTTGAATAGATTGTTTAATACGACATTAGGATTAACATCTCTTCTTAATTCAATAACGATTCGCATGCCATTACGGTCAGACTCATCTCGCAAATCCGTAATACCATCAATCACTTTATCACGAACTAGCTCTGCTATCTTCTCAACAAGCTTTGCTTTATTCACTTGATACGGTAGCTGATGAACTAGAATTTTGGCTTTATTACCAACCTCTTCAATAACAGTTCTAGCTCGCATAGTGACGGAGCCTCTGCCTGTAGCATAAGCTTGTCTAATTCCATGGCGACCAAGGATAAATCCACCTGTTGGAAAGTCCGGCCCTTTAATATAATCCATTAAATCCATCGCAGTTAATTCAGGATTCTGAATGAGAGCCAATGTACCGTCAATAACCTCACCTAGATTGTGAGGAGGGATATTCGTAGCCATACCTACTGCAATACCGGAAACCCCATTAACGAGTAAGTTCGGAAATCTAGCAGGAAGAACGGATGGTTCATTCTCTTCCCCATCATAGTTCGGAATAAAATTAACGGTTTCTTTATTCAAATCACGAAGCATCTCCATGGCTATCTTAGAGAGCCTAGCTTCTGTATATCGCATTGCAGCAGCTGCGTCGCCATCAACAGAACCGAAATTCCCATGACCATCAATAAGCATATAACGCAGGTTGAAATCTTGTGCCATCCGTACCATGGATTCATATACAGCTGAATCACCATGTGGATGATATTTACCAATAACTTCACCAACGATTCTAGCTGATTTCTTGAAGGGCTTATCTGAATGCATACCTAATTCTGACATGGCGAACAAAATTCGGCGATGAACCGGCTTTAACCCATCTCTAACATCTGGCAATGCTCTACTAACAATAACACTCATTGCATAGTCCATGAAGGAGCTACGCATTTCAGCGCCAATATCACGATCCTTAATAGATATGCGTGTCTCTTCCGCCATTCCGACTTACCTCCAATATTTATACGTGATAACCGTATTGGTTAAACATTGTGCTTGGATCACATTCATTTAAATATCTAGATTTTTCACATATTTCGCATGTAGCTGAATAAAATCTCTTCGAGGCTCTACAGCATCACCCATCAATGTATCGAATACAAGATCTGCATCAAGCGCATCCTGGGCGGTTACTTGTAGGAAGGTCCGACTTTCTGGATCCATCGTTGTTTCCCACAGCTGCTCTGGATTCATCTCTCCAAGTCCTTTGTATCGTTGGATATTAGGCTTTGAACCAGTCTCACCAAATTCAGTCATAATTTGATCGCGGTCTTTTTCATTGTAAGCATATCGAATGACCTTGTTCTTCTCAATCTTGTAGAGCGGTGGCTGAGCAATGTAGACATAACCACTTTCAATGATTTTACGCATATATCGATAGAAGAAGGTAAGAATTAGCGTTCTAATATGTGCGCCATCGACGTCAGCATCCGTCATAATAACGATCTTATGGTAACGAGCTTTCTCGATATCAAACTCTTCACTGATGCCTGTTCCTAAGGCCGTAATAATAGCGCGAATCTCTGTATTACCAAGAATTCGATCCAACCGAGCTTTCTCAACGTTTAGAATCTTACCACGTAATGGTAATATCGCTTGGAAGTGACGATCACGTCCTTGCTTTGCAGAGCCTCCAGCGGAATCTCCTTCGACGATATAAATTTCACTTATAGAAGCATCCTTGGAAGAGCAATCCGCCAGCTTCCCTGGTAAAGCGCTAACCTCAAGTGCACTCTTACGACGTGTTAATTCTCTAGCCTTCTTAGCTGCTTCACGTGCTCTCTGGGCTTGTAAGGATTTATCCAACACCCGTCTTGCAACGGCTGGATTCTCATCCATGAATTGAACTAGCTTCTCTGCGAATAGAGATTCCACTAATCCACGAACCTCACTATTCCCTAGCTTCGTCTTGGTCTGACCTTCGAATTGTGGATCAGGAATCTTAACGGAGATAATCGCTGTAAGTCCTTCGCGCACATCATCTCCTGTTAGGTTCGTATCATTATCCTTAAGGACGTTCATACGTCGTGCATAGTCATTAATAATCCGAGTCAACGCACTCTTAAAACCAGATTCATGAGTACCGCCCTCATGGGTATTAATATTATTCGCGTAAGAATATATATTCTCTGTATAACCATCGTTATATTGCAAGGCAATTTCAATCTGGATGTTATTTCTCTGTGCTTCAACAAGGATGGGATGCTCATTAACTACTGTTCGATTACGGTTCAAGTACTCAACAAAAGAAACGATGCCACCCTCGAACATAAATGAATTCGATGCATCTGTACGATCATCATGCAGATTAATCTCTAAACCCTTATTCAAGAATGCAAGCTCTCGTATACGCGATTGCAGCACATCGTAATCATACTCCGTAGTTTCTGTAAAAATTTCTGCATCAGGCCAGAATTGAATGGTCGTTCCTGTTTCATTCTCCTCTGCGCTACCGACAACCTTAATATCATACTGTGGGGCTCCACATTGATATTCCTGTTGATATAGATTACCGTCCCTTTTTACCTGTACAATTAACTTCTTCGACAATGCATTAACTACGGATACACCAACACCATGGAGTCCACCGGATACCTTATATCCCTCACCACCGAACTTACCACCGGCATGAAGTACGGTCATAACTACCTCTAATGTTGATTTTTTGAGCTTCACATTCTCTCCAACGGGAATACCCCGTCCATTATCAATGACAGTAATGCTATTATCCGTATGAATATTCACATCAATTTTAGTACAATAGCCGGCCATAGCCTCGTCAATACTATTATCGACAACTTCCCAAACAAGATGATGAAGACCTCTTGTGCTTGTAGAACCAATATACATTCCCGGCCTTTTGCGTACAGCCTCCAGACCTTCTAATACCTGTATCTGACTTTCATCATAGGTATTATGTTGATTGACTGACATGTATGATCACCTGCTCCATGGATTTGGGGACTTTAACTATGATTATAAATTCTATGAATGCACTAATTATTAAAATTTGCTGATCTTTTCTTAAGCGTAGAAGATGATATCGGAGAATAATATAATCTGGATTCGGTCACTACTAATGACTTAGGGTCCTCTTCACCGATCTGTTCAACCTTCTTCTCTTGATTGGTATCGGTAAGTAAGGTTCCTGGCATCTGCGATGGTTTATCATTCGAAATATCGAATATCGCGATTAATTCACGAGAACGAATGACTTTATCGCCACCCAGGTGAATATACATGATCTAATCGCCCTCTTTCACTGTACTTTAACTTGCCCATCCAACACATGGAATAGCTTCGCTCGTGTTAACTTCGAAGCATTAATACTCTCAATTCCAGTTGTAGTAATAAAGGTTTGAACCTTATCTTGGAATGTCTCAATGAGCTGAGTTTGTCTGAACTGATCAAGCTCAGAAAGTACATCATCTAACAATAGCACAGGATATTCTCCCACTTCCTCACACATCAGCTCCAATTCAGCTAATTTCAGTGACAATGCGGTTGTTCTCTGCTGTCCTTGAGAACCATATGCCAATACTTCTTTGTCGTTAATATAGAATGCTAGATCATCACGATGGGGTCCAATTAAACAAATACCTCTTCGTAGTTCCTGTTCACGTACCTGAGATAACTTTATCATAAACTGGTTAATTAAAACAGTTTCATCTTGGAAGTCCTCACATTCGAAAGAGGGACGGTATTCAATGCGAATATTCTCTTTCCCATTTGTGATTCCACTATGAATTTGCTCTGCCCATCTTTGAAGCTTATTTATAAAGCTTTGACGAATTTTTATAATTCTAACACCATGCTCTACAAGTTGTTGATTCCAAACATCCATCATAACCTGATGAGCTTGATTATGTACATCCATTTTTTTGATAGCAGAGTTCTTCTGAAGAACAATTTTCTGATATTGTAGCAGATGATGAAGATAGGAGGGATGTACCTGTCCAAGCTCCATATCCATAAATCTTCTTCTTACTCCAGGTGATCCTTTAACAATTTCCAAATCCTCTGGAGCAAACATGACAACGTTTAATGAGCCTATAAATCCACTTAGCTTTCTTTGCTCTAAACCATTAATCCTAGCCGTTTTTCCACGCGAATTAATTTGTAGATCTAACTTTGTTGTCCCATATTTCTTATCAACTTCACCGAGTACTCGCGCTGATTCTGCATTCCAATTAATCAGCTCTTTATCTTTATGTGTACGATGGGATTTAGTTAGAGCAAGCACAAAAATCGATTCTAGAATGTTCGTCTTTCCTTGTGCATTCGGTCCAATAATGATATTAACAGGTGCATCTGTTTGCAGCTGTAGCCGTTCTATATTGCGATAATGCTCTAAGCTTAATTGTTTAACAAACATGGCTTATAATCTGGAATAAGCCGCAGCCTTCAACATCTATACGATCCTCGTTATACAGCTTACGACCTCTGCGCTGATCCTGTTCACCATTGATCATAATGATATTCTCCTGTAAGAACGGCTTTGCTTCTCCACCAGTAGAAATACACTCTGACAGCTTTAAAAATTGTCCTAGCGTAATATATTCAGTTTTAATCGTCACTTGTTTCATCGTCATTTAATCTCCTTAATTTGTCGTACGATAGGGAAGAATGAGATGCAGCATCTTTCTACCATCATCATTAGGTCTAATTATAATCGGACTCATAATTCCAGCAAACCCAATATGAATATGTTCACTATCTATAACCTTCAAAGCGTCTAACATATACTTGGAATTGAAGGAAATTCGTAGCTCATCACCTTCTAATTTTTCTGCTTCTATCTGTTCATTTACTTTGCCTAGCTCATTGGAGCTTGAAGATATCTCGATTGACTGCTCTCCTGTTGTTACTAGCTTCACAATATTCGTCTTCTCCTCTCGAGAGAGAATGTAGGCTCTATCAATAGCATCAGTTATGTCCTTGGTGTTGACAACTAATTCAGTTTTGTAAGCTTGTGAGATTATTTTGGATGTATCCGGGTAAGTACCATCCAAGATACGCGAGTAGAAGAGGACATTATCCATTTTGAATAAAACTTGGTTTTCAGTTGCAACAATATCGATCATCATCCCATTATCAGGAATAATCTTACTTAGCTCATTCAACGTTTTTCCTGCGATAACCAAATTTTCAATTTTTAAATCTTCCGGACTATCTATGCTAGCTTCTGAGCTTGCTAATCGATGTCGATCTGTACCTATAAATTTCAAATTCCCTTTATCCAAATTCCATAATACACCAGTCAGTATTGGCGTAGATTCGTTCGTTGATACAGCAAACCCCGTTTGACGAATCATTGATTTTAACAAGAGACCATTTATTGAGAATAAGCGGTCCTCTTCAAGCTGGGGAAGTATAGGATATTCCTCAGGATCAAGCCCGACTAATTGGATTTCTGAAGAACCTGATTTTATCGTTGTATGGAACTGATCTTGAACGAATAGTTCAACATGAGCAGAAGGGAGCTTTCGAATAATTTCCACAAAAAATTTAGCTGGTAGTACTACGCTACCTGGTTTTTCTAGTGTAATGATCGTTTGACCATTCTTCTCCATAGGTATAAAGCTCTGGATAGAAATATCGGTATCACTTGCAGTTAGTGTGATGCCTGTTGATCTGGCTTCAATTTTAATTCCACTAAGAATAGGGATTGTAGTTCTAGCGGATATCGCTTTGGAAACCTGCTGAATGGCTTCATTTAGAGAATCTTTCAGAATGGTTAATTTCAAACGGTTTCACTCCCGAATTATAATAGTATTTATTTAAATCTTTAAAGATAGTAGTAGTAGGGGCAGTTAATATGTGGATAAGGGTGTTTATTACTTGTCCCACTAGGTTATTAACATGTGGATAGATTGTTTATAATACTTAGTTGTATTTGAAACCATTTTTGCTGGTTTTAATGTGTATTTTTAATTTTATTCTTCAGTTCATGTATGATTTTGTATAATTCCTGATCCTGCTTTAATGCC
The DNA here is from genome assembly GCA_002383695.1 of Caryophanales bacterium UBA4045. GTDB lineage: Bacteria > Bacillota > Bacilli > Paenibacillales > UBA4045 > UBA4045. The sequence continues at coordinate 9,011 of DFZX01000041.1, forward strand.
TCTTCGATTTTTACATGTGCATGAATAACTGTCGTATGGTCACGCCCTCCAAAAGCCTCACCAATCTTAGGTAATGAGAAGTCAGTTAGTTCACGAGATAAGTACATAGCCACCTGTCTAGGGAATGCCACGGCCTTGGTACGTTTTCTAGCCTTAAAATCATCCAATCTCATATTATAATATTCACCAACCTTGAGTTGAATATCGTGTATAGATATGACTCTAGGACGATTAGCAGGAATAATATCCTTTAAAGCCTCAGCTGCAAGGTGGACAGTTACATCCGCATTAATGAGAGAGGAATAAGCTACAACACGTATAAGAGCACCTTCTAGCTCACGTATATTCGTATCTATCTGATTAGCGATATACATCATAGCTTCATTAGGAACATCTAAATTCTCAGCTTTCGCCTTTTTCCTTAGAATAGCAATTCTCGTTTCTAAGTCTGGCGGTTGAATATCCGTAATAAGACCCCATTCGAATCTGGAGCGAAGTCGTTCTTCAAGCGTAGGAATTTCCTTAGGCTGACGATCACTGGAGATTATAATTTGTTTACGTTCTTCGTGTAAAGCATTGAAAGTGTGGAAAAATTCCTCTTGTGTTTGTTCTTTACCTGCTAGGAATTGAATATCATCAATAAGAAGGACATCAATGCTACGATATTTATTGCGAAAGCTCTCACCACGATTATCACGAATGGCGTTAATGAATTCATTCGTAAACTTCTCTGAGGATATGTAGAGAACCTTCGTGCTTGGATTATGTTCAATAATATAATGTCCAATCGCGTGCATTAAATGGGTTTTACCTAGACCAACCCCACCATAAACGAATAGAGGATTATAGGCTTTAGCCGGTGCTTCTGCGACTGCAAGTGATGCAGCATGAGCAAATCGGTTGCCGGACCCAATCACGAACGTATCAAACGTATATTTAGGATTTAGCATGTGAGAATAGGTTTCTTCGTGAGCCTCATGCCTTTCGGCAGGACTAGCTACCTGTAGCATAGAGGGAAGGATGTTCTTGGTATTAGCTGTTGATGTTTCCTCTAGAACGAAGCTAACTTCTACTTGCTTACCAAATTGCTCATATATGGTGCTACCAATGAGCTTCGTATACCGATTCTGTAACCATTCTCTAGCAAAATTATTGGGGGCACAGACAACAACATATTGATCATTAAAGGATACTGCCTTTGTAGACTTCAACCAGGTATCAAAGCTTGGTCTACTTATTTTCTTCTGGACAACAGTTAAGACCTGCTGCCAGAGATCATGGATTTGGCTCTCCACAGATGCTCTCACTCCTTCACATTCTTTGTATCTTGTGGCTTAAGCCATAACATGTACAGACAATTATTATACTCTGGGGCAAATGAAACGTGTCGACAAATGTTATCCACACAATTAACTTATATACTAATAATATTATTAGTTGGAGTGGTTATTGTTAACAATCTTATCCACAGCTTGTGGATAAATTAAAGTGTTGTACTCACTTACACACAGTGAAAACAACTTTATGATATCAAATCAGGTGGTTTATATCAATGTAAAACCACTATTTATCCACAAATTCAATAGCTTGTGAGTATTTGTTGTCAACAACACTAGATATTGTGGATAGTCTGTTTATGATTCGACAAGAATCGCTATTTTTAATAAATATTCATCCACAAGGCCATCCACATAACTTATTAGGATGCGTTTCTTTCTTAGTGTTTGTTGACTTTTGGTTGTCAACATGCTTTAATGTAAAAGGGAATTTTGTGTATTAGTGATGGATTTCAAGGAGGTGCAGAATAGATGAGACCAACATTTAGACCGAATGTGAGAAAGCGTAAAAAAAATCACGGCTTTCGCGTGAGAATGAGTTCGAAGAACGGACGCAAGGTAATTGCTGCCCGTCGACTTAAAGGAAGAAAAGAGTTAACTGCGTAAAGCTAATTATCTATTAACGAGGGGTCACAGTAGTGACCTTTTTTTAAATTCCTTATAGCGGATGGAGATTTGGCAGTGCAACAGCAATATCGTCTAGCCAAGAAAGAAGACTTCAATAAAGTATATCGATTCGGGAAATCCGCAGCGAATATGCAATATGTGATTTACTATAAGCCTAATGCTCAGATCGAACATTTTCGATTAGGTGTATCTGCCAGTAAGAAGCTAGGTGGTGCAGTTGTTCGTAATCGTTTGCGACGTGTTATTAAGGAGATTATTCGTCATCACGCTGATGACATTGTGGCCAAGTATGATTTGATTGTGATTGTACGCAAACCAGCTGTGGACTTAGATTATCATGCTGCGGAGAAGTGTTTGCTGCATGCTTTTAAGAAGGCTAAAATGATCAAAGTAAAGTAACAATCGATTAAACGATCTCTTGGTTTGTTGATACAGTTTTATTGGTGGACGAACTATGTTATAGTTTAATTTGGAAGCAACTAATTTTACTAAATCAATCAATCAATATTCTCGTTAGTCACAAATATGTGATTTACGAATGGGAGGATACCTGCTTGTCCCGTAAAAAGATATTAATAATCAGCTTACTGTTGTTATCCATCGTGTTCCTTGCGGGTTGCTCGCCCAATATGGATACGAAGGAAACAGCTAGTTTAACAGAAGGCAATATATTCATGCATTATCTGGTCTATCCGCTTTCCGTATCTTTAGACAAAATTGCAGATTTCCTTTGGGGACAATACGGTTTATCTATTCTAGTAGTAACGATTTGCATTCGTTTTCTAGTTCTTCCTCTTACGTTAAAGCAATATAAGAGCTCAAAGGCGATGCAAGCTTTACAGCCGGAGATGAAGAAGCTGAAGGAAAAGTATAAGGATGATGCGAAGAAGCAGCAGGAAGAAACGATGAAGCTGTTTCAAACGAACGGCGTAAATCCACTTGCAGGCTGTTTTCCATTATTAGTTCAGATGCCAATCTTAATTGCGCTTTATTATGCAATCATCTGGAATCCTGATATTCGATCACATACATTCTTGTGGGCTGCACTTGGAGAAGCGGATCCTTTCTATATCTTGCCAATCATTGCAGCGATTACAACCTTTATTCAGCAGAAGATTATGGCCAAATATACACCAATGACAAAACAAATGCAGAGCATCATGATGGTCTTCCCAGTTCTGATTTTTGTAATGTCAATGAATTTTCCTGCAGCAATGCCGCTTTACTGGATTTACGGTAACATCTTCACCATTCTTCAAACGCACTTTATATATGGAGGATCTCAAAAGGGAGGCCTAGTTTCCAAATGAAATCCATTACCGTCACAGGCAAAACAATAGAAGATGCAATTAAATCAGGACTACAACAACTTCAGGTTTCTGAGGATCGTATTAAAGTTACAGTTCTCGAGCAGCCAACAAAGGGATTGTTCGGTCTAATTGGTTCGAAGGATGCAAGAGTGGAAATTGAGCTTGTGCCAGATCCGATCGATGAAGCAATAGCATTCTTGCGTGATGTTATGGATGGTATGAGTTTACAAGCGGAAATTCAGACTGAAGATATGGGTATCGATGGTCAGGGTATCGTCATTAGTGGTCCTGATATGGGTATGATAATCGGAAGAAGAGGTCAAACTTTAGATGCTCTACAGTATTTGGTCAATATCGTAGCAAATCGGCATTCGAAGGAGCATATTCGGATTGTTCTAGACGCTGAGCAATTCCGCAAAAGGCGACGGAAAACCTTAGAGGAGCTTGCTCAACGACTTGCCACTAGGGTTATCAAGGGACATAAGGAAATCATACTTGAACCGATGACACCACAGGAACGTAAGATTATTCACTCCTACCTCCAAGAGAATCCGAAGGTGACGACGTTTAGTAAGGGTGAAGAACCCAATCGTAAAATTGTTATCGCACTTAAATAATTCAAATGGCAATGACTTCAGGGAATCCTTGCGGAGTCATTGCTTTTTTTAACAATTCTTGCATGGAGTGATGAAGCAAAGATGCATGATGTAGATACGATCGCGGCTATATCCACTCCGTTAGGTGAGGGGGGCCTTGCAATTATTCGAGTCAGTGGTCCGTCAGCTGTCGATCAGGTAAATTTCATATTCGCAGCTAAGGATAAGCTTACAGAGGTACCCACACATACGGTTCATTATGGTTATATAAGAAATCCGGATAATGGTGAGCGAATAGAAGAGGTTCTGGTTACGGTTATGAGAGCGCCGCGTTCTTTCACAATGGAGGATGTTGTTGAGATTAGCTGTCATGGTGGATTGATTTCGGTGAAGAAGGTTCTTCAGTTATTACTTCTACCAGGAGAAGTTCGTCTTGCTGAGCCAGGTGAATTTACGAAACGTGCGTTTCTTAATGGTCGTATTGATCTGTCACAAGCGGAAGCTGTTATTGATCTCATTCGCTCTAAATCAGATCGTGCTTTCTCGATCGCATTAAAGCAGGTAGACGGAACGTTATCTAAGAAAATTAAAGTGCTCCGACATCGATTAGTTGAGTTGATTGCACATATAGAAGTGAATATTGATTATCCTGAGCATGATGTTGAGGAATTGACTAATCTTTTTATTACGAATAAATGTAAGGAAGCACTAGAAGAAATTGATCTCTTGCTAAAGACGGCCGAACAGGGCAAAATATTACGAGAAGGTCTGACTACGGCTATTATTGGTCGACCGAATGTAGGTAAATCCTCCTTACTCAACGTGCTTGCGCAGGAGAATAGGGCGATTGTTACTGAAATTCCTGGGACAACACGAGATGTTATTGAGGAATATGTTACGGTTGGTGGTATTCCACTACGATTGTTAGATACCGCGGGTATAAGGGAAACAAATGATATCGTTGAAAAACTCGGGGTAGAGAGGTCTCGTCATGCATTAGCAGAGGCCGATTTATTATTAGTTGTGCTGAATTATAATGAGGCACTGCATGAAGATGAGCGATTATTACTGTCCGAGCTTAAGGATAAACAAGTTATAATTATAGTGAATAAGATGGATCTGTCTGAACGGCTAGAGCTTCAGGAGCTTACTAGCTTTGTTGCGGATGATCGTATTGTATATATGTCAATGACGGAAGAACAAGGGCTATTGCAGCTTGAAAAAGCGATAACAACTGTCTTCTTCGGAGGAAATTTGGAATCTGGAGATCTCACTTATGTAAGTAATGTACGTCACATACAGCTGCTTCATCAAGCAAGATTATCCTTAGAAGAAGCGTTAGCGGGTACAGATTTGCTTACACCAATAGATTTGCTACAAATTGATATACGTAATGCTTGGGAGCAGTTAGGAGAAATTATTGGAGACGCAGTTGGAGAATCACTTGTGGATCAGATCTTCGCGCAGTTCTGTCTGGGTAAATAAACCGCTTTACGTATGAGCATATATCATTATATAAAGGAGGTGTTGTTATGAGTTATCATGCAGGAGATTATGATGTTATCGTCATTGGGGCAGGTCATGCTGGCTGTGAGGCTGCTTTGGCATCTGCACGAATGGGTAGCGAAACATTATTGATTACAATTAATCTGGATATGGTTGCTTTCATGCCATGTAATCCATCGATTGGTGGTCCCGCTAAAGGCCATGTCGTACGTGAGATCGATGCGCTTGGTGGGGAAATGGGTCGTAACATCGATAAAACTTATATTCAATTGCGTATGTTGAATACAGGTAAAGGACCTGCCGTTCATGCGCTTCGCGCTCAAGCAGATAAGTTCCTATACCAGCACATGATGAAAGAAACCATAGAAAAGCAAGAAAATTTGACGATGGTTCAAGGCATGGTCGAGGAATTATTAGTTGATCATGGTGTATGTACCGGTGTTGAGACTAAATCGGGCGCACAATATCGTGCGAAGGCTGTTGTTGTAACAACGGGGACTTATTTGCGCGGTAAAGTTATTATGGGTGAGATGATATATGAGAGCGGTCCGAATAATCAACAGCCTTCAATTAAGCTATCCGAATGCTTAAAGCGTCTAGGCTTTGAATTAGTACGCTTTAAAACGGGGACACCACCGCGCGTACACAAGGATTCGATTGATTTTAGTAAGACAGAAATTCAACCTGGAGATGATCAGCCTAGATTTTTCTCTTATGAAACAACAGAGGGAGTACCTGAGGCTCAATTACCTTGTTGGCTGACGTACACTTCTACAGAAACCCATCAGGTTATCTCTGATAATCTTCATCGCGCTCCTATGTTCACAGGTGTTATCGAGGGTACGGGTCCTCGATATTGTCCTTCTATTGAGGATAAGATTGTACGCTTCGCTGATAAACCGAAGCATCAAATTTTCTTAGAGCCAGAAGGGCGCAACACCTCCGAATATTATGTTCAGGGCTTATCAACGAGCATGCCTGAGGAGGTTCAAATTCGAATTCTCCGTTCAATTCCAGGTTTAGAGAATGTACGTATGATGCGTACGGGCTATGCCATCGAGTATGACGCGATTGTTCCAACGCAATTATGGCCATCGTTAGAGACGAAGCGCCTTGCTAATCTTTTTACGGCGGGTCAAATTAATGGAACTTCGGGCTACGAGGAAGCAGCTGGTCAAGGTGTAATGGCGGGTATCAATGCTGCTCGTAAGGCACAGGGAAAAGAAGCGGTTATTCTCGATCGTTCTGAGGCGTATATTGGTGTTCTGATTGATGACCTGGTAACAAAGGGTACGAATGAGCCATACCGTTTATTAACATCACGAGCTGAATATAGGCTGTTGCTTCGTCATGACAACGCGGATATGCGATTAACGCCTACTGGTTATGACATTGGTCTTATTAAGCAAGCTCGTTATGATCGGTTTCTGAAGAAGAGAAATCAGGTAGAGCTTGAGTTAGAACGTCTGGAGCATGTATGGATACGGCCAGATGAACAGGTCCAAAGCTTGCTTGAAGAAATTGGATCGACAAAGCTAGACAATAATAGTATTCCTGCTATCACATTACTACGCCGACCAGAGGTTTCATATGAGCATATCGAGAAATTATCACCCGCACCAGAAGAGCTGCATTCTTCAGTGAAGGAGCAGGTAGAGATTCAGACGAAATACGCTGGTTACATCGAGAAGCAGCTCATTCAGGTAAATCGACTGAAGAAGATGGAGCAGAAGGTGATTCCACTCGACATTGATTATTTGGCGGTATATGGCATTGCAACTGAGGCTAAGCAGAAGCTAGCCAAGGTACGACCACTTAATCTTGGTCAAGCATCTAGGATCTCCGGTGTTACACCAGCAGATCTATCCATTCTTCTAGTGTATTTGGAGCAATATCACAAAGTGAAAGCTGCGAGAGGTTAATATGGATAATGTAGTAAAGGATTTTAGTGCCTTATTGGAAGAAAAAGGAATAAATCTTTCGACTAATCAGCTTTGTCAATTCGAGACTTATTACCTACAATTAATTGAGTGGAATGATAAGATGAATTTGACAACAATAACGGATAGGGAACAGGTGTACATAAAGCACTTTTATGACTCTGTTTCACTATCCTTTTATGTTCCTATGTCATCGATTCATACTTTAATTGACATTGGGTCTGGGGCAGGATTTCCTAGCATTCCATTGAAAATTGTTTATCCACATCTTCAGGTTACGATTATCGATTCATTAAATAAAAGAATTCAATTTCTACAACATATTGTAAAATCGCTTGAACTGGACACTATATCTTGTATTCATAGTCGTGCTGAGGATGCTGCTAGAGATCTGAAGCTTCGTAACCATTATGATCTTGCAACAGCTAGAGCCGTAGCTCGATTAAGTGTTCTTAATGAGCTTTGTTTACCCTTTGTGCGAGTGGATGGGTTATTCGCAGCGATGAAGGGTACGGATGTACAGGATGAAATCGTAGAGGCTGAATATAGCATGAAGCAATTATTATCGGAGTTAAAGGATGTTCATTCTTTTGTTCTACCCATGGAGCAGGCACAAAGAAAAGTCGTTATTATTAGAAAAATCGGCAAAACTCCAACAAAATACCCTCGAAAAGCCGGATTACCATCTAAAGAACCGCTCATCAAGAGGTGAATTTGTATTTCGTTGTTCCACGTGAAACAATGGACAAAAAATGTTTCCTTCTGAAGGGCAGGAAATGAAGGTTTGCGTAGAGAATATATGATTTATAGTATTGTAGATACGTATATAGCTATTATTTGGGTGGAGTGAAGAAATGAAGGATCAAATTTCAAAGTTATTCGGATTAGCCGATCGAAATGGCAATGAAGAGATTAAGGCAATACCCGTAGCAGAAATTGTACCAAGTCCTTACCAACCAAGAACAGTTTTTGACGATGATCGAATTGAGGAATTATGTCAGACGATCAAAACTCATGGTGTCATTCAACCCATTGTGGTAAGGGTTCGTGGAGGAAAATTTGAAATTATAGCAGGTGAAAGACGTTGGCGAGCCGTTCAGAAGCTTGGTTCTCCGACAATACCTGCCGTTATTCGAGATTTTAATGATTCTCAGGCGGCATCCATAGCGCTTATTGAGAACCTTCAACGAGAAGGACTGACTGCTATTGAAGAGGCTTATGCTTATCAGAGATTGATGGTTTTACATGAGTTGACCCAAGAGAGCCTTGCGCAGCGAATAGGTAAAGGTCAGTCTACAATTGCTAATAAAATCCGTTTATTAAATTTATGTGAACCCGTAAAACTTGCAATGATGGAAAGAAAAATTACGGAACGTCATGCTAGAGCAATGCTGGGCTTAGATAATGAAGAACAGCAGATTAGGCTGTTAGAGGAAATTATTGAGAAGGATCTTAATGTTAAACAGACAGAAGCACGAATAGAATTTTTAAAGAAGACAACAAGTAAGAAAACCACTCGTAAAGTGTCGTTTTCGAAGGATATTCGATTAGCTGTAAATACGATCAGACAATCTGTTGATCTTGTAAGCAGTTCAGGTCTGAAAATTGTTACCGATGAGAAAGTATATGAGGATTATTATGAGTTTGTAATTCGAATACCCAAGAAACAAGAAAAATAAGGCTTATCACGTTTCTTCCTAAATATATATGAGGTGAATTGAGTGTCGAAAATTATAGCTATAACGAATCAGAAGGGCGGAGTTGGTAAAACGACAACTTCTGTTAATTTGGGAGCTTCTCTAGCATCTTTAGGTAAGAAGGTTCTCTTAGTAGACATAGATCCACAAGGGAATACAACAAGTGGAATTGGCATTAACAAAGCAGATGTTGTTTACTGTATTTATGATGTCATTATTAATGATATACACCCTAAGGATGCTATTATTGATACGAACATTGAGAATCTCAAAATTATTCCTGCCACCATTCAACTTGCTGGTGCTGAAATTGAATTGGTTCCAACCATATCAAGAGAAGTTCGCTTGAAGAAGTCCTTACAACTGGTTAAACATATGTTTGATTATATACTGATAGATTGTCCGCCATCACTTGGAATATTGACGGTAAATTCATTAACTGCCTCTGATTCTGTTATCATTCCTATTCAATGTGAATATTATGCGCTAGAAGGACTTAGTCAATTATTAAACTCGGTTCGCCTTGTTCAGAAGCATCTGAACACTTCATTACAAATTGAAGGTGTTCTGTTAACGATGTTCGATGCTAGAACCAATTTAGGTATTCAAGTGATAGAGGAGGTTAAAAAGTACTTTCAGACTAAAGTATATAAGACAGTTATCCCTCGAAATGTTAGATTAAGTGAGGCACCAAGCCATGGTCAATCTATCATTACTTATGATTCTAGATCTAAAGGTGCAGAGGTTTATATGGAATTGGCTAGAGAGGTGATTAGTCATGAGCAATAAGCGATTGGGAAAGGGTTTAGATGCCCTTATACCTTCTTTACACATTAACGATGATGACAAAATTGTTGAGATTCCTCTAGCCCAATTAAGAGCGAATCCTTATCAACCTAGGAAGAATTTTGATGAGCAGAGCATTGAGGAGCTAGCGTTATCTATAAAGGAGCATGGTGTTATTACCCCTATTATTGTTAGAGAGGTTCTTAAGGGGTACGAAATCATTGCAGGAGAACGCAGATGGAGAGCTTCTCAAATTGCTAAGAAAGCAACAGTTCCTGCCGTAGTTAGGAAATTAACTGATCAACAGGTAATGGAGATCGCTTTGATTGAAAATCTTCAGCGTGAGGATTTAAATTCAATGGAGGTCGCATTAGCCTATCAGGGTCTTATTGATACTTTCTCACTTACACAAGAGGAGCTTTCAGTAAAGGTTGGGAAGTCTAGACCTCATATTGCTAATTTCCTAAGATTACTTCAGCTCCCTGAGGAAGTGAAGGAATATGTTTCACGTGGAACATTAACGATGGGTCATGCAAAAGCAATAGTTGGCTTAAAGGATGCAAAGATGATTAAAGAGATCGCATTAACAGCTATCAAGAACGAGTGGAGCGTCCGTGAGCTAGAGGAACAAATACAGAAAATTGAACAGCCAGAAAAAATCAGTAAGAAAGCAAAAGTAAAACGTGATCCATACATTCATCAAGTAGAGGAAACGTTGCGCGAATACTATGGTACAAAAGTCAACGTTAAGAATGTTAAGAATAAAGGGAAAATCGAATTGTTATACTACTCAAAGGATGATCTAGAGAGACTACTGGAGCTACTACAAACTAAAAGCAGTTAGTCGTTCAGGAATATCCATGGTTTAATGATTAGAGCATACTTGGATGAGGTATAACTTTCTCCTCAGAAGTATGCTTTATATTTTCTTAGAGAAGGGGTGCAAGCTATGCAGATTCGATACTTTGATCATGCAGCATCTTCGTGGCCTAAGCCGAGTGCTGTAATCGAAGCTATGGTGAGATGTGTAGAAGAATACGGTGCAAACCCAGGGCGAGGAAGTCACAAGATGGCAGTCCGAGCTAGCCGCACATTGTTTGAAGCGCGGAATCATCTATCTAGGTTGTTCAACATTCATAATCCTAATGATATTTCATTCGCGTTGAATACTTCTATGGCACTGAATCAGGCGATCAAAGGTTTTCTGAAGCCGGGTGATCATGTTATTAGTACAACGATTGAACATAACTCTGTACGTCGCCCATTGGAATTCTTGAAGAATAAAAGGGGTGTTGAAGTTACCTATATTAAGACGGATGAGCACGGTGTAATCGATCTTAAGCACATTCAAGCTGCAATGAAAAAACAAACGAAGTTAGTTGTGTGTACGCATGGATCGAACTTGTTAGGAAGCATATTACCAATTAACGAGATCTCAGCTATTACACATAAACATGGTGCAAGATTATTAGTTGATGCAGCACAAACTGCAGGAACTTTGGACATAGACATACAAGCATTAGGCATAGATATGTTAGCCTTTCCAGGACATAAGGGTTTATTAGGGCCGCAGGGAACAGGAGGCTTGTTCATTCATCCGGAGTTAGAGCTTGAACCGCTAATCCATGGTGGAACAGGAAGTAAATCAGAGGATATAGATATGCCTAATGTTAGACCTGATCGATATGAGGGTGGAACACCAAACACGGTGGGTATTGCTGGACTAAACGAGGGTGTCAAGTTTGTATTGAATGAAACTGTTCACAAGATACATAATAATGAATGGCAGCTCACGCAGCTACTGATATCTGAGCTACAGAGCATTCCTGATATCCACATACTCGGTCCGAAATTGAATGAAGACCGAACCGGTATTGTTGCGTTTGCACTACCTCATATTGATGCCTCTGAGATGTCATTCATGCTGGATCAGAGCTTTAATATAGCAGTAAGAGCAGGATACCATTGCACACCTCTTGCACATGAGACGGCAGGGACTTTAGAGGGTGGTGCTGTAAGAGCAAGTGTGGGGTACTCAACAACCATAGAAGATGTAGAATGCTTGGTTTACGCAGTGAAAGAAATTGTTCGTCATTATCACTAATAGATGTAAAGCTAGTCATCTGGGAGGAGCATCGTTGTGGGGAATATGGGTTGGGATATTGTTCTTATTGCATGTTTAAGCTGCGCGTTATTATTCATTGTATTACTGATCTTGACAATCGTATTATGGAGAAGGATTAATCGTATACAGCGCAAATATGATGCTATGATTGGACATGCAGGTGTAGCTAATTTAGAGGAAGTCATTGTAGAACTGCAGAGTAGAATGAATATCATTCAGGGAAGCAATACTGAGCATGAGCTTCTAATTAAACAGATGAGCAGCAGATTATCTGAGATGAAAGGGAATGTCTCCATGCTACGCTACAATGCTTTTAGTGAGTCAGGAAGCGACCAAAGCTTCTCAATTGCTATCGTTGATGATCATCAAGATGGTCTTGTGCTTACTGTCATACATGGAAGAGAAGAAACCTACTCGTATGGTAAGCCATTAACGAAAGGTGAATCCAAGTATCCATTATCTCCAGAAGAGCTCAAAGTCATTAGCTCAGCACAGAACAAGTTGCAGAATCGCGTCTGAATAATAACGAGCGGTGGAGGCTAGTTGAAATCGTCTCGGCCATATCCATGACTAAGCTTAGACGGGTATTCTGAAGCACCATGAATTCCATAAACCCACCAACATTAACGATGCCCGTAATATGAATATCGCCAACTGGTGGGAGATCCTTATTCACTCCTGCACCAGGTTTCATGGGACCGTGGCCAATCTGTATGGTACCAATGCTCGCATGTTGACCTAAGCAAGCATCAATGGCTACAATAAAGGGGTTCTTATATAGTCGCTCAATCGTACTCATTGTATCGGCAAGGTTCATGGCATGTACGGGATGCTCTAACGTCCCATAGATAGGTTGTCCCTTTGTACTGCGTTTCTTCAACAAGGTGCCAACAAGTGGGCCGAGAGAGTCTCCGGTTGATCGGTCAGTCCCGATGCAGATCATTATAATAGGGCGTCCAACTGGCACGGAATCAAATACGTCACGTAATCTATCACTTAATATATGATGTGCTCTCGGATCTTGATATCCCGTCTTTACTGGTACAGCCTTTCGATTCTCCAAGCCCCATGTGAACTTCATGGACGCATTTCCCCCATCACATCAAAGTTAAGTTTTATTCTGCTAGTATATGGACATCTGCGGTAGAATATACGTGTTTGTGAAAGGACATGATGACAAGTTGGTACAAACAATGCTGATCGCCTTCGATTCAACGCAGCAAGCATTGCGTGCAGAGATGCTGCTCGAATATGCAGAGGTTGAGATCGATATACGTCCAACACCGAAACAGATAACAGCAGGCTGTGCATTGTCGATCGAATTTCCTGGTGATCAATTTCATGTGGTTCGTATGATTATTCTTTCTGAGCATGTAGAGGTAAGAGGGATATATAGTCGAAGTGAGGATCAATATACAATCATCGAGCTTTAAAAAGATGTGGCAAAGCTGGGTAAGAAATTAGTAAGGAGGAATAACATGTTGACAAAATTAAGTGTGAAAGCGATAGCATCAAAGATAAATACAGTTTGGGACAAATTCACTGATTATCTAATAGATACAGATCGATGGATAGAGTATTCAATTATAGGCTTGAAGATTATACTCATTATTGTGTTAGCTAAGATCGCAAGTAAGCTGTTGAATAAAGCGATAAAACGGATTGCGGATGAGAAGGATAGACTCAGATTTAATCCAAGAAGAACAACAACGATTATGCGCCTAATGGGCAACATCGTAAATTATGCGATTAGTTTTATTATGGTAATGATGATACTTGCAGTCTTCGCTGTACCTTTCGGTCCCTTGTTAGCTGGAGCAGGGGTTGTAGGCTTAGCTATAGGCTTTGGTGCACAGAGCTTAGTAAAGGATATTATTACGGGATTCTTCATTATATTCGAGGATCAATTCGCAGTTGGTGATGTGATTCAGACGGGAAGCTTTAAAGGTACGGTAGACGAAATTGGACTCAGAGTTACTCGAATTAAGAGCTGGACGGGAGAGATGCATATTATACCGAATGGATCAATTGTGGAAGTGACTAATTTCTCAGTGAACAACTCTATAGCGGTCGTTGATATATCAGTAGCATATGAAATGAACATTGATGATGCCATACAAATTATTAAGAATACCGTAAAAGAAGTAAGCTTGCTTAATGAGAATATTCTAACAGAGCCTGAAGTTCTCGGTATACAATCACTAGCTGCCTCAGAAGTGATCATACGGGTCACTTGTGAATGTAAGCCGAACCAACAGTACGGTGTTGCAAGACAGATGAATGCCGAGATTAAGAAAAGCTTCGACGCGAATGGAATCGAGATTCCATATCCGAGAATTGTTTCTTATCAACGGATAGAGAAGGCGGAGTAGCCCATGGAAGCTAAACAATTTGGATTAGGCGATGTTGTACTTATGAAGAAACCACATCCATGTGGTGGTAATGAAATGGAAATCATTCGAATGGGAATGGATATCCGTATAAAGTGTGTGAAGTGTAAACATAGTGTATTGGTTCCACGAATAAAATTCGAGAAGAAATTTAAAAAAGTATTAAGGCCAGCACCAAATCCATCGAAGCCAGAACTATATGAAGAGCATACATAAGGTGAATATGGTGTACAGTCAGAAAGTATCCATTGCATAGATGAAAACGAATATGGTACAATGTTTCTTGTCGTCGCGGAGAGGTACCCAAGAGGCCCAAGGGGGCTGACTCGAAATCAGTTAGGCGTCGCAAGGCGTGCGTGGGTTCGAATCCCACTCTCTCCGCCATTCCCCTTAATATTTAGAGCACCTTCTACAATTTCTATTGTAGGAGGTTTTTTTCTATTTGTTTTGATGAAACGAGAATCTTGTTAACAGCATTAATTAATAATACCAAACAATAATAATTTTTACACTTTTTCCTATAAAATCAGTCGATTATAACCGCTCTTAACTGCAGTTTCGGAGCTAGGGTGGTATGATTCCATATTCGGTAAGAAATTAGCCTTAGAATGCCTTTGAGGGTTGTTAGAATGAGGAGGGGGTGAATGAAGCGTGTTGAGAAGTGTGGTGAATTAGCCTGCTCAAGAATTCGATATACTTAATATCATTAACGAGCTTGAGATCGGTGAAATCGAATATTTGCATATCGTTTTCAGAATCTATTCTAATCTTAACAGCAATTCGTGTTGGGAATATAATCACTTGTTCAACTTCGAATTGTTGATCATGGACATTCACAACTTCATGTACATCGATAACTTCTTTCATTCCTGAAAACCTTGTATGATCAATAGGAAGCTCGAATTTCCATTTGCCACCGACAGATGTGCTGGCTTCAAGAATGACTTTATCGGGAAACAGATGTCCTTCTGAAAGATCTATGTCAAATCGATTCCGTAAGATAGTTTTTTTATCAAGTACTTCTATGTTCTCAGACAAAGAGTGAGAGATCCCAACAGAAAGCCCTATTCCATTCAAATCTGAAATCATCAACCTATCCAGATCGTTTGGATTATCTATAGATTCAATATGTGTGCGTAGAAGTTGAAGCGCTTTGTTAAGCCAAGTTTTTACTGTGCCTTCTGGACGTTGCATGACCCTTTTCTTATCGATGATTTAAACATGGACTCAACAACATTATATACTTACTTGTATTATGACGTTTGGTTTGTTATAATTTTGGGATGCGAGTTTTACAACTTGCTCCTTGCTCCCTGGTTGTTTAAGACAACCTGTCTCATAGGGGGCCGCTCAAGACCATAAGGAGGTGAATTTTCTATGCGTAAGTATGAAGTGATGTTTATTATTCGCACTGACATTGAACAAGATCTTGTTGATGCCACTGTCGAAAAATTCCTGAGTATCATCAATAACGGCGGCGAGATTACCAAGAAGGATTTAATGGGTAAACGACGTTTGGCTTATGAGATCAATGATTTCCGCGACGGGATTTATGTCCTAGTCCACTTTAATTCAAATGCGGATGTTATTAATGAACTCGATCGCGTAATGAAGATTTCTGATGAAGTAATTCGTCATCTAATCGTCAAAGACGTAGCGTAGTCACTCATTACCGTTGATTTTGGATTAATGTAGAAAGTCCGGGAGGGATAATATTGCTGAACCGAGTGATTCTTATCGGCAGATTAACGAAAGACCCAGAGCTACGATACACACCTTCTGGGGTAGCTACGGCCCAGTTCACACTGGCAGTTGATCGAAATTTCACCCCTCAAGGTGGAGAACGTGAAGCTGATTTTCTGAATATTGTTACTTGGCGCCAGCTAGCTGAGACTTGTGCTAATTACTTGCGCAAGGGAAGGTTAACTGCTGTAGAGGGTCGTATCCAGGTGCGTAATTACGAGAATAATGAAGGTAAACGTGTATATATAACCGAGATTATTGCGGACAATGTTCGCTTTCTTGAATCGGCGAATTCTGGTAATCGTGAAGACGGCGGAGCGTCCGGCAATGCACTTAGTGCTGGCGGATCGCGGGGAAAAGCTAACAACAATGATCCATTCTCGGATGATGGAAAGCCTATTGATATCTCGGATGATGATCTACCATTCTAATGGAAAGGAATGAAAACCTCAATGGATAGCAGAAGACCTTCAAGTGGCGGCGGCGGAAATCGTGATAATCGCGATGGAGATGACCGTGGCGAAAGAAAGTTTGGTAACCGCAAAGGCGGACGCAATAAACGTAAAAAGGTTTGCTTCTTCACTGTAAACAAAATTACGCATATCGATTATAAAGATGTGGATACGCTTCGTAAGTTTATTAGCGAGCGTGGGAAAATCCTTCCTCGCCGTGTAACTGGAACAAGCGCAAAGTATCAACGTGCTCTGACTACAGCGATCAAACGCTCACGTCAAATCGCATTGTTACCTTACACAACGGAATAGTCGAATCACATATAAAAGCCCTGAGGGAGCAGCAATGCTCCTTCAGGGCTTTTACGTATTTGCAAGGTGATATGATCAGCTCTTAGTGATCTCCACCTTGCGTATACGATGCTTATCCTTCTCAAGCACGGTGAATATGAGATTATGATAGTTCCAGGGTACATTCTTCTTGATTTCTGAATGAAAGCCGTATAACCAACCACCAATCGTGTCTAGGCCATCACTCTCAATCTCAACATGGAGTAGCTCATTCACATGAGTAATGGAGGTCTTACCATCTACAATAATGTGTGTCTCACTTAGGATATCAATTTCCTTCAACTCATCTGCATCAAATTCATCGCGAATTTCCCCAACAATTTCTTCAAGAATATCTTCAATGGTAATCATGCCTGATGTTCCACCATACTCATCAACTAGAATTGCAATATGAGTGCGACTTTTCTGCATTTGCTTCAACAAGTCCTTAACAGCAATAGCTTCAGATACCGATATAGGGGGTTGCAGTACAGAACTTAGCTCGAATTGTGCGTTGTCATTATAATTCAGGAAAAACTGCTTCGTATTAATCGTACCCACGATATTGTCCTTGTTTCCTTGAATAACAGGAAAGCGTGTATATTGCTCCTCGCGTATGAGCTTCAGATTATCTACAAGTGTGTTATCAATATCCAGACAGATCATATCCGTACGGGGAACCATGATTTCACGAGCATGCAGCTCATCGAACGCGAATATACTTTTTACATAGCTGTATTCGCTTTTGTTAATTTGACCACTTTTATAGCTTTCAGACAGAATAATCTGTAGCTCTTCCTCTGAATGAGGACTCTCATGCTCCTTAGCGGGCATAAGTCCGAATAATCGGACAAAGCGGTTTGCGGAGCCATTCAATATCCATATAAAAGGATACATAACCCTATAGAAGAAGATGATGGCAGGTGCGAAGAACAGACTTACTTGCTCCGCTTTCTGGATAGCAACAGTCTTAGGAGCGAGCTCACCAAGGACAACATGGAGGAACGTAATGAAAACAAAGGCAATGATGAATGAAATTAATGAAAGAACTTCCCCAGGAAGACTAAGGGGTTCTAATAGGGGATGAATCACTCGTTCAACAGTGGGCTCTCCTAACCAACCGAGACCTAATGCGGTAATCGTGATACCAAGCTGACAGGCGGATAAATAACCGTCCAGATTATTAACGACCCTACTTACTGCGATTGCATTCTTCTTGCCTTCCATCACCAATTGGTCAACACGTGACGAGCGTAGCTTCACAATAGCAAATTCGGTAGCTACAAAAAAGGCCGTAGCAATCAGTAAGACGGCAACCAGTGCAAAATTCAGAGCAATCATGTAGATCTCCATTCGAAGGAAATAAATTTATGAGCTTCTCTTAGCATGAGTTCATATGGACTAATTATACCAAATTAAGAGAGGAAATTGCTAATTCGCTGAGATTTCCTGCATAAAAGCCATGATGAGGTTAATATCTTATATAAAAGTAAACTTTAGTCTGGCATTTGACCAAATATCCGATAATACGGTCAATATGCGCGTTTAGGAGGTTTGACGCAACTTTGCTAGGACGGTTATAATTAATATTATTATGCAAAAATTGTACCCATCTTATTTAACAATCAGGAGGTGTAACCTGTATCCTTCCAATAGTGGAGGAGCAGGGCTTTATTGGACAGTGACCCCTTAGTGATCATAATGATGATTGCGGCAGTAATGATTTTGGTATTTCTTAATGGTTTTTTTGTTGCAGCGGAGTTTGCAATGGTTAAGGTAAGAAGCAGTCGTATCGACGCATTGGCATTAGAAGGTAATAATTTAAGTGCCAGGTTTGCTTCGGGTATTCTCAACAATCTGAATGCATACTTATCAGCGTGTCAGCTCGGCATCACACTTGCCTCGCTAGCTCTTGGGTGGATTGGTGAGCCCGCAATAGCAAAGTTATTGGAACCCATACTTGCTGGTTTCTTGCCCGCGTTTGTTATTCATACGATCTCATTCATTATTGCATTCTCGATGATCACGGCATTTCATATTACATTAGGTGAGCAAGTTCCGAAGACGTACGCAATTCGTAATGCAGAGAAAGTTACATTATTGTCAGCTATACCGATGGTGATCTTCTATAAGATCATGTATCCGTTTATCTGGTTCTTGAATGGATCATCAAACTGGATGCTTCGCCGTGCTGGTGTTGAGCCGGATGCCGAGCATGAATCGGTTCATACTGAGGAAGAAATTCTTGTGCTCATGCAGGAAAGTCATAAAGGAGGCTACATCGACAACTCCGAGATGGCTATGCTAGATAATATCTTCGATTTCTCCGAAACACATGCCCGAGAAATCATGATTCCTCGGACTGAGATGGTGTGCTTGTATGCCAACTTGTCTTTCGATGAGAATAAACAGATTGCGATAGATGAGATGCATACGAGATACCCTGTTTGTTCTCCAGATAAAGACAATATTATTGGCTTTGTGCATATTAAGGATATTCTTAAGCGATGGGATGGGCTAGATAATCTGGCCGAGATCATTAGACCTATAACAACTGTACCCGAATCGATGTCGATTAATAGCTTACTAAAGCTTATGCAGAAGCGTAGAACAGAGATGGCTTTACTCATAGATGAATATGGTGGTTCTTCTGGCTTAGTTACAATGGAGGACATTATTGAAGAAATTGTTGGCGAGATTCATGATGAATTCGATGATACCGCGCCTAGCATAGAAAAGTTAGATGATCAAACACACTCCGTGAATGGCTTGCTGTTAATTGATGAATTTAATGATTATTTCGGTACGGAAATCGAGACAGATGATTTCGATACGATCGGTGGCTGGGTGTATTCCCAGGTAGAGATGCCTCCAAGAAGAGAGCAGTCCGTATCTACTGACGAATTGGACTTTATTATTGAAGAAGTTGACCATATGCGAATTTCTAGATTGATTGTACGCAAATTAACACTTGATGATGAAGGTGACATGCTAGAGGGAGCCTCATAGAACATAGAATACAGTAGCTTCTTTCCATATTGGGGAGAAGCTACTGTTATTATAGGAGCGTAAAAGGAATAAGAAAATCCAACAAGGCAGATGTTTATGATATAATCAACTTCAACGCGCTATTTTTGTGACATCGATTTATTGCTTTATTAATCTTGGAGGTGAAAGCTCGTTTTGTCTACATCTACGAAGAGTATGCTCATCTGGGGTGTTCTGTATCTCCTTATGCTCTTAACTCTAATTACACCCCTTGGTTTGATTACAATAAACCTTATGATGATTCCGTTAGTATTACTCTTTGTTCTGTTAGATTTAAAAAGGTTCATCTTGCTGTATGCGGGAATTGTGTTGGTTCTGATTGTCGTTCTTGGAGGTGGTGGGGTCATTCTGGCATTTACCTCATTGTTCTTCCTTATTCCAAGCGTAGCAATGGGTTATCAGTATCGGAAGGGTGTTACATCCGGCACAGTAGTGACAACGGGGATTATTGCACTGATCGTAGTAATGCTGCTCCTATTGCTGTTTAGCAGTGCACTAGGCACTAATATTGCTGATGAATTCACGAAATTACTTAAAGCTGACCAGAACTTCATGACGATGATTAACTCCTTCGTGCAGGATGAGGACCAAATCGATACATTCATAGAAATGATGATCAGTATGATCCCATTGATGATCATTATGATCGCGGCATACTATACAATGATTACACATTGGATCGGGCGTAAACTCTTATCACGTGTATGGCAGCCCGTACCCAAGCTCAAACCGATGAAGGAATGGATGCTCCCTAAGTCCATGGTATGGTATTATCTGATTGTATTGCTGCTTGATATGGTCTTAGTTATGAATACAGGCTCAGTTGTCACGGTTATCGTGCTTAACTCGCTGCCGTTACTCACTTATGCCTTTGCGTTACAGGCCGTAGGCTTTCTCTTCTTCGTTACTGATATGAAGGGGTGGAATCGCGCTTTGCCGATTGCCGCGATGGTACTACTACTATTCGCACCTAGCTTGTTGGCATGGGTCGGGGTTATTGATGTAGCCTTCGCATTGCGCAAATGGGTTAAAGAGAAAATAAATCAGAGCTCCTAAGGTTCATAAATGATGCCTGATTGGTAGGTACAATAGTTTTTTAGGTTATTTTGCAGGGTGGGTGTATGGAAGAATGCCGAAGTTTTTATTAAATCGATGGCATGGCCAGCATATGTTATGGACGCATGCCGTCACGTTCTTGTTCGTTATCGTTCTATTGTTCTATGACTGGAGACTTGGTGGAATAAGCTTGGTGTTATTCTGTGTGAGTGTATACTTTACATTAATGGCAGAAAAGGCTTTTCATAAAGATCTGAATAGCTATGTGAATACGTTGTCTCATCGTGTTAAACGTGCTAGCTTCGAGGTTATTCACGAGATGCCCATAGGTATTCTCCTGTATAATGAAGAGAAAATCATCGAATGGCATAATCCGTATCTGACCAAGATGGTAGAGAAGGAGTCCATTGTAGGCGAATCACTCATCGAGTTATTCCCGATGCTGAAGAACCACAAGGATAAGGACGGTAAATTGGAGCTGTTGATTGGCAAGAATCAGTATCAGGTGGTTATAAAGGCAGAGGAGAGACTTCTATACTTCACTGATATTACAGACAATGCCGATCTGCAAAGGAAATATGAGGAAGAAAAGCCTGCCTTCGGTATTGTTATGCTCGATAATCTGGATGAAGCCTCACAAGGCCTTGATGACCAGATCCGAGCGGTTATGTTAGGTAGAGTAACTGGCCAATTATCAGAATGGGCGAATAAGCATCAGCTTTACTTAAGACGAATGTCTGCGGACCGTTACTTCATCTTCATGAATAATAAAACCTTAAAAGCTTTAGAGCAGACTCGCTTCGAAGTCTTAGATGATGTTCGTGACCTAACTATTGAGTATAAATTACCGATCACGTTGAGTATTGGAATTGGTTCGGGTACGGAAGATTACGTTGAATTAGGAACTCTGGCACAATCAAGCTTAGATATCGCGCTAGGACGTGGTGGTGACCAAGCAGCGGTTAAGGTTGGAGAGCGATTATCGTTCTATGGTGGTAAGAGTAATGCTGTAGAGAAGCGTACGAGGGTTAGAGCGCGAGTTATCTCTCATGCTTTACGCGACCTGATACAAGAGAGCGATAATGTGCTTGTGGTCGGTCACCGCATTCCTGATATGGATGCAATTGGTGCCGCTATTGGTGTGATGAAAGCCGTACAATTAAGTCATAAGAAAGGGTATATTGTGCTAGAGGGTATTAATCCCTCGATATACCGATTGATGCAGGAAATTAAAGAGGATGAAGGGATGAGTAAGCTCTTTATTAGCCCAGAGGAATCGTTACAGATTATCGGGCCTCGTACTTTGGTGATTGTGGTGGATACACACAAGGCATCGATGGTTAGTGAACCCAAGCTCGTACAGATGAGTCAACGTGTTGTTGTCATTGATCATCATAGGCGCGGGGAGGAATTCATTAAGGATGCTGTACTCATCTATATGGAGCCCTACGCTTCATCCACCTGTGAGCTGGTAACTGAGCTTCTGCAATACTTTCACGACCGCATGCATATGGAGCCATTGGAAGCAACCGCGTTATTAGCAGGTATGGTCGTTGATACCAAGAGCTTTGCAGTTCGGACAGGTGCTCGCACATTCGAAGCAGCATCCTTCTTGAGACGTAATGGAGCAGATTCAGCGCTCATCCAGAAGATGCTCAAGGAAGATCTAGAAGAATATCTCAAGAAAGCGGATATTATCAAGCATGCGAGGATTATCTATGAGAACATCGCAGTTGCTGCTGGAGAGATGGGGAGAAAATTCTCCCCCATGCTGGTAGCCCAAGCTGCAGATACCTTATTGAATATGACGGGCATTATCGCTTCCTTCGTGATCTCGGAGCGGACAGATGGCTTAATCGGGATCAGTGCTCGTTCCATGGGTGATATCAATGTTCAAGTCGTTATGGAGCGTCTAGGAGGCGGAGGACACCTTACGAATGCCGCTGTACAGATCGAAGGAACACTTCAGCAAGCGGAAGAAAAGCTACTTCAGGTACTAAAAGAAATGCATACGGAAGAGGGGTTATTCGAATGAATGTTATATTCTTAAAGGACGTTAAGGGTCAAGGTAAGAAGGGCGATGTCAAGAATGTGCCAGATGGCTTTGCAAATTTCCTGATTAAGCAGGGTTCTGCAAACCCAGCTAATGCGTCCACGGTAAAACAGCTTGAGCACATGAACGAAGTGGAGCAGAAGATGAAGGACAAGGAGAGGGAGGTCGCACAGAACCTGGCCGATCAGATTGGAGCTGTCACATTAGTGATCCATACGAAGGCTGGTGAGGGCGGACGTTTATTCGGCTCTATTACGACCAAGCATATTGCAGAAGAGCTTAAGAAATCCCACAAGATTGATATTGATAAACGCAAAATGGTGCTAGACGATCCTATTCGTACGTTAGGAACATGCGAGATACCCATCAAAATCCATCCGCAGGTTAAGGCGATGTTAAAGGTTCAGGTTGGCGAAGAGAGCCATGAATAGGGATTATATGCCAGACCGAACGCAGCCACAGAGTATAGAAGCGGAGCAAGCAGTCCTAGGAGCTATACTCATCGAAGGAGAGGCACTGCTCGTTGTTATGGAGCGTCTGTCGCCGGAAGATTTCTATCGCGCTGCGCATCAGCATATATACGAGGCCATGCTTCGGCTTAATGATGAGAACGAACCGATCGACCTCATTACACTGACTACAGATCTACAAAATCATAAGCTGCTTGAAGAGGTCGGGGGCGTTGGTTACCTAACTGAGCTGGCGAATGCGGTGCCTACAGCATCTAATGTTGGCTATTATGCAGAGATTCTCGAGGAGAAGGCGATGCTACGCCGTCTTATTCGAGCTGCTACATCGATCGTTAGTAGTGGGTATGCGAGTGAAGAGGATGTAAATCAATTAATAAGTGACGCGGAACAGAAAATATTAGAAATCTCAAACCGACGTGGTGATGGATTCATCGCTATTCGGGATGTCTTGATGGAAGTTTTTGAGCGGGTGGAATTTCTATTCAATCATAAGGGCGGGACTACTGGGATTGCCTCAGGCTTTCCTGATTTGGATAAGATGACCGCTGGTTTCCAACGAAATGATCTGATCATCGTTGCTGCGAGACCCTCAGTAGGTAAAACGGCGTTCGCCTTGAATATTGCTCAGAATGTCGGTGTCCGCGCTAAGGAATCAGTTGCGATCTTCAGCCTAGAGATGTCAGCTGCACAACTCGTGCAACGGATGATCTGCGCAGAAGCTAATGTGGATGCGGGTCGCATGCGTACCGGTTTTCTGGAAGCAGATGATTGGGAGAAGCTAACGATGGCGATAGGCTCATTGTCGGAAGCGGAAATCTATATTGATGATTCCGCGTCGATTACTGTTGCTGATATACGTGCAAAGTGTAGAAGATTGAAGAAGGAACGCGGACTCGGCATGATCGTTATTGATTACCTGCAGCTCATTCATGGGCGCAGTGGAGGTGGCGATAACCGACAGCAGGAGGTTTCGGAAATCTCGCGAACGCTCAAAGCGATAGCGCGTGAGCTCGAGGTACCTGTCATCGCACTATCCCAGCTCAGTCGGGGTGTTGAACAACGTCAGGACAAGCGTCCGATGATGTCCGATCTTCGGGAATCAGGCTCGATTGAGCAAGATGCCGACATCGTCGCATTCCTCTATCGAGATGATTATTATAATCCGGAGACGGAGAAGAAGAACATCATTGAGATTATTATTTCTAAGCAACGGAACGGTCCAACGGGCACGGTTGAATTGGTATTCCTTAAAAACTTTAATAAGTTTGTGAGTGTAGATCACTCTATGCAGGATACGGCGGTTGGGCAGTTTGGCTAGGGCTTGTTAGGACTGATAGGACTGATAGGACTGATAGTGACTGATAGTGACTGAAAGTGACTGAAAGTGACTGAAAGTGACTGAAAGTGACTGATAATGACCGCTAGGGTAGTTTTGCCATCAATTTATGTAATACATTATCCGAACCGCTACCAAATAGGGATTCGGATTATTTTTTGTAGGGAGAAGTCCATATTAGGTTGTAATATAAAGGAAATTCGATTATATCCGTATAATTATTGAAGCATGCTGTTGAACGTTCGTTTTTATTGACAACAACAAGCGCCACTGCTAAACTAATAATGCTGCTTTGCACTAAAGTGGCTACATTTGTGGTGTAAAACCACACGTTATGGGGGTATGCTAGATGACAACCGTTGTTGTGGTTGGAACTCAATGGGGCGACGAAGGCAAAGGTAAAATTACCGATTTCTTAGCGGAATCAGCCGATGTTGTAGCTCGATATCAGGGTGGTAATAATGCGGGACATACGATTATTATTAAAGACAAAAAATTTAAGGTGCACTTGATCCCTTCGGGAATTTTCTATGACGATAAGATTTGTGTGATTGGTAATGGAATGGTTGTTCATCCCGCAGCACTATTAGATGAAATTAAATATATTCATGACAATGGGTATTCGACAAAGAATTTAAAGATCAGTGATCGCGCTCATGTGATCATGCCTTATCATATTACGCTGGATGCATTGGAAGAGGCTCAGAAGGGCGAGCAGAAAATCGGGACAACCCTCAAGGGGATTGGTCCATGTTATATGGATAAAGCTTCGCGTACTGGTATTCGTATAGCGGATCTGCTCGATCCAGAGGTATTCGAGCCTAAGCTTCGTGCTGCAGTAGCAACGAAGAACAAATGGATTGAACAGGTGTATGGTGCCGAGGGCCTGAATGTAGAGGATATCCTGAAGGAATACACCACCTATGCAGATCAGATTCGTCCTTATGTTACGGATACTTCTGTCGTACTAAACGATGCGATTGATGATGGACGCAAGGTATTATTCGAGGGTGCGCAAGGGGTTATGCTAGATATCGACCATGGTACCTACCCGTTCGTAACTTCCTCTAATCCGTCAGCTGGTGGCGTATGTATTGGTGCTGGTGTAGGACCAACGAAGATCCAACAGGTTATTGGTGTGGCTAAAGCCTATACAAGCCGTGTAGGTGATGGACCCTTCCCTACGGAGCAGAACAACGACGTTGGTGATCGTATTCGTGAGATCGGTCACGAGTATGGAACAACAACAGGTCGTCCTAGACGAGTAGGCTGGTTTGATAGTGTGGTTGTTCGTCATGCAAGACGTGTTAGTGGGATCACTGGCTTATCTCTCAACTCTATTGATGTGCTCAGCGGTTTGAAAACCGTGAAGATATGTACGGCGTATAAGTATCAAGGCGATATTATTGATTATTATCCGGCTAGTCTGAGCGTCCTTAATCAATGTGAGGCGATCTATGAGGAGCTTCCAGGCTGGGAGGAAGACATTACTCAAGCGCACACGCTTGCAGATTTACCACAGAATGCACGCCGTTATGTGGAGCGTGTCTCTGAGCTAACGGGTATCCCTATCGCGATCTTCTCGGTAGGTCGTAATCGTGATCAGACAAATCAAGTTGTGAAGATCTACGAATAGAGCTTAAATCGTAGTTTAGAGGCCATCAGCAGAATTGTGCTGGTGGCCTTTTTTGCTGCTGTTTAGGTAATATAAGCTTGTGAAATGGGGAATCGACCTTGGAGTGTGACTTTGGAGCAGGAAAGATAGCAGTAAATAGGGAGAATTGTGTTAGGTGATTTGAGAGCTAGTGTGTGGACAGAATTAAATATAAAGAGTAGCCTCTTACGTTTAGCGCAACAGTTGGCGCTATAGTACCCAGTAAATGAACTAAATTAAGTTGAAAAGTAACATCTGGGGTGATTAACGCAAGTTTCTTCGCTATAGCTCCTACTGGATAGAGCTATAGCGAAGAAACTTGCGCTAATACAAGGAATTCTTGGATTACAACAAAATTAGCGAAACTGGGTAGCACTATAGCGCTGAAACTAGCGTTCAACTGAAGAATGAGTGATTGAAGCAGAGTTGAAGCAGAGATTGGAGTAAAGTTGAAGGCAGAGATTGAAATAGAGATTGAGCGAAGATTGGAGTAATGCTTCAAGCAGTGATTGGAGCTTCATTTCGCAGCAATGTGGAAATTAGCTTTGGTATGAAATCGGAGTGGTTTCGTCAATACTAGAAGAGTATTTGTAGGAATCTTACATTTACTTTTGGAAAATTCAATTGTTCATATTAATCCACATATAGCGTTAATTGCGAAGGGATGGGACTCGGATGAGAATGTTAAGCTGGTTCAGCAAGATACTAATTTCCGTGCTATTGATATCGTTCCTCACAGTATTCACAACCGCATATATGGTGGATCTATATATTAATCGATTTTTGGAGCAATGGAATATGGGGGACGTTGGGAGTCCTTCTATAGATGCAGAGGATTATGTATCCAAGCTAATAAATCCTTCACAAATGTGGGATGATGATGTAGTTCATTCTGAAGAGGATGAGAAAACGCTTAATCAGGAACAGACCACTACAGATATCGACCCTGGACTTCCTGTGTTTAATCAGGGGCAAGCAAGTGAGGTTGAGGATGAAGGCACTCAAGACGGCTTGCAAGACAGCTCAGGCGTCATAGAGAATGGCTCACAAGGAAATTCAATAGACAGCTCACAAGCAGGTGCACAGGATCGTCTCCAGAGTAATCAAGATGGGGAGCAATCTTCCTCTCAGACTTCTACACGGCCGCCAATTTCTGGGGGTAATAAGCTGGAGGATACGTTGGTGATGTCTGCCCAAGAATTTAATGAAAAGCGAAAAAAATTGACCAATCAGGATAAATCCGCAATCTTCTCGATTGTGATGACCAAGCTTCCGCAGACGGAGCTACAGAAGATGTCTTTGCTCTTAGAGGACGGTATTACAGAAGAAGAATTAGCTGATCTAGTGGATGTGATGAACGCTTATTTAGAGCAGGAGGAGGTAGAAAAATTGCTTGCCATACTTAATAAGTATTGAGATTTGTGAGATTTTTCGTTGAAACTAGTGTCCCCATTATGGTAAGGTAGTAAAAGATTCATGACAAAAAGCCTATATTGGCTTGTGTTGTCATCGTTCTTTGAGAGACATTTCCCTTGGAAAGCACGGGTATGGATCCATACAACTTTGCGGATGAAGGAGACGAATATGACAGTTTTCAAGGGAAAAGATTGGATCCGAAAGACGAAGGTCCAATTACAGGACTTGACTGCCAAGGTCAAATTAGCGCGAATCGATAAAGAGATAACATCGCGGATTTATCAGTGGACCAAGGTAAACAGAATCGCCATTATGAAAGGTGCAGGGGCATTCGCTTTACTCGTTGGAATATCTGCTGGAGGAAACCAATACATTATCAGCAATACCTATAGTATCTACCATGTAGTAGTTGAGGGCAAAGAAATCGGTACTGTCAGTCATCCAGAAGTCGTTGACAAAGCTATTGAGGACAAACATAAGCAAGTGCAATCGGAAAACCCCGATGTACATATGGTCCTAGACGAAACGGATATCAAGTTTGAGAAAGAAAAAGCATTCATGGGCGCTTACGACAATGAGGCTACAGCAGAGAGCCTACAATCACTGCTTACTGCTCATGTAATTGGTGTAGAGCTAGTGATTGATAACAAGGTAGTGGCTATTCTCAAGGATGAGACAGAGGCTAATCAGGTACTTGAGGAATTTAAGGAGATCTATTCTGGAACGAAGAAGCAAGAATCGAAGGTAACTGTTCTCTCGGCATCCACCGTGGAGGCGTCTGAAACTCCTGAGGTTAAGGAGGTCAAGGAATTAAAGTCGGTTGAATTTACACAGGAAGTAAAGATCGAACCCATAGCGAATATTGAGCCAGAGGATATTGTGGAAACAGATGCTGTACTTAGTACACTTCAATCCATGGGAGAGCTTCCGCAGAAATACACCGTACAAGAGGGCGATTGTGTCTCATGTATTGCGGGTAAGTTCGATATTACAACACAAAACCTATATGATATGAACTCCTGGATCGTAGATGATATGATCCGAGTGGGTGATGAGGTCATCGTCAAGGGCTTTGAGCCTACGTTGGCGGTTCGAACCATTGAGGAATTAACGGATGAAGAGGATATTCAGTTCGATACTATATATGAACAAGATCCAACGCTTCGTACAGGTAAGACTCGGACCATCAATAGTGGGAAGAACGGGCTTAAACGTGTTACTTATGAGCTAACATCGATTAACGGCGCATTGATGTCGGAAATCCTGTTGAATGAAGAGGTGCTAGTAGAGCCGGTATCTGCTAAGATTGCTAAGGGTACATTGAGATTACTAGGTGAAGGTACAGGGAAATTCGCATGGCCTGTATCGGGAGCTAAGCTCACGAGTAGCTACGGTAAACGCTGGGGTACCCAGCATAAGGGCATCGACATGGCTTCATCGAATCGGACCATCAAGGCTTCAGATACGGGTAAGGTCATATTCGCAGGGACGAAGAATGGCTACGGCAAGACGGTCATACTTGATCATAAGAATGGTTACCAAACCTTATATGCACACATGAGTAAGATTAATGTTTCCAAAGGTGATGTGCTTGAGAAAGGTGAAAAGCTTGGTGTGATGGGGAATACGGGCCATTCCACGGGTGTGCATCTACATTTCGAAATACATGATGATGGTAAGATTCAGAATCCAATTAAGTTCTTGTCGAAATAATATTTACCATATAGGTATCCTACAAGCCTAAGGGCTGAGGGATACCTTTTTTTTCGTTATCTATGTTAATATAAGTAGAAGACTCTAGAGAACACAGGCGGTGACAGGATGGCAGCAACTATATTAGTCGTTGATGATGAGCAGCCCATTGCGGATATTCTTAAATTCAATCTTGAGAAGGAAGGCTACCATGTCATCTGTGCATTCGATGGAGAGACTGCAGTTCAATTAGCTTATTCGGAAAACCCGGATTTGATATTACTTGATTTGATGTTACCTGGTAAAGATGGCTTGGACGTGTGTCGGGAGGTCCGCATGAAGCTGAATACACCGATCATCATGCTAACCGCTAAGGATTCCGAGATTGATAAAGTGCTTGGGCTCGAGATGGGTGCTGATGATTATGTAACAAAGCCATTCAGTACGAGGGAAATTCTAGCCCGTGTGAAGGCGCATTTACGACGTCAGACGAGTGCGACGAAGACACTTCAATTAACACCAGAGGTTCAACAGGGTATTCGTATTCACAACTTATTAGTGGATAATGAAATGTATATTGTTTATAAGAATGAAGTGCCCTTGGACTTAACTCACCGCGAATTTGAGCTAGTGTATTATATGGGCAAGAATTGCGGTAAGGTTATGACACGTGAGCACTTATTACAGGCTGTCTGGGGCTTCGAATATCTAGGCGATATGAGAACGGTTGACGTTACAATCCGACGCCTTCGCGAGAAGCTAGAGGATGATCCTAGCAAACCAGAATATATTATTACAAGGCGGGGTTTGGGCTACACGATGCGCAATCCCAAAACAGGGGGATCGTGAGCTTATGAAAGAAATCCGTTTCTTTCAAACGATACAAGTTCGATTGATCATCATTTATGTGCTGCTAATCCTAATCGCGATGCAGGTGATTGGTGTTTATTTTGTCCGAACATTGGAAAGCTCCTTCGTATCGAATTCTTCAGACTTAATGACGAAGCAAGTTGATTTATTGACGAAATTTGTTGAGCCCTATCTATCCGCTATTCAAGAGGGAAACGATGAAGAGGGCGTGCGCACGTATAATGATTTGGATGCGGTTGTGAAGAATTTGAACACCATAAGCAATGCCGAAATTCAGATTATTGA
This sequence comes from Caryophanales bacterium UBA4045, assembly GCA_002383695.1. GTDB lineage: Bacteria > Bacillota > Bacilli > Paenibacillales > UBA4045 > UBA4045. Next base: position 39,730 of record DFZX01000041.1, read on the forward strand.
TGCGACTAGTAAGATTGTGTCGACAACCTCACTGAGGCAGCAATCGATTATCGGTCAGAAGAACACACATACGGAGGTAAGTCGAGCCCTGCAGGGCGTTAGGAACATATCGGGGATGGCCGTTGATGAGGCTGGGATTCGGCTGAAGGTCATTGCGATGCCCGTTGGCAGTAATGGTAAGGTGATCGGTGCTGTGTATATGGTAGCTTCCATGGAGGATTTGTATACGAGCATTAATCGGATCAATCAAATTCTCTTCTCTGGGACAGTAATTGCATTGGCGTTAACAGCGCTCCTGGGTATTGTGCTAGCCCATACGATTACACATCCGATTAAGGAAATTACCAAGCAAGCGAAGGCGATGGCGGAAGGCGACTTTAATAGGCAGGTTAAGGTGCTAAGCCAGGATGAAATTGGTCAGTTGGGTAGTGCATTCAACAATATGACCGATCGACTAAAGGAAGCTTTATCGCAGAATGAGGAAGAGAAGGAGAAGCTGAGCTCTATTCTATCGAATATGAGTGATGGTGTGATCGCGACGGATGATCTGGGCAAGGTCATATTAATGAATCTAAGAGCGACGAACATGCTGATGGCGGGAGAGCGCAGTGAGCTACAGGACAAGTATATGTCTGATCTACTAGGCTTGCCGAAGGATCGCGTTGATCGTTATGTATTAGGCGAAGAGAATTCGGTTCGTCTCGATTTGCATCGTGGTGAGGATGATGAGCCCATGCAAGCACGTGTGACCTTCTCACCGATTCATCGTAGAGGCATGGGAATAACGGGGACGATCGCGGTTCTTCAGGATATAACGGAGCAGGAGAAGCTGGAGCAGGCGCGGAGGGACTTTGTTGCCAATGTATCCCATGAGCTGAGAACCCCGCTAACTACAATTAAGAGCTATATGGAAGCGCTCGATGATGGTGCGTTAGATGATCCAGAGCTTTCGCATAAGTTTATTGGTGTCGTTCGCAATGAGACCGAGAGAATGATTCGACTCGTTACGGATCTGCTTCATCTGTCCAAGCTAGATTCTAAGCAGGCGAGTATAGTGAAGGAATGGACGGATGTGAAGCAGATGCTCGAGGAGGTTGCGGATCGTTTCGCATTTCAGTTTCAACAGAAATCAATCCGGATCGAAGTAAAGGCGGAGGAGCAGCTGGGTCCGGTTTTGATCGATCCTGATCAGATCGATCAGGTCCTCGACAATCTGGTGTTCAATGCAATTAAATATACGCCAGAAGGCGGAGCCATTGAATTACGTGCAAGAAAAGTGAATGAGATGGTCATAGAGTTATCTGTGAAGGACAGCGGTATTGGTATTCCGAAGCGGGATATTGAGCATATCTTCGACCGATTCTATCGTGTAGATAAGGCGAGGTCTAGGGTTAAGGGTGGGACAGGACTAGGTCTTTCCATTGCCCGGGAAATAATCAAAGCCCATGGAGGTGTAATCTCTATCGAATCCGAAGTGAACGTGGGTACGATGGTGAAATTCACATTACTTGGCTCAGGTAGGAGGGAGATAATGTGATCGAGAAGAGCAAAACCATTCTACTGGTTGTATTGGTTGCCTCAAGCTTGCTGCAGAGTTATCTGTTGGCCTATCATTCCTCAGATTTCGAGCCTATTCTGTATTCAGACTATGTGGAGACGGAGAAGATTGGAACACAGGTTACTTCAGAGAATCTGTTCTATCCTCAGCAAATTGTTCTGCACAAGGATAACGAAACACACGCTGTCTTATACCCAGAGCATACTTTCTTCGATATTATCTATAGTAAGATTGGAACAGCAACCTTCGAGGGTCTGCGTACGTCAACAAGCTTTGAGCCACTACTAAAACAACAAAATCAAGAGAATGGCGTAGAAATTCGCTTCGGGAGTGGTATTCCATTAAGTGTATTCAATCTCTTCGTACCGCTTAAGCTGGATTTCGTCACACAGGTTGATCGGATATCGAAGATGTGGCTTACCGTGAATAAGGTGAGTAATAAGGTGGATATCTTCTTGGTGAATGATGCCGAATCCGCTGTATACGAAATCCTCACAACGGATATTTCTTTAGAGCAGGTATTGGAGTTTATCGGACTTAGTGAGCTCCAGATGAAGTATACGATTATGCAGGATCATCTTTATATTCCTATTGAAGATATTACGATGCAATCATTGATTTACAAATATACGAGCATTACCACCGAGCAGATGGAGAATATCCTATTCCCTGATCCAGGAATAACGAGAAATTTGCCGACAGGAGATGGGACAGAGATTTACTCCGATGGTAAGAGAGGTCTGCAGATTAAGACCAATCAATTATGGATGAGCTACACGGATCCAATTGCTCCGCTGGAGGATAAATTGGATACGAGAGAGGATCTGAATACTGCGGTACAATTCGTTAATCAACGAGGCGGCTGGAATGGGCAGTTCCGCATAGATTATATTGCCCCTAGCTTGACGGATAAGGGGCAACGCATTATTTTTCGCCAATACATGCCTATATATCCAGCTTCCTATCCAATAGTCGAACAAGACAATCAATCATTCGGTCACATTACGGCTACCCTACAGGGGGGGACAATTTCCGAGTATGAGCGATCGCTCATCATCATGGATCCTATGCCGACAAACCGTTCCGAGAAGCTGCTGCTGGGAGGAAAACACCTAGAGAACAGACTTCTCGCTTATGATCATCTATTCAGCGTCGAAGCGGTTTATCCGGCTTATCGACCGCAAATCACTCCAGAGTATATGGAGTTTAAACCCGTGTGGGTTGTAGAGCTAGAGAATGGCATTGTTGAAGAATTACCCTAAGATAGGAGCAGCTCACCATGGACTGGAGTCGGGCGAAAACGATATTGTTGGTTTCTTTTCTACTATTGAACATATTACTCGGATATCAGCTATGGTATGACAAGACAAGTCCGCTCGGCAGTGACTCTAATGCGAATGAGGCTACTCCGGAGATTGAGCAGATTATGGCTCAGAAGGGGATTGTCTTATCTGCGAGTGTACCGAAGGACACACCGAAGCTGCGGGAAATTGATGTGAAAATTACACCAAGTGAAGGTGAGCCAGCCGTAACTGCACTGAACACTCCGTTCCAAGCGACTGAGCTGAAGGATAAGACCTCACTGAGAAGTGTAATTAGCAGACAAATTCCAGATGGTGAAAGCTACCAAATAGATGACTATGATTCTGAAGGCGATCAGCATGTGCTTCATCAGATGCAGGATTTATATCCTCTGTTCGATGTGAAGCTGGTGCTGTATGAGATGGAGGGCGTCATTCGGAGCTATCAACAGACGCATGCAGAAGTGATATCCAGTGCCGTTGTGAAGGAGCAGAAGGTGCTTACTGGGTATACAGCGATTGAATTGCTTGTGGAGAAGTACTTGAAGGAAGGCTCTAACATTATCGATGTTCGACTAGGCTATCATGGTCAGACCTTCGAAGCAGATACACGTGTTCTGGCGCCTTACTGGCGAATCGTGACAGATCAAGGAGATCGATTCTTCGTGCATGCGATTACCGGAGCGGTTGAGGAATAAATGATAGAATAGAAGAGATAAGGCAGACAAAGGAGTAGGACAATTTGGGGTTGCGATTCTGTGTATTAGCTAGTGGGTCAACAGGGAATGCTTCCATCGTCGCGAATGACGAGGTTAGCTTGTTAATTGATGTGGGTTTAAGCACGAAGAAGCTAGAGTTGATGATGGAATCGAGAGAATGGCACCCGAAGAAGCTAGAAGCGATTCTAATTACTCATGAGCATTCAGATCATATTAAGGGACTCAGTGTGATGGCGCGAAAATATAAATTACCCGTCTATGCGAATGCGAATACGTGGAAAGCGCTAGATCGTCACATGGAAGGTGTCGACGACGAGCAGAGATGTGTAATGGAGACGGGAAGCACTGTGGAATTCGGAAGCATGAAGGTGGAATCCTTCGCCATCTCTCACGATGCTGCAGAGCCTGTTGGCTATTGCTTCTGTGATGGGTCACTTAAGGTAAGCTTTGCAACGGACCTGGGATACATGAGTGAGAAGGTGAAGGACAAGATCATTGATTCGGATGTGCTCATTCTGGAATCGAACCATGATGTAGACATGCTCAGAGTGGGTCGATATCCATGGAATATTAAGAGGCGGATCCTGAGCGATATTGGTCATCTATCCAATGAGGCAGCTGGCGAAGCTTTAAGTGATATGATCATTGCCGGCAAGCTTCGCCGGGTTTATCTGGCTCATCTGAGCCGTGAGCATAATGTCATGGATTTAGCCAAGCTAACGGTGCATAATGTATTAGAGGAGAAGGGTTACAGCGTACATGATCGTAAGGTCAGGCTGATGGAAACCTACTATGACCGGCCGACCTTATGGGACGCGGTAGGTATGGATTGAGTGCTTAAGGTAGTATATCTAAACAATCAAGGAGATCCAGATGTGCAACGCGAGCTTGAAGCTCGACTGTAGTTATGATTCCTTTCTCGATAAGAAGCTCAGTGATGGCGCTGATCATGAGCGATTGTTTGTAATGCGCGTCCTTAAGATCAGCAAGCTTGCCGATCATGTTAATCTCATCCATCGGATGTATTGGATTTATGGCATTCATCGGATTCATGTGTTGTCTTCTGCCGGACATCTTCATCTCTCCCTCATCATCATATGCTATAGTAATAGACTCCCTACCATTGTAGGTTTGATCGTTGTTAATTATTCCTCGGTATTCGAAAATATAGTGAATTTTAGAGCAATTTATAGAGGAGTAGTGACGGGCATGAGCTTTTGGAGTAATGATGATTTCGGCGGACCTTCAGAGCCTGGCCGGAAGCAACGAAGCATGAGGTTCGAAAGCTGGAAACCACGCAGCTTCACAGCTAGAGTTATTGGGTTTGTCATTCTAGCTCTTATGCTCCTGTTAGCTGTGTTCTGGCTGTTCGTCCTGCCCTTCCTCCTGAATAATGAGAATTCCAGTGGCATCCGTATTGTGGGTTCATCCACGGAAGGTAGAGGCTCATCAGGCTTCAATGAGCGTGTCATTCTTGCGGCAGATCGAGTAAAACCAACGGTCGTTAGTGTGATCAGTTTAGTTGCGAAGGATAAGGTTGAGGGTACGCAGGAAGTAGAAGTGGAGAAGGATCAGGAGATGTTTGGACTGGGCTCGGGCATTATTTTTCGAGTTGAGGGTAAGAAGGCATTCATAGTAACCAATGAGCATGTCATCGAAGGGGCCTCGTCCATAGAGGTGGTGCTCGCGGATGGGGATCGACGGAAAGCAAAGCTTATCGGTACAGACCGAGTGACGGATCTGGCCGTGCTACAGATAAATAGTAAGGATATTCGTAAAACAGCTACATTCGGAGACTCCGATCTCTTGAAGGCGGGGGAATCTGCGATTGCGATAGGGAATCCATTAGGACTTGGATACTCACAGACGATTACGGCAGGCATTATTAGTGTACCGTTACGTACGGTTCCCGTGTCGCTGAATCGAGATGGACAGATGGACTGGGAGGTCGATCTGATTCAGACGGATGCCGCGATCAATCGGGGGAACAGCGGGGGGGCGCTCGTAAATCTAGATGGCTCCGTGATAGGGATTAATAACCTGAAGGTGACCGATTTTGGTGTGGAGGGCTTGGGCTTTGCGATTCCCATTAATGATGCAATACCGATTATCGAAAGCCTGTTAGAATTCGGCAGGGTGAAACGTCCATTCATGGGTGTAGCCACTGCGGATCTGAGCTCCTATCTGGAGGGAACGGAAACGCTGAAGCTGCCGGACGGCGTAGAGCAGGGTGTTATTATTCTAGAGGCGTCAGGTCCTGCGGGTGAAGCGGGAATGAAGACAGGCGACCTCATTACTCATTTAGATGGTCGAGAGGTTGGGACTACTTTAGCATTACGCAAGTACTTGTACTTGGAGAAGAAGATTGGTGAAGAGGTGGAAGTGGATTTCTACCGAGAGGGTAAAGCCGGGACCGTTATATTAACCCTAATGGAGCGAGAAGTTGCGGAATAGGGGATACTAGGACTGGAAACAAGATGACTTCAAATGCGCTAGACAGAGAAGGGGACTACTAATCAATGCTACTAGTATGTGGGGACCACGTGGATTTGGCGATGGATATCATCGTAGACGATCTGGAGAAAGCACCTGAGCTATTAACACTCGAGCAGGCTGGACTCGCTGATGAGCAGCCACCTAAGACATGTGCCCACTGTGACGCACTTGCACAGTACGCGGTGAGCTAAGTGAACATTCAAATCGTTGCCGTTGGGAAGCTGAAGGAGAAGTATTGGGTTCAAGGTATAGAGGAGTACACGAAACGGCTAGGTCCTTATGCGAAGCTGCAGATGAGCGAGGTCGCTGATGAGAAGGCGCCCGATTCGATGAGCGCTGCTGAGGAACGCCAGGTGAAGGAGCGCGAGGGTGAGCGAATACTTGCGCAGCTGCACACGGATGCGTTCGTTATTGCGCTGTCGCTGGACGGACAAGCCTGGTCTTCGGAGCAGCTAGCAGGACAGCTAGAGGAGCTAGGTACATATGGACGGAGCAAAGTGTCCTTCGTGATTGGCGGATCCCTCGGATTATCCGCAGGGGTTCTTCAGCGTGCCGATATGAAGCTGTCGTTCGGCAAGATGACGTATCCGCATCAGCTGATGCGGCTGATTCTGGTGGAGCAGGTTTACAGAGCGTTTAAGATTATGAGGGGGGAACCGTATCATAAATAGTTACAACTTTTTAGAGACAATAGAAGTGAGGTTTGTCGTATGAGCGCCAGCAACTAATGCTTGGCGCTTTTTACATAGTGATAAAAGAAGCGAATATTGTAATCAGATTATTTTCTGGGAATTATGGTAAGATGAATGTGAGTGAATTACTAAACTATAATAGGTGAATGAAATGAAATATGACGAGAAGATCAAACTTATCAAATCTTTAAACGAGAAAGCATTTCGTGGAAATGTATTAATTCCTCTTATCAATGCAATGGGATTTAGTGATGCAAGGGATAACCATGGAGTATATGAGAGAGGTAAGGATATCATATTCCGTTCATTGACACCTTGGGGTGACGTAGAAGTTTATGCAGCTGTTGTTACAATGAATGATATTACTGGAAACGCCAATAATGATAACTATTCTAGGAGAGCATTAGATCAAATAAAAATGGCGTTATCTCAACCGTATACTGATATTTATACAGGAAGGACAAGTAAAATAGATCGATGCTGGTTTGTAAGCGCAGGAAATATTAAAGGAGCATCAATGGAAAGTATATCAGGTGAGTTAGATTCTCTTTACTTAGATAGAATAGTTACTTTTTTTGATATTGATAGAGTCATACAATTGATTGATAAGTACTATCCGCAGTATTGGTTCAGACAAGTAGAATTAGCATACGGTTACAATTCAAGAGTGTATGATATTTCTACAAATGCCTTAGATGCTCCGTATAATAAAGCGGAAAATGAATTATCTAATATGGGGAGTCTACACGAAGCAGTATATAAAATTAAGAAACTGGTATATTCCCTAATGATTGAAATGGAGTTTGAATTGCTTGAAAAACTTGAAGAAATATTAAAAAGCAATAATCCTCTAGAAATATGTGCCATATGGGAAGGGTTAGATTCAGATAGAGCACGATCAGGACCAGAATGCTTTGTCTTTGGGTATAAAGAAATTAGTAAGTTAGACAAATATATAGAGTATTTATATGGTGACATTGTGGAGTATGAGGAGAAGTATACTGTTGCAAGGAAATCAAAGAAAGTAACATAGAGTAGTATTGCCTTCGAAACTAACATATGGGCGAACATAATATAGTTATGTAGTTTAAAAAGGGAGCTTGAAGGCTCCCTTTAACTTATTCTTCTATTTCGTTGGTTTCTTTCTCTGTCGCTTGTTCTTCTTGGACCATTTCAGCGAGGACTTTGATAAATTCTTGATATGATTCGTTATTCATTTAACAACACACTCCTTTTTTACTACAAAGGTGTTGTTATAGGGGTTGCTATTCTTTTATGGCTTATTTTCTAGGACTGCATTGGAAATCCACTAGAAGCAGATACAATAAAAGATGCTTAATAAATCAATATTATTGAGTTGGTGGCTCAATAGGACTGAGTAAGCTGCAATATAAATCTTCAAGTCCATTCATAACAAAACTGTAGACAATAAAAAGAAGCAGATTAATACTTAAACGCAAGGAATTTTAAGTAATGGCCTGCTTGATTCTCAATATGGTAGAGATTTAATTACTGATCTGACAAATACATCGTAATATTCAAACAAGCAAGTGCTTTAGGTTCACATAAATATAAGCGTAAAAATGGAGTTCAGAACGTACAGGATAGCACAGAATAAGCTTAAGTAAGCATGAACGATACGAACTATGCAGAGCGATTCACAATGTCCTAGAAGATGATCTGAGTTACTGTGTTCTCTTTGTATTTATAAAAGTGTCTAACAAAATTGCTATTCGGATAGAGCACTATATAATATTATGAAATCTAACTTAAGCTAGATTGTAACAACAGTTCTGCACACTATATTTATTTCTATTTTTCAATTATGATACTACATATAGTTATTCATAATTATTTACTATTTATAGTATCATATTTGATTACAAACAGAGAGAAGAATAAGCATGAAGCTAAAGAAGAATATAGAAAAAACTCCAAAGAAGATTACAGAGAAATTCACAAAAAGAGTCAAATACTACTCGAATTTTATGAGTCTGTATGAATTTCTTGTAGATGCTCAGTATTCAAGTCCAAATCAAGATGACGATTTTACTGGCCAAATTGAACTAGAGTCTGAACTGCTTGAAAAATTAGTACATAAGTTCAGTGAGCTTTATATTTCTGGCAGAAAAGATTATCTTGTTCAAAATCATAATCAAGTTTCAATTGGAAAGTCATTCACTTACAAGAAGAAACCACTAAATGATTCGGTAGTACAAAATCATTTGCTTGGTAAGCATACGATTGCTTGTTACCCTTGCAGTAAGACTACAACGAAGTGGTTTCTTTTTGATGTAGACGTTGCACTCTCTGATAAAAAAGCTTTAACTATAGCAAAATGCTGTACAAAACAGCTCATAAACAAACTAAAAGAATATATTCCAGAAGAATACATTCACTGTTACAGGAGCGGGAGCAAAGGATACCACGTTGTTATTTATCTGGACAAGCCTTATCAGCGGAAGACTATTCAAGAGTTTCAGCGTGAAATAATCACAAAGGCTAGATTGAATAAAACGGAAAAGTTCCAAGTTGAGATATTTCCTGAAATAACGAATAAAGAATCGCTAGGTAAGACAGCTAAATTACCTCTTGGACGGAATTTCAGAAACGAAGAATACGGCTCAAATTTTTGTTGTTACGTTAATATTGAAACGCTGGAATATAAGCCAGCACAGTACAAGTATTTTCTTGGAATTAAGCAACTGGAAAGAAGTAACTTCAATGAAGTTGTTTCAAATATAAATCCAGACGCAAAAGAAACACGCAAGATTTATAAAGCTGCAAAGAAAACAACTTTCAGAGTAACTTCTAAAGCTCAACTAGAGAACGTATTTTCTTTTTGCAATAGTTATCAAATAACTGGTCATGGACAACGCCATAATATGACATTTGATTTAGCGCTCAAATTAAAGACGATTTACGGTCTTACAGAAGTGGAAACAAAAGATGCATTACTGGAATGGTTAGATACTCAAGAAGGTCGCTATGGTTCGAGCAAAGATGAAGCGATCAAAGATACACTTTTTCAAGCCAAGTATGCATTCAGCAGAGCATTTGAGTACTGGGGTAGATTAGTCGATAGTGTTACTCTAACGAAAGATGATATTACATTTTTTGTTGATATCGTAAATGATAAGAATATAATTGGCATTATGGAGAAGAACACAATGACTATTTTAGTAGCTTTAATCAGACATGCTAAACTATTTCATGATAACAAATTTTATATCTCGTACAATCAAATTGTTCTAATCACAGATGTTAGACGCAATACAATCAATCCATGCCTTGGACGTTTAGAAACGCTAGGAAAAATTAAGATTATAGAGCGAGTGGAGTATACAAAAGGAATTAGAGAATCAAATACTTATCAACTCAATCACGAAATCAATATTCAAGAGAATACTTCCGGCTACACGATTCGGCATAATGATAAAATTGATGTGCTGGCAGTCTTGAAACACTATTATCAAGACGAGCAATTGAAAGCATTACTAACGAAATCACTTTATAACGCACTGTAGAGTGACAGAAGCGCTCTCTGGTAGTTTTGAATTGAAATGGCGATAAAGTCTAAGGCAAGCGGTTGAAAACTCATAGGAACGATCTTTGAGTGCTGAGGGAATAATACAAAACCAGTCAATTAACGACTGGTTTATTTGCGTTTCTTTTCATTTGTACTGCTAATGAATTTTACATTTTTCAGAGCGTATTCAAGCGCCATATTGATAAGTTCATTTCTGGAACGGTCACTTTGTAGAGCAAGTCCATCTAATGTGTCGGCAATGACTTTATCTATCCGTATTGTTATCGTTACGCTTTTTTCTTTGGGTGTCACAATAAAATTATCATCATTCATTTTGCGGTCACCTCTTACACCAGTATAGAAACTGTAAGAAGATTATTATAGAGTACAATTTGCAATAGATTATGGTTACATTTAGAACGGTACATGGTAGAATTTACTTACTGCTGAATATGAAGGAGGTCATCACATGGCGTCAATTAAATCATTAGTTGAAGAAGCTAAAAAACATTTCGACTCTGGTGAAACGCTAATTTCTGCTGTGCCAGGTACATATGAAACAAAAATATTAGGAAAAGATTCAATCAGGACAGGTGCATTTATTGCTACCAACCAGAAGGTATTGTTTTATGGTAAAAAGCTAGGCGGATATGATACGGAAGTATTTCCTTATTCAAACATTAGTTCGATCGATACAACAAAAGCTTCTTCACTGGATATAAGATTACAATTTATACGTCTGGTAACAAAGCTATGTTGAAATGGATATCTAAAGGCGAACCTGAGAAGTTCGTAGCAGAAGTCAGAACACGAATTGGTAAGAAAGAATCCATAACACCAAGTGATGATGTTTATGCTCAATTGGAGAAGTTGGCTGCACTCAAAGATAAGAGGGTCATAACCGTCAGTGAATACGAGCAAAAAAAGGCATTATTACTGCGAAGAATATAATTAAAAGCTAGCTTTCAATGAGGGGATTACATATGAAGTTCAAAATATTTATTATCGTGTCCTTAATGTTGTTTAATATCATGATCATTTTGTTATGGATGCAGAAATATGATCAGAGACACAACGCTAACGAAGTACAGAATACGCAAAGCAATTTAGAAAAACAAGAAATAATTATAGAAGAATCAGCAAAAAATGCTGAAATTAACGTTGATAGTCAAGTCCAGCAAGAGAAGGTTACACAAGAAGAGAAGGAAGATCAGAATCTTACAGAAGATCAAATCATAAAAAATGCAATTACAGAAGCTGTGACTGGTTTAATGGGAATTGAAATCTATAAGAGAAATGAAAAATTCGCAGTTGAAGCAACTTACGATTTGGAAGATGGGCTATATTTAAAGAGTGCCGCTGAGAAAGTGGCTAGAGATTTCACATTTGCAGCATACGCTACAGAATTACCTATTGCTAGGACATCAATCATTATCAATAAACCTGAGGGAATAATGGGACTCTTAGTTACAGTTGGCAACAATCAAGCAAGTACACAGCCTGTAAGCACATGGACAGATTCCAATATAGGTCCTACTATCTTTATGGATTGGGTAGAACAAAACACCAATACAGATTATGATGACATTGAAAATCACACGACAATCAAAGATAATTTCTGAGCGTGTACTTTGAGAATTTAGCACAGTACGATAAGTTTCAACTACATAAAAAGGAGTTGAAACGGATATGGATAGCAAAGAAAATTTAATCAGCAAATACGTAAGCCTTGTTCAAGAAAAAGATGTGCTTCTCTCTAAATTGGCAACATCACAGCTATCACAGGAAGAATTACAACAATTGCTTATGTTCAATGAACAACAATCTAAAATCGTCTCAGATATGATAGAATGCGGTCTGATTGAAATTGAAGTGACTGAACAATGAAGAATTCGTTCATATAAATACCATGCATATGCATTAGGAACGATTCTTAACAGTCTGAGAAGAGTGCTTATACTGGCACTCTTTTTCTATGTTATGTAGGGGTTGTATTGATGAAAAGACGAATCTGTACTATTGAATGCTTATACTGCCAAGCAAAGAATAATATCGTTATAGTTCGAGATGTAGAAACAATCTGCTGCTTGAACTGTTATGGACTTTTGAGGATAAACTACCAGAAGGACATAGTAGTCACTGAAACACATGAGGTATCTGGATTCGGAAACAGGGATGCATATCTATTTGTTTTGCTATATTTTCATTTGCGATATCCAGAAACAGTTCACTTGCTGTTATGGATTGATTCTGTAGGACAGACTCATAAAGGGCTAATGAATCCATTATTGGATATTACTTCAAAGATGATTTATGGATCAAAAGAATTGTGCTATCTAACAGAAACGGATGTTAAACTGACAGCTTTGGGGATGCAAACAGTAGATGAGTTATTTAGTGGAGATGAAAGTAATAATTGAATCTGGCATTTACATTAATATTCATATGTTTGAAAGCTTACTCAAATATGATACTACATATAGTTATTTATAATTATTTACTATTTGTAGTATCATATTTGATTGTTAAACAGAAAGAAAAGAAGAGTAGAATCAAATTACAAAGTAGAGCTAACTTACTAATCCCCGCCTGCTTTCGTCTACTCTTATTGTCTAAGTAATTCTAATTAGCTATACATCAATGGTTATTTCTCCGGCAACCTTATCTGGATTATGTTTTGAAGTTATTTCATATCTAATAAGTTTCACTTGTTCCTTAAATATGAGGAAGCTTGGCATATTTGTATTAGTATTATGCTTCAAATATTGTTGCTCATATTTTATAATGTCAAACTGATCAGAAGTAAAATAATCATATACAAAAGTTTGAGCAATTTTACTGTTGAATTTATCTTCTTTCTCTTTTACTTTCTCTGTATATGACTTTCCGAGCAGTGAAGAAATTAGTGGTACATTGTAACTTGGAGGGTAATCAGGATAGCTTTCTAATTCCTGGTTCGTCTGTGATATGAAAAAAAAGTCAAAATTCTCATTTATAAATTTTAATGCAGGATATTCAGGAATAGGTATATCATTTTCTTTTATTAAATTACCTTTGGGTACGTAAAGTGTAATGGTAATATCCTCATCATAACTCTTTCCTACATTAGACAGAACCATCCACAACTTACTATACGAGTCTAGTATCGAGAAATAATTATAAATGCTTTGATGAAATCTTATTTTAACTAATAGCTCGTAAGTAATCCGATATTTCTTTTCCTCAATTTCTGTGCCACTGATTTTTTCTTGTGCTCCGAGCAATGAAAAGTCCCTTACATACTTTAGATCTCCTAAACAAAAAAAGTCATCGTTAATAATTTTATTGAAATGTTTTTTTGCAAATATTCTAATTTCATTCTGGGTATCCATGGGGATACTGGCGAACTTATCAACATTTAATTTATAATCCTTTAACAGACCCCTCAATAACATATTATCCTCATTGTTATGTTGTGGAGTAACATCAGTACGCTTCACTAACTTTATTTGATCAATTTCGTCAATTAGTGTATTAATTTCTTCGAGATTATCATGGATTAACTTGGATTCCGTGAACTTTGTTCGAATATACGAAAGAGTATTAGTAAAGGCATCATCTACATATGATCTTATCTCTAGCTTGCTATTTGTCCTTTTGGTTGTATTAAGTGAACCTTCTTGTAACTCGTTTTGAATGAAGTGGAAAATTAAGTGATTAAACAAAAGTTTTTCAAACTTTTCTAAGCTATCATATGTAAAATAAAGACCCCTATTCTTATATTTCTCTCGAAAAGCTTTTACCTGTTCATACTGCTCAAAGTTAATGCTATTCGGGGATGCTGGAACATCGGAAAAATATAAGAATATTTGTTTGCCATTTTCAATCATATACTCTATTTCTTCTTCCGTACCAGATTGATACTTATCTGTAGGAGAACCAAATCTAGTCCAGAAGGTTGCTATTACAGCATCACTCTGCTCGACTATTTGATTATTGATTATATTCTGAGGGGTATTACCAGCTTGAGGATACGCATCAGTTGACCAGTAGACTGGAAGAAGGTTGATTCCATTTATTTTTCCAATGGTAGCATTAAAGCTATCTAATACATTCCTTACTATGGTTACTTCATTTTGAACATCTGAAGGAACGGAAATTAAAATTGTGTATTGTCTAACTAAATTCATTAGATTCACCCTTTGATGCCTCTCATAGATGAGCGACTATTAATGTCCAATATGCAATTTATGTGTACAAAAAACTGCCTACTAAGTACAATCTCCATATGATATTATGTGGAATTTATTTACAGGAGGTTAGTTCATGAAACAAGCGATTAAATATGTTGTTGGCTATGTCCGTATTAGTTCAGATTCGCAGAAAGACAATACATCAATAGCCGAGCAAAAGAAAAGAATACAAGCCTATTGTACCAGTCAGGATTGGAAATTAAAAGAAATTTTTGCCGATGAAGCAAAGTCTGGTTCAAAGATTGACGAAAGAATCGAGTATACAAGAATGCTTGGTACAGCTCGTGATAAAAGTAATGAAATTGATGCGATCATTGTAATTAAGTCAGACAGAATACATCGTCATTTAAAGAATCTGCTGATTATGATTGAAGATGACTTGCAACCATATGACATTGCTTTTATTAGTGTTTCTGAGAACTTTGATACTTCGTTACCTCAAGGAATGTTGACATTACAAATGCTTGGTAGCTTTGCTGAATTTGAGCGGAATTTAATCAATGAAAGGACAAGATCAGGACGCATCATTACAGCTAAATCTGGCAAGTATGCAGGGGGCAAAGTTCCCTACGGTTATACATTAATTGATGGCAAGTTTGAAATAAATGACCATGATGCAAAAATAGTACGTGAGATGTTCCAGATATATGCTGATGGCAAGAGCTATGGTTTTATTGCGAAATATATTAGCTCTATTCAAAAACAGTCTGCAAGCAATTCTGGAAGCTCTGATGCACATAAAACATGGTCAAGGACTTCGATATGTTATATACTGCGAAATTCATCGTATACTGGCCTGTTGAGCTATGACGGCAAGAAAGAAAAGAATCAAATCCAAGTAAAAGCGTCAATTCCGTCTATTGTGTCCAAACAGCTTTTTAATAAGGTACAAGCACTTCGAGAACAGAAAAGAAAGACGAACGTTTAGTCATGGATAGGAAAAACGATTACTCATGGTCTCCAGTGCAGATATCAATAATCAACAAATACCTCAGATCAGAATTCAGGGCAAGTGGCTGAATGATCTGGGGTTTTCTATTAGGTGTAGGGTTGAAGTCATTGAGCAAAAAGGCGAGATAACTATTAGGTTATCGAATGTAGATTCAGCGGTGGAACAGTAAGGTGCACATATGCTTAAAAGTTTAGTCACAGCGACTCGTTAATATAATCATATACGATAAAATCTGTTCAAACTAGGAGATGGTTAGTATGACAATGAAAGTTGCCATTTACACAAGGGTTAGTACAAAAGAGCAAGCAGAAGAAGGATTTAGCCTGGAAGCTCAAAAAAATGAGTTAACAACGTTTTGCATGAAAGAGGGTTATGTAGTAGCAGGAGTTTATTCAGATGAAGGGATAAGTGGTAAGAACAAAAAGAGACCTGCACTTCAAAAAATGCTAAAGGATAGCGCATTAAATAAATTTAACCTTGTAATGGTGTGGAAGTACTCTAGAATAGCAAGGAATTTAGTTGATACACTGACAATAGTACAGGAATTGAAAAAGAACGATGTCAATTTTAAATGCCTAGATATTGATTTTGATACAACAAAACCTGCTGGAATCTTACTCATGCAAATGATGGGGTCTATTGCTGAATATGAAAGAAGTAATATTGTTGAAAATGTAGTGCTTGGCATGAATCAAAGGGCAAGAGATGGCAAATGGAATGGAGGTATTGTATATGGTTACAATTCAGTCAATAAAGCTATTGAGATCAATCTAGAAGAATCTGAGATAGTAAAACAAATGTTTATTTGGTATACAAATGGTATAGGACCCATACTGATTAGAGACAGATTAAACAAGTTAGGGATTAGGACAAAAAAGGGAAACCAGTTTAATGGTATTGGCGTTCGTGATATTTTAATGAATCCTGTCTACAAAGGTTATATTAGATTTGGGAGAAGACGGGAACACAATAAATTGAATGAAAATTACACTCTTGTCAAAGGTGAGCATAAAGAAATTATCGATGAAGAAACTTTCGAAAAAGCTCAAATTATTATGCAGTCTAATAAGAGAAAAACAAGACGTGGGAGAAATGGTGTTCATCTATTAACAAGTATTCTTAGATGTCCATTATGCGGTGCAAAAATGTATTTTCATCCTGCTAGTTCACCTAGACCTGATGGAACATACCGAGGGTATTATATTTGCAGTAAAAATAAGCAAAACGGAATATGTACTTCAAAAACCATAAATGCTGAAAAAACGGAAAAAGCAGTCATTGAGCGAATCAATCATTTTATTGCTTCACAAGAAATCGTCAAAAGTATAGTCAACGAGTTAAATAATAACGATACGATGGACTTAAGCTTGGTGAAGAAACAGTTAGAAATGATTCTAAGAGAGATTAAAGAACTGGAGAAAGGAAAGCAAAACCAAATGATGGACTATAGCATGGGGAAAATTGATGCAGAATGCTTTAAAGAGCTAAAGCAGTTCACCGAAGAAGAGATTAAAGAACGAGCATCTAAAAAGGAAGCTTTAGAGAAAGAGCTTATCAAATCAGTTAATAATACGGTGAACTATAATGTCGTGCATAATGCACTAAAGAAATTCCAAACCATGTTTCAAAAATCAGATATGAAGTTAAAGAAGCGTCTGCTTGATTCACTGATTGATAAAATACTCTTGAACGAAGATAGAACAATAAAGCACATTGAGTTTAAGTTTGAAGTACCTAACCGTAATGGTCCAGATGATGAAGATAAGCAAAAAGTTGTAACAAATCATGGTGCGCTGAACCGTATCACAAATAGTGGTAAAGCGGAAAATAAAAATTACGATAAATAGTAATGAACTAAACAGGATCTTTACTGTTCCAATAGTGACTGAATAATTTTATAACGATTGTACTAAGTGTAAAAATCAACAAATAGGATATTGCTGAAAATCCTTTATTCCACCCGTGGATGTATGAGAACACGTTGAACTTTACAGATATCCATTCTACAAAAGCAACACGTTGTGGTAAGTACGTCAGACAGTCGAAGCCGTTTGAATGAACAAAAGGGTCATGAAATGTGATAAAACATTATTGAAAAATGGACGCTCAACATCAGTGTTGTTTAATCTACTTGCAATCTATTGTGACAATATGGGAGTATTTTCGCTTGGAAAGGACCCTTGGTCAGCAATTCACATTAGAGTTGCAGGTTGGAATGGATTAATAAATGAAGAAGACTATAAAGAAATTCGCAAGATTATTAGTAACGGGCGACTTAAATTTGCCTAATGCGCAAAATTGCTCTTTGGGCAAAAAAATAGTATCTTATTATTAGTTGAAAAAAGCGCAAGGGAGGAGAATTGCGATTAGCACAAGCTTGCGGTATATAAAAAAGGAAGCCACGATGAGAGCTCTCGCAAATGCGGCCTTTGAGCTTGCTATGGAACAAGGGCTGGATGGTTTCATCGTTGATGATGTGGCAGGGCGAGCGGGTTATTCGAGAAGAACGTTCACCAACTATTTTTCCTGCAAGGAGGAAGCGGTTGCGACAGGGGCTTCCATCGTTAATGACACGATAGAAATGGAACAAATGCTAGAGAATTTATCTGAAGATACCCTACCGATCGATATCCTCTTCCAATTAATAAAAATGCAGCTTACCGTAGATTATTTGAAAAGAATGCGTGAGATGGCATTAATCTGCAAAAAGCACCTAACGATGGAACCCTACTTTCTTAAAGTAGTACGCCAGCTACATGTGGACGCTCAAGAAACGTTAATGAAATTAACGAATGGGAAGGTTGATGAGGTATATATTCAACTTCTGGTTGGGGGAGTTTATGGAGGCATGTTGCCCGTCATCGATGGAAGTGTTCATATACAATTTCCAGATCAATCGTCATCCAATAACACATTTCATCAACACTTAGATAAAATATACGAATATTTAAAAAATGGCTTTTAAATACAAATCATTCACAAGATAGCTGGAGGGAAAATAGAGAGATATCCACAGAGGTGTTGTTAAGCTTCGTTGGTTAGTCATTGTTGCAGTTATTGTTGTACTAGGGATTGCATCGATACCGATTTTGAAGATGGATATGGGTATTCCTGGAGCGGCCGCAGCAAATTTGGACACGGCAGCGAGGCAAAGCTATGATGCAATCGCCGAGGGGTTTGGCGAAGGATTTAACGGACCATTCATTCTGGTTGCAGAGTTTAGAGGATTCGTCTTCAACATTCACAATCGAGCATATGATGGGTCTCGTTCAGGAGCTTCAGAACCAGGACAATGTTTCTCAGGTATCGCAACTAGGTATTAGTGATAATGGTGAGTTAGCCATATTCAGTCTAATTCCAGAAACAGGACCTACGGATCTAGAAACGAAACAATTAGTAACACAATTACGTGAGCTCGAGCTACAGACGGGTGGGGGAGTTACACTTAGCGTTACCGGATTTACAGCTGTCAATATTGACATGTCGGTTAAGCTGGGTAATGTGTTCCCCATTTATATCGGTATTATTGTTATTCTTTCTCTGATTATTCTCATGCTAGTATTCCGATCCATTGTTGTACCGATCAAAGCTACCCTTGGTTTTCTACTAAGTATACTGGAAACATTCGGTATCACCACAGCCGTATTCCAATGGGGATGGCTGCACAATGTGTTCGGCTTCGATACTGGTGGACCGCTGCTTAGCTTTATGCCGATTATAACGACGGGTATTCTCTACGGTCTGGCCATGGATTACCAGGTATTCCTTGTCAGCTCCATGCGAGAATCATACGTTCATGGGCATCAGGGTAAGGAGTCCATTGTTCATGGTTACAATCAAGCAAGCCGTGTGGTGCTAGCGGCCGCAGTGATTATGGTATCTGTCTTTGCTGGATTTATATTTACCCATGATATCATGATCAAGCAGATCGGGTTTGCTTTAACGATAGGGATCTTTATTGATGCGTTTCTAATACGAATGACATTAGTTCCTGCTGTTATGGCTATATTTGGTAGTAAGGCTTGGTGGTTACCCAAGTGGATAGATCGTATACTGCCAAACTTAGATGTCGAAGGGGACAAGTTAATCGCTAAGATTAATAAATCACAATGAAAAATTTATACTTAATTTGAAGAAAAAGCCGTCCGCCATGGACGGCTTTTAAGCACGATCATATTACATTACCCAAGTAAGTTACTTTCTTCATCTATGATAAAGTTTACGATCCTATTATTATAAGTATCACAGTATGGTCGACTCTGGAACGGATGTCAACTTTGGTGCTTTAACTAGCATGCTATTTGACCACCTAAAGAGTAAAAACGTTAATATCAAATACAAAAATAGTGTAGATAGTATTAAACGTACAAACGATGGCTCGTGGGAATTGAAAGTGCGAAATATGGATAGCGGTATTGTCGAAAGGCATATTGCAAATTTCGTCTTTATCGGAGGCGGGGGCGGAAGCTTACATTTGCTCCAAAAATCCGGTGTTCCTGAAGGAAAGCATATTGGTGGATTCCTAGTAAGTGGCATATTCATGGTGTGGAATAATCCAGATGTTATTGCGCAGCATCATGCTAAGGTATACGGTAAGGCTAAAGTTGGCACTCCTCCAATGTCTCTTCCGCACCTGGAAACAAGATTTATCGACAATAAAAAATCGTTGCTATTCGGACCGTTTGCCGGCTTCTCACCCATGTTCCTAAAAACCAGATAATCTTGTAACGATGTTGTCGGCAGGTGCAAAAAACATATCGTTGACCAAATACCTGATCGAGCAAGTTATGTTATCGAAGGAAAAGCGTTTGGAAGAATTACAGGAGTTTATCCCGAATGCCAAATGCGAGGATTGGGATTTAGTAGTAGCGGCCAACGTGTACAAGTTCTCAAAGAATAAATGCTTCCCGCAGCATATGAATGAGTGGGAACCGAAGATTAAAGAAATGACCCCTTCTTATGGCGTGTCACCTCATGGAAAATCCAGAGCTTCTGCACGACATTTATACGTCAACAGCAGAGACGCTTGGGCTGGGCGAAAAGGAGCTAGTCTATAGTTAATTCTTTGTTTCTATAATAAAAATTGACTTTAAAATTTGAGTAAATAGGCTGTCTTTTATAGAGAAACAGCTTAATGTTCCTTGAGACGTTTTGTGTTTACTTTGTTTTTGGAACATTCATATCTTATTCCGAACATACAAATCCTCCAAAATCCCAAAAATGTACGACGTATCAGAAAAGGTCAGTTGTTTAAAGTCAGTAATTTAAGCTATATTCAAGTTGAGAAATTATAATTATTGACGAGGTGATTCGAAAAAATGAAAACAGAAAAGGAAAAAATGTTAGCTGGGGAATTATATTGTGCTTTTGATGAGGAACTTAGAAGAGATCATAATCGTGCACGACTAATACTTGAAGAGTTTAACGGTTCATTAGTTGAAAATAGAAGCGACCTTTTAAAATCTTTGTTTGGTAAAACTGGTGATAATCTTCTAATAAAACCAACTTTCCGCTGCACCTATGGAAGTAATATAGATATAGGAGAGAATTTTTTTGCAAATTATGATTGTATTATATTAGATGTCTGTAAGGTAACTATAGGTAATAATTGTATGCTAGCACCAAGAGTATGCATATATACTGCAACCCATCCATTAGATTCAGAAGCAAGGATATCAGGGTTAGAATATGGGAAACAAGTTACTATTGGAGACAATGTTTGGCTAGGAGGGAATTCAATTATAGTACCAGGAGTAACCATTGGAAACAATGTAGTTGTTGCTGCTGGAGCTGTAGTTGTGAAAGACGTTCCTGACGATGTGGTAGTAGGTGGAAACCCAGCAATAATAATTAGACAAATCGAAGTATAGATATCAAAAACAATTTTTTTATCAATAAAGCAAACCCAATTAGTATGTAAAGTTGGTTCTTTTTATATATTTAGAATGATTGTAGGACTGTTCTAACCAATTAATCCCTATGGAATGATATTAGTAAAAAGAAAATGTATATGATAAGATACAATACCATTGGAAAGTATTTCATTCCATAAATTCGTAACATATGGATACGCTTACTTTATACCAAGTATATATGGGGTGCTGGATTTATGAAAAAATCAATTTTGATTTGGATGAAATATAATTTCAGCAATTCTCACACTAGGTTAGTTATAATTCTAACGTTAGTCATTTTCTTAATAATTACTTCCGCAGGTTTGGTATCCTATTACTCATCAAAAGTGACACTTCAAAGTGAAATTAGTGAGACGCAGAATCAACAGCTTCGTCTGGATATGAAGATTATAGATAATGCGATTCGTGAATTAGATCATGCTTCTATTAAAATTGCTTATCATCATTCGACCTATGACTTTCTGAAGAAGCCGGACCATGGTGGCTACCAACCTATCTCAAATCTAATTAATTTACTCGATACTATGCTTTCCCCCATGATTAATTCTATTTATATTTATGATGTTGAGCGTCGAGCTGTTGCTGCAACGAATCCTTCGGGATTTAATTCTAATCTGTCAACTTTCGCCGACAAAGCATGGGTAGAGAATATTGTGGAAGAATTTGATAAACAAACTAAACTGATTAAAATTAGAGAGGGCAAAGAATCTTTTGCTTCTGCTAATGAAAAATGGATTACAATATTCCGCCCGATCCATAATAACGGGGAAATTAGAGGTATTGTTGTAATTAATGCAAATTGGAATCAAGTATTCAATCAAATCTTCCCCGACACCATATCAAAACTTGAAAGAACCCGATTTATTTATGATGCAAATGCTAATTTACTGTACCAAATTAATCCCAAACAAGACTTGCCCAGCCTATCGAATACCATTCAAACGATTGAGAATAATAGTTATATAGAATTCCTTCATAACGATCAGAAGTATTTGCTTAATAAGGTGAGTTCGGATTTAACGGGCTGGTCATTTGTCTCAATGCTGTCTATTGATGAAGCACTAAAAAACTTAAAAACCATCCAAAAAGTAATTTTTACGCTTTCTCTGATTTCGATCCTGATTGGTTGCTCAGCCATTTTCTATTTCAATTTCACTTCTTTAAAACCGATTAAACGAATCAAAAAATTAGTATCCCAGTATGACAATCAAAATATGCCGATGGATTTAAGCTATTTGGAGCAATTTACCGGCAGGATGCTTAGGGACTATTCTTCTTTGACAGATCGTATAAAGAGAAGCAATATAGAATTGCGCGAAAAATTTGTCGAGGATATTATCATGGGAAGGTTAAATTCCAGAGAAATTAAATATAAGTGGAGTCAAATGTTTGACCAGTGGACCGAAGCGCCTATCTCAGTTTTGATTCTTTCCATAGATAAGTATCATGACTGGGCAGAGAAATATTCCGAAACGGATCGGGAATTATTGAAATTTGCTTTACGTAACATTGCTGAAGAATATCTGTCTACACGTATCCTTAATGTGTCCATTGAATTAGAAAAGGATAACTTAATTTTTCTCGTTCAACCCAAGACAATAATAAGCCAAGATGAAGCATATTTACATTATAAAGGTCTTTTACAGGTCATCAATAAGCATTTGGATTTGTCGATATCCGGAGGAGTCAGCAACTTGTGCATGGATTATGTGAAATTGCAAGATGCATACTCTGAAGCAGAGACAGCCGTCACGTACCGATTCTACAGAGGGTATCAAAGTATCTTATTATACTCAGGGATTAATCGAGCTAACACCATCAAAGCTATTTATGAGAAATGGCTGCAGGATCTTATTCTATATATAGAAGATGGAAATACGGAACTCAGCATGCAATTGCTTAAGAAGTTGCCGGAAATCATCATAAGGCATAAACCGAATCCTAAATCCATTATAATCTATTTTAATGATCTGATGGTGCTCATTGCTGAGAAAGCCAAAGAAGTGGGTCGGGAACAAGATCTCATTGATAAGTACCATGATTATAAATTAAATACATTAGACATGCAGGACATTATAGCGTTAATGGAACAAGCGCATCTTTTGCTAAACCATAAGAACGAAAATCGTCAAGATACGAAAGATATCACGAATATAAATATTATATTACAATATATGCAGGAAAATTATGCAAAATCCATTGGTGTTCAAGATGTAGCGGAGGCGGTTGGTTTTGGTGTTTCCTCTGTGAGCCAACTATTTAAACAAGAGATGAATGCTACGATATATGAATATTTAACAAGACTGCGTATTGAAAAGGCTGAAGAATTGCTTCACAAATCAGAGAAGAAAATTGCAGATGTTGCCGCATTGGTAGGTTATCAAAATGAAAACAGCTTTCGCCGTTCTTTTCGAAAATTAAAAGGAATTACACCAGGGGAATACAGAGAGTTAATTAGAAGTTAAGTGAATGAGAGGTTCCCTTTTGTTAAATGACCCGGCGGAAGCCGGGTTTTTGCGCATTCATATCTTACAATGCACCTACAAATCCTCCGAATTTGCGAAAACGTACGTCTAATCAGGAAATAGGCGGTTGTTATCGGCATAGAGATTCCCCTAGAATCAAATTAACAAGACGATCAAGGAGGAATTGTAGTTGGCGAACACATCATCAATTGTATATGGAACGACGCCAAACCCTAACCAACATACAGCCGGTAGAAAAGGAGGTAGAAAAGGAAGTAATCATCCCATTATTAATAATGTTAAAAAGCATTGGTTGCTGTATGTGATGGCTTTACCAGGAATTCTTTACTTTATTATTTTTAAGTACATTCCTATTCTGGGGTCTTTCATCTCGCTTCAAGATTATCAAATTTTTAGTGGTATGTGGAAAAGTCCATGGGTTGGACTGAAGCACTTTATATTTATTTTCACATATCCAGACTTTTATCAAGTGGTCAGGAACACATTTATTATCGGTTTCTATCAATTGGTTATCGGTTTTCCCGCTCCTTTGATATTAGCCATCATGTTGAATGAAATACGGATCATGGCCGTTAAGCGCCCCATGCAGACGTTATTTTATCTTCCGCATTTTCTCTCGTGGCCCATCATCGGCGGAATCATTTATGAATTATTATCCCTAAATGGACCGGCAAATATGATATTGGAGACATTTGGTTTTGAACCGCAGTTATTTCTGCAGAAGTCGGAGTATTTTCGCGGAATCGTAACGAGCTCTTATGTCTGGAAAGAAACGGGATGGAATACAATTATTTTCTTGGCCGCGCTAGCCGGTATTAATCCAAGTTTATACGAAGCGGCAACTGTGGACGGTGCCAGTCGATGGCGTCAGATTTTTTCAATCACCATACCCTGTCTAATGCCAACGATTATGATCTTATTTTTACTTCGGGTAGGTAACTTTTTGGAGCTTGGATTTGAGCAGATTTATGTTCTGATGACACCTATGACTTATGCCGTTGGGGATATTCTCGATACTTATGTATATAGGGTTGGAATTGTTGAAGGAAGGTACAGCTTAACGACGGCAGTCGGGTTATTTAAATCCATTATCGGGTTTTTCCTACTCTATTTCTGTAACTATTTATCAAAGAAATCCACTGGACAGGGGCTGTATTAGATGAATTGGATTGCGAAAAAAATCTCTGTCGGACAAATTACCCTGTATGTAATATTAATACTCGCTTCTCTATCTATGATTCTACCTTTTTTACACGTTATCTCTGTTTCGGTAAGTTCTAGAATATCAGTTGAGGCTGAAAAGGTTCTTTTATGGCCGGTGGATTTTACTTGGGATTCCTATAAATACGTTTTCTCTAAGAAAGATCTCATGCGATCATTTGGTGTGAATACCTTCATTACCGTTGTCGGTACGTTAAACTCAATGTTTTTTACTGTGCTGCTGGCTTATTCATTGGCTAAAAGAGAGTTTTTAATCCGCAAGCAGGTTATGTTGCTCGTCTTGTTCACCATGATCTTCCATGCACCCATTGTTCCTTATTTCCTGACTGTAAAAGCGATGGGGCTAATGAATTCAGTTTGGGCCTTGATTATTCCATTAACCATTAACGCATTTAATCTAATCCTAGTAAGAGTTTTCTTTATGCAAATTCCTAAGGAGTTAGAGGAAGCGGCAACCATAGATGGTTGCAATGATTTGTCAGTCTTATTCAGGGTATTCCTGCCTGTCTCTAAACCGGTTTTGGCCACTGTTGGGCTGTTCTATGCCGTAGCTTTCTGGAACATTTTTTATCATGCTTTATTGTTTATATACGATAAAAGGCTAGAACCGCTGCAGGTGAAAATACGGAATTATTTCGCTACTCCGGAAGCGATGATGATGGATAATTTCCTAACTGTGAATTACAATATTCAAACCTTACAAATGGCAACGGTTATGGTAGCCACACTTCCTATACTCATACTTTACCCATTTTTACAGAAGTACTTTATCCACGGCGCTATGTTGGGCTCAGTTAAAGAGTAGTATATTTCTCTTGTTATTCAGCTAACTTAATATAGATTTACTCTATATTAAAGGCTTGAATATAAATAAAATAAAGAAAGGAATGATGAGAAGTGGGTCAGCGTAAAAACTTTTTAGTGATTATATTAGTCATCATCACTCTGATGACGGTATTGATCACAGGCTGTACCGAAAACAACAACAGTGTCAATGACACAAGCAAAGAACCAAAAAGTAATGATGGCAGTGCTAAAACAGAGGGTTCTGTAGATACCTCGGAGGCGCCGGAAATTACGATAGTAAGAACGGTCAATCCTGCACCTGAACCGGGTCATCCGTATGTTAAGTATGTTACGGAACAAACGGGGATTAAGCCATTAGTCAGTTCTTTCCCGGGGAATTACAACGAAGGTCTGCAAACGATGTTTGCTTCAGGAGAGAATATTCCTGACGTATTCAGACCGCTTCGTAGTGGATTGGATGAGACTTTAATCAATCAGAATGCTGCAGTTCCGCTTGATGATTTGCTCCAGGAGTATGCACCTCATTTATGGGAGAACATTCCTATGGAAGTTTGGAACATCGTTCGTTCTAATTCTTCTGACGAAAAAATATATTGGATTCCACAAGCTTATGTCGACTATGCAGAACGGGGTTGGTTCATTCGTCAAGATTGGTTGGACACCCTCAATTTGGAAATACCTAAAACGAAAGAGGAACTTGTAACTGTTTTAAAGGCATTCCGCGATGGTGATCCAAACGGAAACGGGCTGAAGGACGAGATTCCAACGGGGGCAGAGAAAGGCCCAAACTGGCTTCACGGATTCTTTGACATGTATGGTATTCCCTTCTTCGGCGAAACTCCTGAATGGGATCTTGTGGATGGAAAGGTAACCTATGGTCCGGTTATGCCGCATGCTAAAGAAGCAGTAGAATTCATGAAAATGCTCTATGATGAGAAGCTTCTCGATCCTGAAACCTTCCTGAACACAGCTGACACATGGAAGGCTAAGATTTCTGAGGATAAAGTCGGACTTTGGTACCATGTCATTCACCAGATAGATACCTTTGCAGGTGCTAATCTGATGCAGAAGAACCCGAATGCCCGGATAACCGGATTGGCTCCGCCGAAGGTTCCTGGAGTAGATGGCTTCGTTACTCGTTTGCGTGTCGCCAATAAGGACTGGATGATTCCTAAAGTAAACGAGGAAAACGCTGCAAATGTTCTAACATATTTAGATTGGTTTGAAACAGAAGAAGGCAAGAATTTTGTCGCTTACGGAATTGAAGGAGAAACTTGGGAAAAGGGGAAAGACGGTAAGATTATATATTATGCTGAGAAGGACAGCCCAGAACTGTTTACAGCACGTTATCATGGTCTAAAGGGTCTGCAAGCCGGTTATCCTGAATTCTATCACGAGGCGATAATGGGTCCTAAACCATATGGACTTGGTGATATGGCTGTAGAAGCTGCTAAAATCGCTTATAATGCTTCGAAGACGATAGCAGGGGACGGAATGCCTCTTTCTGTATACAATGACTATCCGGATGCCCAAGATCACAAGCTTTACAAAGAGTATTTGACAAAGATTGTTATTGGTGATTGGCCGCTTGAGAAATGGGATGAGTTTGAAGAAAAGTGGTATAAGAATGGCGGAGAAGAGATCACAAAGCGTGTGAATGAATGGTACAGCATTGTGGAGAAACTGCAAGCTAATATTAAATAGCAGCATGGATGCACAGATATGGCTGAACAATTGACTTGAGCCCTGACCAGCATGAGTCCGGTACGAGCCATATCTGTGCTTCCAACAATTATATCAAATTATGTGGAGAGGAAGGTACTGTTTATATGTCTAATAGCACAATGATTCCAAAGTGGGAAGTGTTCGAACAGACATTTTACCTGGATAAATCTTTTGATAATCCATTCATTGATGTCGATCTAAAAGTTGTATTAAAGAATGATGGGCAAGTTTATACGATCGACGGATTTTATGATGGGGAAGATAGCGGAAGACAAGTCTGGAGATTTCGATTTGCCCCGATGTATGAAGGTGCATGGCAGTTTAAAACTGTCTCTAGTGAAGAAGGACTAAGTGGTATTACTGGGTCTTTCGAATGTGGTGCCCCTGTTTCAAGAGGGCCTTTAACCGTTAACCCGCAGTATCCAAATTGGTTTTTCCGTGCTGATGGAAAAGCACAATGGGTCAATAACGATGGTTGGGTTCCCCATCCATTGTTCGGGGAGACCCTGCCGCACGAGAGCTTGGAGTTTGGAAATCCAAGTGAAGATGAATGGAGAGTATATTTAGACGTTCTAGCCAAATATGATGTAAATATGCTTATTGAAGTGGATCAGCTTTATGCACGTCAAAGCAATATTACTGATGTTTCATTTAATTGGCCTTGGGAAGTCGTTGATCCCGAGAATAATAAGATTGATAAAGACCGTTTTAATTTGAAATTCTATCAGCGATTAGACCGCACGCTTGAATATGCAAAAGATAGAGGGATTTTCTACGGCATTGAGCTTCTGTTTGATAACTCAGTCTATCGCCCTAGAGAGTGGTCAGCCCATCCTTGGAATATTAAGAATGGGGGATGGCTGAAGACCAACGGTGCAGGCACCGCTTGGGGAGAAGCCTTCGATTTGAATAATAAGGAACATGTTATGTATGTAGAAAGATATTTGGCATATACGGTTGCTCGTACATCAGCTTACTGGAATGTATATTGGGCACTTGGGGCGGAATGCGGCAATATTGGCAGAACGATGTGGGATTTATTCGCGAAATGGTACGGACATTGGGCCGATTATGTAAGCTTACATGACCAACATGGACGTCTACAATCGATTGGAGATACCGGTGAGGCGCCTGAATTAATTCGCCACTCCAAGAATCATATCGTGATGACACAAGAGCATTCTTCTATGGATCATGAGCCTCAATTCTGTGATGCACTTAATGAATTTGGTGAACGCTTCTGGAAGTATGGTCGTCCGATGTTTATCGGGGAGCAGGATCGGTACAATGTAGGCAAATATGATTCTGAACGTAAAGGCTATTGGACTGCTTTTGTCAGCGGCTATTATATGGGACGTGTGGACCGACATTTTGCAGCAGCGAAGGGAGATCGATTCTTTGAAAGCGAGCTTCTTAATCTGGATGGAGACCCTCCAATTTATCACGATTTGAAACGTATGGCTGAATTTGCAAATACAAGTGGAGTTCGATATTGGCGTATGGCACCGCATGATGATCTACTTCATAATTATGAGCGCGGCGTTTTTTGTCTGGCCGAACCGAATGTCGAATATGTTATTTACTTTACTCGAGATGGGAATTGTGACATAGAGTTACCTGCTAGACAGAGCTTCAAAATCCAATGGTTCAATCCTCGGGATGGACAATTTTCCAAATCTGAGGAAGTAACTGGCGGAGGGAAGCAAACCTTTTCTACGCCTGGAAAAGACGATTGGGTACTGCACATTGTTTCCGCAGATTTAGTCTAATATAGCCATTATGAATTAAAAAAATAAAATTATAGAGGAGATAGCGAATATGAAAGTAGCAAAAGCTTGGGAAGAAAAAGGAGTAACTATACCGGCACCATTTCAAAGAAATATTAAAGTGTTATTTGCACCTGATAAAGAAGGAGTAGAAGAGATTACATTTAGTCAGGCCTTGTTATATCCAGGAGGAAGTACAGATTATCATGTACACGACAGACCTGAATTGATTTATATTGTTAGTGGAAGAGGGATTGCTGTATGTGAGGGGGAAGAAATGCCTGTAGAGGCAGATGTTGTTCTTTGGATAGAAGCGGGTGAAAAGCATCAAATGATCAATACAAGTGACGAAACATTAAAACTAGCTACCGTATTTGTACCTGCTTATACGGCAGAACAAAATTATGCAAGATGTGAAGCAGCTGCGAGGAAAGCAGAGAAGCTAGCAAAGGAATAATATATGCGTTAATTAATGTGATCAATATGTATGTCAACTAAGCCTGATCTTTTCATAGATTAGGCTGGTTGACGTGATAGAGTAGCTTCTCAATAAACAATTATATGGGAGGTAATTAATCAAGATGACTGAGAAAGACAAAGAAATAATTGGCGAGGACGATAAGCCTTTACACCCAAACAGCAAGTTAATTAAGGATGTTGAATTTGGCCCCATCACTACAATAGGTGTCGAAGGGGACGTTTGGGCAACGACTTGGGCGGGCGATGACCATACGTATGCCGTATTTTGTGACGGATCCGGGTTTGAGATGGTTCCAGAGGAAGTAAGTACGGGGTTTTCCGTTATATATGGAATGCCTCCCGAAATCTCAGGCGAAAATATTAAAGCCAGCCTAGAATACAAAGGCGGAGGGCCTAACGGTCGAAAAACTTCCGGAATCCTTGCCCTCAACGATGGGAAAGAGAACATTATTTATATGTGGATTCGGAATTATAATTCTAAAGGCGGAGCAACACTTGCTTGGTCAACGGATTTCTGCCGGAACTGGACACTTGCCACCTGGTGTATCGAAGAATTAGGCCATCCTTCTTGGGTCAATGCCGGCAAAAACTATGAATGCGCCAAAGACGATTATCTTTACTTTTATTCACCAGATCAACCGAACGCCTACACGGCTAGTGATCATGTAATTTTAGGGCGAGTTCACAAGACTGACGCAAGATACAAGAAGAGTTATGAGTTCTTCTGCGGTCTGGATGCTAATGGCAACCCGTTATGGAGTACGAACTTTGCAGACCGCAAACCTGTCTTGTCTGATTGGGGACGTTGCTATCGAGTATATGTGGATTATATCAAAGGGATCGATCGCTATTTATTGCTGACCGCCTGTGGGGACGGTCTATGTAAGGAATTTAGGGGATCAGGGAAAAATTTAGGCATATACGAAGCTCCGACTCCTTGGGGACCGTGGTCAACAGTTTACTGGACAGATCATTGGGATAAGCGCGATAATCGGTTCGCCCCGCATGTACCTGCAGAATGGATCAGTGAAGATGGGCAGAGCTTCTATCTAGTTTATTCCTGTTATCCCCAAGGAAGCTACAAACTTAATGCTCTCAAGGTCAATTTAAAGCTTGCCGAAAAAAATCTTGAATTATAAGGGGAAAGTCTATGAAATTAGGAATTAGTTCTTACAGTTACGGTTGGTCTATCGGGGTTCCAGAAAATATGCCTGTGAACCCTCTTAACGAAATGGACTTATTGAACAAGGCCGAAAAATATGGTGTAAAGCTGCTTCAAGTAGGAGATAATCTACCTCTGCATACCTTATCAGAAGAAAGATTAACGTCATTCAAATGGAAAAGTAAGCAGTTAGGCATTGAAATTGAGATAGGAACCAGAGGGTTTAAGCCCGAAATTATTCAAACTTACATTGAAATTGCTAAAAAATTAAATTCATCCCTTATTAGAATTGTACCTGATATGAAAAATTATGAACCTTCCAGTGATGAGATCGTGTCCGTCGCCAAACAATTCACAACTGAACTTGAACGAAATCAGATTACCTTAGGTATTGAAAATCATGACCGGTTTTTTGTAAAAGAATTAGCACGTATCATCGAAAGAATTGGCAGCAGTCATGTAGGGATTTGCTTAGATACTGTAAATTCATTTGGTGCGGCAGAGGGGACGGAATCGGTTGTAGATACATTAGGGCCCTTGACCGTAAATTTGCATATCAAGGATTTTCAAATTCAACGATTCTATCACCTAATGGGTTTTACCTGTGAGGGTAGGCCAGCTGGACAAGGTATGCTAAACGTCCCTTGGTTACTTAATAAGCTGGAGTCCTGTAGCAGAAATTGCAATGCGATATTAGAATTGTGGACGCCGCCCGAAGAAAGCTTGGAGAAAACCATTGATAAAGAGGAAGAATGGGTAAGGCAAAGCATGCAGTATTTGCGGCAGTGGATAAAGAATTAAATTTTGTCCACCAATGGATTAGTGGGATCGAATCCCAAAAGGGAGAAGATGATCTAGATGGTAAAAGTTGCAATCGGCCAAATTACACCTAAGACAGGGGAAAAAGAAATCAATCTACAAAAAATGAAAGAATTATCAATTCAAGCGATTGAACAAGGGGCTAAGCTTATTGTATTCCCAGAACTCGCTTTAACCGGATACAATTGCGGCGATCGTTTTTTTGAATTAGCCGAATCAATTCCCGGAGATTCCACCCATTATATTGCTGAGCTTGCTGTACGTTATCAAGTATACATTATCTGGGGAATGCCCGAAAAAAGCATAGACGGTGTACTATATAATTCTGCTGCTTTAGTTGGCCCACAAGGTTATATTGGGACGTGGAGAAAACATATGCTGCCTGGGCACGCAACAGATCTATCAGGTCCGGGAGCTTTCCCGGATCGAAGATTTTTTAAAGCCGGAGAGAATTTGCCGATATTTCAGACATCGATTGGGAAGATTGGGATATTAATATGCTACGATATTTTTTATCCAGAGCTTGCACGTGCCCTAACCCTACAAGGAGCTGATATTATCGTTGGGATTTCCGGCTCACCTTCGTTTGAAAAAGATATATTCGAACCAATCGTAAAAGTCCGAGCCATGGAAAATACAATTTGGTTTGTTTATACGAATCTTGTCGGCAAAGAGGGAGAAACAGAATATTGGGGAGGGGGCTGTATCATTGGACCTGGTGAAAAAGAAAAGAAAATCCCGGGCAGTCCGTTGGTTTGTAAAGCGCCGTATAAAGGAGAGTGCGTTACAATTGGCGAAGTAGATATTAGTAAAAACCAAGAGATACGTCCCTTCTTTCCTATATTAAGAGACCTTACAACGAAGATGTACGAGCAGCTTGCGGAGATACACTGTAAATTAACTTAATTAACCCCGTTAGTCAAGAATATATAATTGATTTCACTAGGTAGCCCAAAACAATCTGTATACTGAAGTGGCTGACCGTGGGGTTGGTCTAAGTGAAAAAATCCCAGTCTTTAGTTAATTGTTTGGATGTAATAGAATATCATTGATAATAAAGCATACAACCTTTGATCTATATTTAGATTGAAGGTTTGTTTTTTATAGCCGTTAGAGTGATACGCTGAACCTTATCATAAGTAACGGCGAATTTTTTTGGTGAAATGGCAGAGAGCCTTTGTGTACTTGCAGAGTGGGTGTCTGGGACATGAACTTAGGTTAACTTAGCGTTGACAAATTGCGCTTGCTACGAATATACTAATATTAACAGATCTCGCCACGCATACCTATCAAGGTTGCGCACCAGGGCGAGACATTTTTTATTAATGGAGATATTTAATATGCTGCGTATACCTCATTCTGTTAAACCAGCCAAAACAGTTGGTGAACAATTGGATATTTTCAAGTCGAGGGGACTAATTGTTGAAGACGATGAAACTGCTCAGGAGATATTAAATCGAATTAGTTATTATAGGTTTACTGCGTACACCTTATCATTAAAAACGGATGACAAATTCCATGATGACGTAACATTTAATCAAATATATCGATTGTACGATTTTGACTTAAAATTTAGACTGCTTTTAATGGAAATTGTCGAAGTTGTTGAAGTGTCGATGAAAACGCATATCTCACTTATTTTAGCAGAAAACTATGATGGTATGGGATACACGGATAGTCGGAATTTTCATGACGAGTCGAAACACATTAGGTTTATTTCAGAACTGGATGAATTACTAAGGCGATCGAAGGATATATTCGTAAGGCATTATATTAATAAATATGCTAGAGAGTTTCCAATTTGGGTTGCAATGGAAGTAGTGACATTCGGTGTAATGTCTAAATTATTTAAAAATTTAAAGCAATGTGACCAAGATGATCTTGGGAATAAATTTTACTTCGGTGTCAAAGGCGACTTCTTGGCTAGCTGGCTTCATGCGATAGGGAACCTCAGAAATATTTGTGCACATTATGGACGTATTTATAATAGGAATTTTCCGATTGCACCTAAACTATTTGCGCGTGATAAAAGTGTGGTTACAGATAGTAAAAAGGTGTTTGTAACGGTATTGAATATAAAGTATTTAATCCACGATAATACGTATTGGAACAGTTGGACCGTAAGATTGAATGCTTTGATGGATGAGTATACCGAAGTTGACAAGGTACTTATTGGCTTCCCCGAGAATTGGTATGATGTATTGAAAAAGTGAAGCGCTGACAACCTGTTGGGTTAGCGCTTTTTGGCCGTCATAAGGTACTGTGCTTCACCGCTAGATATAATAATTAACGAAAAACTACTTGTGGAAAAAGCGTGGGGAAAGCTGATTAAAATGGTTTTGGAGTGCAGACACATGTTTGGTGACAGTTTACTATCCGTAACCTTTATGGTTGCGTTTTTTGTTTTGGTGTATTTAAATGGCAATCAAAATTCAAAGCGAGGCTATACTGCTGAGATATTATCACGACTTGAAAATTCGAGAAATATCCGATATCACTGGAGCCAATGAGAAAACGGTAAAGGGAAGGCTGAGACAAGGTCTGGACGAGCTGAAGAAGCTTATTAGGAGGGACGATGATGTGCTAAGACCTTATGTCATACAGCCTGAAAAGTGTATCCATTTTCCCACTGAGCCTTAGACAGCTTCGTATACGCCCGCTCTTCTGGATTCTGAACGCACTTTTCTTCGGTTGCGGGCTACTGGCTTGGGGACTGTGGGAAGGTGATCCCTATATGATTATGATGCTAATCTCACCTGTTCCATTTCTGCTTGGTCTGCTGGAGATATTCAGAGGTCGCGATGAAGTACTACTAGAGCTGGAGATGTCGTGTAAGTATACGGCACAACAGTTAATGCTGATGAAGCTGGTTGTTGTGGGGGTATACAATGTGCTTCTTTGCTTCATATTAATCGCAATTTTCAGCTTATTCGGGGAACCACTCTTGCTGTCGAAGCTAGTTATTTATTGGGCTACACCCCTTACTGTGATTGCTAGCATTGGTTTGACTTTAGCCAATCGAATGAGAGGGTCTTTATTAGCACCGATTTCAATAGTCATTTGGATTTTTGCTGCAGTGGCATTTATGAACATTCTAGATTTTGAGCAACAGTCTGATATTGTCTCTCCCATTCTTTGCGGAGCAATATCTGTAATTGCAATCGCATTATTAATCGTACAGATAAAACGGCTAAGGAGAGGTCTATTCAATGAAATTAACTATTGAAAGAGTAAGTAAGCAATATGGACATAAACGGGCGCTAGACAATGTATCCTGTGAATTAACAGAGGGAGTGTACGGATTTCTAGGTGCTAATGGTTCTGGCAAAACAACGCTCATGCGTATACTCGCCGCAGTCGTCAAACCAAGTGCTGGCAGAGTACTGCTGGATGGAGTGGACATTGAGCTCCTGAATGAGCGATATCGCGATGTGCTTGGCTATTTACCGCAGCATTTGGGCTTCTATAAAAACTTTACGGTTGAGAAGTTTTTACTCTATATCGCAGCGCTGAAAGGAATTGAGAAGGAAGAGGCACATGCGAAATAAATTCGCAGTTAGTAGTTAATAATTCATCCTACTATAAGGATTGGGAGAGAAACTTGACTGAGGAAAAATATGAACTTGCGAAAGCAGCCCATCTATCATTAATGGATAACCGAGATGAGGAAACGCCACTAACTCAAGATGAGAGAGCGATTGACGGGGTTTACGAATATATAGCTATAATTCAAACGCAAGAGGAGGGGCGGCTAGCATCTGTACTTTGGTTAAGCGAGTAGCTTCAGTTGCAGGAGAAAAGCGGTGAGAGTGCATACGAGAAACGCAGAACTGCACTTCAACTTAGCATGATAGAACAACTTGAACTCGAGAAGCTGTACTATAACCGAGCACCCTCTGATCGCTACATTTCAAACCATTAATATTTTCGGTATGCCTGTATTATACCCGATTGTAGCTGTTGCGGTGACCATAGCTCTATCAGTAGCTAGTGTACTGTTACTTTATTGGACAATGAGGTGTAAACAAGTGGTATAAAGAACTCCATAGCAGTCAACCGAATGGACACGCGTACCGGTTCAAGTATCGTTTGCAATTGTCGGTCCAGCAGAGCTAAGATGATGAATTTTAAACCGAAGAAACCCTAGGTGTAGAACGAATACATTATTTTGTTGAGAAAATGAGGTATGGTAATGAAAGAAGTAATTAATCAGGTTGAATTCAAATGCTTAGAAATCATTCGAATCGAGTTTATGGGCACAGGCACTAGAGTATGTGTCGATTTCATTGATATGTTAGCTCCTACTGAGGGGGTGCTGGTGGGGAATACGGGACACGGATTTATCAAAGTAATAGCGGAAACCCGTCCAACAGAGACTTATCCTGCAAGGGAGTTCCGGGTAAACATGGGAGCAGTGAATCAATATTTGTATCTGGGTGAGGATAAGACCTGCTACCTATCTGAAATCCAATCCGGTATGGTTATTCCCGTCTATAGCAAGCAGTCATTTAGATACGTGACCGTCGGAAGAGTTAAGATGGAGAAGCGTGAATTCCTTAAGGTGACTTGCCAGAACGGCGGAGATTTCGGCCGTCCTTCAGAATTCGGAGAGTGTTTTTTTGCAGGAGACCGAGTTTGATTATCAATCAATACGGGAGATTAAGGAAGGGTCCCAGATATTGTGTGTGGAGAACCAACCCGGACGGCATTTGGGTATGAAAGTAGAAGAAGAAATTGAAGAAAGATAAGAGACTGAAATTTATGAACGAAGGAATCTGACAAAGAGAGGAATCGCCATGTTAACCACCATACGGAAATGGAGAAACAGTTCTAGGCATTCGCATTCCGAGTCAGATTGCCGACAGGATTGCGGTCGGAGAAGGTACCTCAGTCTATTGGATCATAGGCTAAGATTATACACTCAAGAGTTATTAGGTAAGTACAAGCTTGAATATCCGCTTTTGATATAGGCAGCTAAATCCAGGGAGTAGCTGTAGGGAAGTGCATGACTAGGTTGGCAAAACCCACATATTTCAATACGAGAGGGCACCTTCAATCAGGTGCCCTTTAATTTTGAGATTATATTTCCTATCGTGTAGTACGTGTAGATGCATTGAGGGGCAGGATATACCGCTATAAGATGCAGAACCGGTTACATAATCTTAAACAAGACAATATGCAGGCTAAGAGCGTTTACAGTATCCTGAGACAGGAACAGCGCGAACAGCAACCACGCAGGGCGCACGACATTGACCGATAAACGAGCAAAGCGGCGGGCGAAAAAGCGCCCGCCGCGCTATGCGGTTAATATGAAAAGAGCTTAAATTAATAGGTCATTCAAACAAATAATTTTACTACCTTTACTTTCATAATAACGTAGCATTTCGTCAATTTCCCTTTTATCATAACTGGTAATGCAATCTGATAGGACATTAACGCCATAATTTGCTTTGCGTAAGTTGTAACAGGTTGATTTAACACAAGCAACAGCATCTGCTCCTGCTATATAGAAATCACATATTTCTTTTTCACGAATAAAGTCTGTAAATTCTTCACAGCTTAATGCGTTTACTTTGTATTTTGTAAAGACATTTTTTGATACTATTTTCAAGTCTGAAGCTAATTCAGACCCATATGTATTGGGTTTAAGAGTCCTCGTGCCGGCTGATAAATTTTCATGCCTTATATAAATAACATGAATATTATTATTGACTGCCCAATCAATAGCTTTATTGATATTGCCAATAACATCCTTGTAATTCTTTGTTATGTCATTTTGAATATCGATTATTACTAAGGCTTTTTTCTGCATAGTGTTTCCTCCTGATAGGTAGATTGATTTGTTTTCTTAATTATTGTACCGTGTAATTGTTGACAACAGTATGGCAACAATCTTTAATGATAACAAGAATTTTTGGAAGGCGGCTATCAGATGAAAGTTGACAGGCTTGTTAGCATTATTATGATACTTCTTGATAAAAAGCGTATAGGCGCACAGGAGCTAGCAGATATGTTTGAAGTTTCACCCCGCACAATCTACCGCGACATAGACACTATCAACATGGCGGGTATTCCTGTTCGCTCAACATCGGGAGTGGGCGGCGGCTTTGAAATCATGCAGACATACAAGAT
Organism: Caryophanales bacterium UBA4045; assembly: GCA_002383695.1. Taxonomy (GTDB): domain Bacteria; phylum Bacillota; class Bacilli; order Paenibacillales; family UBA4045; genus UBA4045. The sequence goes on from DFZX01000041.1 coordinate 77,722, forward strand.
TGATAGAAAGGTTTTTTCGACTGCCGACCTTTCCGCTATCTTGATGGGGCTTTCCAGTCTTTCCAACATGATACGAGGTGGTGATGAACTGGTAAACGCCCTTGCGAAAGTCAAGAGTTTTATCCCCGCCGACAGAGCGAAAGACATTGAATTAAAAGCAAATCAAATATATATAGATTTAAGTCCATGGATAGGCAACAGGAACATACAACCATATTTAGAAATTATCAAAACAGCTTTACAGGAAAGCAAGCTACTTTCGTTTGAATATGCAGACCGCTACGGAAATAAAACCGCACGAACAGCCGAGCCGTATCAGCTTGTATTGAAAAGTAGTCATTGGTATTGGCAAGGGTATTGCCATAAAAGAAATGATTTTCGTTTATTTAAACTATCCCGCACATCAAACCTACGAATACAAGACGAATTTTTTGCGCCACGAGATTATCAAAAACCGCAGTTAGATTTTACTGATATTTTGGCAACTATACAAACAAAAATCAAAATTCGTATTCATAAATCTGTCATGGACAGGGTACTTGATTATTGCACTTATGAACACTTTTCGCCAGACGATGATGAGCATTGCATTGTTAGTTTTCCTTTCATAGAGAACGAATACTACTACAATCTTCTTTTTAGTTTTGGGGATAAATGCGAGTGTTTAGAGCCGTTACATATCCGCACAGAAATGAAGCGTAGAATACATGATATAGCTACCATATACGAAAGTTAATACATGGAGTAAGACGAAAAAGACAAACGAGTTGCCTTGCCCAAGCGTGAAATGCTTGGAAAACGGAACGGTGGTCGTATGCTAGGGTACGAGGTAAAGAAGACAAAGGGGACTGAGCAAAAGCCGGGTATTAGTTTCAGTATAAATGCTGTCAATATCTTTTGGTTTAATGGTGATGTAGCCGCTTACAGTACACACGAAAAAGATCCAATCACCTAAAGTGACTGGATCCTCAATAATCAACTAAAAGTCAAAATCAATGGTACCATTTTCGCTCAATTCAAACGGACCGGGTGTGACATCTGCATCAGGTCTCTTAATTCCGAAAAAGTCGGAGTCAAAACAATATGGAGTCCTGTCCGGTTCCTCATACTTCATATCGGCATGATAAGTCTTGCCAAGCAGGCCGGTGGTAATCAACATTGCAGAGGCTCCCCGAAGTAATTCGGGCTCATTGACCTGAATGTGCACCCTGCGTTGCTCAGGATTAATCTCAACTTTTATGCCCTTCAGCGCATAGATCTTCGCATTGAATTCATGACGACTTGGAACCGCATGGTTAAGATATAAATTTCCATCCATAGCCACCGGAAGAACTGCATTTCCTACAAAGAAATCCTTTGCGGCATCGCCAAGCTCAGCAAGCTCTTCTGTGGTGTATTCCCACCATTTCTTATCTTTTACATCTGGATGTTTGTCGTAGCCCCCCAGTCCCACAGCATGCAGATAGCAAATGGAATTATCCGGAACACCATCCATGACAGTCTTCCCGTCATCTCCAACATCATCCCTTGGTTGAAGTGGAAGATGCTCAAAAAAGTTTATGGGAACAGGTTCCTTATTAGCATCATTATCCCCCAAGAAGATATTGTTGTAGTACCTGTCATCACCTCCAGTGATATTGGAGTATCCTGCCATTGCCGTCTCGTGAGGGAAGTGATACGGCGTAGTACGGGTAATCTCGGAACGAACTACAAATCTACCTGCAAACAAGTTATGGGCAAATGCCCCACCCTGTGCCATATTCCTGAAATTCATGGGAGAGAGGAACAGATTATGATCGACCATATACGGACCATGACAAACCTCAACGAACAAGTCTTCAGAAAGGTTGTCAAAAAATACATTACGGCTGATGCGGGTGCCCTGTGCCTGCCAGTCAAGCCAAAGCCCACGGTAACAGCTATAGATGATATTTTCACTAATTTGAGTATCCAGGGAAGCATGCAGTTTGATTCCTGCTACTTCGGCACCGTGTCTGAGGCGTTTGTGGTGAATATTGTAAATACGGTTCTGATGAATGCAACTGAAGGCTCCCCCCATATGACCTACAATACCTGCCTGTTCGCAATCATGTATCACATTACCTCGAACGATGTGACTGCCGACGCTATCCTTATGCCAGCCGGAGCGTAATGCTCGAAGAATAACCTCCTGCTCACGTTGAGTACCGCCTTTAATATGCTTCTCCGAAGACTTGGTGAGACCTGTACCGATTTCGGTACCCAGGCTGATACCAACACATTTGGATTCACTGATCATATTGTTCTCAATAATCCAACCCTTGCTCCAGTGAGGTCCGATCAGACCTTCCTGGTAGTCAGTAGGCGGCGCCCATTGTGGAGAGGCTTGACGAAGTGTGAAGCCACTTACGGTTATATAGTTAATTCCTGGCTTCTCAGGCCAGAAGCAATAAGGACGGGCATTCATTTCTACATTTTCCTTACGAGGATCTTTTCCACCCAAATTGGCCCAGATTTTTGTTGTCGTAGAACCAACTTCGGCATACCATGTTAACAGTGAGTCCTTGGGATATTTGGCTTCGGGCCAAACTTTGGGCTTGTGAACCTTCTCAACACTATCGCATTCATATAGAGATTTGCAATCCAAATATACATCACCGAGATGAACCGGGAAGGGCCCGTCAAACACCCAGTCTCCACTCAACTCCACTTCAAAGGGATTACGTACGGAAAATATGGAATTGGGTACTTCTGTGCTCCAAGCATTGCCTCCTTCAGACTTCCAGTCGGTAATCCGTTCAGCTCCTGTAATGACTACTTCCCCGTCTCCTGCGGATCGATATATGATTCTATGCTCCGCTGTTCCTCCATTAGCTGGGTTAACCCATTCCCTGTATACTCCAGCATGAACGATAACCGTATCACCAGCCATGGCAAGAGCCGCAGCGTGTGATATTGTACGAAAGGGTTGATCAACTGTTCCTGTTACCTGATCATTCCCCTGTATGGATACATGATATTCCATAAAAAATCTCCTTCTTCCTACCTTATGTAAGTCGTAAGAATTCCTTACAGCTGACGGCAGGCTATGTATAAAATTATTGTTGTATCTATTATAATACAGATTCATTATTTGTAGTGATTACCTTTTATCAGAGGCGGGTGTAGCAAACACGGTAACGTATAGGAGGTGTGGAAACATGGAGTTTGAAGAGATATTAACGGTTCATGTTCAAATAGAGAATACGATCGAATTGAACAATAACGATGGAGATTCAGTAATAATGATTTCTTTTAAAGGTCGTGCCACAGGTAAGTACTTTAATGGAGAGATTCTCGACGGAGGAGTTGATACACAAATCATTGGAAAATGCGGTGATCGACATACCTTATCCGCAAGATATATACTTGAAGGGAAGGATTATACAGGCGAATTTTGCAAAATTTATATTGAGAATAACGGTAATTTAAACAACAAGTTGAAACATGCAATATCCCTATTCGGAGGTAGTCAGGGAGGATTAGTCTCAGCATTAGTAGCCGATGAATGTATAGAGCAGATTAAAGGGCTCTTATTGCTGTTTCCAGCGCTTTGTATTGCAGATGACTGGAATACAAAGTTTCCAACACGTGAGAGCATCCCTGATATGGTAGATTTATGGGGAGTTCAATTGGGGAGAATATTTTTTGAATCGATTCACGAATATAAGGTGTTTGACCATATTGGCAAATTCGATAAAAATGTTTTGATTTTTCATGGGGATCAGGATGACATTGTGGCACTTGAATATGGGAAGAAGGCATCGGTGTTATATCCTCATGCTAGAATTGAAGTGTTTCCAGGAGAAGGCCACGGTTTTTCAGAGGCGGGTAATAAAAGAGTCGCTGAGATGACATATGAATTTATAAAAGCCAATAATGTAACATAACCAACATGACTCATTACCACCATGTCCTCTAGTCTGTGTTTTACAGGCTATTTTTTTCGCCGTTAGCTCTGTTACGGTGAAGAGTTGATAAGAAATTTGTTAGGATATGGTTATTTTCATTCGCTAGCCTGGGATTACCAGCCCCTCCGAGAATAGTGGATGTCTTTATAAAAAAATAATATCGTACGAAATTATAAACATTGAAATATATCGTACGATTTGATAATATTGTCGTATGAGGTGATTGATATCATGGATACAACAAAAGAAATTTCGGCCACAGAGCTCAAGACCAACTTAGGCAAATACCTAGATTATGTCGCTGAGAACAACGAAGTAGTCATTACGAAAAACGGGAATAAGTTTGTTCGTCTAACTCCGTATATTACAGACATCGAACGATATTATATGGTCAAGGAAAGGTCTATGGATTATCAATACGGTGGCAAGAAAGTTTCTTATGAGGAATTTATGGAGATTTACGAGAATAGCGATTTGAGAATGGAATTTATTAACGGTGAAATCGTGTTGCTTGCTTCCCCGAACACCTTCCATCAAGACATTTCCGGCAATTTGTACGTCCATTTGAGATCGTTCTTGAAAAGTAGCAAGTGCAAGGTGTTCTACGCACCATTTGATGTCCATTTTCATAAAAAGGATTTGGATATACCTGATGTCATGCAACCCGACTTGCTCATTGCTTGTGATATGGAGAAAAGCGTGAATGAAAAAGGTCGTTACATGGGCACGCCTGTACTATGTATTGAGATTTTATCTAAAAGCACTCGATCCAAAGACATGGTAGATAAACTGAATACGTTTATGTTGTCCGGTGTGAAGGAATTCTGGATAGTTGATCCTGGCAAACACACTGTATTAGTATATGGCTTTAATGATTGTTCAATTGAAGAATACACGGCTTATAAAGCTGGAGATACATTGAATTCCTATTATTTTAAAGAGTTGGATATTCAGATCAATGATATCTTTGAATCTTAATAGATCGAATCCATCTACCCATCGGTATCCTTGGATTGCGACCCGATTAAATATCCGATAATTGTCGTTTCAACTGGGAGCACAAGCGACCACAATTCTTCTAATCCGAAATCGGGTGAACGAAACTTCTCAGGCGTCAACGTATAGGCAAGTGCGATTAGGAGTATTCCGAGCGCGATCGTGCCTACGATGTACAAGCGGACGTTGTCCCCCGAGCCGAAGAACCTTCCGAGGAAGCCGAGCTCCGCTCTGCGTTTAGCGCTCTCCGCGTTCACTGCAATGATCTTGCTGGTGACTTTAGGATCTTGGATCTCAATTTTATTCATGAATCCGAGACCCCTTCCCCCGAGTAAAAAGTAAATGTCAGCAGCCAGGCTGTCATATCAAAGTTTATGGTTACCTCGTAACGAAGAGACAGCTTGCGGTTGTTAAGAACCCCGAGATGAATCATGTCCTGGTTTCCGGTCGGTTTGCCTCTTGGAAAGTTGATGCATGCGATGCGCACCTCGTTGTAACGGGTAAGTCGTATGTCGGTCGTGAAGTCATCCCGTTCCGCTTCATGTTCAATGCAAAAAACAAACGATAGAGGATCGTTCTCTTCGGACAGCATGATCTCGATCGGGCTCATTCCATAGGCGAATACCCTTCCGTGATATACGACTTCAAATCCTCCGGACGTTATTCTCATGCTTATCCCCCCAAGGCAGACTATCATTCGAACGAGCTTCATCTTCCTATCTATATGAACAAGGGGATCGGTACATTACAACTGATATCAGATTATTGAAAGAGATGATTGCTGAATAAAGCGAAGCCCAGCTTGCCCTTGATGAAGTCATGGAGGAAACAGGAGTTAAATAGAGAGGGTAAGAATAAGTCAATATGAAGTGAGGACTGTTATACTGTTATTATTAGAAGGTTGAAGTGGGGGACGGAATCTTGAAAGATAAAGTTGTTATGTATATGAAACAAGCACTTATATGTATGAGTATAGCGGCACTTGTGTTTGGTTCCACTGCTTGTAATTTTTCGAAGGAACAGTCATCAAGCTCGGACAATCTTCCGGAATTGGTGGAAAAGGATGTTCAGAAGGCAACAGCTTTTGAAAAGGATGTAGATTATTTAAGACAAAGAGGTCTCGAGCTTCCTGATTTGCCACCTGATAGCAGCATAAGGTTGGAGGCGTTTTTCTCTATGCTCGTAGAGGCTTACGATTCATTGGGGACGGAAATTGATATCTCTAAAGTTAACCCCAAGTATGAAGCTAGTGATGCTCTTAAGAAAATGACTTTGATTGGAGTGCACGATAATCAGTTTGAGATCGTTGATGCAGAAACCTCCGATTTGGATTATGGGTCGGTTGCCTATTATCTTATGAAGCTTCAGGATTCTATTCAAAAACGATTCTATTCAAGAAGTGACCCAACGGCTACCACGGGAGACTTGCTCCAACGGATCAATACGGCTACTGCACTGCACACTTGGACAGAAGCTGCCAATGAGACTAGAACATATGCGTTAGGTGATTTATTAGAAGGTGAAGCGGCATCGGATCAGCGAATGACTCGGCTGATGGCAGCTGAAATGTTGGTTTCTGCCTACGAAGCTATCTTTGGAGAAATACAATTGGTTCAAACCTCCAAGCCTAAGGATACGGAGGATACCAATGCTTGGAAGTCCAACGAGTTATTCTTCTGGTCGGAGTCTGGAAACTTTGAGCCTGAAAAAACCGGCAACTGGGACGATTGGTCTTTTATGTCGGCTATTAGTTATGACGCTACGCTTCGGTTAGATATGAAGCTACAAGAGTCTAAGGCACCGTATGGTTCCGTTGTAGCGGCATTGGCCACCCTAATGAAATCTTACGAGGGAGTGGAGCAGCATGTTATTGAAGAGAAAATTGTACTCAATGAACGCCCCTATGATTGGCATGTTTACCAGCAGGACACAGGTGAATATAGCCAATTGAACTGCATGCCTTCTACTGTGGAGATGGCACTCAGATATCAAGGGCTTTCGGATGTTCCCTCAGCAGAGACTTTACGCAAGGACAATCCATGGAATGGGTTGGGCTGGACGGATGGCGTTGCCGAAAAAGTAATGCTGCAGTACGGCTTGAAGTTCACCGATTCATTTGATACTACAATGGATTTGGATAAGATGATAGATCATTTGGATAAAGGAAATATCTTGTATGTCATGTATAGGGAACTGGACAATCCAGAGGGACATTCCTCCATGATCAAGGGCTACTGGAAGATAGGAAACCAAGTTCAATTCATCGTTTCTGACCCGAACTACAGCATGATGGGACCTTTTGGCTATCTAGAATATGTCAAGGATGCTCAGACCATGCTGCTTGATATGGAAAGGCATCTCACTAGGTATTTCATCATACCACCGGGAGAATGAATTACGATTGGGATCAAGGAGGCAATAAAATGAGCCAAAAGAATGGAGAAGTAGATGTGCCCGAGGAGCTGCGTTCTGAACTAATTGGTTATTGTTATCGAATGATGGGGTCCATATTTGAGGCGGAAGATGCAGTGCAGGATACCATGCTTCGTGTCTGGCAGAACTGGGACCAGGTTCGTGAGCATGCTTCCCGTAAAGCTTGGATGTATCGGATTGCCACCAATGTTTGTCTGGATAGGCTAAGGAATGCAAAGCGGCGGGCACTTCCGATGGATCTCTCAGAGCCAGCTGCTATTATTATGGAACCAAGGGACAGCTTGCCTCGAGATTCTTGGATATGGCCGGCCCCCGATAACGCTTACGACCCGCTCAATATCGTGGTAAGCAGAGAAACCATTCGATTATCTTTTATTGCAATTATGCAATTATTACCGCCCCGGCAACGCGCCATATTGATCTTAGTTGATGTCTTCCGATGGTCGGCTACTGAGGTAGCTGATGCGATGGGGATGACCAAGGCAGCCGTCAACAGCGCCTTGCAACGTGCACGGGCTACGATAGCTCAATCGAATCTTCGGTCCGATGAATTACAAGGGGGAGATGACAAGGCGGATGAACAACTAATTGCTCGTTATATGGAAGCTTTCGAACAGTACGACATCGATGCGTTGGTAGCTCTATTCCACGAGAACGGCAGCTTGTCGATGCCGCCATTTACGATGTGGGTTCGTGGCAGCTCAAATCTGTCGTCATTCTACAATACAACTCGCAGCCATTGCTTGGGTTCTCGGTTGCTACCGATTCGGGCTAATGGGAATAGTCCCGCTTTTGCTCAGTATGTACCCTCCGGACGAGATGGGTTACTGGTTCCTTGGAGCATTCATATCCCCGAGATGGAGCATGGTAAGATCGCTCATATCCATTATTTCATTGACTCCGATTTATTTGTTCGCTTTGGATTGCCGACAGGTTTGGACGCGAATTAGTATTTTTTCTGATATACCGATGATTTTACGGTGACCGGATCGTCTATACTTGTGAATCACAGTCGAATCAAAACTCGAGGAGGAACAATTTTATGACGATTAAGCTTACCCCTTATATTACTTTGGAGGGACGTGCGAAGGAAGCCATTCAGTTTTATGAACAAGCCATTGGTGCGGAAATCCTCTCCATTGTTACTTACGGTGAAATGCCGGACATGCCCAGTACGTTCACTGACGATCTGAAAAGTCTTGTAGCGCACGCCAAGTTAAAAGTCGGTGTAACGGAGCTCGTGTTCTCGGATGCTCCAGGTGGTTCGCCTATTCAAAACGGGAAACGGGTAACGATTTGCATTACAACGAACGACCTAGAACAATCAAGACGAATATATGAAGCCTTGCGGCAAGAAGGTCAAGTCAATATGCCGTTCAAAGAAGAACCTTTCAGCCCTGGATTTGGTGATGTAACGGATAAATTCGGCGTGATCTTTCAAATTTACACGGAGATTGAACACTAATTATTGATAAGGGTTGCCCAGCATGATGGAGTAGCTTTTAAGAACATAATTATAGGTTGATGAGAGGGCACCTTAATTACGGTGCCCTTTAATTTCGCCGTATGCGTGTGAGTTAGACCACAGAAAAAGTCGTCTTGACCTTACCCTTTAAAAATCACCATACTTATTCATAAAAAAACCAAATGATGAATGGAATCAGATTGAGGTTTCTATCGCCTGTGGTCCTGACAATGAATAAGCTGTTTATAATGACGTTTAAGCAAGCTGCGAACTCGGTCTGATAACAAGCTCATTTACATCTACGCCCTCTGGCTGCTCGATGGCGTATGCTATGGAGCGGGCGATGGCGGAGGCTGGAAGCGCAATGCGGCGATACGCTTTCATTAGTTGCCTTGCCCCTTCGTCTGTGATGCTGTCAGCAAGCTCGGACTCTGTCACGCCCGGTGACACAAGGGTTACACGGATATTGCTCCCGACCTCTTGCCGCAATCCGTCGGTGATCGCCCGAACGGCATATTTGGTAGCGCAATAGATCGCCGCGGTTGGGGATACCTCATAGGCACCGATGGAAGCCACATTTATAAATTGACCGAACCCTTGCTCCCTCATGATCGGTAGTCCGGCTGCAATGCCATGGAGAACGCCGCGGATATTAACGTCGATCATGCGGTTCCACTCATCGATCTTTAAAGCCTCGAGCGGTGAGAGCGGCATCACACCAGCATTATTAACGACAACATCAAGCCGTCCGTACCGGCTTTGCGCCATGAGGACGATCGCCTTCATCTGTTCAAGATCCGTCACGTCGAGCTGTTGATATTCGACTGAACCTCCTTCCGCGCGAATGTCGGATGCCAAGGCCTCTAGTCTTTCCAAACGCCGGGCTCCGATGACAATATGAGCGCCTTGGCTCGCAAGCAGACGGGCTGTTGCTTCACCGATCCCGCTACTTGCCCCTGTTATGATAGCAACTTTTCCATCAAGTGCAGACATCATTATTCGCTCCCTTCTCTGAGTTCTAGATAAAGCACCATACCTCCATGGTACAGCACGCCGTCGACAAAATCGCCATCGGCAGTAAAGCCTGTATCATCGACATATTCGATGTGATCGCCTTCGAGGGTATATCTGCCTTGATAAGCGCTCTTGCGGCTGCCACGGGCTTCATCATACCGTCCGTTCGATAGCAGCTCGTGCCGGATATGGCCGTCCGCAGTCACCCACATGCCGGCATAGGGATGCGAATGTGTATGTTCAGTGTTCATTTCACTCTCTCCTTCCACGTTTGAATGGACCTTGATCAATGTCATAACCTCCAATTGGACTGCATAGCCACAATTCCATTATGAACCGAATCGAAAGCAGGGCGGTAGCCGGATGGTTCGCTGTTATTGCCTAATCCTCCAAATGATTATAAAATTAAGTTAGTAAATTGAATAAATGGGAGGCGATCGAATGGATGAAAGGTCCGTGATGCGGAAGGAAGTGTTAGCGCAAGTGATCGAGCGATATGCGAAGCAAGACGGCACACATGAGACGTTGATTCCCGCCTTGCGTTTCTTTCGCTCGTCCCGGGCATCTGAGCCTGTCTATTCGGTCTATGAACCCTCCCTGTGCGTTGTGGTCCAGGGCTCGAAGCTCGTCATGCTGGGGCAAGAGAGTTACCTATATGATCCAAATAGCTATTTGGTGGCTTCCGTACATTTGCCGATTACCGGACAGGTCGTGGAGGCTGCACCGGAAGCGCCGTATTTAAGCCTTCAGCTGCAATTTGACATGAACCAAATTCTCGAGGTTATCCAAGCCTCCGTTACAGTGGAGAGGAATAAGTACGTATCCAGTCGTGGACTGTACATAAACCGTATGAATGATACGCTTCATGATGCCGTACTGCGGCTAGTCCGATTGTTAGATTCACCGAACGATATTCCAGTACTTGCGCCTTACGCGATACGGGAGATTGTTTACCGGGTTCTTAAGGACGAACAGGGCGCCGCCCTCAAAGAATTCGCTCTGATAGGTAGCCATGCGCAGCGAATCGCGAAGGTGATCAAGCGGATGAATCGCGATTTCGCGATGCCCTTGCGCATTGATGAATTGGCCGTGGAGGCCGGTATGAGCGCCTCGTCCTTGTATTATTACTTCAAGGAAGTAACGGCAATGAGCCCTATCCAGTATCAGAAGCTGCTTAGACTTCAGGAGGCGCGCCGTCTACTCTATTCAACAGCAATAGAAGCGGCTGATGCCGCATTCCAAGTCGGATATGAAAGTCCTTCGCACTTTAGTCGGGAATACATGCGTATGTATGGCCATCCCCCGGTCAAGGACATCAGGCGTTTCCGCGACGAACTGCAAACCGGGAAGGCGTCCTCGAACAGGACTGAAATGAATAGAAGAAGCGCTACATAGAAAAATAAGGAAAGGAACGGTCGGTGTGGATATAATTGAAAACGCGAAGGTAGCAGATGTATTTGAACGTTATCCAGAACGCATTCAGAAGAGGCTGTTGTTTCTTCGCCAATTAATTCTGGATACTGCTTTAGAGACAGAAGGTGTTGATATCGTGGAAGAGACGCTGAAGTGGGGCGAACCGAGTTATGTCACGAAAAATGGAAGTACAATCAGAATAGACTGGAAACAGTCTAGTGCGGATCAGTATGCCATGTATTTTAACTGTAACACAAGGCTGGTTGAGACATTCAAGGAAATTTATAGAGATAAATTCAACTATGAAGGCAATCGGGCGATTGTGTTCGATATAAACACTGAAATACCGATTAACGAATTGAAACCATGTATTTCATCATCTCTGGCTTACCATAAGCGAAAGCATCTTCCCATGCTGGGGATGTCTTCATTGGATATTAGTTACCCTGGTAATCAGTAGCCTCTGGGCGCTCGAATTAATGAAACAGAGAGTTTAAGGGTCAATCTATGATTACAAATTGGAGGAAGGTGTTGAATTCCTGCTAAAGTGCAGTAAATTCCTTTAAGATCAGTTTCAAAAAGTATATTCCTGCAAAAGTACAGTTATTTTCTACGACATTGATCGAATTACGGAATAAAGCAATAAAACCTGCACAATTGCAGTAATCTGATGATTACATGTCCAAATCCGTATTAATTACTGTACTATTGCAGTGATTTTGTAGGAGGGGATGGATGGTTCAAGGAAACCATTGTCCCATCTGCTTAGGCCAATGCCGAGAGGCTAGTGTAGCGGGTCTCATTCACGACTGAAGATCAATAAGTTAACAAGCGTTTCAGTATATCCACCCGAAGCTGAAGCTGCTCCGGATATTGATGGAAGAACCTTATTTTTTGCTCCCATACCTCATTTCCAGCTGTCTGAGGAGATAGAATAAAATACGTCCATGTTTCCGCAATATCCTCCTCGGGACTTGTTGCCGCGTATTCGGTCACAAAGCTATGCTCATAATCACCATAAAATTTCTCTAATGCATCCTCGTCACCCTCTACGCCCCGCTCTCGCCATTCATCAGCGATGTCCGTCCAGAACTGAGAATAAAATTGATTCAAATAGGAAGCTTCCTTCATACAGCCCATACCGTAGACAAAATAATAGGCACAAGCTTCCTCCGCTATGGCATGAATGGGATTGTCCTTTTCAGCCAACAGAACTTCCTCATTCATATCCATCTGCTCGTTCTTCAGAGTCAGCAAATGAGCAAATTCATGTAGCAAGGTTGCCTTCAGCGCCATGGATTCATCAGCATCCATAATATCTACTGCGAGCAGCCACTGGTTACTATCGTTGGTATCTGGCTCCACATGGGCGAGCGTTCCGTCATGTCCATCTGTAAATATAATAAAGCCCGATAATAACGAACGCGCTTGTTCAGGTATGAGCTGGCGGAACATCTCCCAGACCTCCCTATGCTTGTCCTGATCATCACGGAATGCCGCATAGGTGTCGTCTACATCGATAAACTGCGGATTTACCAGCACATCGCCATCTAATTCGTAAATAACAAGCTCTTGCTCCTCCAAGGTTCGACCAATCTCATCCGTTATATAATCTGTTAGCAGATCACCGAATTGCTCTCTGATCCGATCAACCAGTTCATCCCCTAACAAAGCGCAGTCCTCGGAAGTTCCACATTCGACGCTACTGTAATCCGGCTGTATATCGTTTGCAGGTGATGGGGATATCATCGGTTCTGACTCATCCTCTAACTCCGAACAGCCGATGGACAAAAGCAAACATGTGGTTATGATCAAGGTCCCCATCCATCGAGCAAGCGTAAATAATTTCAATTGAAATGACCCTCCTCTTTCGATTGCTGTTATCTATTTTAACTATAACAGCTGGGGAAGGCTACAACTTAGGAGTACACACCATAGTAAAATTGATTTAAACTTAGCTGTGCGGTAACTATTGACTTTGATTCTTGCAGACAAGATAGACGAGATTTATCATGCTTTCGACTAATTTTTTATATCCATATTTTCTATAATAATAGATATTTTAATCTAGTAATAATTGTAGTACACTATGAGTTGGTTGTAATAGAGAAGGATGGAAAAGGTGTGGGAGTAGGTCGTGCCTTGTTTGGTGTGACACATAACCAGTGGTGCCAGCAGTCTTCTCAGCAAATTATTGGGTAAAAGGTTGGGGAAAATGAGCAGCAGGGAAAATAAATCAGACGTTATATTAATTGGTGCCGGAGTCATGAGTGCGACTTTGGGGACGATTCTGAAGCAATTAGTGCCAGACTGGAAAATTACAGTGTTCGAGAAGCTCGCTAACGCGGGAGAGGAAAGCTCGAACGAATGGAATAATGCAGGAACGGGGCATGCGGCACTGTGTGAGCTTAACTATACCGTTGAGCAACCAGACGGATCTATAGATATTAGCAAGGCTATTCAAATTAATGAACAGTTTCAGATTTCCATGCAGTTTTGGTCTTATCTTGTAAATAGCAAGCTGATCAATAATCCGCGGGACTTTATCATGCGGTTGCCTCATCTGAGTATGGTACAAGGGGAACAAAATATCGCTTTTCTAAAAAAACGTTTTGAGGCGATGTCGAACAATCCCCTGTTTCAAGGGATGGAATTTACCGGCAACCGGGCAAAGCTGATGGAATGGATTCCGCTTATGATGCAAGACCGTCCATCGAATGAAACGATAGCGGCAACAAAAATTGATACTGGAACGGATGTCAATTTCGGCGCTTTAACTAGCATGATGTTTGACCACTTAAAGAGTGAAAATGTTGATATAAAATATAAACATAGTGTTGATAGTATGAAACGCACTAGCGATGGTTCGTGGGAATTAAAGGTGCGAAATGTGGATAGCGGAAACGTCGAACGCCATACTGCAAAATTCGTATTTATCGGGGGCGGGGGCGGAAGCCTGCATCTATTGCAAAAATCCGGTATTCCTGAAGGGAAGCATATTGGTGGGTTCCCAGTAAGCGGAATATTCATGGTATGTAATAATCCGGATGTTGTAGCGCAGCATCATGCAAAGGTATACGGTAAAGCAAGGGTTGGTGCTCCTCCAATGTCTGTTCCGCATCTGGATACGAGATTTATCGATAATAAAAAGTCGTTGTTATTCGGACCATTTGCCGGATTCTCTCCAAAGTTCTTAAAAACCGGTTCCATGTTTGATTTGGTAACCTCCTTAAAGCCGGATAATCTCGTGACGATGCTGTCGGCAGGTGCAAAGAACATGGCATTGACCAAGTACCTGATCGAGCAAGTCATGTTATCAAAAGAGGAGCGAATGGAAGAGTTAAGAGAGTTTATCCCGACTGCCGAAATCGAGGATTGGGATTTAGTAGAGGCGGGTCAGCGAGTGCAAGTGATCAAAGATACTGAAGCTGGCGGCAAAGGTACACTTCAATTTGGTACAGAATTAATTAGCGCCGCTGATGGCTCGATTGCAGCATTACTAGGCGCTTCTCCAGGTGCTTCCACCGCAGTTCACGTTATGCTCGAGGTGATTAAGAAATGCTTCCCGCAGCATATGGAAGAGTGGGAATCGAAAATTCAAGAAATGATTCCTTCCTATGGCATGTCGCTCATGGAAAACCCAGAGCTGCTGCACGACATTCATACTTCAACAGCAGAGACGCTTGGTCTAAGTGAAAAAAGTGAAAAAGTGCTGGTCTTTAGTTAATTTTATTAATTTTATTAATTTTATTAATTTTATTAAAGAAAGGGTATCTCGAAGAAGATTCCCTTTCTTTTTGTCGTCATTTAGGAGGCTTAACTAGCTGTTTATCATTTGTTTGTCATTGAGGAGAGATATACTATTTCATATGAACGTAGTAAATAAAATAGGAGTGGTATATTCAGATGAAACGTTTTTTGACTAGTGGTATGGTTCTTGGAGTGGCTTTGGTTCTGATCATATTGAGTGGCTGTGTAAGACAAGTAGATTCCGTGAAGTTTAATTTTAATTTAAATGAGTTTACGAATTCACAGCAAATTCATGTCAGATATGCAAGCGGGGGAGGCAGTCATACCACAGGAGATTTATCAAGCTTGGAGACAGTTACGATTTCTACTTATGGAGAAACAGTTATTGGTGGATATGTGACTGATGGTAAAGTAAGCTGGGTCCCCGCTGTTAATTATGGAGGCGTAATAGAAATGGATAATTTGAAAGTTGGAGATGTTAGATTATCCAATGTGAATAGTCCAGCTTATAAGCCAACATTTGCTGTAGATCATGTCGAACTCGTGAAACCACCTGAATACTATGGTGAGGGAGAGGGTGAGGATTTAATAAGTGTTTCATTCGCTGTTTATGGTACTGATGGCAATTTGGTGAGCGGCCAGACGGAGGTTTACGCCTATCACCCTGAACTGATATTTCATAGTTGGGATAATACTTCTTCAGAAGTCCTTCATGGGTTCTCGGCACATACCGTAGGTGGAATAGTCAAATTTAATATTGAGTCTACGCTAGATATTGTAAATTCAGAAGCTATCCAACTATGGTCAGGTGCTGATCTCATATTTGACTCATTGATTAATCCGGATTTCGAATCGTTGGTGCTCGAATTTGCGACTGGTGATTCAGAGACTAACGTAACGCAGAATGTGACATTGCCAGCATCCAATTTGCCTAACACCAGCATAGCTTGGTCGAGCAGCCACCCGGAGGTGGTCTCATCATCAGGAATGGTAAACTCCCCGACTTTTGGTACTGGTGATGTGAATGTGACTTTAACGGGCATTGTGAATTATAACGGGCAATATTACACGACCTTGACCTATAACTTAGTTATTAAGGAAGCAGAGGCAGAGGTCATCCCTGTTGTCCCAGTTGTCCCTGTGGTTGTAGCACCGATCGCTAGCCCAGCAGGGGGAGAAGTAGCTTCGGGAACAAGCGTGACATTGAGCAGTACAACTTTGGATGCAGTTATCTACTATTCAGTGGATGGGAGTATTCCGACAGCTAATAGTACATTGTATAGCACACCCATCATTGTGAGCAGCGCTCAGACGATTAAAGCAATTGCGATACACGAGGGTATGTTAGATAGCGACATTCTCATTGGAAGCTATACGATTACTCCAATAGTAATAGAGGAAGAAGATACCCAAGCTGATGATGAGGAAGATCAGCCTGAACCACAGCCACAATCTAAGGTATCTGATATGAATGGTGACTCTGGTGGGCAGATCACTTCTGAGCATGTGGGCATTACGTTCCCGAGCAATGCTTTTACAGGTCAATTTAAAGTGACGATTACGCCAGTAACGGACGTGTCGGGATTAGTAACAAACCCCAATTCGACAATTGTAGGGAATGTCATATCGATTACTAAGAATATGACCGGGAACTTCAACACCCCTGTTACCATTACGCTCAATGTCGATGTAACGGATATAGATAGTGAGAATTATGATTATGCCGTATATTGGTATGATGAAGAAGCAGAGCAATGGGTTGTCTTAGACAATGTTAAAGTTAATCCAGCTACAGGAGAGATTAGTGGGGATGTGAATCACTTTACGATG
This sequence comes from Caryophanales bacterium UBA4045, assembly GCA_002383695.1. GTDB lineage: Bacteria > Bacillota > Bacilli > Paenibacillales > UBA4045 > UBA4045. The sequence goes on from DFZX01000041.1 coordinate 94,552, forward strand.
TTCACGGTGCTTGCTACCAAGAAGGTAGTCATTGTAGAGGAGCCCATCCCAACGAAGAAAATATTAACCGATATTCAAGGACATTGGGCAGAGAATAGCATTCAACAGCTAGTTGATCTTGGAGCAATAGCAGGCTACCCTGATAACTCATTCCTCCCTGACAACACGATTACGCGAGCAGAATTCGTTCAGATGCTAGTAAAGGCCCTTGCCCTGAAACAGCAGGGTACTCAAGTGTTCGAGGATACGAAGGGACATTGGGCAGAGCCTTCGATAGCGACAGCTATAGCGAACGGAATCGTTTCTGGCTTTGATGCAGATCATTTCGGACCAGATGTACAGATAACGAGAGAACAGCTCGCATCCATGGTAATGCGGGCAGCTCAATTAACGGCCGGAACGGACAAGCTATTATTCACTGACCAAGCTGAGATATCTGTATGGGCGAGAGCTAGTGTAGCTACTCTGGCTCGTGATGGAATCATTGCAGGGTATACCGATGGAAGCTTCAGACCATTGCAATCAGCTACTCGGGCTGAGTCCGTTACAATTGTTCTACATATATTAAGATAAGATACGAAACTATTAGGGCTGTCTCAAGTTGACTATGACTGAGGACAGCTCTTTCTTACATCTTACTGATGATTGGTTTTTTGGTAATGGAGTGGTATTATTTCCATATGCACGGGGAATATCCGACTTATAAAGGGGGGGCCGTATTGAGTATTCTCACCCGATTCAGAGCTGTTATGGCAAGCAACCTACATGGATTATTAGATCACGATAAGGATCCAGAGAAGATGATCAATCAGTATATGAGAGAGCTTAAAAGCGATTTAGGCAAGGTGAAGTCGGAAACGGCTTCGGTTATAGCAGAGGAGCAGAGGGCAAGGAGGGTACTGAATGAATGTGCAGCCGAGATAAATAAGATGAAGCTGTATGCAATAAAGGCATTGGAAGTGAATAATGAAGAGGATGCTAAAAAGTTCTTAGAGAAAAAATCAAAGTTAGCTGCTGAAGAGGTTGAATTAAAGAATGCGTATGAAGCAGGGGCATCCAATACAAATAAGATGAGAGCTATGCACAATAAGCTTGTAACCGATATGAGTGAGATGGAATCCCGATTAGATTTGCTGAAGGGAAAGCTGTCTGCAGCCAAAACCCAAGAATTAATCAATAAAATGAATTCTTCCACAGCTTCTAAGACATTGGACAATCAAGTGAATCTTGCCATGGATACAGCTAATGCTGGTGCAGAATTAAATTCAACCTTTGACCATGATTTCGAGGAAGCGATGACTACATATAATGATCCGGTTACGAATATAGATAGTGAACTAGAGGCTCTAAAGGAAAGCATAAAGAAGAAATAATGTGTATAAGAAGAATGGGGAATGATCACCTATGGTAATCCAATATAAGTGTCCGGATTGTGGAGCGGATATGTTGTTCGATAGTGATACAGGGAAGCTATCCTGTGATAGCTGTGGTAGAAAGGATGATGTAGCAAGCTTCCCGGAGGAATTGGTATCCAACGTATTCGCTGAGGATGAGGCTGTAGAGTATCACTGCAACAATTGTGGTGCAGTGATTATAACCGATGCTGATACAACAGCAACGTCCTGTAGCTTCTGTAATGCAGCAGTTGTGCTTGGGGATCGATTATCCGGGAATCTGGCCCCATCGAAGGTAATCCCATTCACGATTAGTAAGGATAAGGCTATGCAGGCATTTAAAAAGTGGTGCAGGAATGGGCTTCTAACGCCTAAGGGATTTATGACAGCCGATCGAGTGAAGAGCATAACTGGGATGTACGTTCCATTCTGGCTCTATGATTTGAATAGCAAAGCCAATATCGATGCACTATGTACGAGAATCAAGAGCTACACCAGAGGGGATTACATCTATACGGAGACAAGCTATTATGATGTACATCGTAGTATAGATCTTAACTATCTAAAGGTACCGGTTGATGCCTCTGAGAAAATGGATGACCAGCTCATGGATAAGCTTGAGCCCTATGAATATAAAGAGCTAAAGGACTTTAATACCCCTTATCTAGCAGGCTATATTGCTGAGAAGTACAATTATGATGAGACGGAGCTATTCCCAAGAGTGAAGTCGAGAATCGATCATTATGTAGATGCGTACATAAGCTCAACAACGGCTGAATATAGCTCCACGGTCTATAGAAATAAGCAGGTTGATACCCAGCAAAAGGGAGCCTACTATACGCTTTTCCCCGTATGGATGGTCTGTTATGACTACAATCAATCGGAGCATATCTTCGCAATGAATGGTCAAACCGGTAAGATTGTAGGAAAGCCACCAATTAGTAAGGGGAAAGTGGCTGCTTGGTTTGCTGGTATCGCGAGTATTTCTTTTGTTATATTAAGAGGAGTAGGTTGGATCGCTGGAGGTGGCCTATAATGAAGCTATCTATTAGCAAATTTGCAATCATGATGCTGTTGGTCTTATTCATTCAAAGTGTTAACCCTACGATGGCGGAGGGCAATCGTAAAATTTATGATGATGCGGAGCTATTGACCGCCGAAGAGCAGGCAGAGCTGACAGCATTATCGGATCAATATAGTATGGAGCGACAGGTAGACATTGTTATATTAACAACGAATGGTACTGATGGATTAGATATTCAAACGTTTATGGGTGACTTTTATGATGAGATGGGATTGGGATATGACAAGCGTCATGGGAATACGGTGCTATTGACCATTGACCTGGGTAATCGAGACGTTTATGTTGCAGGATTTTATAAGGGTGAGACCTATATCGATAATCAGAGAGCTGAGTTAATTCGAGAGAAGATCACACCTGATTTGTCAGCAGGATATTACTATGATGCTTTTCATTCTTATATCGAATTGTCTCATGAATATATGGGCATTGAGCCGGGAGTTAATCCAGATAGCATACTAACGAAATTATGGTTTCAGCTTGTTGTGTCCATCGGTATTGCGGGTATCATTGTTACGCTGATGGTTTATCGTTCAGGTGGGAGAATGACCACAAGCGGAGGAACCTACTTAGATGCTAATCAATCCGCAGTTACCCATAGTAGTGATCATTATGTAAGAACAGACATTAGCAAGGTGAAAAAGCCATCCAACAATAGCTCGGGTGGTGGTGGACGGACAGGCGGAGGTCATTCACATAGTGGGAGCGGTGGAAAGTTCTAATAAATCTGAGGGGGTAGCGTATCATGTTCTTCAAAAAACAGTTTGCTAATGTAGTGGAGTGGGAAGAGTTTCGGGAGGATATGATTTTCTGGAAATGGAGCAATACGGAGATCAAGAGAGGAAGTAAGCTCATCATTCGACCTGGACAGGATGCTATATTCTTGAATGCCGGCAGAATAGAAGGGATATTCACGGATGAGGGAGATTATGATATTGAATCACAGATCATCCCTTTTCTCTCCACGCTGAAGGGCTTTAAGTTCGGCTTTAATAGTGGCATGCGTGCAGAGGTTTTGTTCGTAAATACGAAGGAATTTACAGTGAAGTGGGGCACTCAGAATGCCATTAACATGCCTCATCCCCAGCTTCCCGGCGGTATTCCGATTCGGGCCAATGGTACCTTAAATTTTAAGGTGAATGATTATGTTGCGCTTATAGATAAAATTGCGGGAGTAAAAAGCAGCTATTATGTTGAGGATGTAAAGCTTAGAATTTCCTCGAATTTAGATCAGCTGCTCATGAAGTGGATTAGTAAGGAAGGGAAGGATATGTTCAATCTTCAAGCCAACGCCTTCGACATCTCTAATGGAATCAAGCAGGATTTGGATATGAGTATATATGATGATGGGCTAACGATTACAGGGTTTAATGTGATGAGCTTTAATTATCCTGCGGAAATTCAGGATCGGATTACGAAGACGGCTTCACATAGTATGATTGGAGATTTAGGTAAATATCAGCAGGTAGAAATGGTGGACGGCATGGCATCAGGCAAGGTGCAAGGGGGCGGAGCAGCCTCGGATATGGCCGGCATGATGATGGGAATGAATGTGGCGAATGAGATGATGAAGAATATAAATCCGAACCAAACGAACCAAACGAACCAAACGAACGCCGCAACGAATCAGAACCAGAAGCAACAATCTGCACCCCAAGTAAGATCTAACTTCTGCCCCAATTGTGGTACGAAAACGGGTGAGAGCAATTTCTGTGCGAACTGTGGACATAAATTAGTGTAGGTCAACATTTGAAGCCGCGCTAGGGCTCTCGCAAATGCAGCCTTTAAGCTTGCCCTGGAACATGGACTAGATGGTTTCATCGTTGACGATTCTCGATGGATGCAACATTAGCGCCAACAATGGACAAGATGAAAGGGTGAATAAATGCGTTGCCATGTCGAAATCGAAATCATTAATATAAGAGAGGAGAAGTTAACTTGGAATCAATATGGCTGCAGTATGCTTGGACATTATTAATTCTTATCGGATTGGAGGGTTTGTTATCAGCCGATAATGCGCTTGTGCTGGCGGTGATTGCGAAGCATCTACCGGAGGACCAGAAGAAGAGGGCCATTAATTACGGGATCATGATGGCTTTTATCTTTCGGTTTGGGGCTCTATTCGCGATATCATTTATTGCCAATGTATGGCAGGTGCAGGCGCTCGGGGCAGCCTATCTGCTATATCTTGGTTTAAAGCACATCATCCAGGCACGCTTGAGCAGAGGAAGGGATCCCCTTCATGGGGAAATGGCAGAACAATCCTCGGGGAAAGGCTTCTGGCCAACAGTAGGCAAGATTGCTCTTGCAGATCTTGCATTTGCGATTGACTCTATTCTTGCCGCGGTTGCTCTCGCGCTAGGTCTACCGGATTCTCCTCTTGGCAATTTCGGCGGTATGGACGGAGGACAATTTATTGTAGTCGTTCTTGGCGGTATTGCTGGGTTAGTCTTAATCAAATACGCGGCTACCTGGTTTGTAAAGCTACTTGCACAACGCCCAGCCCTGGAGACAACGGCTTATGCGATAGTAGCCTGGGTTGGCGTGAAGCTTGCTGTGATTACCCTTGCGCATGAGGATATAGGTGTCTTTGATCATGATTTTCCACATAGCACAGGCTGGACTCTTGTCTTCTATGGAGTCTTGATAGCTATTGCCCTCCTCGGCTGGTTTGCACCGGCCAACAAAGCCAAAACCAATCATTCCTAAATGAATATAAATCTTGTTATCAAGGCACTCAATGCGAGTGCCTTTTTGTCTGCTGAAGGGTTCATGGAACCGTATAAGTTACCCGAATGAGGGGCAAGTTAGAGGCAACTACCATGAGGAGGTTTTTGGTTTGACGGATAGCATAGATAGGAGCACTACAAAGGGGCAAGAAGTGAACCGTGAAACGTTGACAACACGCCAAGGCCATGCGGTGTTCGACAACCAGAATATCCGCACAGTTGGTGATCGAGGTCCGGCCACTCTTGAGAACTATCATCTGATTGAGAAAATATCACACTTCGATCGTGAGGAGGTACCAGCGCGAGTAGTTCATGCTCGAGGAACGGGTGCATTCGGATATTTTGAGACGTATGGTAAGGTCGGTAATGAGCCTGTAGAGAAGTTTACCCGTGCGAAAGTGTTCGCTAAGGCGGGGAAGAGAACGCCGTTAATGGTTCGCTTCTCGACTGTAGCAGGTGGGAAAGACTCGCCGGAGACAGCACGAGATCCGCGTGGCTTTGCGGTAAAGATGTATACGGAGGACGGCAACTGGGATCTAGTAGGGAACAACTTGAAAATTTTCTTTATTCGTGATGCCATGAAGTTCCCCGATATGATACATGCATTTAAAGCGGATCCGGCTTCGAATGTACCCAATCCCCAGAGGATGTTTGACTTCGTATCCCGTTCACCAGAGGCCACACATATGATTACATTTCTATTCTCCCCATGGGGTATTCCTGCAACATACCGACATATGCAGGGCTCTGGTGTGAATACATATAAGTGGATCAATGATAAAGGCGATGCCGTGCTGGTCAAATATCATTGGGAGCCGAAGCAGGGTATCCGTAATTTATTGCAGGAAGAGGCCAACACCATTCAAGCGAATAACGTCGGTCATGGGACACAGGATTTATATGAATCGATTGAGCGTAAGGACTATCCAGAATGGGAGCTCTTCGTGCAGATGATGGAGGATGACTACCATCCGGAGCTTGACTTTGATCCACTCGATGATACGAAGCTCTGGCCGGAGGATAAGTTCCAATGGCTACCAGTGGGGCGTATGGTCCTTGATCGTAATCCAGTGGATTTCCATGCGGAGATTGAACAAGCCGCCTTCGGTACAGGGGTGCTTGTCGACGGAATGGACTTCTCCGATGACAAGATGCTACAAGGTAGAACCTTCTCGTACTCGGATACGCAGCGCTATCGAGTAGGTGCGAACTACCTGAAATTGCCTGTGAACGCACCGATAGTACCAGTACGCACGAACCAGCACCGCGGTCAGATGGATTTCCGTGATCCTAAGGAGTCTGGACCTAATGCACATATTAATTACGAGCCGTCCATGATTGGCGGTTATCAGGAAGCAAGTAAAGCGAATCGTCCGCCACATCAGCCCCTGTATAATGCCGCAGTTATGAGTGCGCCCATCGATCGGCCGAACAACTATGGTCAAGCGGGTCATACATATCGAGAATTTGAAGATTGGGAGCGAGATGAATTGATTAAAAATTTATCCGAAGCACTTGCGGTGTGTGACATTCGCATTCAAGCTGCCATGATTGACCACTTCACACAAGCCGATGAAAACTATGGTCTCCGTGTGAAGGAAGGCATCGATCAGAAGGTGAGAGAGATGGAAGGAACGAATGCCGAGATCAAACCGCTAGGTCGTGAATCAGGCAATTCGAAGTATGGACAAGGTACATTAGCTATGAACATAGCAACAAAGGATGCTGTGAAGAAAAGTCATGAAGCCGACCCATATTAAGAATATTGGTAATTGATCATAAACTAATATATTTGTCTCGTCGAAGCTGCTCAAATCGTAACTAGGGGAACATGCTTGTTAATCAAGCTGTGGCCTCTTTTTTTTGCGAATATATGATGAACAAATATTGCTCCAGATAGCTACAAAGGGAGATGGCCGAAGTTAATCTTGCTATCATATTTTTTTCTTGACAATTGGATCCGTTACAGATATGGTAATAGCACACTAGTTCAATAGTGCACCGATTCGCAATGCAAGGGAGGCATAGCTGTGCAACTGAATTTTAATAGCTCAAAGCCTATTTATTTGCAGATGGTTGATGAAGTTAAGAAGTCATTGGCGAGAGGCGAGCTCACGCCGGGTGATAAGATTCCTTCGCATAAGGAGCAAGCCCAGATATCGAAGGTGAATCCCAATACGGTTCAGAGGGCGTATCAGGAGATGGAACGAGAGGGGCTGACGGAGACGTTACGGGGACAGGGAACCTTCATTAGCAATGACGTAGAGCTGCTTGCTCGTATTCGTTCGGAGATGGTGCTTGCGGCTACACTAGCCTATTTGGAGGAAATGCGTGGATTGGGTGTTGGACCAGAAGAGACAAGGGAAATTCTGCATACACAATTATTCATAGATCGTGAGGAGGGGTAGTCTGTGTCCATCTTGGAGGAACCGATGATGATCGAATTAAAGGGAGTTAGCAAACGATATTTATTAAAGCAAGCTTTAACCGACATTGATCTTCAGATTAAGAAAGGCAGCATCGTGGGTTTGTTAGGTCCTAATGGCAGCGGAAAATCAACATTGCTCAAGATGGCAGCGGGTTTGATTTATCCATCCTCAGGCACAATTCGTGTTAATGGTAGGGAGCCTGATGTACATAATAAGAATCATGTTGCCTATTTGCCTGAAATCGATCATTTGTATGGGTGGATGACGGTTACAGAGACGTTAAGATTCATATCAAGCTTCTACAGTGATTGGCAAGCGGATAAAGCAGCTGAGATGCTGGTGACGATGGATTTGGACGGAAGTCAGAAGGTGAAGAATCTTTCAAAGGGCATGCGGGCTCGACTGAAATTGATTGCTGCGTTATCTAGAAATGTACCACTTGTTCTACTAGATGAGCCATTCTCTGGGATCGACCCACCATCCCGCTCGAAAATTATTCGCTCCATTATCAATGAATATGAATCCGGCGAGCAGACGATTGTACTATCCACTCACTCCGTGAATGAGTCGGAGCCGATGTTTGACGATGTAGTCTTCTTGCATAACGGACGAGTGAAAATATATGATTCAGCAGAAAATCTGCGGTCAGCATATGGATGCTCGCTGGAGAACATATGGGAGAAGGTGTATACGTAGATGAGATTCCGCCAATTATTTATCAAGGAATTTAAAAGTATTGTACCCTTGTACATGATCATTTCGATGCTGGTTGTCTTGTGGCACTTATTCATCCTCTACAAGAGTCATGTCTGGAATAATGATGTCATCTTCATTACCTCGCTATTGCTACCACTGCTATTATTAGCAGCAGCTGTAATGGGTACGTGTTACTACCAGCTGCATACGGAATGGAAATCGAATACGATCTTCCTACTCCTATCCTTGCCTATTCGCGGCTGGAAGGTGTTAACCGCGAAGCTGGCAGCTGTTATATCTCTACTTCTCATCACTTGTTTATGTATTGTGGCTAGCTTCAGCATCATCTTATTACGTACTCAATTAGACGATTTGAAAGACAATGTGGACGTGGCGGACGTACTACCTACGCTTCTTAATATTACATTAAACGGCTTTTGGATGGGTCTGTTGGGGATGATCTTCCTGCTGATTGTGACGCAATTTGCCTTTCTGTCTGGTCAGCTTGTCGCAAAGCTTAAGTGGTTGGTAATGTTTAGTGCGTTTCTAGGTACAATATGGGTCGTTTTTCGGTTATCGCCGCTCCTATCCAATCTACTTCATTGGACGCCTGATATTTACTTGGGAGATAGGGAGAGTGATGTTCTGTTCCTGCATTCCGGCCCATTTATCATTTTGTTGTTATTTAGTATAGGGATTCTATGGTTAAGCGGTTATATTCTCGAACAAGAAGTGGAGGTGTAAGGATGACTTTCCGCAAAAAAAGAAAAGTAATTCTAGCCTCTGTTATCCTATTGCTGATTCTGTTGATTCTAGATATCTGGTTCTACAGAGAGGAAGTGGTCGCAGAATTCGGTGAACAATTTGAGAATGAACAGAGGACAGATGAGTATGAAGAAGCACATAAGGCTTTAACGAAGACGGTTCAGAAGCAGCTGGAGATTGAGCGGGCGAGTGTGAATGAGCTATCTCTAGTCAATACAAGAGGAGATATCGCGGTAGCGCGTGCAGAAGGGAATACCATTCGGTTAGAATATGCAGTTACCCATACTGACCATAAAGGGTCAGATCGAGAATTGAATGAAGTAATCGTAGAGCAGATAACGAACAATGGAAAGTTATCTTTAATCTCCTCACTTGAGAGTAAACGGGCGAATAGCTCTTCGTTGTCCATTGATTATGTACTGTTCGTACCTGATGGTATGAAATTATGGATTGAGAGTGAAGATGGGTCCGTTCTGATCGATGGAACAGTAGGGGATATTGATGCCAAATCATACAATGGATTAATGGAAATTGTTAATGTGGAAGGAAATCTGAAGGTGAATAAAACGTATCATCAGCTATTCGTATCAGATATCAAAGGCAACGTTGAACTGGAAACCCAGCTAAGTGATACGGATATTGAGCATATAGAAGGTGAAATTGTAATCGACAGCGAGCAGGGAGATCATTTCATAATTGGTATTTCGGATGGCGTTACAGCTACGTCTTATAGTGGCACTGTGCACCTGCGGGATATCGGAGGACCTGTAGAGGTCAAAAGTCATCAATCCGAAGTCCAATTGGCCCATATCCGGAATGATATTCAAGTTGAAGCTAAATCAGAGGATATAAGCTTGATTTTGTCCGAATCAGAAGGCTATACAGTAGATGCTAAGGTAACCTACGGGTCTATTCGAACACATTTACCATTCCAAATTGAAGAAGTAAGCAAGACCGATGAAACTCATATGAGCGGAGTCATTGGAAGTGGAGCCTGGCAGGTGAATCTGGATATTAGTCAAGCCCGTCTGACTATACATGCAAGTAAATAATGTTCAACAAATGATAATAAGGGAGGCCTATTCTGTTCATGAGCAACGAACCTATCGTCAGTCTTCGCAATGTAACCAAACAAATTGGGCGTACAACGATCATCGATAATCTCACATTCGACGTGCCGAAAGGGGAAATATTCGGGTTTCTAGGCCCGAATGGAGCGGGTAAGACAACAACAATTCGAATGATGGTTGGTTTAATGTCTATAACCAAAGGTGAAATATGGATTAAGGGAAAGAATATCAAGACTGAGTTTGAGCAAGCCATCCGCCATGTTGGTGCCATTGTAGAAAACCCAGAGATGTACAAGTATCTAAGTGGTTATCTCAATCTGGTTCATTACTCACGTATGATACCAGGTATAACGAAGCATCGGATTAATGAAGTGATTAAACTGGTTAAGCTAGAAAACCGTATTCACGATAAGGTAAGTAAGTACTCATTGGGTATGCGTCAACGCTTGGGAGTCGCTCAGGCGCTACTGCATAAACCGTCGCTGCTCATTCTGGATGAGCCGACGAATGGCCTAGATCCAGCGGGTATTCGTGAGCTCCGAGATTATCTGCGCTATCTGACCAAGGAAGAAGGAATCACCGTTATCGTCTCCAGTCACCTGTTATCCGAGATGGAGCTGATGTGTGACCGGGTAGCTATCATTCAGCAGGGCAAGCTAGTCGACGTTAAGCTGATTCAGGATTTCATTGGTTCGAACGAAATGGCACAAACCTACTTAATCGAAGCTTCACCTATGGATGAAGCCCTATCAGCGATTAAGGAAGTATACGGTGTTGGAGAAGTGAAGGCTGGGCCCAAAGGCTTGGAGCTCATCGCTGAGCGAGATCAAATACCTGGAATCGTAGCTCATCTCGTACAGATGAACATCCATATCTATGGAATTCGTGTGCTTCGCCAATCATTGGAGGATCGATTCTTAGAAATGACAGGGAGTGAGCAAATTGGTTAATTTAATTCTGAATGAGAATATGAAAATTTATCGTCGCTGGCGTACCTGGGTATTGGTTGGGATATTGATTGTTATCGTATGCACGGGTAGTTTATTAGAATGGTATTACGATAACAAGGAAGCCCAAACAACGGATGGTGTATGGCAGAATCAGGTGACAGAGGAGATGCTGGACCAGAAGAAGGAGCTGAGCAACCCGGATATTCAGGAGGGGTTAAGAGAGTATTATGAAAATCAAGTCGCCATTCATGAATACCGCCTTGCGCATAATATTCGACCAGAATCCGATACGATGTGGGATGGAATTAATGGCTCTTCAGAGCTAATTGTTCTGATCACACTGATCATCGTCATTATAGCTGGGGATAGCTTGGCCAGCGAATTCTCTACAGGTACGATCAAGCTACTGCTGATCCGACCGGCGAGCCGGCTTAAGATACTTATATCCAAGTATATATCCGTTATTATTTTCGGTATACTTCTAGTGGTCTTGCTTTTCATATCCTCAGTTCTATTAAACGGTCTGCTCTATCAATTCGAGCATTTGAACATACCTTTAGTAAGCATCAATTCTGAAGGGGTGGTTAGCGAACATAATATGGTCGCCAATCTATGGAAAACCTATCTGTTGAACAGTGTATCCACAATTATGTTCGTTACGATGGCCTTTATGATTTCTGCTGCATTCCGTAGCAGCTCGATGGCCATTGGTTTCTCCATCTTCGCATTATTTGCCGGATTCATCTCCTTAGAGCTAGTACATCGATACGCTTGGAGCAAGTATGTATTATTCGCCAATATTGATTTAACACAGCATCTTAGCGGCCGACCGTTCCATGATGGCATGACAATGACCTTCTCCGTTACTGTATTAGCTGTTTATTACATTATATTCAGTCTGGTTGCCTGGCTTATGTTTACGAAGAGGGATGTGGCTGCATAATGGGATGTTGTTTAAATTAAGCTGTAAGAGGGCTGCTCTCAGAGGAGCGGACTTATAAGCCCGAAAGGTGAAGTGGCGAGCTGCGGGAAGGGAGTCGGAGGGGGCAGTAGTACCTATGAAGTGGGGACAACAAAACCTCATAGAGGGAAGAGCCCCTGCTTTGTTCAAGCAAGTTACCGCCAAAGCTTCAAGGCGAATCAAAGGCTTCTCCATGCCACATTCCTGATTCTCAATATTATCGGTGACCTTCCGAATAGAATGTGCTTAAGTTCTTCAATTAACGCATTGAGAATTGACTAAATTACTCTTGATAAAGATTCAGGTTGAATTAACGCAATGGGAATTCATTAAATCTGCATAATGTGCCTCCTAACAACGCGGTCAAGGTATTAGTCAACTCACGTTGTGTTAAATTGAATCAGTGGGGTGTTTGATGCGATTTAGTATATTCTCGTTTCGTTAAATGGACAATTGCAATCTTTAATTGCAGGAACATTTGTTTTTTTCTTACTGCTTGCTACGCAAATTCGTTAGCGCATGAAGCACTCACAGCTTAAATCGATAGCCGGCACCCCAGATGGTCTCAATGTATTGTGGATTGGAGGAGTCAAGCTCGATCTTCTCTCGAAGCTTACGGATGTGTACAGTAACGGTACTGTTGTCACCGAACGCCTCTTGTCCCCAGATGCTGTCGAACAGCTGGTCTTTGCTGAATACACGGTTTGGATGCTGGGCGAGATAGGCGAGTAGATCAAATTCTTTGGTTGTAAAAGGGATTTCTTCACCATTCACTTGTACCCTACGAGAGGTTTTATCAATAAACAGTCCGCGGATCCGTATTTCCTCGTTCTTCTGTGCTTGATTTCCTGTAAATCGCACATACCTAGCCAAGTGGGCTTTCACTCTGGCAACCATCTCTCCTGGGCTGAAGGGTTTGGTCATATAATCGTCAGCACCTAAGCCTAAGCCGCGGACTTTATCAATTTCCTCCTTCTTGGCAGAAATCATAATGATCGGAGTATCCTTCGCACTCCTAATCTTGCGGCAAATCTCGAAGCCATCCACCTTAGGCAGCATTAAATCGAGAATAATCAAATCGTAGTCCTCGTTTAATGCTCGGCTTAAGCCGACATCTCCGCTATGCTCTATATCCACATCATACCCATGGATCTCCAGATAATCTCGCTCTAATTCGGCTATGCTTGCTTCATCCTCGATGATTAATATTCTGGCCATGGTAATTGCCCCATTCTTAATTAAATTTCACTTTCCTTCAAAGTATTCTGTGCCTTCTTTAGTGTGAAGTAGATGCTAGTTCCCTCACCAAGCTGACTTGTAGCTCGAATTTCTCCACCATGGCCCTCGATGATCTGTTTGGCAATGGCAAGTCCGAGGCCGCTACCACCGGTAGCTGTGTTACGAGACTGTTCCGTTCGGTAGAATCGCTCGAAGATGCTTGATAATGCATCCTCCGTAACACCCTGCCCATTATCCTCAACTTGAATCAGCACCCAGTCCGCTTGCTCGATGAGGCGAATGGTGATGAAGCCCTCTGATTTATCCATATACTTGGCTGAATTCTCCAGGATATTGAGCAGTACCCGCTTAAGCTTCTCTCTATCAATAGCTGTATACATAGGCGTACTCACTGTAGGCAGGAGCTCAAGGGAAATATGCTGTTTGTTCAAATCGAATTGGACCTCTTCCACGCAATCCTGTAGAAAGCTATAGATATCCGTATGCTCGAAGTGGAAGGGGACGTTGTGCAGATCAAGCTTAGAGAAGAGAAATAGCTCATCGATTAATCGATCCATATCTGTGGCCTTAGCGTAGATGGTCTTCACATACTTGTCAAGCTTCTCTGGCGTATCTGCAACCCCATCCATGATACCCTCGACGTACCCTTTTATATTCGTAATGGGGGTTTTCAAATCATGTGAGATATTAGAGATAAGCTCCTTACGGTTTTCCTCATATTGGAGCTGTACGAGTACAGAATGCTTTAGTCTACCTCTCATTTCCTCGAAGGAGCGGGACAAATCGCCAATCTCATCCTTGGATTCCGATATGACCGCATAGTCCAGATTTCCTTCCTTAATCTGTTCAGTCGCCTTCTGCAGAGCTTTCAAGGGACGTACAATACTGCGTGATACGAAGTAGGTTAATAAACCATTCGTAACGACTAGAATGATCAATAGCGTAGCAATTAATGTGTACAGATATTTGCCAGCGAATTTTCCAAAGGGACTTGCGTTAGTAATGAAGAACACACTGCCATTGCTGTGATCCGAGAACTTAAATTGATACTTATCGGATAGGAAGAAAGGCACAGCAAATTTAGCCTGTTCACCCTCAATTCGTTCAGAATAATGTGCAGAGATCCCTTTGACATAGTCAGAGCCACTAATGTTAGGAGATGCGTAGATGATATCATCATTCTTCTGCACAACCATACCCATATTGATGTCCTGTAGCTGGGGGTTCCATATTTGAAGGAAATCAGGGTCTGTCAAGGACTCAGGGTTCTTCGTCGCTTGCTGCCTGATATCATCAAGGATCTCCTTCTGCTTCTGAATGATCGTTGTGAAAGGGTTACCCTCGCGGATATCGATCTTGTATAAGCCTTTGATATCACCAATCAGAGAAACCAAGACGAACACTACGGCAAGGGTAAGCAGAATTAAGGGGACCAGGAGCATGGCGATATAAGATAGCAATAGACGGATCCGAATAGACATCGTGTACACCCCTTCTAACAGTAGCTGCTAATATTCCTTACGGTCAAATAAGTAAAAGCCTACTGTAAACAACAATATACTACATGCAGTCAGAAACATGAAGATGCTTGTGATTTTGCCAGCTGCAAAGGAGCTGTTTAACCATAGCAAATGCCAGTCGGTGTAAGATGTTAATGAGTACATAGAAACCCCTGGAAGGAAGAATGAGGTCACATAAGCAGCTAGATAAATCAGGATACATAGGACAAGAACCGTGCTGGCGCTTCGGAACAGCTGTGCGGCGATGATTGCGAAAGCACTAATCGCAATGAATGGAATTGCGGCTACACTATAGGAAATTACAGCGTCGATAACACCCTCTAATGTATCTCCTCTAGAATTGAAGAAGAATCCTGAGCTGATGGAGGCAATTCCGGCCACTGCCAGGTATAGAACGATGTGGAGCAATAAAGTAATATGCTTAGAGACATAAACCTTAAAGCGAGTAATTGGTCGAAGCAAGGTGATTTTCATTGTGCGCGAGGATATCTCACCAGCGAACATATCTGCTGCCGCCATGAATACGAATAAGGGCAACAGAAAGCTAGTGAATACACCAAGAATTAATATCGGAAAGTCCGCCGTTGACACAGCGGATAAGCCTAGATTTTGCTGGAAGTTAGCCAGTATAACAGCAGCGCCGACAGGGAGAAGGGCGGATAGCAGTACAAACCATATCGTCTTCTTCTTCAGAAGCTGCCGTTCCGTTTCATTAATAATCGTAGCGATTAGGCTAGACATGAGCATTCTCCCTCTTCTCTTGTTCAATTTGGCTCAGAAAATATTGTTCAAGTGAGCCACCAGGCGTATCTAGTATATTACTCACTACGGCTTCATTAACTAATTTACCCTGGTAGAGAATACCTAGGCGGTTGCACATGAGCTCCATCTCACGAATCAGATGGCTAGAGATGAAGAAGGTTATCCCTTGCTCCCTCGACAGCTTAAGAATCGTCTCGCGAACATCAACCATCCCCTCAATATCCAGACCGTTAGTCGGCTCATCGAGAATAACCAGCTGAGGATTGGAGAGAATGGCAGAGGCCATTCCTAGCCTCTGTTTCATTCCCAAGGAATATTGTCGAACCTTCTCATTCCGATAAGCCAATAATCCAACGAGATCAAGCACTTCTTCTATCCGATTCTTAGGCAGGTCTGGGTAGAATCTGGCAAGCTGCACTAAATTCTTATATCCGCTCATATATTCATAAGCATCGGCGGTTTCGATCAAGCTACCGACCTTCGCTATGGCTTGCTCATAATGGGTACTGACATCATAGCCGAACAGGGTTACCTTACCGCGGTCTGCTCTCATTAAGCCGGTCAGAATTTTCATCAAGGTGGTTTTCCCCGAGCCGTTAGGCCCGAAGAAACCATAGATATCACCTTGATTGACGTTAAAGCTAATATCCTGTATGCCGCGTTGATTCGAGTAAAACTTCGTAAGTCCTTCTACTTCAATGATATGTGACATGGAGCTGCTCCTCTCAACGAAAGCTTATTCTTCGAAATCCTCGAAATCTTCAACATTCATCAGCTTTGTTTGTTTGCCAGTCAGATCAATCTGGTCAGGAGTCGTATCGTTATAGTCACTAAAATCTGCTTCGATGCTGAACATGACCTCGTGGTCAACTCCGGCAGCATCAGTACCATAAACAACGAAGCTTGCATCTTGACTAGTAATAAAATTATTCTGATCAATATTAGCTTTAAGCGTGATGGAGTGAATGGAGATTTCCGATACTAGCTTTGGCATATCGTTAACGAAGTCGGTGTTCATCCATTCTGTTATAGGGTGCTCTTGCGTAGTATTCTCAGCGATATTCTGCCCACTATGTTTAATGATTAATGAGCCAACGGTATTAACAAGAGTCGGGATTTGGCTACCCTTGAGCTCCATGGTGATTTCCTGTCCACTGTTATCTGTATCACTAAGCAAAACTTGACTTCGCAAATTTCCAACCAAGGAGTCTATGAGGTTCTCTACTTCTAAGAAAGATTCATCATGTTGAGCGGAGTTGATCTGCGTATGTCCCTTCCATCGATCACCCTCGTACTCGTCAGAGGCGATAATGTTATAGACATCACTGTTGCTAAGCTTGAGAACATGCTGGTCCTCCTGCTGGTACATCTGAGCGGATTGAACCATAGATCCACCCGTGAGCTCCAACGTAGCACTGGATACATCTGTGTTGCTGTCACTCTTAACTGTAGATTTCAGTGAAATAATCGTCTGGTCATTATCCTTCACCGTTACATTCACATTGGCCGTAGCACTCTGTACCTTCGACGTTTCTTTAATAGCAGATTTATAAGCCTCGTACCCAGCATAATCCCCAACTCCAGCATATACAGAACTTATTAACAGGACGCTACTTACGGCGATGCCCAAACCCATCCAACCATATTTTTTCTTCGTGACTAAACTCCTCCTCTTCGTGGAAGCTATTCCTCTTCCATCTGTTACTATCATACCCCCCACTCCTTAATCGCCTCTAAAATAAACCTTAACTGCCACGAAACAATTCTTAAATTTCTATTAAATAGTCCACTCCAGGTTTTGTCATTATACTGTCATTGGGTGGAGCTATAATTGATTTCATTGAGAGAAAATATGGTTATAGCCATAATCTGGACTATGTTGCTGGTTAGGAGGCAGGAGAGCTATGAATAGCTTGTTAGGTGAGAAGGTATCCAGCGTTGTTGTAAATCGGTTTGGTTTAGTCATCATACCAGCGAATACAGTAATCGAAAAAAAACACTTGGACTTAATGAATCGGCACCAAATTGATCGTTTTTCTATATCATTGGAGAATGAGGATAAGAGCATTCATTACAGGCAGTTAACTGAACAAACGGTCGACCAATCCAACGAGCTTTTCAAATCTATCTCGCAGACTAACAAAATCCCCATTATGGATTTTAAGAATACAGTGATCCCTGCTGTTCATAAAATCGCCCATTCTCTGGATATATTTCTCCTATTCGAAGCGATAAAAGCGAAGGATGATTACACACATCGACATCATATCGGTGTTGGCGTGTTAGCTAGTTTAATTGGGAAGTGGTTGAATATGAAGGAGGTCGAATTGTCATCTCTTTCGCTAGCAGCCACCTTGCATGATGTAGGTAAATTAAAGATTCCGCTCGAAATCCTACAGAAACCGGGCAAGCTGACTGCTGAAGAGTATCATACGGTCAAACAACATACCGTTCTTGGCTATGAAATGCTGAAGAGCACCGTTGGGGTGAGCCATAGAATAGCGCTTGGTGCTTTACAGCATCATGAAAGAGAGGATGGCTCCGGGTATCCATTTGGAGTGAAGAAGGATCAAATTGACCTATTTGGTAAGATTATCGCTGTTGCTGATATATTTCATGCCATGTCCTCTGATCGTCCGTATCACAAGGCTATTCCGTTCTACGATATTGTATCCCAGATGAGGGATGACAAATTTGGTAAGTTAGACCCGCATATTGTTACCCTATTCATTGAGAACATTACCAATAGCTTGGTCGGAAAGCAGGTCGTGCTGACAGACGATAGACTAGGTGAGGTTGTTTATATGAATCCCCAATATGATATGGATCCAGTAGTTAGAATTGAAGATGAGTTTATAAGACTGGACGTGGAAAGTCAGCTTCATATCAAGGAAGTGCTCATATAACTACTTCATCAATAGGGATAACTATTTTTTCAGTATCAAATAAATAAAGTAAGGAGCACCGATCAAAGCGACCATAATACCTGCGGCAATGCCATCAGGGTCAACGATATTACGACCGATGGTATCTGCGAATAATAGCAGCCAGCCGCCAATGAGAATTGCGATGGGGATGAATAGCTGATTGCGCGGTCCTACTAAAGCCTTTGCTATGTGCGGAGCCATTAAACCGATGAAAGAGATGCCCCCTGCAACAGAAACTGCCGAGGCTGCCAAGGCAACAGCGGTGATCAGCAATACAATACGCTCCTTCTCAATCGACACCCCAACACCAACGGCCGCGGGCTCGCTTAAACCGAGCAGATTTAATTGATTCGCTTTATATAAGGCGAATGGAATGAGAATAGCTAACCAGGGTAGGATCGCCCAGATAAATGGCCAATCAGCACCCCATATATTCCCTGCCAACCATTTCGAGATAAAGTCTACCTTCGTACGTTCCGCAGAGGAGATAAGTACGATCATTGCCCCGGATAGTGCGATTGAGAAACCAACACCCATGAGTACTAATTTGATGGGTTGAACACCAACGCTCCGATCATAAGAGAATACATAGATGAAGAAAGCGGTTACTATTGCACCGACAAAAGCAACAAGTGGGAGCATATAAACGAATGAGCCTGCATCGATAGGGGCGAACAAATAGAAGATGGTAATCGCAACACCAGCGCCAGAGTTAATACCGATAATACCTGGGTCGGCCAGATCATTCCGGGTAACGCCTTGTAAGATGGCACCAGATAGTGCAAGCGCCATACCTGCCAATAGCGTAACGATGATACGAGGTAATCGAATGGAGAATAGAACAAAATCCTCTTTAAACGAGCCTTGACCGATCAGGGTTGGAATCAGTCTGTCATAGGATAGCTTGGAGTAGCCTAATCCCATGGAGACAACGGTTGTTATCACTATGAGTGCTAATAATACATAGACAATGAGTCGCTGTTTTCTTATTAATGCTTGTCGTATCATGAGAGCATCTTGCCTCCTCTGCGCACAATGATCAGGAAGAAAGGTATGCCTAATACGGCAACAATGGCTATCACAGGTGTTTCATAGGGGGCATTGATTGTACGTCCAAGGGTATCAGCAAAGAGCATGATTGTGGCTCCGAAGATAGCAGACATCGGCAGGATATAACGGTAATCTGTACCCACAAACGCACGAACGATATGAGGCACCATTAAACCGAGAAAAGCCATATTACCGACTAGGGCTACAGAGCTGCCAGCGAGTACAATCGTTACTATGTATAGGAGAGTTTTTAAGATCGCTGTTCTCTGACCTAATCCGACGGCAATATCTTCATTCAGACTAAGGATGGTGAGCTGTCTGGAGAGATAGAGTGAAACAGCGATTCCTACGATAATAAAAGGAACAATGACTTGGAGCTGGCTCCAAGTCGTTCCGATCATTCCTCCTGAAGTCCACATCGAAACATTCTTGGACACCTTGAAGTAAATGCCAATTCCTTCTGCAATCGCATATAGAAAGGCTGACACTGCTGATCCAGAGAGTACGATTCTAAGCGGAGAGGACTCGCTCTGCTTCAGGGCACTAATCGCAATAACCAACATAGTGCCGAGTGCGGCTCCTATAAAGCAAGCTATCGTTATTCCGTAATAATTGACTGAGGGGATAAAGGTAATGGCAATTGTCAGTGCCACATAAGCACCTGCCGTTAATCCAAGTAAACCTGGATCAGCAAGAGGATTTCGAGTCACCCCTTGCATAATAGCTCCAGATACAGATAGTGCTGCTCCCACGAATATCGCCGCAATTTCACGGGGCAAGCGAATTTCACGGATGATTGAGATCTTCTCACCCGCAACAGATGAGGTAAGCGCCAACCACACATCGTGAAGCCCGATACTTGCTGCACCGAATATCATGCCTATGACAAACATCCCTATAAGCAGGACAATGCCTATGATTAGCTTATATATGAATCGGAAGGGACGCTGTTGATTATTGGTTACCATCACATAAGAATCCCCTTTGAAATTAGTTGCCTAGAAAGGATTTTCTGAAAAATTCGAGTTGCTTTTCCAATGTGACCGGATCTGTGAAGGAGGCGCCTTGGCCTTCCATTTCAAATACGCGTTTATTCTTGACAGCTGGAATATTCTTGTACGTATCGGTTCCTTGGAAAGAATTATCTGCGGTCGAATATTTACTAAACACGATATAATCTCCAGCGTATTCTGGAATTACCTCTGCCGAGATGGCGTAGTAGCCTGCTTCTAAGGCCATTTCCTTGACCTTCTCAGGCATCTTTATATTCATCTCTTGATACAGCAATTCAGTTCCGCGTGCCCAGTTATCGCCGAACACATACAGTGCTTTATCATAGCTTTCGATGACGGAGACGGTTGCATCCTTGCCGATTTTCGCTTGAATTTCACTGCCTAAGGCTTGTGCGCGTTTATGGAAGTCATCAACCCAGGCTTGTGCTTCCTTCTCTTTATTGACTAGCTTACCAATTTCCACGTGCTGAGCTAAGTAATCCAACTTCGCCCATGTATAAGTGACTGTAGGCGCAATTTCGTTTAATTTATCAATATTCTTAATCGTCGATAATCCAATAATTAAATCAGGATCTAATTCAATAATCTTCTCTAAGCTTTCATCAGAAACCTCTTGGACATCCTTTAATTGCTCTTCAAAGGTGGGGTTCGTCTTCGACCATACATCTGTGCCAACGACAGTTATGCCTAAATCAATGACATTACCAGTGAAGCCGGAGAGGGAGATGACTCGTTGCGGGTTTGCGGGAACTTCAATCGGTCCTGTCTCAGATTGGTATGTAATCGTGCCAGATTTGTTATCCTCTGGTGGAGCTGCATCGTTCTCTTTGTTTGTTGTTTCATTGCTACAAGCGCTAACCATAAGTACGAGTAATAGCATACAGGGTATGAATAGTTTTTTCATTTCGAATTTCTCCTTTTAGTTTATGATATGCGGGCAATGATAATGATTATCAGTATCAACAATTAGAAATATAGGGTTATTTTTATGGATTGTCAACATTTATATTGTAAAAGTGAAGAAAGGAGGTTATATTCTATTGAGAATGATAATCATTCCATATTGAATTTTGCCGAGGAGTGAACGGATTTTGGAGCAGCAGGAATTATTCGATGTAACCGTAATTGGTGGAGGTCCAGCAGGACTTTACTCAACCTTCTATAGTGGTTTAAGAGAAATGAAAACGAAGCTTATTGAATATCAACCACAGTTAGGTGGCAAAATACATGTTTATCCAGAGAAGATGATTTGGGATGTAGGCGGACAGACACCTATTTCAGGGGCTAAATTAATTGAACAGCTTGTGGAGCAGGGCTTAACGTTTCACCCAGAAGTCGTGTTAAGCGAGAAGGTGGAGTCGATTTCGCGGAATGACGAAGGCATATTCATCTTACAAGCAGCTTCTGGTCAGAAGCATTATTCGAGGACCGTTATTGTGGCCATTGGCAGCGGCATATTGAATTTTCAGAAGCTTGATATCGAGGGTGCAGAACGCTTTGAAGTATCCAATCTGAATTACACGGTCAAGTCCTTACTACGATTCAAGGGTCGAACGGTAATCATATCTGGAGGAGGAAATTCCGCGATAGATTGGGCCAATGAATTAGAGCCCATTGCCAAGCATGTTTATATGACGCATAGAAAAGGTGTCTTGTCTGGGCATGAAGCTCAAGTGTCGCAATTAAAGAACAGCTCTGTTGTGTGTTATCTGAACACATCGATTACCAAGCTAATTGCTAGTGATAATCATGAGGTCATTGAACGAGTTGAGTTAACAAATCATGAAACCGGTGAGGTTTCGTATTTGTCTATAGATGAAGTGATCATTAATCATGGTTATGAACGGGATACGACATTACTCGATAACAGTGATTTGAATATTGAAATAGCCGATAATTACTATATTGCAGGGAACACAACTAGCGAATCCTCAATAGATGGACTTTATGCTGCGGGAGATATTCTCATGCATGAAGGAAAACTACATTTGATAGCGGGTGCATTCCAGGATGCGGCCAACGCGGTTAATAAAGCAAAGCTCTATATCCAGCCAGATGCTGGTAAAATTGCCATGGTTTCTTCACATAATGAGGTCTTTAAGAAGCGCAATCGAGAGTTAATTAAGAAAATGATGGAATAGCTCAGTTTGTTACAGAAACGAATGATAAGAGTGATAGTAGGACGGAGGTAATGGATACGGCAATAAGTGGTCGCAGAGCTTTCTTGCGTAGATCCTTTAGGTTTACGTTAAGTCCAAGCCCGACCATCGCCATGGTCAGAATGAATGTTGTGATCGTTGCAATAGTATTCATTACACTGTCCGATAGGATAAGATGCTTGCCAAGAACATAGCTGCCAAAGAAGCTCATCCCGACAAACCCCATTAAGAACCAAGGGAACTCGATTGTGGCCCCAGCTTGAACCCTCCCCGTACGTTTCATCCCATACATCAGCATAAAGCTGAGCGGAACAAGCAAGAACACCCGCCCGAGCTTGGCCAATAAGCCAATGGCGAGGGCATCCTGCCCAGCAGGTGCTGCCGCTAATGCAACATGTGCAATTTCATGCAGGCTTACACCAGACCATATGCCATATTGAATATTGGTTAAGTCAATTAGTGGTCTCAATAAAGTATAGGCAACGGCAAATACTGTACCGATTAGAGCGATGATGCCAGCAGCAATTGCTGTGTCCTCGTCCTTCGCTTTGAGAATAGGGGATACGGCTGCGATAGCGGCTGCTCCACAAACGCCGGTACCGATTCCAAGTAGAAGAGATAAAGAGGCATCTGCTTTTAGCCACTTGGCTAATAAAGCCATGATCAAGATGGAGAAAACAATCGTGCCTATGTCGCGAACTAGCAGCCATAAGCCTTGATGAATAATAATATCGATATTTAGCCTTAAACCAAATAAGATAATGGCGAGTCGTAATAGCTTTTTTGCCGAAAACTGAATGCCAGAACGGGCATGTTCGGGATAGCCCCAGATTTGACGGTAGAATACGGCGATCATAATTGCACAAGCCAGTGGACCTATCTGATCCATCCAAGGTACGCTTGCTAATCCATAACCGAGTAGTGCAATCAACGAGGTAAATCCAATTCCTATGAATAGCCATGTATGTCTAGATGCGTTCGCCATATTCGTCTCCCTTACTATTCTTCATACTTCAAGAATAAGGTATAATGAGTGATAATAGAAATAAATCATTGCGATGATTATGATAAGTAATATCGTATGATTAGAATCAATTCACGCGGATTGGAGGCTAAGCTCTTGGATCAAACCTTATTAGTTTTTGTAACTGTAGCGGATAAGGAGAACTTTACACGCGCAGCTGAAGAATTACATATGACCCAGCCCGCAGTTAGTCAATACATCCAGACACTGGAGAGAATAGTTGGCACAAAGCTATTGGATCGAACTAATAAATACGTGCGGTTAAATAAAGCGGGGGAAATTGTGTATCATCATGCCAGAGAAATATTGGGGCTTTACACCCGAATGCAGTATTTGATCAATGATCTGACACAGACTGCTAACGGCAGCTTGTCCATTGGGGCAAGCTATACGTACGGAGAATATGTCCTCCCGCACATCATTGCACAATTGCAAAGATTGTATCCGCTTGTAAAGCCAACGATCACCATAGGCAATACCAAGGAAATTGAACAATTGGTAGTGAGTCATCAATTAGATATAGGAATTGTAGAAGGTGTGTTAACCCATAAACAGTTATATATTGAACCCTTTGCAGAGGATTATCTGTCTATTATTGTTGCTGCGAATCACGATTATGCCAATCGCGATCCTATGCAATTATCTGAACTCAATGAGCAAACGTGGATCGTTCGAGAACCGGGGTCAGGAACACGAGAGGCGACAGATAAGATGTTTGCAACATTCGGGCTGAATCCGGAGAACATCATGGAGTTCGGTAGCACCCAAATCATCAAAGAATCTGTAGAAGCCGGGCTGGGCATAACTTTACTCTCGCATTGTACAGTTGTGAAGGAAGTCTCGCTCGGTACTTTGAAGATGTTACAGTTTAGTGAATTTCCTGTCATTCGCAATTTCTCGTTAATTACGAGAGTCTCACCGTTCTATACAAAGGCTATGGAGGTTTTCTTGGATATATTGCGGGGAGACGATGGAGTGCGAGCTTGCAATAAGCACATCACTTTGAAATAACGAACCTCCAAATATGATTGTGCTTAAATGTATTCGATTAACGCAATGAGAATGGACTAAATTTCTCTCCATAGAGATTCGGATTGAATTAACGCAGTGGGAATTAGTTAAATGAGGAGTATGTGCCTGCTAATCAACTCAATCCGGGTATTAATGAATTCCCGTTTCGTTAATTTGCGTTGGTGGAAGGATTGAAGTGGTTTAGTCTATTGTGGTTTCGTTAAATGGCATAGTGGAAGGTAGCGTAATAGAAGATGGAGGAAATGTCATGAATAGTTCAGTGCTTTACACAATCAAAATTACAATATATAATATAGTTAATTACTAAAAGTAAGTTATTTCAATCAAAAATAAAAGGATGTGCTACACATGGGACAATTTCACCAAGCACCACATATTTATGTCGGGGAAGTCCATTTAAAGGTGAGAGAGTTAGATCGTTCTGTACTCTTCTATGAAGATATCGTTGGCTTGCAGGTATTGGAAAGATCAGATGATCGGGCAGTTCTTACGGCCAACGGGACAACACCATTAGTTACGCTGTTGCAACCAGCAGATATCATTCCTCTTGCAGAAGGTTATTCGGGATTGTTCCACTTTGCACTATTGCTACCTGAGCGGGGTGATCTTGCTGTATTCCTACGACACTTGATGCAGACAGATTATCGATTCGGAGCCGGAGATCATATTGTGAGTGAAGCCTTATATATAACTGATCCCGATGGGAATGGGATCGAGATCTATTGGGATCGTCCTTCCTCGGAGTGGAGCTGGGACAATGGCCTCGTGGAGATGGCGACACTTCAGCTTGACGCAAAGGGAATTCTCGCTGAGAGTGACGCGCCATGGAGCGGGTTACCATCGGGAACTATCATGGGGCATATTCACCTTCATGTTGGAAATCTAAAGCAAGCGGAACGATTTTATTTAGACGGACTTAGCTTTAAAACTGTGTCGTACTACCCTCAAGCTGCCTTCATGTCCACTGGAGCTTATCATCACCATATCGCAATTAATACTTGGCAGGGAGTTGGTGCACCCACACCGCCGAAGAATATGGTTGGATTGAATAGATATACGCTTGTATATCCGAATGACGCAATAAGACAGAGCGCGATTCGTCAGCTAGAGCAATCCGGCGTATCGGTCACAGAGGAGCTGGATGGATATATATTAAGCGACTCTGCAGGGAATCAGATACAATTGGTTATTTAATCTACTGTAGCAAGCAAGATTTATAGCCGGAAAAGTGACCGCGGAGAAGCGAGATAGTTGAAATAATCGACTAACGGAGTCGGAAGTAGCAGGATAGTAGGGAGATAGTCGAAATAATCGACTAACGGGGTCGGAAAGTAGCAGGATTGTAGTCAGATAGTCGAAATAATCGACTAACGGAGCCTGAAAGTAGCGGGAAAGTAGCAGGATAGTAGGGAGATAGTCGAAATAATCGACTAACGGAGCCTGAAAGTAGCGGGATTGTAGTCAGATAGTCGAAATAATCGACTAACGGAGCCTGAAAGTAGCAGGATTGTAGGGAGATAGTCGATTAATCGACTATCTCCTTCGCTTTACAGCAGGTTTTCGCCCAAAAGTTACCCAAATGAATTTCCGCACGTTGATATTGCTGTTGAAGTTGCATAACAATCAACACTAGCTTCGTCACAAAAGCATTTTTATCTAAGTTTAACTAACCGAAACCTGCCCGTTTTGTACTCCCCAGAAGGACACTGTCCTTCTTCCTCCCTCTTTTTTGACCGTGGGATTCAAGTTCTGCACTGTTCTAAAAAGACCTCCAGAAAATAGTTAGTGCAGAAGTTATTGAATTTAGCGTGTATACTTATAATTATTGTAAGTGAAAATACGCTAGATGGAAGGGAGACTGAACGAACGTGTACAAACTGATTATTGTCGATGACGAGGAAGATATCCGAGAAGGATTGCACGACATGATAGATTGGATGAGCCTCGGCTTTCAGGTGGTGGAGAAGTTTGAAGACGGTCGAGAGGTACTCGCCTATTTAGCAAAGCATCCTGTGGACGTGATTCTAACCGATATCAAGATGACCTTCGTCAGTGGGCTTGAGCTGGCGCAGCATGTGCATAAGAATAAGCTGCCGATTAAGGTAGTCATTCTTAGTGGTTTTCAAGAGTTTGCGCTCGCTAGGGAGGCGATTCAATACGATGTATCCCATTATTTGCTCAAGCCGACCAATCTCGAAGAGGTGTATCGTATATTTCGCAGTATGTATGAACAGCTGAATCAGGAGAAGCGGGAGCGAGAGCTGCAACAGCATCAGCGTCAGCATTATAACACGTTATTCTCTCTGCTGATGGAGCAGTTCTTCTATAATTTAATCATCAGTGGAGCATGGAGTAAAGACAGTGGTGAGCTTCGCATACGGTTGCAGCAGATGGGACTACCGGTAGATCCTGATAGAGGAGCCTGCTGTGTCATTCAGGCTGACTGGACCCGCTCTGTAGAAAGCGCGTTATCCGTGGGAGTGAGTACAGGCGGAAATACGGAAGAGCTGCATGCCTTAAGCCTGGCGATTACGAAGGAGCGAGAGCAGGTACATTACACTTGCATACATATGGGGAGTCAGCGTTTAATCATCGTGGGGACAACCCTAACTGAGATCGGTGCTGATGAGTTGGAAAGCCGAGCAGAGCGTTACTTCATTCACCTCCAAAGCTCACTGTTCTCGTTGCTAGGGCTATCGATTCGATTGGAGAAGCTGAAGAGCTATACCCATATGCATGAGATGCTGACAGAGGGTGACTATGGACCAGGTACTCCGGCATGGACGACCGAAGGTGAGTCTGTCGATCTCAAAGAGACGGTCATGGGACTTCTAGAGACGATGCGCGACGAATTGAATGCGCCTGATCTGGAGGATTCTATGCAGGAGCTTAGCCAGCTGGAGGAACACGGGCAAATCGCAGATTGGTGTCGCCAAATGTTTGCTATCCTCCATAATCCCAATCAGGATATGGATATACAGCTGGATCATGAGCGAATGATTATTACCCAGGCCAAGCAATATATCATCGAGCATTTGAATGACGAGTTGACATTAGCTGGTGTATCCAACCATGTTAGTCTGAACCCTGTCTATTTTAGCCGCCTATTCAAGCAGGAGACGGGGCAAACTTATTCCGACTTTGTCATCAGTCTAAGGATGAAGAGAGCGATGGATTATCTTAAGGATCCAACGATTCGGGTATATGAGATCGGGCTGCTGGTCGGCTATCGGAATGCCAAACACTTTCAGAAGCTGTTCAAGCGATTTACAGGGATGACACCTTCTGAGTACAGGGAGAGCTAATGAATAACAAGTACTGGATCAAGCTGTGGAGCTATATTCGACATTATAAATTTAATAGTATTCTTCTGCGAAACTTTGTGCTAATTATGGTAATGATTATTGTACCGCTTGGAGGAATCAGCTTCTATGTATACAAGCATAATGATGCCAATATGCGGGCGGAAATCGAGAGATTCGCGCAGAATGAGTTGACTCGTACCGGTAACTCAGTGGATATGATCTTGTCGGAAGCGGAGCGATTGTCCATCAGACTCAGGTACGACCCTGATGTGGCTATGTTTCTTAACGAACGTTTAACCTCTCCTCTGACTTACTATGATACAGTGCGCATCATGCGGATTAAGCAGGTGCTGCAGACATTGAAGCTCACTAGTATTTATATGGATTCTATCTATGTTTATTCCGAATACAATGACTTTCTCATAGAAGGTGCGGGCGGGCTACTCAGCTCCAATTATAACCGTTATTGGTCAGAGGCGTATAATAAGCAGGAGAAGAATGGCCTATTCTGGGTAACGGCGCTAGCTGAAAACGAGGGGGCCAGCGTACCCTTGCTGAGTCTTATGAATCGAATTCCAGGTACTGTGGAAGACAATAGAAATGGCGGTATTTTTGTAAATATGGATCATATCCGTCTGGGACAGCTCATAGATACCTCTGTCCAAGAACAGAGCATCTATGTGGTAGCACCTGATGGTAGGATCATGTACAACTATGACAGTGATCAGCTCAACAAGACGATTCAGCAGGTGGACATCGAGCTATTTCAGGTGATGAAGGACCCATTTACTTCACGGATTGTTAAGCTTCATGGTAGTGATCAGGTTGTCACCGTGTTACCGTCCCAATCCCTCAAGGGATGGACGTATATCTCTATATCGTCGCTGCAGCTATATCAAGAACAGCAGGCCAGAATGATAAATCTACTCGCTGTGCTGCTAACGATTAGTATGTGTACGGCAGTTGTGCTGGCATTCATTATTGCAGTTCGAAGTTTTAGCCCGATTCGCCAAATCCTATCTCTGATCGAGCAGAAGGAAAACCCATTCACGCTGTTGGGCAAACAGAAACGGGTATGGAATGAGACAGGCTACATTCTCTCAAATCTATCCGCTTCATTTAACCAGAATCAGTATAATGAGGGCCAGCTTCAGGAGAAATACGAGCTGCTACGTAAGGCTCAAGCGATTGCATTGCAGGCGCAGATAAATCCACATTTTCTATACAATACACTCGAATCTATTAACTGGAAGGCGATTCGTCTGACTAATGGTCCGAATGAAGTGTCACAGATGCTACTTATGTTATCAGAATTGCTACGAATTACGCTCGATACCAAGGAGGACCTTGTACCAATCCGCAAGGAACTGGAGCACGTACGGCTATATATTGAGATGCAGAAGCTCCGTTATAAGAATAAATTGTCGTTCGAATTCACGGTTGATGAGCGTTTGTTAGATAGCAAGATTGTAAAGCTGGTGCTTCAACCGCTTGTTGAGAATGCGATATACTTCGGTATTAAGCAAAGCTCGCATCCGGGTACGATTCTGATCCGAGTGTATGCTAAAGGGAATGTTATCATTATCCTTGTTCGTGATAACGGTGTGGGGATTCCCAAGCTAACCGTGGATGCCTTGAACGCAGGCTTCCAAAAGGAGCAGCTTCAGGAAAATGAGCATATCGGACTTCGCAACGTCAATCAACGACTCCGATTAGCATTTGGCAAGCCTTATGGTCTGTTCATCCGCAGCAAGCAACAAGCAGGGACGATTGTGGAATTAAAGATACCGTTTATACGGGAGTAGATCATTGGAGGGCCCTAGCGCGATTCAGCGTAGGGGTTTTTTTGAATAGAATTTATTAGTATTCGAATGTGGTGTGGCTTTAATTAGAGTTCCAATCCTGCGCCCAAGGCACACTCTAAGGATGATTATGAGAGTGTCGATTAATTAATATGGTGTGCGTTTTTATCCATTTCAGTGCATATTTCAGTGGGCTGTACTACTATATCCCTTCCTTTTGACCTTTATCCCCTCGACTCAGCGGCATTGCGTGCAGAAAGGCCTTTACAGTCACAGCAGCATGGATGAGATGAAAG
>DFZX01000061.1 GCA_002383695.1 Caryophanales bacterium UBA4045
CGAGAGACTACCTTCATAACTATCCTCATTAATAAACCGACCCTCACAGGTGTCAAATTAACAAGTTAACTAGTGAGTTCCCCCAGCATCTCAATCAACCTCTCCCGAATATTCCCCGAATATTTCCCGAACATACTCCCCCGTGGAAACAAATAACAGTCTCAATATCGAAGTCCACTAGTTCCCCAACTGATGCAAGAGCAGCTCGCATGTCCGCGTTATGTTGTCCAGCATGAGGCAACAGATGTCCCTCATTTGCAATCATAGCATCTCCAGAGATGAGTTTTTTTACTTGGAATATGGTATAGACTAATGTGGTCCGGAGTATGTCCAGGTGTAGCTATAACCCGGATTCCTCCGCATATGGGTATGTTATCGCCATACTTCAATGGCTGGGTAACTCGGGTGAACGGTACTGTGCTACCAGCTTTGAGAAACGGGATTTCCCCTTGAATATAAGGAACTGATAGCTCGTACGCCAACACTTCAACAGGGCCTTCGGATGCCGGAGCTAATTCATCCAAGCTACCGAGATGATCTCAGTCTGGATCCTCCAATATGATTATGTATGAAACCATTTAATCTTAGCAATATGATGGTAATTATGCTGTATCTTCTAGAGGAGTTGTAACTCCATATTTCAATAAAGCAGGGATAATATGGTTCCGTGTAGAATTTCCAATTTAGATAGAAAGTCATGTATGCGATAGGAGATCGAGAATGAAAAATATTATATTTTGGAATAAAATTATAATTGTACCATTCATAATCGCATTATTGTTCGCTCAACTACCTCTATATGTAAAAGCAACCACGTATTCAGGGTGGAAGGGAATTGCAACAGGCGTAGTACATAATCTGGGAGTCAAGCAGGATGGAACCGTTTGGATATGGGGTGGAGGTGTTCCTGAATTATATGGAAAGAAGGGCGAGCGTGATGAAACATCACAAGCCGTTCCAATGCAAGTTCAGAATCTGAATGACGTCATTCAAGTGGCAGCCGGCGGAAGTCATTCTCTAGCACTCAAGCAAGATGGCAGTGTATGGGCGTGGGGTGGTAATGGAGAGGGTGAGATTGGTGATGGGACTCGCTCCAAGTATGATGGTTACACGAGGACTTACATCATCGACGAGAATAGATCTGAACCGATTCAGGTAAAGGGTCTCACTAAGGTTGTGCAGATTGCTGCGAGCTTCAGTAGCAGCTATGCGATTCGAGAAGACGGTACAATGTGGGCATGGGGAAGCTTATTAGGTCCTGTTGCAGCTGAATTACCTGGGTATACCGATATTCAGTCCATATCAGTAGGGTATGCACACAATGTATTCCTGAAAAAGGATGGAACGGTTTGGCAAGAAGCTTCTTCCTTGTTATCACTTGCTGATGGACATGTACAAAATTCAGGCTCGACCTCACTAGCTCAAATAGAGGGACTTCACCATGTAGTTAAGATTGCCGCAGGTAGTGGTACCTCTCATGCATTAAAGGATGATGGGACCGTATGGGCTTGGGGATATAACGATTCAGGTGAGATTGGAGACGGAACGACGATAGATCGTTCGGAGCCTGTTCAAATTAAGAGAATCGATGATGTCATCGATATAGCTGCATCTGCTGGTGGACCCTTCTACCTTAAGCGAGATGGTACATTGTGGTCCAATGGTACGAATACAGGTGGGCAATTGGGTTATGGTTCTTATGAAGGAAGTCTTGTTCCGAAGCAGGTCATTGGAGTTAAGAAAATAAAGAAAATCGCTTCTTCTGGCATCGGATATCGTGCCATGGCCATTCGCCAGGATCATACATTATGGTCATGGGGAAATGGTTATGTCGGTGACGGTACCGAATGGTGGCGGACGAGTCCGGTCTGGGTGAAAAGCTACGAGAACGAGGTTCTCAAGAATAACCTCATTACTGTAATCATAGATGGAAAGGTTATTGATTTCGATCAGCCCCCTGTTGTCATTGATGGGCGGACGATGGTACCGCTTCGAATGATTTTCGATGCACTCGGAGCTGTAATGGAGTGGAGTCAGTCTACGCAGACGGTAACAGCTACTAAAGGTAAGACGACAGTAAAGCTAACAATTGGAGCCCATATAGCCTATGTGAATGGCGAAGAGCGAATACTTGATTCGCCGGGTATCATTGTTAACGAGCGGACATTAGTGCCTGCTAGATTCATTGGTGAATCACTTGATGCCAACGTAGGTTGGAATGAAGAAACATTGACGGTTACTATCGAATCGAAGGAAAATACATAGATAACTAAAGATGAAATTATAAGAGATCCAATCTTCCCCGAGTTGAACAATTCTAAGATCAAAGGGCAAGTGGTTGGTACCGATCAAATAGGAATACCTGATTTGAATGTGATGGTTCGTCTCGCCACAAGCCAATATGTAATATATTTGATAGGCTAGGATCATCGATAGGAGTGAGTGAAATGGATAGATTCAGAGGGCGACCTTCCGCCAAATCCGAAAGTAATACGTCTGCAAGTCATTCAAATCAACAATCGGGTAATCGATTAACTGGCTCTAGTCAGGAGCTAGTCATGCAACTCCAACAGGAATTAGGAAATCAAGCCGTATTACAAATGCTGGGTACGCACTCTTCCGTTACAA
Organism: Caryophanales bacterium UBA4045; assembly: GCA_002383695.1. Taxonomy (GTDB): domain Bacteria; phylum Bacillota; class Bacilli; order Paenibacillales; family UBA4045; genus UBA4045. The sequence goes on from DFZX01000061.1 coordinate 2,629, forward strand.
TGCAAAGGAAGCTGCGAATAGGAAGCGAGGAGGAATTTGATGAGTATACGGACCCAGAGCAAGTCAGGAATTTGGTGATGGATGAAGCTGGGAGCAGCGCGCTTTCTATGGAGAGACTAGTGGAATTAGCCAAGGATAAAAAGGTGCACTCCTTTCCCGATTGGGTGACGGCGATTCATGTTGCGGAAGGGAATGGACTATCTACTGCACAGCAGCTTGCTGACATGAGGTATGTAAGTCTTATAACGGAAGCTCGGGAAATTATGAATACCATTCAGTTTCCCGAAAAGTTTGATGTTAAATTGTTCAAAAATCTTTTTAAACAATTGGATCTTATGAGAACAGATGGTGCTGTTGATGAGGAGGACGTACTTAAACTCGTAGCAGACATCGAAGCTACGATCAAGCCATTGCAAATAGAGATGTTCAGGATGGATGAGGGCCGAACCAACGTGATGCCAGACAGTGAAAGAGAGGTTGATAGTGGAGGAAAATTTGGTTATCATGTCAGCAAATTGCATAACATCCCGGGTATTCGAGCGGCCGGACTAGACCCTAATATGGGAGCTAGTGATAAGGGCTCTGTTGCTATGAGTACGGAGGATCAGGTAAAGGGTTCGAAGCAAACTTCGGAGAATGTAGTTGCCTTCGGATTGAAGCCGAGTACATTCAGACCGTATGTCAACCAATACGAGGATAGACGACAGATGATAGAGGGAACACCTTACGAATTGAAACCTGTAATGCTTCGTTTCCAGATTGAATTGGCGGTAGGCTGGGACAATATGCAATATGCAATATGATTATATGGATAATAACGCACGCAATACCTCTACAGCTATCCATCCAGATTTTATCGAGGTCCAGACTCCTGAGGGCTGGGTACCCATTAGTGATTACGATGTTAATCAGCCACTTGTAGAGATGCGAGATAAGAACGACAATGACCGCGAGATGGTGTCCTGGGGAGAGGGAGTGAAAATCGTTCTAACGCTGGACGAAATCAATAACGCTTTTGATAGCTCATATTTTACTAAGCTTCATTCCTTGTATACAAGTGATCCAATAGGGACGGTCCAATCTCTGGAGGAACGGAGAGATCATCCAGTAGGGAAAAGCACTAAAGCGGGTTTGAACATGACTTTTACGTTCCGAGGGGCTACTATGCAAACGTCAGGGCATCCGAAAAATTGGGAATATGCTTTTTCAGTAGAGAATCAACCAGGCTGGTCTGATAATGTTCAACCTCCCAAGTGGCTTGCAGAGGCAGGTACTAAGTATCAGACTAAATATCAGCAGCTTGCGAGTAAACAAATTTCCGATTTTCATAAGAATAAATAGCTAGTTATTCTTCATATTCCCCTTTACAAACACCGCTACACCGATCCAACCACAAAGCGAGGCTACGAGCAGCATGCTTGAGAACGGCAGCACATCCGTTAAGCCTGTGCTTATCAGCGGTCCGATAGAGCCGCGAATGCCGAATAACAGCAAATGTAAGCCGAATACTACGGCTTCACGACCCGGTGCAAGGCGGAATACATAGGCTAATATCCCGATATCCCATATCGCATCACCAATTCCTTGGATACCACTACCGATAATGACGATGGGGAAGCTCTCGGATAGCCCGTATAACATAGGAACAATAGCGAAAGCAGCGATTCCAAAGGTGAGTATCTTCTGAGGTGCGAACTTGTCGATTAAGGAGCCGATGATAAAGTAAGAGCATAGCAGGAAAGTGAAATAAGTAGTACGAGCAATCCCGATCTCTTGGAAGCTTAATTGGAGCACTTCCTTCTGAATAAGCTGATATAACGGCTGGGACAGAATGTTGCCAAACCCACTAAGTGTAGTTGCTAATAAGAAGATGCCTAGCTCCCGGTTTTGACGAACCAGCTGCCACTGCTCCTTGAGCGATGCCCGTTTTGTTGCAATCGGACGGATGGGCGTAGTTGTCTCAGACTCTCTTAAGCCGAAGAATATGATGATGGAGAAAACGCCGGTTACCGCCGCGGCCGCTAAAGGACCCGACGACCCATAAGCATCCGACCAATATCCAACCACATAGGCTAGAGGGATCATGATCAGTCCCATGGCTACTCTGACATTGCCCATTAACCGTCCGCGATATTGTACGGGATAAATCCGCGTCATGAGTGACGCATAAGCAGGCGCTTGAATGCCCATTAACGTGTGGAATGCGAGTGCGGTTAATACGAATATAATTGGCGATCCGAACAATGCCGGTAATAAGATTAGCAATCTGCCGATAAGGTTTGGGATGACCACGTAATTCTTCGGACTTGTTCGTTCAATTAGACTAGCCCATAGAGGGGATAGGATTAACCCAATTGCGGGAGCAGCCGATAACAGACCGACCTGAATGTTACTAGCTCCAGCATCGATAGCCATAGGCAAATAGAATTGATTGAAGACGACATTAAATAAGCTGAATGTACAAGCGGCTGTAATATCGATCCGATAATTGTGACTGGCATCAGCGCTTATCTGCTCGCTAAAGGAGAATCTGAATTTTTTTCTGAATAGCATGATTTGTAATAGCACCCTTTTTTCCTATGGATCGGGAACGTCATGATTATCGTTAGCGCATAGGCAGACTAGTAATTCTAACTTGTAGATTCCCACGTTTAGCTGAGTTTGGCAAGGATTATTCTCACATTTTCACACTATCGATGCATCGTATGGTGATATAGGTTGCAACAAAACCCACCACTGTGTAGTCTAACAAGGTAAGAGCAAAATAAATGTCGATAAAAATTACGGAGGAAATGAATATGAATCGTAAATTAAAGGTCATCACAGGGATCCTTAGTCTTATATTGATCGTTGGCTGTAGCAATAACGAAGCGAATAATAATGCTCTCGTTGAGCAACCGAAGCAAGTTGAACAAGAAACGAATACGAACGAGCCGACGAATGAGGACAAGGAGGGTGTAGTTACTGAGGAGCCTCCAGCAGATGAGGAAATCGAGACTGACCCAGCGGTCATGGCTGACTTCCAAGCTTTAGTTGATGGCAAAGCAGCAGCGGCTGATCTCAAAATCTTCTTGGATAGTCAAATTGGAAAAGTAGCTACGGAGGATTTCACACAAATGGTTTTAGCCTTTGAGGATTCACAGCAGGCACAATTGCTTGCTCTAGAGGATCGTTTCTACAATGGGACTAATTTTCAAGAGGAGCTATGGGAGCTATATAAAGATGGCTTTGAGTCAGTTAAAGTTGATTCCATTACTAACCCAGAGTTGAAGAAGCTTATCAAAGAAACACAGGCTGGCGGTTATAAAGTGGAGACTACGGAGGGTGCTTATTTTCCCATTATCAATTATGAAGTGTATGTCTCTTATCAAGCTCATGTAAATGAGGATATTCGAGATTATATTGAGATTAAAGCGATTGAATCTAGGGTAATATCCCTAAAGGATGCAAGCTTGATCGTTGGCTGGGACGAAGCCGTGAAACGTGCACTGCGTCAGGAGGCGTTCATCACCAACCACCCAAGCTCCCCTAGAATCGATGAGATAAAGCGATTGTTCGGGGGTTATGTGTATGTCACATTCAATGGAGTGGATAACACACCGTTATTCCGCTATGAGGATGATACTTTCGATCCTGAAGCGAAGACGGCATTCACCAATGCCGTAAAAGCTGGGACAGAAAGCAGTCCGTATTTACAGAGATTAGGCGTATTGCTTGATCTAATTGAGAAGAGCGATAATAAAATGTCCGAAGAGGTCACGAGCTACCAGCAGGAAACTACAGAGCTATGGACGAATACTACCTCGTGAGTACTTGATGTAGATTAGCTAGTGAATCTACGATATAGTCAGGTCTACGGAGGCAGGAATCGGCAGCGGCTTGGTTCGTTGAGCCGGTGAGAACGAGCATCGTCTTCATACCGAACATTCGACCGAAGGCCATGTCGGTTTCCAGGCTATCTCCAATCATCAGGCATTGCTCGGGCGGGAGCTGGAGCTGTTGCATCGCGGCTTCCGCCATTAACCATGAGGGCTTACCTACAACAAGATCTACATGCTTGCCCGTCGAATTCGTAATGGCTCCGATCATTCCTGCGACATCTATTGCATCGCCATCATGTCGAGGAAAGGTTCGGTCTGCATTCGTAGCAAGAATTCTAGCACCATACCGGACAGCGGTGAATGCTTGATTGAGGTGCTCATAATTAACCTTCTCATGAAGGGAGATTACTACCCAATCCGCGTCCTGGGGTTCTTGTGCGATGGTAACTGAGGCTAATCTAAGCTCATCGATCAGTCCTTCTTCTCCTAGCACCCATACCTGACTCTTAGGATAATGGTCCTGTAAGAATGCTGCTGCTACGGAAGAGGTTAAGATAATCTGTTGAGTAGTGACATCAATACCCACTTCGCTTAATCTGCGCCGGGCTACTTCTCTCGATATGTTACCGCGGTTGCTGAGGAATACAATTTGCTTGCCCATATCGATCGCTTCATTAATGGCTTCACGCGTTCCTTCGATGAGCTCGTCACCTCTAAATACAGTTCCATCTAGATCTATGATTAATCCTTTTATAGCATGCATAGTTTTACCTCCGGTAGGATAGATGATCATCTTCATAATGATATGCTAATAGACCTCACTTCACAAGAAAAAGTATGATTTTAGAAGGAGTGATCGATATGAGAAGGCTGCTATTATTAGGAATCAGATTCACAATAGTGATGATGTTACTGTCGATTCTAAATCCAATGGGTGGCGCTCTTGGCGCAACGAGCAAGTTCTCGGATGTGGAAGGACATTGGGCGAGTGATACGATTGCGTGGGCCGTAGAGCAGGATATTGTGTCTGGTTATCTGGATGGGACATTCAGACCTGATCTTACGGTGACAGAACCGGAATTCCTAATTATGCTTTTGAGAGCCTACCCGAGCATAGTCATGCCGGAGCTGAAGAAGAATACACCCTGGTATGAAATTTATTATCGTTTAGCCGAGCAATATAATTGGCCGTTACTACATGAAATAGATGGCAAACAATTCAATCGTGGTAGTGTAGCCCACTTACTAGCAGCGACACAAGGTAATAATCTGTCTATGCTAGATGCTGTCCAATATGTTCTGGATCAAGGAATTGCTCATGGCAAGACGACTGCAACCTTAGCAGGATACGGTATTCAGGACAAGCTCAAACGATCTGAAGCATTAACTCTAGTCAAGAATATGGTTGACTCAGAGCTTGAGCTTTCAAAGGCAGAGGGTAAGGTTATCCCTGTTTCTCAAGCTTCCTTTGAGGTACGAGGTATTACAATAGGTGATTCTGAACGGAATGTTGTTGCCCAGCTAGGTGAGCCTGTGAGACGAGATCTCAGTGAGTACGGCTTTGAGTGGTTTATATATAATCAAGATTACAAGCAATATATACAAGTTGGTGTTCATAAAGGAAAAGTTGTTGGTCTATATTCGAATGTGGATAACTGGTCAGCTAAGAGTGGTGTTCAATTGGGTTCATCTGCAACGATGGTAAGGACTGTATATGGGGATACTCTTACTTCGATTAGAAAAGGGAACACTGACTTTCTACTCAATATATTATCCCAAGACGAATCACCAAGCTATCTGATCGATGGCAGCTATGTGAGCTTTTTTCTCGATAAGCATAATCATAATACGGTTACCGCGATCCAGATCATAGATGAGGATGTTGAATTATCCCTTCAAGCTTTTCATGGTGAACCCAGTGATAGATTAATTAGTAGCTTTGAGAAACAGATGTTCGATTTAGCCAATTCAGTGAGAGTGAGAATGGGTAAGAAAGCTTTTATCTGGAGTGAACAGGTTGCGGATACTGCCAGAAAGCATAGTAAGGATATGGCGGTTAATGATTATTTTGCCCATGATAGTCTATCTGGTTTGAGCCTTGGTGATCGTTTGAAAATTGATGGAATCAAGTTCAGCAGTGCGGCAGAAAATCTTGCGGGAGGTCAATCTAGCGCGATATTCGCCCATGAGGGCTTGATGAATTCAGAAGGCCACCGAGTGAATATCCTATCTGATATGGAGAGGCTCGGTGTTGGTGTTTACCTAGGCGGATCTTATGAAGCTTATTATACGCAGAACTTTTTTACACCTATTGAATAATTACCGAGAAGCTGGCACATAGTAACCTTTGGATACAAACTATATCAAAGGGAGATGATTTCTGTGCCGTTCGGTGCCCACGAAACAATGGAAGCTCATGAAATGCTGAATGAAAAAATTAATATGATTAACCATTTCTCGATTTATTTGCAAAATTGTCAGAATCCCACGCTACGTTCAATGATAGAACGTCATCAGCAATTAGCCATTCAAGCTTATGATCAATTAGTTCAATACACGCATGATTATAATGCAGCAAATCAGAACCGACAGCCACTCCAAATGGCGAATAATCAGCAGCAGCAAATTTCGTACGGATTGAATAATCCGCCATCCATGGCTCCACAGATGTCGGGGACATTACCTGATCATTTGATTGCCATGGCAGTGCTTTCTTTACACAAGAATTCTGCGAAGAATCATATGGCTGCTTCATTGGAATGTGTAGACCCGAATGTTCGACAAATGCTCATTCAAGGCTCCATTAATTGTGCACAGCAAGCCTATGAAACCTTCCTCTTCATGAATCAGAACGGCTTCTATCAGGTGCCAACGATGCAGGATCATACAGCAAAGACATTTCTTCACAGCTATCAACCGAATCAGCAAAACCAGCAATATCAGCAATATCAGAACCAAGCATCCCATTAATGTAAGTGTAGCGGTTTGAGACGAGGCCCCGAATTGTTCGGGGCTTTTTCTTATAGTAGCTCGCTTCCGCTGTCGCAAGTACAAAAAATGTGCTTACTGGGCTACAGTAGCTCGCTTCCGCTGTCGCAAGCACAAAGAATGTGCTT
>DFZX01000108.1 GCA_002383695.1 Caryophanales bacterium UBA4045
TAATCACTCCCTCCTACTCGATTGCATATATACACGCTACATTATAATCGGTGCTATAATAGCTAGAGGATAAAGCTGCTTCCATTGCAGGAAGACGTCGCATAGTGGGATGGGGAATTATGGGAAAATTACGAGTAGCATTAATTGGTTGTGGCGCTATTGCTAAGGTCCACCTTAAAGAAATAGCGAACCTGGCTCACTTGGCAGAGCTAACCGTTGTTGTTGATGTCGATAGGGACAAGTGTGAACAGGTAGCCAAGCTATACAGCTGCACAAGTGAAATGGATTATCGAAGCGTTCTGCAGCGCGATGATATTGATGTTGTCCATATTTGCACGCCTCACCATCTTCATGCTGAAATGGCTATTGAGGCGATTAAGGCAGGGAAGCATGTTCTTCTGGAGAAGCCATTAGCTGAAAGTCCGCTTGCTGCACAGGCTTTACTCAAGGCTACTGAGCAGCACCCACAGGCTCAGGTAGGGATTGTATTCCAGAATCGATATAATTCGGCCTCTACGGTAATCAAACAGTATATTGAAGAGCAAACGCTAGGCCGACTTGTAAGCATGAAGGGCATTGTCACCTGGCATCGCGACAAAAGCTATTATCAGAGTGAGTGGAAAGGGAAGTGGAAAACCGAGGGTGGAGGTGTATTGATTAATCAAGCCATTCACACCTTAGATCTGCTTCAATGGTTCGGTGGAGAGGTTGAGAGCATCAAAGGTCAGATATCCAACGATTCACTTGAGCATGTAATTGAGGTCGAGGACACTGCGCACGCGAATATTGTATTCAAGAATGGCACAACAGCGATATTCTATGCAACCAATGCATACGGTATGAATTCACCCGTTCAGATCGAGCTGGTCTTCGAGCACGGTATACTTCATATGAATGGTGAGCAGGTCATGCTCATACAAGATGAGACCCATCAAGTGCTTAGTCAACCGGAAGTGAGTATTACTGGAGAGAAGTCTTATTGGGGTAGGAGCCATGGAATTCTCATTGCTGATTATTACGAGCATCTCTTAGCGAATAAACCTTTTCCTATACAAGTAAAAGAAGGCTACAAAGCACTACATATCGTATTCTCCATTTATGAATCATCACGTTCAGGACAACGAATAGGTGTGAATGTGATCAAGATGTAATTGCTCTAACTAGAGACCAATCTTAACATGCCTGAAGGCTGTAAGGTTGGTCTGTTTTTGCTCATTATTACAATGAGAAGCTCAATTCGAGATTCATATCTATGTTCATAAGGAGCGGGTTTAAGTTGGCGAAGACGGCAGTTGTTATTGGAGCGACGGGTTTAATTGGTACTGATTTAGTGCAGCAGCTGCTGGAGAATGAATTATATGGTCGTGTAGTTGTGATCGTGAGAAGATGGATGCCGATTCAGCATCAGAAGCTGGAGCAGGAGATTGTCGACTTCAACCAATTAGATCAGGTTGCTCATTATTTGGCCAGAGCAGATGTGTTCTGTACGCTAGGAACGACGATTAAGAAGGCTGGATCACAAGCTGCCTTCATACAGGTGGATAAGGACTATCCATTACGTCTCGCCCAATTATCGAAGCAGCAGGGTGCTGCCTCCTTCTTGATCGTTACCGCACTAGGTGCTAATCCGAAGTCATCGATTTTCTACAGTAGGGTTAAGGGACAATTGGAGGCTGAGCTTCAAGAGCTACAATTGAACCAATTACATATATTTCAACCCTCTATGTTACTTGGAGATAGGAAGGAAGTGAGGCCCGGTGAGAGGATTGCGAGTAAGATTATGCTCCTTCTTCCATTCTTATTCATCGGACCGCTTAAACCGTATAAAGCCATTCACGTGCATACCGTTGCGAAGGCGATGATAAAAGCGGCTAAGGACGTGAGAAAGGGCAATTTCACCTACACATCGGAGAAGATTGCAAATCTGGCGCAACAATAATGCACTTTTACTTTTGTATTTCTTTGTTATTCGAGCTGTGATATAATCATAAACAGAATAAAACAAAAATAAACAAAGGTGGCGAAGCGGTTGGCAACGATTTTGTGGGATAAGAGTAAAGCGGATTCTGTTGAAAAAGGGCTAGGAGAGCTAGTGTATCGCTCAAATTTGCTAGGCACGGATCGTTCAGTATGTAACTTTGGTGGCGGTAATACCTCAATGAAGACAACGGTTACTGATTTCCGTGGTCGTCCCGTTGAAGTGATGTGGGTAAAGGGCAGTGGATCGGATCTGGCAACAATGAAAGCAAACAATTTCACAGGTTTACGGATGGAGGATATTCGTCCCCTATTCGAGAAGGATGTAATGCCTGATGAGGAAATGGTCGGATATCTGGTGAATTGTATGATCGATAGTAAGCACCCTCGTGCTTCTATTGAAACGCTGCTGCACGCATTCTTACCGTTCAAGCATGTGGATCACACGCATCCTGATGCAATTATTAGCTTGTGCTGTGCGGATAATGGTAAGCAGCTAGCTCAAGACATATATGGTGATCGATTCGTATGGGTTCCCTATGTACGTCCTGGCTTTACATTGTCGAAGATGATTGCTCAGGGTGTATTAGATAATCCTAAAGCAGAGCTTGTATTGATGGAGAAGCATGGTCTAGTTACATGGGGTGATACATCCGAGCAATGTTACCTGAAGACGTTAGAAATTATTAATCAAGCAGAGCAATATATTGAAGCAAAAGTGAATGAAGCCAAGATGTTCGGTGGACAACAATATGATGTCATTACTGAGGCTGAGCGTAAGACGATACTCGCTGAGGTACTCCCGATTATTCGTGGTGGTGTTAGTGATGAGAAGAAGATGATTCTTTCCTTCGATGGTGCACCTGATGTGTTACAGTTTGTGAACAGTAAGGATGCAGCGGTATTATCACAGGTTGGTGCTGCATGTCCAGATCATCTCGTACACACGAAGATGAAGCCGTTATTCATTAATTGGGATGCGAATACGAAGGACTTGGATGCGCTTAAAGCGGCTCTTGTCCAAGGAATTGCAGATTATAAGGAAGAATATAAAGCCTACTTTGAGCGCAATAAGAACGAAGGAGACGTTATGAATGAGCCTGCGCCAAGGGTTATTCTGATTCCTGGAATTGGAATGGTGAATACAGGTAAGAGCTGGTCGATGTCACTGATTAGTGGAGCATTGTACCATCGTGCGATTGCAGTTATGCGTGGAGCGACCGCGCTTGGTGAATTCGTATCCTTAATTGAGAATGAATCCTTCAATGTTGAATATTGGCCGCTTGAGCTATACAAGCTATCTCTTGCACCTGCTGAGGCTGAATTCTCCCGTAAGGTTGCTTTTGTAACTGGAGGAGCTGGCGGAATTGGTAGCGTTACCTGTCGTGAGCTTGTCGCTGGAGGAGCTCATGTTGTACTCGCAGATTTAAACCTTGAGGGTGCACAGAAGGTTGCCCAAGAAATCAATGATAAGTATGGAGAAGGCCGTGCGATTGCCGTTAAGATGGATGTGACCAAGGAAGAGGACGTTCAAGCCGCATATCAGCAAGCCATTCTCATGTATGGTGGAATCGATATTGTAGTGAACAACGCAGGTCTTGCAACTTCGAGTCCATTCGATGAGACATCGCTCAAGGAATGGAATTTGAATATGAATGTGCTGAGCACGGGATATTTTCTAGTAGCACGCGAGGCATTCATTATTATGAAACGTCAAGCGATTGGTGGTAACATGGTGTTCATCGGCTCGAAAAACTCCGTATTCGCAGGCAAGAATGCATCTGCATATAGCACAGCTAAGGCGGCAGAAATCCACCTTGCACGTTGTATCGCAGCTGAAGGTGGCGAATTTGGCATACGTGTAAACTCGGTATTACCTGATGCGATTCTTCAAGGCTCAGCGATCTGGAATTCAGGCTGGCGCAACGAACGTGCTGCAGCATATGGCATTGAACCGGATCAGCTCGAGGAGCATTATCGTAAGCGTACGACGTTGTTAGTTAATATTTTCCCTAAGGACATCTCCGATGCCGTGTTATTCCTAGCTTCTTCGAAGTCGGAGAAGACAACGGGCTGCATGATCACCGTAGACGGCGGAGTGCCTGCTGCATTCACAAGATAAGAGAGGGTGTCGAGGATGAGCGATCGTGAATATCGTATTTTCGAGGAAAAACAGACAGCCAGAGGTATTAATATTGAACAAGTTAAGCAAGCATTAAAATCCATTAAGGTGGAGACACCTTCTTGGGGTTATGGACACTTCGGAACACGCTTCAAGACGTTCCCAGATCCACGTGCGGCAAGGAATGCATTCGAGAAATTCGATGATGCTGCTCAGGTTCATCAATATACGGGGATTTGTCCATCCGTTGCAGTGCATATCCCTTGGGATAAGGTTGACGATTACGACAAGCTGAAGGCTCATGCGGACCAGCTAGGCGTATCTATTGGTGCCGTTAATCCAAATCTGTTCCAGGACGATGAGTATATATTCGGTAGTGTGTGTAATAGTAATCCGAAAACGCGCAGGAAAGCGATTGATCATCTGCTGGAATGTGTGGAAATCGGTAAGGTAACGGGCTCTAATGTTCAGAGCTTATGGTTCGCCGATGGATCGAATTATCCGGGACAGGTTGATATCCGTCAGCGGAAGGCTTGGATGCTTGAGGCGCTGTCCGAGATGTATGGGGCGATGACGCCTGATATGCGGATGCTCATTGAGTACAAATCCTTCGAGCCTGCATTCTATCACACAGACATTGCGGATTGGGGCATGGCCTTCAATCTTGCGAATAAGCTAGGACCACAGGCAGAAGTACTCGTAGACACAGGGCATCATGCTCAAGGTACGAATGTGGAGCACATTGTTGCCTACTTGTTAGACGAGCAGAAGCTTGGCGGCTTCCACTTCAACAGTCGCAAGTATGCGGATGATGATTTAATCGTAGGGTCGGTTAATCCCTATGAGCTATTCCTAATCTTCTATCAGATTCTTGATGCAGCTGCTGATCGTGATGCAGGTGTGCGTCGTTCGGCTGAGAATATCGCTTATATGATCGACCAAGCGCACTCGATTGAACCGAAGATTCCGGCGATGATTCGCTCAGTAACGAATGTACAGACACAATATGCGAAAGCATTGCTCATCAACCTAGATGAGGTTGCGGAAGCACAGGAGCAGCAGGATGTATTGGGTGCTGAGGATGCGGTGCGTAGAGCGTATGAGTTCGATGTAACTCCATTGCTGCATGTTGTTCGTGAGGAAATGGGCTTGGCAGCTGATCCGATGAAGGCATATCTGGCAAGTGGTTACGCTGATCGCATCGTGAGCAGAGGCGAAGGTGGTGCATAGGCATGCACAAGCCATCGGTTATTCTCGCCTTCGATCTTGGGGCGAGCAGCGGTAGAGCGATCATCGGGAAATATGATCGGAATTCGAAGTTAATCGAGATTGAAGAAATTCATCGATTTCCCAATGAGCCCGTGCAGGTGGATGGTCACCTGCACTGGGATTTTCTTCGTCTGCTAGGTGAGGTCAAGCAGGGTATTGTGAAAGCGAAGCAGCTGGGCTACGATCAGATCGAGAGCATTGCGATCGATTCTTGGGCAGTGGACTTTGGGCTGATCGATGCGAATGGACAATTGATAGGAATTCCCTATCATTATCGGGATATTCTGACCGATGGAATCATGGAACAGGTTGTAGAGAAGCTTGGTCGTGAACGCTTGTATGCGTCTAGCGGATTACAGTTCCTACCCTTTAATACAATTTATCAGCTATATGCATTGAAGCTACGTAATCCAGCGTTATTAGCACGTGCAGATAAGCTGCTGATGATTCCGGATTTATTGCGATATTATCTGACCGATGAGATGTTTAGTGAGTTTACGAATGCTACGACAACGCAGCTATTGAATGCTTCGACTCAGGCATGGGATGAGGATATTCTCAGCGAATTAGGTATTCCAGCTAGCATATTAATTCCACCAGTCCGTTCCGGAACGGTTGTGGGTCGGTTATCTCCGTCCATCTGTGCGGAGTTAGGTGTTGAGGCGATTCCCGTTATTGCGGTTGGCGAGCATGATACGGCATCGGCCGTCGCTGCGGTTCCTGCTGTGGGTGCGGGGAGTGAACACTTTGCCTACCTATGCTCTGGCACTTGGTCCTTGATGGGGACGGAGGTTCGACAGCCTGTGCTGAGCGAGCAAGCGTTGGCGTTGAACTTCACGAATGAAGGCGGCGTGTATGATACTTACCGTCTATTGAAGAATATCATGGGCTTGTGGCTTGTGCAGGAGTGTCGGAGAGTGTGGGAGAAGGAGGGTCATGCTTGGAGCTTCGCACAATTAGTTGAGCTTGCGGAGCAAGCCGTTCCCTTCCAATCCATGATTGATCCAGATCACAGCATGTTCCTGAGCCCCGCGCATATGCCTGAGCAGATCCAACAATATTGTCGGGAAACAAGTCAGTATGTGCCAGATACACCGGGTGCAATTATGCGTTGTATTCTAGAAAGCTTGGCGCTCAAGTACCGAATGGTCCTTGAATGGACAGAGCAACTTTCTGGACAGCAATACGCGGGTCTACATCTTGTTGGAGGTGGCTCCAATAATGGGCTGCTGAATCAGTTCACTGCGAATGCAATTGCACGTCCAGTGTGGGTTGGACCAACTGAAGCTAGTGCTATCGGTAATTTAATTGTACAATGGATAACATTGGGTCATGTGTCAGATATGAATGAAGCACGTTCGATCATACGGCAATCGTTCCCTATAGAAACCTATACACCACAAGATCACGAGCAGTGGACGGATGCCATAGAGCGGTTTCGAATCATAACTAAGAATTGATGCTGTGCTCATAACGATTTAACTTTTAACTACGAATAGAGGGATTACGATGCTGGTAGCGGAGAGATTACAGAAGATTGTACAGCTGGTCAATGAGCGTGGCAGCATTCGAGTGACGGATTTAAGCTCGCTCTGCGAGGTCACAGAGGAGACCATCCGACGCGATCTAGATAAGCTAGAGAGTGAAGGGAAGCTGGTACGAAGTCACGGTGGAGCAATCAGTGTCAGAGAGGTCCATACGGAGGTACCTTATTCCGAACGGGAGACGATGAATGAGGAACAGAAGCGTAACATCGCTCTGGAGGCTGTAAAATTCGTAGCCGATCATGACCGGATCATTCTAGATGCCAGCACAACGGCTTGGTACATGGCTCAGCATCTGCCGAACCATCCACTCATCGTAATTACCAACTCATTGAAGGTTGCTATAGAGTTAAGCACCAAGGATAAGATCGAGGTCATATCAACAGGTGGTCAGCTATCCGCTCGCTCATTGTCCTCCGTTGGACCCTTAGCAGAACGATCCCTAGATCACTATCACGTTGACAAGGCGTTCCTATCCTGCAAGGGTCTCCATCTCCAGCGTGGAATCAGTGAGTCGAATGAGCAGCAAGCATTAATCAAGCGCAAGATGATCAGCATTGCCGATCACGTAACGATATTAGCCGACTACAGCAAAATAGGCACACAAGCATTAACCCACGTCGCTTCCTGGGAGTCGATTGACCGTGTTATCACAGACGGTCAATCCAATGAGCAGATTGTAAGTGACTTGTTGGATGTGAATGTTGAGGTTGTGCGGTTGGGGAGTTAGAGTTGGTGTAGTTAATTTTATGAAGGACAGGATCCTATTGGGGTCTTGTCTTTTTTTGCTTTTGAATATGATTACGTTTGTCTAATTAAGGCAAAGAAAAAACAATTAATTAAATGTTGAAGTTGTTCGACAATTATCGACATTATCTTACAAAACATCCTATTCTATTTAATAATGCAATAGAGTAGAATAAACTTTGTTTATATCCCAATGGTATTGTTTGTCGAAAAGTGGAAGGGAATTTAAAAATGAATTGGAGGAGAATTGAAGTGAGAAAAGGTAAAATGATTGTTCTAATTGTGTGCCTAATATTGTCTCTAATACCGTTAAGTGTGTTTGGTGTGTCGAATGATGAGGGAATACAAGATGCTACTACAATTGAGCATCCAATAGAAACAGATGGTATTAATGATGATTTGATTCCAGAAGATAAGAAAGTAGTGGACAAGAGGGTTGTCCGTGAGGATGAATTGAAAAGAACAAGTAATAGCAAACATTACTTACTAGCAGATGGTTCATATCAAGCAGTGATATCTGGTGGAGATGTCCATTACGAGGATGAGAATGGAGAGTTTCAAGATATCAATACATCTTTAGTTGATGAGGCGGACTTAGATTTACAAGTCGTCCCCTTATCAAAGGAAGTGGCTACAGAGATTAAGCTGAAGTCCAAGGAAATTCAGGAGAAGAGGAAAAAGAATAGTCTAGATCGCAGTGAGACTGACTTTCGAGCACTACAGGTTCCGTTTGATGTGAAGCTTCCTAAGGAATTTGACAAGGGATATTCGGTTGGAAAGGGTGAGGACAAGCTTAGCTTCATTCCAATTGGAGCGAATTCGGTCACAGGAACGGTGTATGGACAAGATAGCTTGCTTTATTCAGATGTATGGGTGAATACCGATGTTGAATTGAAAATAGTAAATAACGGCTTAAAAGAAACTATGATTGCAAAAGGGTTAAATTCACCTTCGTCCTTTCTATATGAAGTAAGCGGCAATTTGAATAATGATATGACAGCTGGACAGTTGCAAATACAGCCAGCATGGCTAGAAGATGCATCTGGTGTATTTAGGGATGTTGAAACACGTATATTTAATCAAGGAAAGAAGATCATGTTGGAACTGATTGCCAATTATGATGGACTAAGCTTTCCGGTAAAGATTGATCCTACGATTACTATCAATACTCCAACTGCTGACTCATACATTAATGAATATTATCCTAATATTAATTATGGATTAGCAAACAGTGTTCAGGTAGGATATTCCACAGAGACAAAAGCATTAATAAAATTCAACACGTCGAGTTTGCCATTAGGAATTCAAATTGAGTTAGCAGAGATGATATTATTTGGTCCTGTATCAGAGGATATAGCTATCAGTAATCACATTCCATATTTAATTTCTGAACCATGGAATGAATCGACCGTAACATGGAATACTCAACCTAACTATAATACTTCGATATTCGGAAGTAATAATTATTATGAAAATAGTTCTTTTCAAATATGGAATATAACATCAATGCTGAAGATGTGGTTAAGTAACACACCCAATTATGGATTGATGTTGATGTCTACAACTTTTAATAAAACAGTAGTTCAATATTCAAGTAAAGATAATCCAATAAATGCTACTATATATGCTCCAAAGTTGAAAGTTAATTATACATTTGATCCTATAAAACCATTGATAACTTCACCTAACGGGGGCGAATTGATAGATGGAAATCATTTACTCACTTGGAATGCTGCCACAGATCTTGAATCTCCTCAATCAAGCTTGAAATATCATATTCAGTTATCAACAGATGGTGGGAGTAGTTGGTCAGATATAGTTTTACTAACATCAGCAGGTATTACTTCTTATACATATAATTTCTCTAATATTTCCATGACATTAAATGCTTTGATTAGAATACGAGCATGGGATGGTGGGGGATATGGCACTTGGGATCAATCCGACGCTCCATTCACTATAAAACACAACACAATTCCCAATGCACCGACCAACACATCACCAGGTGGAACAATATCAACTGCTAGTGTAATGGTTGGAAGTTTAACACCAACCTTAACATGGACGTTTACAGATCCCGATGTCGGTAACACACAGTCTGCATACAAAGTTACAATTTATCGAACAACTGACAACGTACTAATATCAGACTCCAACTGGGTGAGTTCCACATTGAAATCGTATACTGTTCCTTCAGGAAAACTTACCCGAGGCACCGCTTATTACTGGCAAGTTCAAGTTAGGGACAATTTCGCAGGAACTTCGCCACTGTCAGCCAATAAATATATCAAAACGAATAGACTTCCAACATTAGCAATTACATCCTACACCGATGGTCAAACCATACCGGATAATCTACTAACCTTCACGTGGACCTTCAACGACTTGGATAGTCATACGCAAACTAAATTTCAAGTACAAGGTTCTAAAGATAACTGGGCTACTATTGCATATAATTCGGGAGAAATAACTTCATCGACTCTTACACATTCTTCGACATTCTCACAAGGTGAATGGGATTTCCGAATTCGTGCATTGGATGGATATGAATGGTCAGCATGGGCTATTCGGAATAACTTACTATTACCAAGCTCGTTTGAACCTAATGATACGATTGCAACTGCTTTCAACATGCTGCATGATCAAAATTATACGACTCTAATTAGTTCCACCTCAGATCTAGATTTCTATAAATTCACTTCTAACAAAACAGGCATAGATAGAGTTACCCTAACCGTTCCAACTGGCAAAAACTACGGTCTATTTCTCTACGATAGCAGCCTGAATCTGTTGGCCGTAGGTCCGAAAATTGGAAATGAGGATGTTCTTATATATGTACAAAGTGGTCAAACCTACTATGTGGCGGTAACAGGAATGAACATTGATTATAGTCTAGACCCTTATACGCTTAGAGTGGTGAACTTCGGCAATATTAATGGAATGTTCCAAACCGAATATCAATACGATAGCAACGGAAATTTAATAAACAAACAAACTACAACCGAATAAATAGCTCTTAGAAAACTCTTAGGAGGAACACATTTTGAAGAAATTATATATAAAAATCATATCAACACTACTTATAACGTTCCTATTATTCTCAATAGTAAATTTACAGGTGTTCGCAAATCCTGCTGAAGCTGCAAACAATGATAAGATTAAACTGGACAAGGTTCAAGAATCCCCAGCAGAAAAGATAAAAAAGAAGCTTAAGAATGAATATGCATTAACCGATGAATTTATCCAAACTGAGCTCGACAAAGGCTACACATTAGAAGAAATTGAAAAAGCCCTTACCGAGAAGAAGAAAGATAAAAAACTCACTTATGAGCAAAGTATGGAGAAAGTAAAGAAGAAACCAGTTAACAAGTCCTCACAAACAGAAAGTACGATCACGAATACAGCATCCTTTAGCATGATGATATTAATGGATGATCCAATCCAGCATGTCAACACAAAGCCGAATGAAGCTCCTTTCTCAGTAAACTTAGATAATGAAACCATCTCGACGCTGTCGGGTAGTCTTGTTATTGGTGGAGCTGACATGACGTTACCGGGTAGGAATGGCTTGTCTTTTACACTATCACGCACCTATGAAAGTGGTTCCTCGCAATTCTATCCACTAGATTACACAACGGGGAGCACAATGGAAGAGAAATTATTCCCGATCGGTAAAGGTTGGAGCTGGAACATATCTTTTATTGAAGTTGTCGACACGAAGAAATACTTGCATCTAGCTGGTGCGGGTACGTATGAGATTGATGGTACAACACTCAAGGGCTACCCGTGGTCAGATATTACGTTCTCAACGGATACATCTGTAACCGTGAATAGTCTGATTTCGGCCTTTAAGGTGAAATCTATTCATAATATCTCGCAATATTTTGCAAGTGATGGAAAGCTTATTCAGATCTCAGATGCCTATGATAACAAAATACAATTCCACTACAGCGTCCAAGGGAGCTATGGTTCGGTGCTTAGTAGCATCATCGATGCAATTGGCAATACGATGAATATTACTTACACGCAGACTCAAGTTACTATAACCAAAGGCACACAAACAGTAACCTATATTAAGAAGACAGAGAGTGGGAAAGAATTGCTTTCCCAAGTTTGGGACTCACTTAATCGGGCAACGACCTATGATTATGCGATCAGTACAGCTAAGTACAACTTGCAAGGGACAACACCGACTCAGGACAATCCGTATGCTCTTCTTACAGGTGTAACTTTCCCTACTGGTGGCAAAAGTGTCTACACATATGATGTGGCTCCCATAACCCGACACATAGGGGCCAGTATGGTCAATCAAGCGTACCGGATTACTACTAGAGAAAATCGTATTATGTTCACAGATGGAACCTTTGAAGCAAAAAACCAGAAAACGATTACCTACACAGGGGACATGGCAAGTGCGGATGCCATCGATTTAACATTCTCAGCATCCATTAACGATGGGCGATCTGTTTCACTTTTTGACAATAAGAAGGATTATGTAGATGCGAACACCACTGCTGCCTTCTATAACACCAAGGTAACAAGCACTGCCGGGACAATGAAAACCACGACAGATTACACCTACGATGAAGCCAGACGTATAGACGCACCGATTCAGGTGGAAAGCAAGAATACGAATACAGTGACACAGGCACAATCAACACCAGTAATAACTGTACAAACGTATGACGATTACGGGAATGTAACTTCATCTGTCAACCCACTTAACGTGATGACGACCCATGAATTCGATCCCACAACTCATCTGTTGAAGAGTAGCTCTGAACCTATTAGCGCCACCCAAACTCGTTACACTGGTTATTCCTATAACACACAAGGTGACGTCATTCAGGTTGATGTTAGGGAATCGAACAGTACAGGCGCCTTATTGCAACAAATTAATTACGAGGATTTCGATATCTACGGGAATATCCGTCGTGTGAAGGTCAAGGACGATACAAGAGATCTGATTACAACTTATGAATATGGTGCATTGTATCAGTACGCTTTTCCAACCAAACAATCGATGTCTGTAACCGACGTAGATAGCGCCATAACGACAATTTCATCTTCCTATGAATACAATCTAGCAAATGGAAATCTCACCAAAGCAATAGATGGCGAGGGATATTCTACCCTGTATCAATACGATCCGTTAGGTCGAATGACCAAGACCATCCATCCTGATCTGAGCTTCATCAATGTCGCTTATGATGACTTCAACAATATCCTAACTCTGACAGATGAAGTGGGGATCACCTCCATAGCGAAGTGGAATCCTCTTGGCTGGAAGACGGAAGCAGGTTTGGATGAGGGTGGAGTCTATAAGGCTAAGGAGAAATATGGCTATGACCAGTATGGCCGAGCCATCTGGAGCGAAGATGCTATCGGTAACCGCACGAATGTCGGTTATGATCTGTGGAATCGTCAAACCTTAGTGACGTACGCGGATACTTACACTTCATCTGTTATCTATGATGACATCAACAACAAGAAAACAAGCATTGACCCAGAGGACAATGGATCACGTGAAACCTATGATATCCTCGGTAGAGTGATCAAGAGCGAAGAGATCAAGCCGAATAATATTGCGACTATTGTAGGGGAGTACACATATAATCATGCGGGTAACGTACTTGTTCAGAAGGATGCTAAACAGCAGTCCACTAGCTTTGGCTATAACACGCTTAGTCAACTAACCAGCGTAACCAATGCAAAGCTAGAAACAACACAATATAGCTATAGTATGGCTGGCAATATGACGCAGATCCTTCATCCAGATCTTACGGTTTTCGCGAAGGAATATGATCAACTCGGACGTGTTACTATGGAATTTGACGGTGAAGGCAATTTTGACAAATATTACTACGATGATAATAGCAATCTGATCAAGAGGTACGATCGTGAAACACATCAATTTACTTTTGTATATGACAATAGAAACTTCCTGCTGCAGAAAATTAGTCCAGACGAAACCATTAGCTTCACGTACGATGATGCAGGTAAACGTCTAACGATGACAGATGCAACTGAGACAACAACGAATATCTACAACCCTCACACCGGTGGGTTAAATCAAGTCACTTATCCGGATGGACGAACCATCCAATATGACTATGATACGCAAGGTCAACGTAGACAGATGACAGATCCTTTTGGTGGGAATGTGTATTACCGCTATGATGCAAGGAATCGCCTCAGTGGAGTAGGTACTGCTTATCAGGATTACGATGCAGAATATACCTACTACAAGAATGGACAACTATCTCAGATCCAGCAAAAGAATAGCGTAACCAGTACCTATGCCTATGACGGAGTAAGGCTAGATACTTTGGTACATGCAAAGGCAGATAGCACAATACTGAGCTCCTACGGGTATGACTATGACCCGAATGGTAATATAACAAATCGGACAGATGCTGGCACAGCAGCCAAATCATTCACTTACGACCCTATTAATCGGATCGAAACCTCAAGCCAGTTCGCTGAGACATATGCGTATGATAATCGAGGAAACCGTGACTCGTTAGTGCGAAACAAATTATTTGAGAACACCAATACGGATCTTGTTTACGATGATCGTGATCGTCTGGAGCAAGTGACCACTGCTGAGGGCAAAATAGTTTCCTATACCTACAATGGAGATAATCTATTGTACGAACGAACAGAGAACGGTGTGACCACACGTTATTATTATGACGGTGGCAGCATCATCGCTGAAGCAACGGTAGTTAATGGTGTTGCGGAATTGAAGCAACGATATATCAGAGGCAGAGGACTCGTCGCCAGCGAAGATCCCTACTTCAATAAATCGTACTACCTCCACAACGGTCATGGTGACGTGGAACAATTACGAGACGATACAGGTAATACCCGACTCAACAACTACACCTATGACATCTGGGGCAATCCTGTTATTGAGGAAGAAACAGTCCATAACCCGTTCCGATATTCCGGCGAACTATGGGATGACACGACCTCATTGCAGTACCTTCGCGCTAGATGGTATGATCCGAGTGAGGGACGGTTTATTAATGAAGATAGTTATGAAGGTAGTCTCTCG
>DFZX01000012.1:0-28658 GCA_002383695.1 Caryophanales bacterium UBA4045
GGCATTCAGTGTAGCGATGAAGCGGAAATTGTTGAATATGTCGATGATGCCTCTATCATTTATTTCTGATAGCTTATACCTTCCTGAGCTCTTACTTTCACTAATGAAAATCTCGTTTGATTGGGCATTGTGAATATATATGGATTCGATAAAAGGTAATGATGCTCTATACGTGGCCAAATGACTCATAGCTAATATGTAATCATAGATATGGGGATCAGGATTAAGCAAGAGAGGCGCTACAATATAGTCCTGATAGATTTGTCTTGAGACGCTCTCCGCTGTTTCCGATACCTTAGATAATTCACTGCTCGTTTGCATGAGGCTATTCAAATCTGTTCGATATACCTGTTGAAGAGCGATTCGTTCGAAATTGACGTAGAGAATCGTTGACGAGATCAGCAGGGTAATAACAATTCCAATGATAAAGCTTATTAGAATATGGGAATAAACCTTCCGGTTCTCATCCGTGACTATAATTTTCATGAATAAACCTCCTGAATTCAATTATAGTCTTAAAAAAAGTATATCTTAACCAATCTTTCCATTCAATATTAAACGCTTCAGAAGCGCATGAAGTAGGATTCTTTCACAAAAGTAAAGAATGTTCACTAGCATATTCGCTCATAATTTCAAAAAAGTGTGAAAAGCTTCAGTGTTATTTCTAGTTCTGAACCAGTAGGATGTTTGTAGACAGCACGAATGAGTTTTTAACCTAGAGAGATTTGGAGGAGAGGTGTAAGTATGAACAATTTAATTGCAGATCAGAAGAAAGTTACATGGCCAAATCCGATTATCACAAAAAAGAGGGGCTTCTTATTCGAACTAAGTAAAAATTGGATTTTATTCTTAATGCTTTTACCTACATTAATATTCTTTCTCATTAATTCTTATTTCCCTATGGTTGGCATCTATTATGCTTTCACCAAATTTGACTTTGCAGGAGGTTTGTTCGGAAGTCCCTTTGTAGGACTAAAGAACTTTGAGTTCCTATATAAATCGGGAACGCTGGTGAAGCTTACAATCAATACCATGGGCTATAATGTGGTTTTTATCATTCTCGGTAATGGTATAGCAGTCGTGTGTGCCATTCTATTAAGTGAAGTGAATTCGAAATTTTTCAAAAAATTAACACAATCGATCATGTTTCTTCCGTTTTTTATCTCCTTTGTCATCTTGAATGTAATTAATTACAACATGTTTAATTATGACCGAGGTTTTGTTAACTCTATATTGAAGATGTTTAATTTAGGGCCCGTAGATGTATTAAATACACCTTGGATATGGGTGTTACTTATTCCAATATTCTATTTGTGGAAAACGTTAGGTTATGCCATGGTCATCTATCTGGCAGCAATTTCTGGAATAAGTGATGATTATTATGAAGCTGCCAAGATCGATGGAGCGAATATATTCCAGAGAATTTGGCATATCACACTGCCCATGCTCAAGCCGACGTTCATCATACTATTATTATTCGCTCTAGGTAGCATTATGAGAGGACAATTTGAATTGTTCTATCAGCTGGTTGGTAACAATGGCATATTGTTCTCTACTACGGATATTATCGATACTTATGTGTACCGTTCATTAAGAGTAAATTTTGATATCGGTATGGCTACTGCAGCTGGACTATATCAATCTGTATTTGGTTTTATTCTTATCATATCCGTCAATTTTATTATTCGTAAAATTAATGAGGACTACGCTTTATTCTAATAAAGAAGGAGGTTATTACTATGAAGATCAAAGATGCAGAATATGCCGGATTATTCAAAACTTTAGCGTATACGATCATTACTTTCTTATCCATTATCTGTATCTTCCCATTATTATTGATCCTATCTGGTTCGTTCACGAATAACGAATCGATATTCAGAGATGGATACCACATCATTCCAAAGGTATTTGGTATTGAAGGCTATGAGACCGTATTCAGATTTCCCTCGACGGTTATTACTGCTTATGGAGTAACGATCCTCGTCACCATTGTTGGAACGGTGTTTGGATTATTCTTAATGACGATGGCAGGATACGTCTTACAGAGAAAGGACTTTAAGTATCGCAATTCATTAACCTTCTTTATATACTTTACTACCTTGTTCCAAGGTGGACTTGTACCCTGGTATATCTTGCTAACTAAACATCTTCATCTCATAGACACATATGCCGTGCTCATCTTACCTGGGCTCATGACTCCCTTTCTCATCATATTAATGAGAACGTTCATCAAAGCATCAATTCCTGATGAGGTTATTGAATCGGCGAAGATGGATGGTGCCAATGATTTTGTGATTTATAGCCGAATCGTGCTCCAGCTAGCAATGCCAGGTATGGCGACTGTAGGTCTATTCTTAGCTATTAACTACTGGAATGATTGGTTCTTATCTTCATTATTTATTACCAGCGCTGAGAAGTTTCAGCTTCAATTCTTCCTATTGAACTTTATGAATACAGCTGCTGCTGCCAGAGATCTTGGAGCAGGGAGTGGTGTAAACCTAGGGTTCGATGTACCCGTTGAATCAACGAAGATGGCCATGGCTGTCATCGTAACCGGACCCATTATCTTCTTATATCCATTTGTACAAAGATTTTTTGTTAAGGGACTTACAATTGGTGCAGTAAAAGGTTAACCCCGAAGTGATTATTGATCATCTCGGTTAACATAGATGTACAACTAAAAGGGAGGATTCATATGAAAACAAGAAAGATTATGGCTATTTTATTAGTATTATGTATGATGATCACTGTTTTCGCAGCATGCTCCAACAACAATAATAACGCCGTTGAACCAACAACTGCGCCAAAACCAGTAGTAGAGGACAGTGACCCGGCACCTGCAGAGCCGCAAGGATTGGATATCTCGAAGAAAGTAGAGCTGGAATTCTGGATGCTAGGTGGCGCTCCGAAGGACTTGCCAAAAATTGAAGCTGAAATCAATAAAATGGCTTTAGAGGAATTAAATGCGACGGTTAAATTTAATTTTACGACTTGGACGGACTGGGAGCAGAAGTATAGATTGATGCTTACCTCAGGCCAAAAGGTTGATTTGATCTTCACTGCGGAGTGGACTCAATATCAACAATACGCCAAGCAAGGCGCTTTCATGGCACTAGATGATTTACTTCCTGTTGCTTCTCCGAAATTGTATGAATTTGTACCCCAAGAGATGTGGGATGCGGTTCGTGTAGATGGGAAGATCCAGACCGTTCCTGCAACCTGGAAGGAATATGTAACAACGGGAATCGTATATCGTGAGGATCTTCGTAAGAAGCACAATTTACCTATCCCCATTGATGCAACAACCTACGAGCAATATATGGCGGGGATAAAGGCGAATGAACCTACCATTGAGCCAATGGCAAATGGTGTGAATGCTTCAAGCGTTTTTCATGACGGAGCACATAGAGAAACACAGAAGGATCTAATTGTTTCAAATGGCGTTCTTCCTTACGGTTTAGAAATTTTGTATAAAACACCTGAAGTGGTTACTTCCTACTATGGATCACCAGAGCAATTGGCGGATCTGAAGCTTTATAAGAGCTGGGCCGATCAAGGCTTCTGGTCTCGTAATGCACTGACTCGACAAGATAGCCCACAAGATTTATTGTTATCGGGTACGGCTGCTAGTATACCTGCGGACAATCCAAACCGATATAATGAAACGCTAATTAAGATAAAAGCTGCTCATCCTGATTGGGATTTAGGCTACTCTGCTTTCCCGCTACAAAGAGGGTATGCAATCCCGGTTCATCCGATCCACAATGGCTTCGCAATTCCTAAGAGCAGTGAGAACCCAGAGAGAGCTTTGGCTTTCTACGAGAAGATGGTTACAGATAAGCGATATAACTGGTTGACGGAATATGGTGTTGAAGGAACGAACTTCGAAGTAGCGGAAGGTAAATACTACAAGATGTTAGGAACTACTGAAACCAATGGTTTCCCTAGAGAAGCTATGCAAGGATGGGCATGGAGGAATCCAGAATTCCAGCTGTACGACAAGAGCTTTGATTCCGTATTAGCTATGTTCGCCGAATTTGACAAAATGGCGGTTCCAGATAAGTACTTAAGCTTTGCCGAAGATCAATCGGCCTACCAAGCAGAGAGAGCGGCTTTGGAGCAAGTGGAGAAACAATATCTTCAGCCTCTAATGTTAGGTCTGGTTCCTGATGTCGAAAAAGGGCTTGCAACCTTCCTTGATAAAGCCAAGGAAGCCGGTCTTGAGAAGATTCAAGCAGAGTGGACGAAGCAATGGCTTGTCTATGTAACGGAGAACGGTATTAAATAATATAAGTATCGAAAGGAAGATGCAGTCTCCCGCTCCATTGGGGACTGCATCTTTTTGCTTATTTATTTTTCTATGACGTGGTAAGATAGGGACAGTGAACTTAAGGATCGATTGATCCAGCGGAGGAGATCAAGAGTATGGGTTTATTCGGTTTTATGAAAAATCAGTACATGGAGTTTATAGAATGGATAGACACTTCCTCTGAAACCTTGGTGTATCCGATTCCTACTGCGAATCATTCTATTAAGATGGGAGCTACCTTAACCGTTAGAGAATCTCAGGCTGCTGTTTTTGTGAATGAGGGCAAGGTAGCTGATGTGTTCGCACCTGGTAAATATACATTGTCACAAGAGAATTTACCTCTACTAAGTGCCCTGAGACTATGGAAGTCAGGCTTCAAATTACCATTCAAAGCAGATATTTATTATGTGAACACAAAGAAGGTTGCTGATTTAAAGTGGGGGACGGTAAATCCACTTATAATGAAGTCACCTGAATTCGGGGATATACGTTTGAAGGCTAACGGTACCTACTCATTCAGAGTTATGAATGCAGAGAAGTTTATGAAGGAAATATTCGGTACGAATCAGATTTATGATACACCCTTTATTAAGGGCCAATTAAAAAGCATCCTCATCAAGGGTTTATCTGATTTTCTTAATGAGACTTATATCCCTGCAGTAGAATTTATTTCGCACTATGACGAAATAAGCGATCATACTGAGAATAATCTACAGGAACGGTTTGCAGCTCTTGGATTGGAGTTGTGTTCCTTCATTATAGAGCATATTGCTCTGCCTGATGAGCTGGTCATACATGCTGTAGAACAAACAGAGGCTCCCATAGAAGTGGTAGAAACAAAACGCCATTCTGTACGCTCTGTGAAAGAAAGGGAGAAGGCTTTGCCAGAGCCTACATACATACAGTGTGTTGAATGTGGTCATCTTGTAACAGCAGGTATAAGGTTCTGCTCTGAATGTGGTATTAAGATGAAGCTTGAACGTCCATGTAGCTGCGGATACATCATTAACGGATCGATGAAATTCTGCCCGGATTGTGGAGTGAAGGTGTAGCAGATACTACGCTACTTCTTGATGCCAAAGTGTTTCGTAACTAAGCTGTTGAAATCCTCAAGGTACCCGTTCAGGCTAACTCCGCGAATTGATTCGACATAGTATACATTCATTTGATTAATAAACTCACGGTTAGCGGTAATATATACCTCTAATAGCCGTGGGTTTTCTTCTCGTAAGGTTAGGGCAATTTGCTGCTTCATCCTACTGGATAGATGATCAGGATTGTTCTCTGTATAGTAAGAATTAAAACCAGTTGCAATCTGGTTTGGATCAACGGTTTGATTGCCGGTGTGGGTGTTATACATCCCCCGTGTTGTTCCGGTATGATCGGATTCATCAGGAGTCCCGGTGCCTTTGGAGCCTGTAGCAGAGTTGTCATAAATAATAGCAGCATAAGCGTTCCTATCTGTAAGCATCACAATGCTAGAGGAGACCCCAGGTAGCTCGCTAATTATCGTTGATAACTCTTTACTGTATTGCAGCTTCTTGTTCTGATGGTTATAACCACCTTGGATTGTAGGCCCATACATGCGGTCTCCTTCTAAGAGCTCTTCTCTTGAATCACTGCGACTACCGTAGTCACTATTGCTGGCTTGGAATTTCTTCGTGTAGGTGGATTCACAGCCCATTAACCCAGTAACAGACAGCAATAAGAGAATAAATAAGAATTTTATGTGTCTACTTAGAAAGGTTTTTATCATATGTGTGCATGCTCCCTCTATGACGAGATAAATTGTTCTTGCTTATAATCATACAAAGGGGCCACTTTTATGCATAGTATTAAGGCTATTAGATTAACTACATGCACAGTTCTAGTAATTAAATCAATGACAAAATGCACTAAGAATGCAATATGAGAATCTTTTGTGAAATAAGCGTGGATAAATTGACAAAAAAGATTAACGAATTTATAGTTAAGACTGTGATATGCTTCGTTGACAAAGAACTTTTTTTATGTAAAGAGCTAAACGTTGTTCCTTCTAGCAGTAGGTAAAAATCAGTAAATCGTACATTATAAGGAATCGGGGGATTAACGATATGAAGCGTTGGACAATGGCGGGGCGAGTAGCACTGCTTTTAGCAATGATGGCCACTCTATTAACGGGGTGTGGAGGTGTCTTCGACCCCAAAGGACCCGTAGCTAAGGATCAGTATTTCTTAATTGTATTATCATTTGGTATCATGTTCGTTGTGATGATCGTAGTTTTCGCACTCTTCTTCTATGTGCTAGTACGCTATCGTAAGCGTAAGGGGCAAACAGGCTATCCTGAGCAGGTTGAAGGAAGCCATAAGCTTGAGATCATCTGGACGGTTATTCCTTTTATCATCGTCATGGTGTTGGGACTAATTACAATAAGTTACACGTTCAAAGCTGATAAACAGACAAATGTTGAAGGTAATATGCAGGTGAAGGTCATTGCACATCAATTCTGGTGGGAATTCATCTATTCTGATTTGGATGTGCGTACTGCACAAGACCTAGTTATTCCTGAGAACACATGGATTACTGTTGAGCTCGAATCCGCTGACGTTGTTCATTCCTTCTGGATACCGCAGCTTGCGGGTAAGATGGATACAAATCCAGGTATGACTAACAGGATGTCGTTTAAATCGGATGTAGCAGGAGAGATATTCAAAGGGAAATGTGCTGAATTATGTGGAGCTTCCCATGCTCTTATGGACTTCAAGGTTGTCACGACTACTGCCGATGAATTTGATGCTTGGGTGTCGAAGATGAAGACGCCAGTTGAGGTTACTGCAGCAACAGAGCCTGGTAGTCAGGTGTTCACAAATCAATGTATCGGCTGTCATGCGGTTACTGTAGATAACATAAGCTCTGGACCGAACCTCGCAGGCTTCGCTAATCGAGATAAAGTAGCTGGATACCGGGACAATACGGAAGCCTACTTAAGAGAATGGATTAGTGATCCTCAAGAGATGAAGCCAGGTGCTACTATGCCTAAGATTGCTTTAACGGATCAAGAGCTTGATGATCTTGTCTTGTACTTGCAAAGTCTAAAATAATAAACTTAACAGATTGGAGGTTAACCAGTGGCACATGCACATCAAGTGAAACGTTACCGTGGTATTATGGATTGGCTCACAACGGTCGACCATAAGAAGATTGGCATATTGTATTTGCTTGGCGGAGGGTTCTTCTTCCTCGTGGGAGGCATTGAAGCACTTCTGATTCGGATACAGCTCATGTTTCCTGAGTTTGGATTTATTCCGGCACATACATTTAATGAGTTAGTAACGATGCATGGTACAACCATGATTTTCTTCGCGGCCATGCCATTGATATTCGCCTTTATGAATGCCATTGTGCCCTTACAGATCGGCGCGAGAGACGTTGCCTTTCCATTCGTTAATGCACTTGGCTTCTGGCTGTTCTTCTTAGGTGGAGTGCTGCTCAATGCGAGCTGGTTACTCGGTGCAGTGCCAGATGCGGGATGGACGGCATATGTTCCATTGTCCGGACCTGATTACGGTGGTGGCGGAGTAAACTTCTATGTATTAGGTTTACAGATTGCTGGTATTGGTACATTAATTGGTGGTATTAACTTCCTTGTAACCATCATTAATATGCGCGCACCAGGAATGAGCTTTATGCGTATGCCATTATTCACATGGACAGCATTCATTACCTCTGCACTTATTCTGTTCGCTTTCCCAGCTATCACAGTAGGGCTAGTGTTACTGATGTTTGACCGTATGTTCGGAGCTAACTTCTTCGATCCAGCGATGGGTGGTAACGTTGTACTCTGGCAGCATTTGTTCTGGATTTTTGGGCATCCTGAAGTTTATATCTTGATTCTACCTGCCTTTGGTATTATCTCTGAGATTGTAACGACCTTCTCAAGTAAACGGTTGTTCGGATATAGCTCCATGGTCTTCGCTACTGTATTGATTGGATTCTTAGGATTCATGGTGTGGGCGCATCATATGTTCACAACGGGTCTTGGGCCGGTGGCCAATTCACTGTTTGCCATAGCCACTATGCTCATTGCCGTACCAACGGGTATTAAGATATTTAACTGGATATTAACATTATGGGGTGGACATATTCGGTTCACAACGGCTAGCTTGTTCGCCATGAGCTTTATCCCAACATTCGTTATGGGGGGAATTACTGGTGTTATGTTGGCTGTAGCTCCAGCAGATTTCCAATTCCATGATACTTACTTCGTAGTTGCTCACTTTCACTATGTTATCGTAGGCGGTCTGATTCTTGGGATATTCGCAGGAATGTTCTACTGGTGGCCGAAGATGTTCGGTCGTATATTAGATGAAAAGCTTGGAAAATGGTTCTTCTGGTTATTCTTTATTGGCTTCCATCTTACATTCTTCATTCAACATATCCTAGGATTACAAGGTATGCCTCGTCGTGTATTCACATACATGGGCGGACAGGGCTGGGATATCTCGAACTTTATTAGTACGATTGGCGCAATTTTCATGGCTATTGGTACGCTAGTATTCATATGGAACGTATGGATCACTTCTAGAAAACCAATGAATGCACCAGCAGATCCTTGGGATGGTCGCACATTGGAGTGGACGATTTCATCGCCTCCACCAGAATATAACTTTAAACAAATTCCGATTGTTCGGGGCTTAGATGCATTATGGGTAGAGAAGAGCGAAGGTCGTACAGAGATGACAGCATCTGAACCAGTAGGTTCGATTCATATGCCATCAGGCTCTATATTGCCGCTTATCATGTCATTGGGCTTATTCATCGCCGGATTCGGATTTATGTATGCGAATAATCCGTTTGAGAATGCATTCTTATTGTTCATATTTGAGAATTATATACTTGCAATCGGTGGCGTAGGTATTACCCTGGTTTGTATGTTCCTAAGATCGATTTACGATGATAAGGGCTTCCATATTGAACCTGAAGAGCAAGAAGAGATAGAAAAGAAGGGAGCACGAGCATGAGCGCCGTAGACCATTCACACGCACATGGCGGGCAGCTCCCGCCAAATCCGGAGGCCGCAACCTTAGAGGGTCGCAATAAAATTCTAGGCTTCTGGTTATTTCTTGGAGGCGAGACGGTTCTATTTGGAACCTTATTCGCAACCTTCTTAGCTCTAAGGGCACAAGTATTAGACGGTCCAACAGAAGCACATTTGTATAAGCTAGCAACTGTTGCTATCGCGACTTTCCTCCTGTTGACTTCAAGTATGACTAGCGTATTGGCCATCCAGGCGATGCATCGTCATGATCGTAAAGGCATTCAGCTATGGTTAGGCATCACGGTCGTATTGGGATTATTGTTCCTAGGATTAGAAATATATGAGTTTTATGAATATGTACATGAGGGACATGTGTTTACAGGAAGTGCATACAGCTCAGCATTCTACACACTAGTCGGCTTCCATGGTGCGCATGTACTCTTCGGTGTTATCTGGATCGGCATAATTATAGCTCAGCTATCGAAAAAAGGACTTACCGTAGTAACGGCGCCTAAAGTATATGTTGTAGCGCTGTATTGGCACTTTGTTGACTTGGTATGGGTATTTATCTTTACCGTGGTTTATCTGATGGGAAAGGTAGGTTAACTTAAATGGCAACTGAACACCATACGATGGAAGAAGCACCAGATTCAATTAAACGTAAGAGTGCTCATGAAGGTCCTAGAAATCACTTTCTTGCCTTCGGACTATCGCTAGTGTTGACCTTGCTGGCTTTCATAGCCATCATATATCAAGACGTACTGGAAACTTGGTTCTTGATATCGTTCATCATACTTCTGGCGATTCTGCAAGCTACTATTCAAGCCGTATTCTGGATGCACCTGAAGGATCCAGGACATATGCAACAACGGATATTCCTAGTGTTTGGTGTAGTGATTGCACTAACCGCAGTAGTCATGTCTGTATACTGGGTATGGTGGTAAAAGTCATGAGGGGCAAATTTCGCATTTGCTCCTTTTTTTTTTCAATGTAGAGCTATAGAAAGGAGAAAAAATCATGTTAGGTATGTCTGAGTTTGGCTTGCGCGCCATGTGGAGTCCAACCATGTTAATTGTCATTACCATAATAGCCGTATTATATATACTATCAGTCGATCAATTTCGCTTAAGATGGTTTAAGGAATCCTCGCCTGTATCCATGGGGAAGAAGATAGCGATGCTGTCGGGGTTAGCGATTTATTATCTTGCACAGGGTGGCCCTCTAGATTTATTAGGGCATCTCGTATTTAGTATGCATATGCTGTCGATGTCACTTTCTTATTTAGTTGTCCCTCCTCTGATCATATATGGAACGCCAGATTGGATGTTGAGACGCGTGCTTAGCGTTCCTCGGATAGGGAAGCTTGTCCGGAGCATAACGAATCCTATTCTGACGCTTGTTCTATTCAATATATTATTCTCGCTGTATCATCTGCCCGCAGTTTTGGATTATGTCATGACGAATTATGCGGTTCATAAGGTATTCTTCGCGGCACTATTAGTGTCAGCCTTCATGATGTGGTGGAACGTAGTATGTCCGCTCCCTGAATATTCACGCTTAAACGAAATAAAGAAAATGGGCTATATATTCGCCAATGGTGTACTTCTTACACCGGCATGTGCATTAATTATTTTTGCTGATACTACGCTCTATGCTACTTATTCTGATCCAACAGTCTGGGCAAAGGCACTCGGGTATTGTGTTCCGCTAGGTTCGGATGCGATTCTATCGATGTTCAGTGGTCCTGGGGAATTCGGATTCTTCCCACCGCTTGATGACCAACAGTTCGCTGGAGTTTTGATGAAGCTCATGCAAGAAATCATGTACGGTGCAATCCTGTTCTATATATTCATGGGCTGGTTCCGTAGAGATAAGCAAGCGAATAGCATTGATCCTATTGATTCTTTACATTTATCAAAATCTTAGCTTATACTTCATAAGAAGCTTTACTAAAAACTTTGAGGTGATTTCATGGAACTACAGCAGTTGATGCCTTTGGTTAGTACGATCTGTATAGCGATAAGTGGAACGTTGGTTGCTATTGGATGGTACATGATTATGAAGGGTAGAAGAGAGACGCATCAACGATTTATGGTTGCAGGTGCATTGTTCGCTACGCTATTCTTCATTATCTACGTGAGTAAGACCGTCTTCGTTGGTAGCACGAAGTTCGGTGGTCCAGATGATCTGAAGACCGTTTATCTCATCTTCCTACTCTTCCATATTACGCTCGCAACAACAGCTGCTGTATTCGGGGTAATCACCTTGTATCTTGCCAAGAATAAACGATTTATTAAGCATAAGAAGCTTGGACGTTATACGGCTACGATGTGGCTGATTACAGCTCCAACAGGCATTCTAGTGTATATACTTCTTTATGTGCTGTATCCAGGTGGAGAATCTGGCGGATTAATCGATGCGATACTCGGATAATTCATAGTGAAAAGTAATGATGAAAAACCATCTCTAAGGTTGTTAATATAACCATAGAGGTGGTTTTTCTGTTTAGAAGCCAGCTTGTATCAAAGTAAAACATGTTGTTTACTAATATACTTATTAATACAATTCCAATGTTAATCTTATTCATCATTAATAAGAGAATCGTATATGGCATGATTAAGTTCTATAAGAAGTGACATGGATCTAGAAACTTTCGAATTCAATTCAATTTACTTTTAAATTACAATTAAACTTGTATAATTACTTTGAGGAGGCTTTATGAATATGAGTGGAAACCAAGCGCTTGTTGAAATTGCAGAACAAATGGTACCTCAGCTGCACAATACGGTCGTTTACCCCAAGCAGGTTATCGAAGTTATTCCGCAGGCTGATGCCTTTCAAGGCTGGGCAACGACTCCCTTACATAGCATGGATAGTTTAGAAGCGAAATCCTATGGGAAGAATGAACAGTTTATCGTCGATTTTGGCGATCATCAGGTAGGTTATCTTTCATTGTCTATTAAGCCAGTTGGAAGCCCTCCAGATGCTCCGCTGCGTCTGAAGCTTATCTTTGGTGAAATGCCCTGTGAGATCGGTGAATCCTTCGAGGATTATGATGGGTGGTTAAGCCGTTCGTGGCTACAGGATGAAATTATTAATGTGGATATTCTGCCATGCGAGTTAAAGCTACCGAGACGATACACCTTTCGTTACTTAAAAGTAATTGTTTTAGATACCTCAAGAAAATATAAAGTAGCATTCACCGATATCCATTGCACGACGGTTACTTCTGGAGACTTGTCTAAGATTGAACCTTTACCTGAGCATATGTCCGAGGAATTGAAAGCTATGGATCGCATTGGGATAAGGACGCTACAGAATTGTATGCAAACTGTATTCGAGGATGGACCTAAGCGCGATAGGCGATTATGGATTGGTGATTTAAGGTTGCAGGCTATGGCTAATGAATATACCTTCAAAAATTATGACTTAGTTAAACGCTGTCTCTATCTATTTGGTGGTATGACGCTCGAAGGAGGTCAGGTGGGTGCATGCTTGTTTGAGAAGCCGAAGCCTCATGTTGATGATACGCTGCTCTATGATTACTCTCTATTCTTTGTAGCAACATTATATGATTACTATATGGCAACCAAAGACGGGGATGCGTTAGAGAAGCTCTGGCCTATCGCCATGGACCAAATCCGGAACGCACTTCGGAGGTTGGACGAGAAGGGTGTTGTTAAAGATGATGCAACATGGTGGTGTTTTACAGATTGGCATGAAGAATTGAACAAACAGACATCTGCACAAGCTGTCCTCATCTATTGCATGAAGCGAGGGCTAGTATTGGCCCAACACTTACAAAGGGCTGAAGAGGTACAATATATACAGGATCAGATAAATTTAACATCTCAGGCGGCAATTAAATACCTGTATAATGAGGATAATGGATTATTCACAAGCGGAAGTGAGCATCAAATTTCTTGGGCATCACAAATCTGGATGGCGCTTGCAGAGGTGATGGACGAGAAGGATAATGCCCGAATGATGGAGCGCCTGCTTATGGAAAGACCGACAATAGGTATGAAGACTCCATATATGTATCATCATTTGATTGAGGCGTTGATTCTGTGCGACATGAAGGATGAAGCGCTGAAGCAGATGCATGCTTATTGGGGTGAGATGGTCAAGGATGGAGCAGACTGCTTCTGGGAGCTTTACAACCCTGAGGATAAACGTTTATCCCCATATGGAAGCAATCTGATTAATAGCTACTGTCATGCATGGAGCTGTACGCCCTCCTATTTCATTCGAAAATACTATATATCTTAACTACCTATAACAGACATACATGAAGATGTGATTTAATAGGGTAGTATATAAGATTGTTCAACCAGGTAATCCTTCAGCAGCATCTAGAATTTGCTTCATTGTGAAGGAAACACATTGGAGGCGGTCCGATTGGATCGTCTCTTCTCTTTCGTATATCGTTAGGAGCTCGTACTTATCACCGGATAAGATGTATTGCTCCAGACATTCGTTAGCAGGATCAACGATCCAATATTCGGGAATATGATGCTTGGCATAGGCGATCAGCTTATTGTGCTTGTCACGTTTAACAGAGTGGGGTGACAGAATCTCTGCGACTAAATCGGGGATTCCTTCAATACCTCGACGTGTAATGATATCGATCCTGCTACGATGCACCATGACGATGTCAGGCTGACGGACTTCTGAAGAAGACAGGATCAGATCGATTGGGGAAGCAAATACAATATACTGTGACTGGCAACTGTTCGTAATTATGGTTTGTATCTGGTTACTGATTACTTGATGCTTAGGCGTGGGCGCTGGAGTCATAAGCTCTAATACGCCATCGGCCAATTCATATCGACTTCCATCATCAGGCATATTCGCATAATCGTCATAGGTGGCAGGCTGTTCCTTGATGATCGGTTTATCCTTGCTTGAGCTCATGGGAGTTCCTCCTTGATTTCGCGGTAATAAACAAGCAATTATATGAATAAATCTTCCAAACTCACCTTAAGTCCTATGAATTCTGTAGATTCTAAAAATCCTTTCGCACTCTTCAGATACGTTTTGTGATCCATAATATCATGATCAGCAAATGAATAAATTGTAATCTGCTCATTAATCACATCCACAATCCAATACTCCTTGACTCCGCATTGTCTGTATAAATCCAGCTTCTTGATTAAGTCCTTGCTACGGGTAGAAGGGGATAATACCTCTACTACGAGGGTGGGTGTACCCGTGTACTTGCCCTTCTGGTCCATATTCTCCTTATCACAAATCACCAGAATGTCCGGTTGAACAACACAGATGTTGTCTTCTCTCTTAAATAACGTAACATCGAAGGGTGAGGTTAACGGCGTGCAAGACTTCCCTTTAAACCAGATATAGAATGTACCATGCAGCTCATGAACGGCATGCTGGTGCTTGTAGGATGGAGAGGTTAGATTATAAATGACGCCGTCAATCAATTCATATCGCTGTTCCGAGCTTTCCACTAGATCCAAGTAATCCTCATAGGTAACCCATTCATTTGTCTTGTAAGCTGCTGCATCCTCCATAATCCAGTCTTTGATTGGCTC
This sequence comes from Caryophanales bacterium UBA4045, assembly GCA_002383695.1. GTDB lineage: Bacteria > Bacillota > Bacilli > Paenibacillales > UBA4045 > UBA4045. The sequence continues at coordinate 14,882 of DFZX01000012.1, forward strand.
ATGCAAAGCTGTGATGATTGCGATATCCTTACCGTTCTTAGTTATAACGATTTCCTCGTTGGCCTCTGCAAACTTTAAGTACTTTCCAAAGTTATTCTGAACCTCTGTTGAAGGAACTCTCATGATTACCGCTCCTTTTAATTAGCTAATATATAAATAAATTGTATATTAAAATAGCTAATATATCAATGAGACCGATCAAAGTTAGCTAATGAATATATCTTGTATAAAGTAAGCTTGACAGTATATGACAATGTAAAGTATACTTTACGTATAGTTTACTTTACATTGTTCGATAGGAGGTCTTATGCAAACTTCAATTCGAGAAAAGCGAATGTTATTGAACATAACACAAGAGGAGCTGTCACTAGCGCTTAATGTATCGAGACAGACCATTATTTCGCTTGAGAAGGGAAAGTATAAACCATCTCTCGTTCTTGCACATAAGCTTGCTCAGTTATTCAAATGTGCAATAGAGGACATTTTTATTTTTGAAGGAGATGAGAATATTGTTTGAAAAGCTTTTGAGTATATCAGAAGGAACGACTGCTCTGATTGTTGGAGCTGTCATTGCACTTATAATTTGTATAATTTTGAAACGTAATGCTAAGAGAAAACGTTTATGTGATGAGCGACAAAACTTCGTCAGGCTTCAAGGGAAAGCTGCTTCTTGGAACGTTACTTCAATTGTCCTTTTGATGGCGCTAGCATTTATTCTCATCTATGAAGGATTTTCATTCGCATTTTATCTCATAGGTGGAATATACTTACTTCATTGCTTTTCGCTTATTTTCACAACCGTTTACTATAACAAGAAAAATTAGACTAGGAGATGATTAGAGTAATGCTTCCTTTAACTTTGCAGGATGTCACAAAGGTTTACGGTAAGACGACAGCAGTGGATAACATTAATATTGAGGTTGGTCGCGGAGAGATCTACGCTTTACTAGGAGCTAATGGTGCGGGTAAGACGACTACGATGAGAATGGTGCTAGGGCTTATTAATCCAGATTCCGGTCGAATCCGGTATGAAGGCAATAATTATTCGCAAGACATATTGAAGACCCTTGGTTATTTACCGGAGGAACGTGGCCTTTATCCCAAGGTACGCGTAGTTGATCAAATTCTATATTTGGCTCAGTTAAAGGGGATGAAGAAGAAGGATGCTGATCGAAATCTGAAGGAATGGCTGGAGAAATTCGCAGTTCCCGAATATTACAATAAGAGGGTTGAAGAGCTATCGAAGGGTAATCAGCAGAAAATCCAATTCATAGCAGCGATTATTCATAAACCAAGTATTCTTGTTCTAGATGAAGCCTTCAGTGGACTTGATCCGGTGAATGTAGAGCTCTTGAAGGATACGGTGAAGCAATTGCGGGATGATGGAGCAAGTATTGTATTCTCCACACATCGGATGGAGCATGTAGAAGAGTTATGTCGCAATGTGTGTATTTTACATAAATCAAGAACTGTAATTACAGGTAATCTGAAGGAGATTAAAAACTCTTTCCCGAAGGAACGTATTATGCTGAACACATCCGAAGAGGTGAGTGGGTTAAGTGAGATAGATGGCATCGGTAAGGTGACACGGCACGAATCTGGATATGAGCTGTTTATGACTAAGCCTGAGGCTGCTGGTCAAGTGTTACATAGAGCGATGGAGCAATCTACCGTTCAACGATTCGAGATTATGGAGCCGACACTGAATGAAATTTTCATCAAAGCTGTTGGAGGTGATCTGAATGAATAATCTATCTACTGTATTAGCATTCACAATTCGCAATAAGGTACGTTCTAGAGCATTTATCATTACAACCATTATTCTTGCACTCATTGTGTCCATTGGGGTGAATGTCCCGTATCTGATCACATTATTCCAATCTGACAAAGCGACTAACATTGGGATGTTAGCGGATGAATCGAATGTGGGGGAACAACTGAAGGTGTATTATGAGGCTGCTGAGAAAAAAGAAATAAACCTTATTGTTTACCCGAATGAGGGCGGAGCGGAAGCGAATGAAATCATGTTGAAAAAACAAATTTCCGTAGGTGAGATCGAAGGTTACCTGATCGCATCAGATGAGATTTCCTTTGGCTTTCCAGTCATAACCTATCATTCGGAAGATACGATGGATTTCAGCACCATCAATAAGCTTCAGAATGGATTGCAGCAGGTGAAGCTGGGAATGGTCGTTCAAGATCTGGGATTATCAAGCGATCAGCTAGCTAAGCTCAGTTCACCTGTACAGATCGAGAAGGTTCAGATCTCGACAACAGGTGGGGTAGGGGATGGCAAATCGGAGGAACAGATTGCGGCAGCTTCTGTCATGGTCTACGTGCTAATCATTCTATTATTCATGTCTGTGATGATATCTGGACAATTGATCGCAACGGAAATAACCGCTGAGAAGAGCTCGCGTGTTATGGAGATCCTCATTACAAGCGTCTCGCCCTTAACACAAATGTTCGGAAAGATTATTGGGATGTTCCTTGTTGCATTATCGCAGATTGTTCTATTGGGAGCTGCTATTGCTATTAATCTCTCGCTTCCACATAACAAGGATGCGCTGATAGAGCTCGATATTAATCTGTCTGACATTGATCCTATGCTGTTCACATACGCCATATTGTTCTTCCTAACAGGCTACTTCCTGTATGCAACAATGTTCGCAGCAGTCGGCTCTATTGTTAGTCGTACCGAGGATTTAGGTCAAGCGATATTACCGATTACGATGCTAACAATGATTGGGTATCTTATTGCAATTTTCGGTATTCAGGATCCAAATTCGATGCTGGTCCAGGTTACATCGTTCGTTCCATTCTTTGCACCATTCATTATGTTCCTTCGTATAGGTACGACGGATCCTGCGATGTGGGAGGTAATCTTAACCTTCGCGATTCTATTCTTGACAATCTTGGGCATAGGCTGGTTAGCCTCGAAGATCTACCGTGCAGGCGTGCTTATGTATGGCAAACGCCCGAGCTTGAAGGAGCTTGTTAGGGCGATGAGGGCTTATAAGGCTTAGTGCATTTGCACATGAAAATAAAAATCAACAAAAATCCTTATACAGAAGGCTTTAGTTTGTGATAACTGAGAAGCCTTGCTGTGTGAGGTTTTTGTTCTAGTTTATTGGCTTATATTTATCGTAAATTGGAATTCATTTGTCATTCATATATGAGTTATCTATAATAATCTTAAATAGTATCAAAATTATACATATCGTGCATAAAAGAAGAAGATAAGATAGATAAGGAGTACATTTTAATGCCAAGTAATAAACCACAACGAAGTACATTTCACAAAAGACTAGAACACATGGTAGAGGTCTTACGGCGTAATATTATTACGGGGAAGTATGCGGTTGGAGATCTTCTGCCTTCTAATGCTGAACTCGGAAAGCATTATGGCTTGAGTAAGAATTCTATTCGCAAAGGCTTGGACACGCTAAGCCAAGAAAACTTAATTGTGCGGGTTCCAAAAGTAGGAGCAAAGGTAGCTAGCCCTCAACAATCGGATATCATTACGATTAGATTAGGTTGCTATAATAACATGGATCGGGAAGCGGCGCTAACCGAGATTCTTGATGCATTTCATACGCAATATCCACATATAAGAGTTCAAACGCTGATACTGCCTTTTGATTCGTACTTTGAGAACGTTACAAACTATATCGACAATGACTGGTTAGATGTCATGATGGTTAATCATAGTGATTTTGATTTTTTTCGCGATGAAGCTAGGTCTCAATTATTGGAAGAGCTTGAATCAGCACATGGATTATATAATTTTGTTGCGAATGCATTCAGTTATCATGATCGCCTGTTAGCATTACCATTCATTTTTTCACCCATTGTACTCTGTTATAATAAAGAGCATTTTACTATTAGTGATATAGCTGAGCCGAATAGCAGCTGGACATGGGACGATTTAATGAAGGCGGCTTCCAATCTAAGTGAGAAAAGTGGAAACTATGGATTCTATTATCATATGCGATCGAGTAATAGATGGCCTGTGATGTTATTACAGAATGGATTTAAATTAGGGGAAGTCGGGGAGCATGGAGATTCAGCAAAGATGAATTTCGTGAAAAGCATTGAATTATGCCGAAAATTAATTGTCGATCAATCTTATTCACCACTTAATTTCTCGGAAAGTGACTCCGATGTGGAAGAGCTCTTTAGGCACGGTAAAGTTTCAATGATTATATCTACTTATTTCAGTTTAAATAAATTACGAAATTCTAATGTTGCCTTTGATGTAGCCCCACTTCCTTCGATTCAAGATCCAAAGACAATACTTTTAACAACAGGCCTAGCAATTAGTGCAAAGACAAAGGAGAAGAGTGCAAGCAGAACACTACTAGATTTTATGATATCCTACCAAGCACAATTGATCATTCGAAAGCAAACAGTTTCTATCCCAAGTTTGGCAAGGGCGGCTGAATGGGTCGGGACAGAAACAATAAATCGACCATCTCGCTATCATATGTATCGTGAGATTATTCCGACGTTTAGATTTATGAACGATTTAAATATTCGCAATGAAGATTTAATTCGAATTCGGAAGGAATTAATGCTTTTCTGGGCAGGGATGGAAAGTGGCGATACGTTCTATAATCGGTTGGGAGAGCTATTCGAGATCAAAGGTGATGTGCGTGAATAGAGTGTCTCTATTTTTTTGATATTTAAACATGATCACTTCTTGAACACATAAAAATGAAAATCGGGACTATTGTCGCGGTTGAAATAATAATGATGATCATGATATGATCATCACAGCGATTGATATGGTCAACGTAAAATCATATCTGACTATCGAACAACATTGTAAGCGTTTTCTAGATGTATACGACTCAAATACGAAATGGGAGATGATGATGATTATGAACAGAAAGTTATGGGACAAGGTATTGGTAATCATGTTGATCACTGCATTAGTAGTGACCATGGTGCCTGGAGCATTACCTGGGGGCAACGTATATGCGAATGACTATGAAGTTAGTCCAATTGAAGTTTTCAATGCGGATTTTGAAGGTAACGTAACTAATGGAAGACCAGAAGGCTGGAAATATTGGTCTAGCGGTGCAGCGACAGGCTTGTCTGTGAGTGAAGCAGTATATCAATCAGGTAAACAGAGCTTGAAGCTTGATGTCGTGAAGCAGAATGTAGCTGTAGAGAGCACGCCGTTTGCCGTGGAAGCTGGCCAGTTAATCCGTGCGAAGGCAAGTGCTTATGTTGAGGAATTTAGCACCACGAATGTTAATGGCGGAGTGGAGATGTGGATCCGCTACTATAAGACCAACGTCATCACTGAATCTAATCGGATACTTAGTGATGCAAGGTTTAAAACGGTTGCAGCAGATGTGGTCACAGAGCAATGGTTCGATATAGGTGGCGAGGCCACAGTACCTGTCGAAGCGAATTATGCTATCGTATTCCTCTATGTACATCGGGATAACACATTCCTTGGTTATTATGATGATATTGTACTGGAGAACCTTGTTGAGTCTTCTACGCCCCCTGAGGAGCCGAATGATGGTTATCATCCTTTGGAAGTCGTAAATGCGGATTTTGAAGGTAGTATAATCAATGGAAGACCAGAAGGATGGAAATATTGGTCTGGTGGTGTAGCGACAGGATTGTCAGTAAGTGAGGATATATCACAATCAGGTGAACAAAGCCTGAAGCTCAATGTTGTGAAACAGAATGTAGCTGTAGAGAGCACGCCATTTGCTGTGGAAGCGGGGCAGTTAATCCGTGCGAAGGCAAGTGCATATATTGAGGAATTTAGCACTATGAATGTGAATGGCGGAGTAGAGATGTGGATCCGCTACTATAAGACCAACGTGATCAAAGATTCTAATCGGATACTTAAAGATGCAAAGCTTAAAACGCTTGCCGCAGATGTGCTCACAGAACAATGGTTTGATATGAGTACCGAAACTACGGTACCGGCTGAAGCAAATTATGCGATCGTATTTCTCTATGTGCATCGGGATAACACATTCTTAGGCTATTATGATGACATCGTTGTAGAAAAATATATCGAAGCCGAAGAGCCCACTATTCCTTATAATGCTGGGTTTGAGCTACCTGCTACTGGTAGTGAAATACCAGGATGGACGGTTAGTCCTAGTCCATTAGGTGCAAGCACTAGTGTAGCCTTAAGTCAGGAGCAGGCGGCATCTGGTCAGACAAGCCTCAACATTAGTGATGACAATGATGCCTCCGCTGTGTTGGTTTATAGTGAGTATATGAATGTCGAAGCTGGTAAGACATATGCTGCTTCTGCAAGACTATACATTGGTAGCGGATCAGGGAGAGTTTATATTAAGTATTATAACGAATCAAATCAGGAGGTAGACTCTTTTAACCAAGGAGCAGAAAATCCCCAGAATAGTTGGAACCTGATTCGTACAGAAGGAATGGCACCAAGTAATGCAGTGAAGGCACGCATTCTTCTTTACTCTGGTCTTGCTACTCAGGATGTTGAGGTCTATTACGATGATGTCACATTCGAAGAAATTTCTGTGCTTACCATGCCATATGAGTTTGGTGCTCCCGTTTCCCTCGGAGATGCAACCGTAGTTGCCAAGACAAATGGTGGAGCGATTGGTAATGGTGAGATTTATTTCGGCGCGAGCGGATCACCTGCCCAATTCTATGTGTTGGATGCCTTAAGCGGAGACGTCAAGTTCAGTGCACCGATACCAAGCACAGACGTCGTATGGGCAGTTACAGTCGGATCAGACGGTAACGCATACGTAGCAGGAACAAAGACAGGCATCATGTACCGTTACAATAGAATCGAGAAAAATCTGGAGGAGCTTGGTGAAAATCCATCCAACAAGTGGATATGGGATCTGGATGCCAGCTCTGATGGCAAGATATACGGATCTACGTACCCCGATTCCAAGGCCTTTGTCTATGATATTGCTACACAAGAGTACATGGACTATGGAACTCTCAAAGTGGGTCAGGAATACGTTCGTGGTTCTGGTGTGAATGACAAATATTTCTATGCAGGAATCGGAACAACCGGTTATCTGATCCGAATTGATAGAGAGACAGGCGTTGCAACAGAGATTGAAACTCCTATTTCAGGAATTCGTGCTGGGATCTCGGTTATCTTGTCTTATGGAAATAAGCTCTACATCACACACGGTACCTCACTGCTAATCTTAAATGAAGAAGTAGATGAAACCACTTATAGTACGGTAAAGCGTATAATGGCTGATGATGATGATGCGTTTGATGGTAAGTTATCTCCACCATCTCCGCATGATGATAACATCATGTATTACCGTAATAAGCATACATCTGAGCTGTGGACATACAACATTGAACAGAATGAGACAGCACCTGTACTACCAAGAGTTGTCCTTCCGGAAAAGTCGCTGCAGGCCATAAATTGGGTTGAGATGACAGAGGGGGCGAATGCGGGACGGAAAGTCCTTGTTATGCTGACGAACGAGGTAGATCATGTGGTCTTCGATCCCATCGCTCACACATTGGAGAAGAATTACCCAGAAGTAGCCAAAAGCGGAATTGAAATCAATTCCATTAAATTAGGACCCGATGGTAAGCTATATATGGGTGGTTACCAGGGGGCAATGAGCATCTATGACGCGAATAAAGGATACTTCGAGAAGCAGGAAAAGGAGCCTCACCAGATTTCAAGTATGGGATTCTTAAATAACAAAGTGTATTTCGGACTTTACGGGGGTGCTGTTATATGGCGCTATGATCTTGCCAAGCCCTATGATTTAGGAGTTAACCCAGGGTTTTACCATGACATTCCAGAAGGGCAGAGCAGAACGTTTACGTTTGCAAACGGAGATAATAAATTATTCGTAGGTTCGGTTGCAGACTATCAACAGCTCGGTGGCGCTTTAACGGTTTTTGACGAGCCTACGGAGAGCTGGAACACTTACCGGAATGTTGTACAAAATCAAAGCATCATTGGTTTAGCATATAAGGAAGGTAAAGTGTACGGAGGCACGTCAATATGGGGCGGACTTGGAATTGACCCCTCAGAAACGGTTGCCAAGCTGTTCGAGTGGGATGTAGCCACTGCGACTAAAACCGCTGAGATTATCCCAGATGTTCCTGGTTTTATACCTCAGATGATTGGTGAGCTTAGTATCGGACCTGATGGTAATCTGTATGGAGCGATGTGGGGGCAATCTGATATTTCTAGTAGCTCATTCGCATTGTTCGTTATGGATCCAATTACGAAGGATATATTGAGGAGTAAGGTGATAGCAACCGGTCAGAAAGCTAGTGATTGGCGACCATTCTTTCTGTATTGGGGTCCAGACGGTCTGTTGTATACGACGCTCGGCCGTCAGTTAATCGTATTTGATCCAGTCACCTTAGCTTACAACAAATTGGTTAATCCCTATGTGCATGTAATGGCGCTTGGACCCGATGGCAGTGTTTACTATAAGAATGGAGCGCAGCTGATGAAGCTACCCGTTCGGATGAGCGAAGCTACGCTAGCCGCGGAATCATCAACGATCGAGGTGGGGAAGACGACTGATTTAACAGTTTCCCTTAAGCTTGTTAACGGGTTAACCGGTAATGCTGATGGCACCCAGATTAGTTATACAGTCAGCGATCCGTTAATCGCAACCATGGAGAATGACACTTTAGTTGGCTTGAAAGCAGGTGCAATCACAGTAACTGCGACAGTAACACAGGATGCAGTAGTTAAAACTTCGGAGCCTATTGAAATTACAGTAGCCCCACTACCGCAAACCCCAATGATTATTGTAGATCAAACAGAACTAACCAATAAGGATGTATTAGTTACGATTCAATACACAAATAATGATAACCTAAAGCTCTATCGTTTAGATGGTGCGGATTGGCAGTCCTATAACGGACCTATCTCAGTCGCTACGAATGGAATCATTGAAGCTAAAGCCGTTAGTACCCTGGGAACAGAGTCAGATATAGCAAGCTTCGAAATTACGAACATCGATAAGGCCGCACCAACGGCGATGGTATATCTAAGCACAGATATAATTAAACAACCTAATCATCAGATGGTTGCAATTACTGCGAACGTGGTACATGAAGATGATCAACCTGGTGTGAATACCGTTGTTCTTTCTTCCATCACAAGTAACGAAGCCGATAATGGGTTAGGAGATGGAGACACACCAAATGATATCCAGAATGCCTCCTACGGAGCAGCTGATTTCAGCTTCGATTTACGCGGCGAAAGATCAGGGATGGGAGATGGGAGAGTATACACAGTTACTTATACCATTACGGATCAAGCAGGGAATGTAACTACAGCCTCGGCTACGGTTACGGTTCCTAAGGGATCGAGAAAATAATGGAATAAATAAAGTCATTCTAGTAAAAATAATATATCCCTGATGAATCCTCCTTTGATTCATCAGGGATTTTCTATGGGTATAACCAATCGACACCCATCCCCAAAATGTTTATAATGATACCATTAACACATCATGAAGGGGCGTACTATCGTGAATCCAACCGTATTATTTCAAGGAGACTCCATTACTGATGGAGCCCGTACTCGAAACCAAGATCCTAACCACATTCTTGGACATAGCTATGTATATCATATCGCTGGACAGCTAGGGTATGAGCTCGCGAATCAACAGCCTCTATTTATCAACCGTGGGGTAAGTGGGGACCGAGTATCTGATTTGTATGCAAGGTGGAACGAGGATGCCTTCAGCCTTAAGCCGGATCGAATCAGTATCTTGGTCGGAGTCAACGACGCTTGGCGGATCATGGCTGGAGAGGCTAGCGGTGCTACGGATCGTTTTGCCAGAGTGTATCGTCACATGCTGGAAGAGACGAGGGAGGTACTTCCGAATACCGGACTGATCATATGTGAACCCTTTATATTAAGAACGGGGGCCACAGCGGAACGCTGGGAGCAATGGAGTGCGAAGATTGAGCAATATCAGGAAACGGTCCGCACGTTAGTGGAGCAGTTTGAAGCGGTCTTCGTTCCCTTGCAGGATACATTCAACCAAGCTTGTGAGCAAGCTGACGCTTCATATTGGATCTGGGACGGTGTGCATCCTACAACTGCGGGGCACGAGTTGATCGCCAAGCAATGGCTGTCAGTAGTCCAGAACAGTCCACTCGCCATACGATAATCATCTCGAACAACCGTCTCCGCGATCCGGAGGCGGTTTTGTTCAAAGAAGGGAGACAAGGCTATGCGTCGCAAAATACCTACATTTCCGAATCTAAGTGTGACCTGGAAGCTGGTGACGGTCTATTTGTTGATCCTTAGCGTCTCCCTGTCGGCTTCAGGATGGTTTCTATATGACCAGCTCTCTCGGTCTTCTATTGCCCAATCACAATATGTCACGGAGCAAAACCTGCAGCAAATGCGGGAGAGTATGATGGACAAGGTCAATATGATTGAGCATACGTCCAGGCTGTTCACTTCTGACATTAAGCTGCAAACGTTTCTAGGTGATCCGTTTACCTATCAATCTTACGAGTATGAAGATTATCGGAGTAATATCATCCCCTTCGTTGAGAATATTATGCGGCAGAACCCGTATATACACTCCCTGCGAATTTATATGAACAATGAATCGATTCCTGAAGTATATGATAGCTTCTATAGCATAGATCGGATTATGGACAATGTAAGATTGAAGCAAGTGATGAATCAGCCTGAGCAGGAAGAAGGCTGGCTTGGGCTTCATCTCAGTAAACTCAATGTCAGAACGCCTTCTCGGGATACACAGCATGAGGTGTTCTCCTACTATCAGAAAATCAACTCGATCCGCTTTGAATCGACGGTAGGCATCATGGAGATTGAAGTCGTCGATGATGTCCTCCTCGAGGTGCTGAATACCAGTGAATTAGGCGAGATCCTGTTGATCGATCAGCAGGGAACCATCATTTCGGAGCAGAAGCAGGAACTAACGAATATTCAACAGCTTGGTATAGATAAGCTTCCTAACAAGGAAGGGTATAATACGGTTATGAACGTGCTGGACCGTTCTTCGATCGTGATCTCAGTTCCGATTCCTGAGTTAGAGCTTCGTTTAGTCGGAATCTATCCGGTAGAAGGGTTTCGTGATAAGGTGAAGGGGTCGGCGAGAACGATCTTTATCACTTTGATCATTGCGCTGACCTTGCTAGGAATCATTGTATTCCTAATTACGACGGCTTTGCTTTCTCGATTAAAGGTTCTCGTGAAGGCGATGAAGCAGGTGAGGGAAGGCTCATTGACTGTCTCGGTGCCTGTTACGGCGAATGATGAATTCACACAAATCGCGACCAGCTTCAACATGATGACGGGACGGATCCACGAGCTCGTTGAAACGGTATACAAGAGTCAGCTGATGGAGCGGGAAGCGGAGCTCCGTGCGCTGGAATCTCAGGTGAATCCTCATTTTCTGTATAACACCCTAGCCACTATCGCATGGGTCGGGCGTAAGCATCAAGCGCATGATGTCGTGCACATCTCGAATGCGCTGGCTAAGTTTTATCGGTTGATGCTGAACAAGGGGAAGCGGGAGATGCTTGTCCGCCATGAGATTGACATGGTTCAGGCTTACTTGAGCATTCAGAAGTTTCGATTCGAGGATCGATTTGAAGTTATATATGACATTGACGAAAGAGTTTATGAATATAGCGCTGCGAAAAATTTGCTGCAGCCCATTGTTGAGAACGCGCTAATCCACGGGATTGAGCCGAAGCGGGCACGGGGGACGCTGATTATCAAGGCTGGTATTGAAGGGGACATGCTCTTCTATAAAGTGATCGATGATGGGGTCGGTATGGCCGTTTCCCGTGTTGAGGATATATTACAAGGGCGAACCGTTACTTCTAGTGGAAGCGGCTACGCTATGAACAATATCAGAGAACGGCTGCAGGGACATTATGGACAACGATTTAAATTTGAGATAGTCAGTAGACCTGGAATTGGGACGGCGGTCACGATCATGTTCGGGAAGGAGAAGGTGTGATCTATGCTCAAGCTGTTAATCGTAGAGGACGAAAGATGGGAAAGAGAAGGCCTGTTTGATTTTCTAGATTGGAAGGAGCTTGGGATCGAAATCGTCGGAGCGGCTAGTGATGGCATCGAGGGATACGAGATGGCATTAGCATTGGATCCAGATATCGTCATCACCGATATTCGCATGCCCGGTATGGATGGCCTAGATATGTCGCGTAAGCTAAAGGCTGTGAAGCCTGAGATTAAGCTGATCATTCTTACAGGCTATAGTGATTTCGAATATGCACGGGAAGCGTTGCAGCTTCAAGCTAGTGAATATGTCCTGAAACCAGTGGAAGAGCTGGAGCTGCTTCGAGCTGTTGGCAAGGTCTTAGATGTATGTAAGCAAGAGCAGCTAGCTCTCCAAGAGACAGAGGTGCTGAGGGCGGAAGTGAAGGATCATCGGAGAATCGTGATGGTCAAGCGGGCTGTTGATCTACTAGATGGGCGTTTGTCTGAGGAGCAAGTCAAAGAAATTGGCGCAATGGCGGGATTTACATCAGTGAATAAAGAGTACTTTGTGCTTGCCATTCCTGGAAGAGAAGGATTGACGGAGGACAGTATAAAGGAGGCTCTAGTACGTGCGCATATCATGGCGTTCATCTCATCACAAATACCTGAATCATGGTTTATTGTGCTGAGCACAGAGGGGATGGAACCACACATTATTGTGGGAACTTGTGCTGCCCGTTTGAGGAAGGCACTAAGTATTTCTCAATCTGAACCATTTCCGATTGCTGTGGGGAACCAGGTTTCTAGATTGCAGGAGGTATCGGGGTCTTACCAATCAGCTAAATCCGCGATGGAGTTTGGCTGGTTTTGTGGAATCACCGGCATCGTTGGACCCGAATACATGGAACGAAAAAAACTTGAGTACGCAAGTGGTATCGGTGATTTTATTCATAAGGTTAACCACCTCGAGAAGCAGCTTACCTATAGTGTGAATGCTTTGGATGAGGCAAGTGCTACCGCTGCTCTAACTGAGCTGTTTCAAGAATTCGAACGACTTTTGTTTGTGGACCGTGAATTTGTCCTGCGTTTAATGACCGGCGTTTTTCATGAACTGGAGCTGCTGAGTGGTGCAGTCGAGCATCGAAATCCTGAGGAGCTTGAGCCGGAGAGGTCGTTGCAGGACTTGATGACGCTGCAGGAGGTCAAGGCGTATTCCGCTAGTTATCTCCAACAGATACTGTCTTGGATGCAAGCCAAACGAGAAGGCAAGGATGAGTATATTATCCAGAAGGTAAACCGGATCATCGACTCTCAATATGGATCGAACGATATTAGTCTAACCTCTGTTGCAGACGAGGTCTTCCTCTCTCCGAACTACTTGGGAGCCTTATACAAGAAGGCGACAGGTAGAACCTTTCTTGAAGCGCTGACGCAGCTTCGGATGGACAAGGCTAAGGAGCTCTTAGCTTCATCGGATTATAAGGTGGCGAGGGTAGCGGCAGAAGTTGGGATGCCCAACTCCTCATACTTTGGGACGGTATTTAAGAACCGCTTCGGACTTACACCTGGTGAGTATCAGGAGATGATTCATCGCAAATAATACCTAACGATCCAACTTCTGATTGGATCGTTTTTTTAAACTACGACAGCAAGATTAACATACATATAACTACCTAAGGTAGACCTATAACTCACGACCAGTTCCCAAGTCTTAGGCCCGATTTTCTACTCTACATCTCCATTCCACGCTAAAGTTGCCCTCTTCTTGCTCCAGGCTTAAGATTATGTGGGAATTTTCCCGCTTATTACGCC
>DFZX01000012.1:28688-77774 GCA_002383695.1 Caryophanales bacterium UBA4045
TCTTGCTCCAGATTGCAGCAAAGGGAGATGGCCGAAATAATCGACTATTCCTCTAGCGTTACAGCTGGTTTTTCACCCCGAAGTTACCTAAACGAAACCTGTACGTTAATCTTGCTGTCGTAGTTTTCAAACCGGAAAGTATAAGTTTTCGAGCCCTTTGGCTCAGCATTCTGTTCTAACTGAGGGAGTTAGCATTGGAGGAAGGTGTTGAATACCTGCTAAAGTGCAGTAAAATTCTTTAAGATCAGTTTCGAATAGTATATTCTTGTAAAAGTACAGTTATTTTCTACTAGTTTGATCGAATTACTGAATAAAGCAATAAAACCTGCACAATTGCAGTAATTTGATGATTACATGTCCAAATCCCTATAAATTACTGTACTATTGCAGTAATTTGTAGGAGGGAAGCAAGATGGATGGTTCAGGGAAATCATTGTCCCATCTACTCAGGCGAATGCCGATAGGCTATATCATATAATGCTCCCAGCGCGCGTTGGGTGCCGCATGGAGGCGCTCGACCAAGAGGAATCCTAACTAAATTAGCCTTTAGATTGCTTGCTGAGAGATATTTAATTATTTTCGTATAATTATGATCCACTGCTTCAATTACTCCCTCGACTCTAACAACTCACGTTCACCTCTAAATGTGGCTATTATTCCACTTTCATCGCATCCATGCTGCTGCAGCGGTTAGTTAAGCATTCCATTTCCATGCTAAATTGCTTTGTATGACCAGTTGACCTTAGAGTCTGTTAGACTGCTTATCTGTCACAACGATGAGGTTTGAATACGCAATGCCGCTGAGTCGAGGGGATATAGGTCAAAAGGAAGGGATATAGTAGCGCACTCCACTCAAATATTCACTGAATCAAACACGGTAAACTGGACTTGTAGCCGAAGCCACGGATGGTTTATTCGCGGTTTTTCGGTGTGCCTCGATGAACTGCGTTGTTTTTTGATATGATCATTGGTTTCTTCTATATAACCGAATGCAATGAGGCTTTACAATAACAACATAAGAATTTGGACGAGAGAGAGAAAGGGGCTATAGCGTATGAGTGGTAACGTACTTCCAACCCGCTACAGCAAGTTCCGCAAGATCCTATGGACGCAGCGTTATCTGATGATACTGACTTTGCCTGCCGTAGTCTGGATGCTGATATTCAACTATACGCCAATGTACGGAATCATTATTGCTTTTCAAGAATATAACCCTGTGCTTGGCTTCAACCATAGTCCTTGGCTTGGACTAGACAATTTCAAGGAATTGTTCACCGATCCGTTCTTCAGTGACGCATTAGTCAATACGTTTACGATCAGTATAGCTAAGCTTGTCATTGGGTTTCCTGCTCCAATTATCTTGGCCATCCTGTTGAATGAGCTGAGGAACCAGAAGTATAAACGTGTAATTCAATCGTTGTCGTATTTGCCCTATTTTATATCATGGGTATTCGTGGTTGGTTTCATGTACACCTTACTTGACCCGCGTACCGGAGTGTTAGCCGGCTTGCTTGAGATGTTGGGCATAATTAGTGAAGACAGCATGCTGATGGGAGATCCCGATTCGTTCTTAACACTCGTGGTTATCTCAGAGATATGGAAGTCTATCGGTTGGAACTCGATTATTTTCTTAGCTGCGATGGCTGGAATCGATCCACAGCTCTATGAGGCTGCTATCGTCGACGGGGCAGGCCGATTCAAGCGCATCTGGCATATCACGCTACCGTCAATTAAACCAACCGTTGTCATTCTATTTATTCTCGCTGTTGGGGGTCTGGTGAATACGAATTTCGATCAATTGTTCCTGATGAACAATTCGATGACGCAGGATGAAGCTAACGTGCTTCCTATATATGCTTACGAGATGGGAATTGTACTAGGGCGCTTCTCTTACGGAACCGCTGTCGGCTTATTCCAATCGGTGGTCGCGTTCATGCTAATGTGGAATGCCAATTTCTTCTCCCGCAAGCTGACGAAAGAGAGTTTGTTCTAACTGCAAGGAAGGCTAAGAGAGTTTCGATTAAATCGTAATTTGAAAAGTGAAGAGTGAAAAGATGGTTTGCCGCGAGTTTTGGCTTCAAGTTCCATTCCTCTAATCCCTTATATAATCAAGGAACTTGAAACAAGCTGCCTGAGCTTGGGCAAAGCATTTTTCACTCGTAACGAGACAAAACGAATTAATCAACACACTCACTAATCACGTTAGGAGGCGAGAGACATGCATGCTTTTAATCGATCTCCCTGGGAAAAGCTATTCGATGCAAGTAATGTGTTCGTGCTGGCACTACTAGCTTTTGTCACACTATATCCTTTCTACAACATATTGATTACTTCATTCAATGAACCGATTGATGCCGCACGCGGCGGAGTGACCTTCTGGCCTCGGGTCTGGTCGTTTGAGAATTACAAGATGGTGTTCCGCGATGATACGATCTTAAACGCGTTCGTTGTCACCATTTCGAGAACCATTATAGGTGCTGCAACTGCTGTTGTGTTCACTGCTGCCTTCGCCTATGGGATCTCCAAGCAGGAATTGTGGGGGCGGAAATTCTTCATCATGATGGCGATTGTCACTATGTACTTCCATGGCGGACTGATCCCCGAATATCTGCTCATCGCGAAGTATCTACATTTGAAAGGTAACTTCTTGGTGTATATCCTGCCGCAATTGTTCAATGTGTTCAATGCGATTATCATGCTAACCTTCTTCCGGGGTATTCCTAAGGAGATGGAGGAATCGGCCAAGATGGACGGGGCCAATGATATTATTATTTTCTTCCGTCTCATCTTGCCGGTGTCTAAGCCGGTACTAGCTACAATAGCATTGTTCGTGGCCGTATCCCACTGGAACTCCTGGTTCGATGCCATGCTCTACGGTGGACCTAATCTGAAGACACTTCAGCAGTTCCTTATGCAGCTGATCAGCTCGAACAGCAACGTCAGTATTATCGCCAGCAACTTAGGTGTCAAGACGGTGACGGCCGAATCCGTTAAGCTCGCTACCATGGTGGTCACTACACTGCCGATTGTATTCTCATATCCATTTCTACAAAAATACTTTGTGAAGGGTATCATGATAGGCTCCGTAAAAGGATAAGTTTGGCTTCGACGGGCTTCCGTTAAGCATAGATAAGGGTCAATACAAAAGGGAGGATTCACAAATGATGACAAAGAAGTCAAACAAAAAGCTGGCACTTATGCTAGCGGCGATGCTTGTATTCGTTACTGTGATAGCTGCATGTAGTAACAACAACAACAAGGCTGACAATAGCGAGCCTGTGGCGAACTCCGGTAATACACAGAATTCGGAAACAGAAGCTAACCAAGAGCCGGTGGATCCGAATGCTATGGAATGGATGGAGGATACCTCACCATTCACCTTCCGCCAATATTTCTACGGAACATGGGCTTCCAACTATCTATGGAAGGATCAACTGGCAATGAAGCTTGTGACTGAGAAGACTGGTGCGACAATCGACCGTTTCCTAGCAACAGGCAATGATAATGATTTCTTGAATACGATGATCGCAGCTGACGATCTTCCGGATACACTTATGTTGGATTGGAACCACCCGCAAGTGACTAAGATGGCTGCTAACGGCATGCTGCACTCACTCAGCGACTTGATCGACGAGTATGCACCAAACTTCTGGAATCTAATTGATAAGGAAATTATTGATTATCATTCGATTGATGGTGAGCTGTACTATCTTCCTAATATCTACGAAACCAAAGACCGTTTAACGAACGGTATACCAATTACTGGGATCCGTCCTTACTTTGTAAGAAAAGATATATATGAAGCTTTGGGTTCTCCGAATATTCAAACCGATGATGAGTTGGTTGAATTCTTGAAGAAAGCCTCTGCGCAATATCCGGACCTCAGCCCTATGGGAATGGAATCATTTGATGTATCGATGTGGGGCTTCCCGGGAAGCTTATCGATGGATTCTTTAATCTACTCTTTCTCCCCTAACCATAACGAGAATCGGATCAAGGATGATGAGAAGCTGTTATTGTATCCGATGCGCGACCAAGGCTTTATCGAAGCGTATCGTTACGTGAATCGTCTGCATAATGAAGGGTTATTCGATTCACAGCAGTTGATATCGAAGCAGGAGCAATATGAAGAGAAGATCTATGGTGCGAAGTTCATTGTTACCTCCGCGTTCATGAATGGTATGTACACGCAATACAACCCGAAGATTGCTTCTACAGTCGGAGAGGATAAGCAATATGTGATCCTAGATGGGCTGAAGGTAGATGGGCAGGAGCCTAGATATCCAGCGAACAGACTGATGGGCTGGCAAGGATTCTTCATCACCAAGAATGCCGAGAATCCTGAGCGCATCATTAAATTCTTAGAATATGCATGGTCAGATGAAGGTCAAATGGATCTGCGTTATGGGATCGAAGGTGAAACCTATGATATGGTAGATGGACTACCGATGGCTAAACCGGAGGTCAAGGCGCTTGAACTCTCTGACAACAGTGCATGGTACAATCAGTATGGCTTGACCGCATCTACCTTGATGTGGAGAGCAGGCAAGCTGTGGGAAGATGCTGAGAAGCGCGACTTCATTGAAAATCAACCAGAGCAAGCTGAAGCCAAGCAGCTGTTGGCTAAGTATAACTTTGATGGCAATCACCTAGGCTTAGATAATATCGAGCCTGAAGGTTCAAGTCCAGAAGGTGTAATCAATGCTCGAGTCAAGGAGCTATGGAATAAGACTATTCCACAATTAATCCTAGCCAAGTCTGATAGCGAATTTGATAGCATCTATGCAGGCTTTGTCAAGGATATGGATAAGGTAGGCGCTGCTAAAGCTGAGAAAGTTATGTATGAGCGACATGTGCAGGATCTAATAAAAAAAGGCGTTGAATAAATGCTATCGGGTTGGGCGGATGATTCCGTTCAGCCCTTTTTTTGTGACGGGCGCAAAATTAACGTACAGAGTTTCGTTTTTCTATGCGCCAGGTCGAAGAACCTCCGCCATTAGGTGGACAGCTTTCAGTAAGTTGACAGCTTAGTTGGCTAGCGGAAGAAAGCTCACTAGCGTTGCACTCACTCGATTGATGTGGTTTAGTCTATTCTCGTTTCGTTAAATTGGATGATCGCTGTCAATCGATAATGATATGATTCAGAACGTTATGAACTACATCACTGATTTAACGCAGGGGCTTTGATATAATTGTTAATTGTTGGAATGATAATGAGGAGGAGAAAAAAGTGAGCGAATCTATTCAAGATTTATTGAACAAACAAATTGCAAGCTGGACGGTTCTATATGTAAAGCTTCATAATTATCATTGGTATGTAAAAGGCTCGCAGTTCTTCACGCTACATCTGAAATTTGAAGAATTTTATAATGAGGCTGGACTGCACGTCGATGAGCTAGCGGAGAGGTTGTTGGCGCTTGGTGGAAAGCCAGTTGCGACGATGAAGGGCTGTATGGACCTTACACAGATCAGTGAGGCGTCCGGTAATGAAACCGCAGAGCAGATGGTTGCTGAAATCTCCGCCAACTTCACATCGCTAATCGCTGATTTGAAGGAAGGCATGGCTGTAGCTCAATCCGTTGGGGATGAGACGACTGCTGATATGCTATTAGCTATACATAGCTCTCTAGAAAAGCATGTGTGGATGCTACAATCGTTCTTAGGCAAATAAATGTAATAGTCAGGTAGTCAGGTTGTTGAGAAAGTCTCAATTGGAGTGATGGAGAGTGAAATATTGGCTTGCTGCGAGTTTAGGATTTAAGTTCCATTCCTCTAAATCACTTATATAATTAAGGAACTTAAACCTAGCTGTTTGAGCTGAGCAAGACAATATTTCACTAGGAATCCGATCAATTGACTTTCTCAACAGTCTAAATTGTCTCTCAATAAGCATCTGAGTCTTCAGGTGCTTTTTTCCTGTGAAGAATATCACTTACTTTTCTTGGGAGATAGTATATATTAAATTATACATTGAGAATGATTATCAATATTAGACCGTATATCGTGGAGGGATTTGCATGCTTTTATCTAATCTGGTTAAAGGGAAATGTGGGAAAATAACTGAAATCGTACATCTTAATGAGAATTTAATACGACGTATGACAGATATGGGCGTTGTGGAAGGAGCAGACATCTCATTAAGAGATACGATGCCCTTCGGAGGTCCTATGATGATAGAGGTAGGTGGAAACTTAATTACGATTCGTCGTAAGGATGCAGCAAGTATTGAGGTTGGTTTGTGATGGCACAAATAGCGCTTGTCGGTAATCCAAATACGGGGAAAACGTCACTTTTTAATAATTTAACGGGCACCTATGCTTACGTGGGTAATTGGAGTGGGGTCACCATTGAGAAGAAGGTGGGAGTATTAAGTGATACTGCGGGGGAAATTATCGACCTCCCTGGTATTTACTCACTCAATCCGCTTACTAAAGATGAGTCAGTGGTAACAGAATTTCTATTAACAGAAGCCTTCTCATACACCCTTAACATTGTGGATGCCTCACAGCTGAAGCGTAATCTGCATTTGACTATTCAATTAATGGAATATGGTAAGCCTGTCGTTATTGGAATGAATATGAACGATGTTGCTAATCGCAGAGGTATTACTGTGAATTGTCAGAAGCTCGCAAAAGCCTTGCAAGTGCCGATCATTCCGATTAGCGCTCGATCTGGACAGGGCTGCCAACAATTAAACAAGCAATTTGCTGTGCCTGAGAATGATCATAACCGTTTTAAGCTTGACTATGGATCAACGCTAGAGCTTGCGATAGAAAAGCTGATTGCCTACTTTCCGCAGGAAACCAAGCTTTCGAAGCGTTGGTTAGCCTTGCAATTTTTCGAGGGCAATCGACCCGTTGCTGATTATATTACTAAGTGGGTATCCAAACAGAACCTCGAGCTTATGTATGAAGAGACGGAAAGGAAGCTAAGGAAAGAGCAACCAGTGCAAGGTATACATCAATATATACATCGAGTACGTCAGACTTATATTAACCAATTGATGAACGAGTCGGTAACAGAGAAGCAGATTAATCATAAAACCTTCACAGAACAAGTAGATAGGATCGTAACGAATCGTTTTATGGGAATTCCGATTTTTTTACTGTTTCTTTATTTCATTTTTATGGTGACGTTTAATTGGGGAGGCTCGTTCCTCTCAGATGGCTTGTCATTCCTTCTTGCGGATTACATCACGGTGTGGGTGCAGCTTGGATTGGATTCATTAGGTGTCAATTCTTTCATTCAGCATTTGATTCTAGATGGCGTAGTAGGGGGTGTTGGGGGAGTTCTAGTATTTATACCACAAATTATGATTCTATTCTTCTTCATTTCACTTCTTGAAGACTCTGGCTATATGGCACGGGTGGCTATGGTTATGGATCGGATTATGCAGGCAATTGGATTAAATGGTAAAGCATTCATTCCCTTAATAATTGGTTTTGGCTGTAATGTCCCTGGGGCTATGGCAGCAAGAACTCTCGAGCATCCCAAAGAGCGTATACTTACAGTTCTACTAACTCCAATGATGTCATGCTCGGCAAGGCTTCCGGTTTATGCCTTATTTGTTGCCGCCTTCTTCACAGGCTTTCAGGCGTTGGTCATTCTATCTTTGTATGTGCTTGGAATATTGATCGCTTTTACCGTTGCTAAGATTTTTTCATCTACTCTGTTAAAAGGGGAGAGTTCCTTCTTCATTATAGAATTACCCCCCTATCGTGTACCGCAGCTTAGGACTTTAATGCTTAGCACATGGGACAAGGGTAAGGGTTTTGTTAAGAAGGCTGGAACGATTATCTTCTCTGGATCTGTTGCAATTTGGTTTTTATCCTACAGTGGACCATCGGGCTTGGAAGTTGGGATTAACGAGAGCTGGTTATCGTTGATAGGTGAATGGATTGCACCTCTACTAACCCCACTTGGATTTGGTACATGGCAAGCAAGTGCATCATTATTAGCAGGATTCTTGGCCAAAGAGGTTGTCGTTGCAACCATGAATATTCTATATGCTGGAGAGGTCACAGCTGCATTCACACCGCTTAGCGCCTACAGCTTCATGGTTTTTATTCTATTATATATTCCTTGTTTAGCTACAACGGTTATCATTATGAAGGAATTAGCGTCGAGGAAGTGGGTTGTGGTGGCGATGGCATATTCACTGATTGTTGCTTATACGACATCGATTATTATTTATCAGCTCGGTAAGTGGTTCGGTATATCATAGACAAGGGGGAGGATGGAATGGTTAATATATTCCTAGGTATATTGATCTTTGGTTATGCAGGCTGGATGTTATTGCGATTTGTACAAAAGAGCAAGAAAGGGGCGTGCGCCAGCTGTCCTACGAATAGCTCTTGCTCAAGAAAAGTGTGTAATGAAATCGATGAAGAACGTGAGGCACATTAATGTGAACATTATTTGACAGTTTGTTTGAAATTGAACTAGAACATAATAGTACGTGAAAACAATCACATATCACATTGAAAAAAACTTGATACAATGCAAATATCAAGTGATTTAGTGCGCCATTAAATTTTTTCCGTTCATGGGGGTAAACAGATTGCGGAAAGGAGGTGTCACTGTGGAAGTATTGTTAAATAAGCTGTATGAAGAAAATCGACTTAATAAAGATGAAATCGTTTACATTATTACCAATGTGGACGCAGCTGGGAGGAAAAGCTTATACGAATTGGCTCGCATGAAACAACGCGAATATTATGATGATCAAGTATACTTGCGTGGTTTAATCGAATTTTCTAATATTTGCCGAAAAAATTGTCTGTATTGTGGAATCCGTCGATCTAACAAAGTAGTTGAGCGTTATCGGCTTAAGAAGTCCGAAATCGTTCAATGCTGTGAGGATGGGTATCAGCTAGGTTATCGTACCTTCGTGCTACAGAGCGGGGAGGATGGCTATTATAATATTCATCGATTAACGGGTCTAGTGGAGACAATCAAGGCGAAATTTCCAGATGCAGCGGTAACACTATCCATTGGAGAAAGGGATGAGGAAACATACCAACAGCTCTTTAATGCGGGTGCAGATCGGTTTCTATTACGGCATGAAACAGCCTCTAAACGACTGTATAGCATACTTCATCCTAAGTCCTCTTATGATGAACGCATGCACTGTATTAGGGTATTAAAACGAATAGGTTTTCAGGTAGGCTCAGGCTTTATGGTTGGGTTACCCAAACAAACTGCCGAGGATCTAGCGGACGATTTATTGTTTCTGAAGGAACTCCATCCAGATATGATCGGGATTGGTCCTTTTATTCCGCACTCCGAAACCCCCTTGAAATTCATGAAGGGAGGTACATTGGATGATACGTTAGTCATGATTGCATTGGCTCGCTTGATGGTTCCGGATAGCTTAATTCCAGCCACTACGGCTATAGGTTCCATTCACCCACTAGGTCGTGAGTTAGCCTTGAATGCAGGTGCGAATGTAGTAATGCCCAATCTGTCCCCGATGAGTGTTCGAGCGAAGTATGAGCTTTATAATAACAAGATATGTACAACGGAACAACCATTTCAATGTTATTACTGTATGGAGAAGCGAATCGAATCAGCAGGCTTTAAAGTTAATATGGGGAGAGGAGACAGCTATCGATTTAATGCTCTAAGCAAGACAGAAGTAGAGAATTGATTTTTTTTAAAAAACTTAGTGAAAAATTTCACAAAAGGTTGGTGCTAAAGTGTCCATATTGCCTGTCAACGAGAATAAAGGCTGTTATGAAATTCGCTTAGAATCTATAGGGGGATTAGGTGCCAATTTGGCGGGTAAGATGCTCGCTGAATCAGGTGTTCTAGGTCTTGGGTTGAATGGTTCGCACTTTTCTTCTTATGGCTCAGAGAAGAAGGGCTCGCCGGTTAAGAGTAATGTTCGCTTCAGTGAACCAGGTAAGGAGTTACGTGATCACAGTCCAATTGAACAGCCTGATGTAATTGGTATCTTTCATGAGGCTTTGTATATGACGGTTCCCGTAGTTAGTGGTTTAGGCTCCAAAGGGATTGTATTAGTGAATTCAACACGTGACTTTGCTGATGTTCAAGCAACATTGGGGTTAACCTCTGGGACGCTTGCTATTGTTGATGCGTTGGGCATTGCTGTTGAGGAAAAAACCAGGGTGAACACTTCCATGCTAGGTGCTCTATTTCGGATTTGTGGCTTTCTTGATCGAGAGTCCATGCAGGGAATTATTCGAAAGACCTTCGAAAAAAAATCTCAACAGCTTGTTGAATCAAATTTAAGAACGTTCAATCGTGGGTACGAGGAAGTCCGATTTCAAACGATCGAAGCTCCTGAAGTCGGGAATTCTATTCAATATCAACGTTCGCTGCCGCTGCTTGGTTATGAAACCCAGCCTATCGGTGGAGTGATCACAACACAAGGTAACAGCTTTACTAAAGATTTGAGCGGTTCACGTGAGGGTTACGTGCCAGAGTGGAATAAGGAAGCCTGCATTCATTGTGCGAATTGCGATACGGTTTGCCCGGATGATTGCTTCGTATGGCACTCTGGTGAGGATAAGAGGGGCAGACAACAAATGTTCCTGCAAGGTATTGATTATCAGTATTGTAAAGGCTGTCTGAAATGTGTGAGCATCTGTCCAACGGATGCATTAGTAGTACGTAAAGAAGAGGCTGGTTATGCAGATAACAACCGAGTGGCACACTTCTTTTGACATATCAGCATTTATTAACTTTTATTCTTATCTAGCGAAGGGGTAACGCCAAATGTCTACAATGGAACAAGATTTAAAGGTAGGTCAACCATATAATCAGATCGTTTCTTTTGAAACCGGTAATGAGATGGCTGCTCGAGCTGCTGCGCAAATCAATTATCATATCATGGGATATTTCCCGATCACACCTTCTACGGAGATTGCTCAAATATTGGATACGATGAAAGCCAAGGGCTTACATGATATTCAGATGGTGCCTGCGGATGGAGAGCATGGCTCGGCTGGTATATGTTATGGAGCCGCCACTGCTGGAGCACGGGTATTCAATGCAACAAGCTCCAATGGCTTCTTGTATATGCTTGAACAGTTGCCTGTGCAATCTGGAACACGATTTCCCATGGTGCTGAACCTGGTTACGCGGGCTGTTAGTGGTCCATTGGATATTCGTGGAGATCATTCTGATCTATATTACGCATTGAACACAGGATGGATTATATTGACTGCATCCACACCGCAGGCTGTGTATGACATGAATATTATTGCCTTGAAGCTTGCTGAGCATGAGGATGTGCGATTACCAGTCATTGTAGCTTTTGATGGATTTTTCACCTCCCATCAGAAGCGTAAAGTGCAATATTTTGAAGATAAGCAGGTAGTAAGTAATTTTGTTGGTGAAAGACCAGCAGGGTACGCAGAGATATCCGATCCCAGGAACCCGGTGAGCATCGGGGCACATATGAATGGAGACGATCTGCTTAACAATCACTATCAGCTCTCGGAGGCGTTGAATCGCGCGGGCGAGATCTATCAGGAAATGGCTAAGGAATATGCGTTAGTGTCCACACGTGAGTACCCCATTCTGGACTTGTATCAGATGGAGGATGCAGAGGTGGCATTATTCCTGCTGAATTCTGCAGCGGAATCTGCAAAGGATGCTGTGGATCGTCTTCGTGAGAGAGGTATTAAAGCTGGAATTATTAAACCTAATATCATCCGTCCTTTCCCTGCTGAGGCAATTCGTCAGGCTCTGAAGGGAGTAAAGGCGTTAGTTGTTGGAGAACGAGCAGATTCCTATGGTGCACATGGTGCTAATCTAGCGCACGAGGTGAAATCTGCACTTCAGGAGAATGCTAGCAGCCATACGATTGTATTAAATCGTATATTCGGCTTAGGTGGCAAAGATTTCTATCAGGATGATGCGGATGCTTTCTTCGAATTAGCTATTCAAGCAGTAGCTGCTGGAAAGGCCGAGAAGCCATTTGACTATTATGGTCATAACCCAGGATTAACTGAGAACAAGATGACGACGGGTATTGAGCCCATGTATGGCAGCATATTTCAATCCGGGTTAATCCAAGTGGCTCCAGAGGAGGCAACGGGGAAATTAAAGGTTAAGATTCCACCTATTCGCAGCTTGACTGTGAAACCAAGGCGGATCGCACCAGGCCATGGAGCTTGCCCAGGCTGTGGCTCCATCTCAGCGTTGGAGCTGTTCTATAAAGGAATCGAAGGAGATATCGTCACGTTATTCCAAACGGGCTGTGCATATGTAGTTACAGCAAGTTACCCTTATACCTCTCACAAACAATCATTCGTTCATAATCTGTTTCAGAATGGTGCAGCTACCTTATCAGGCATGGTTGAAGCATTCCTAGAGAAGAAACGACGTGGGGAAATTGAAATTTCCGACGATATCACGTTTATTATGGTTACGGGCGACGGAGGCATGGATATTGGGATGGGACCGGCCATTGGTGCGGCATTGCGTAATCATAAGATGATTATCCTTGAGTACGATAATGAGGGTTACATGAATACAGGCTCTCAGCTGTCCTATTCGACGCCTTTTGGACATATGACCAGTACCTCAAGTGTGGGTAAGACTCAGAAGGGGAAATCCTTCCACCATAAGGACACCGCACAGATCATGGCTTCTACGAATATTCCCTATGTGTTTACAGGTGTAGAATCACACCCGCAGGATCTTATAATGAAAGCTGCTAAGGCACAATGGTATGCACAGCATGAAGGCTTTGCCTATGGAAAGCTACTAACGGCTTGTCCGTTGAATTGGAAGTCTGAGGATGATCAGGGTACAGATATCGTTAAGGCCGCGGTGGATAGCTGCTTCTTCCCATTATATGAGATTGAACGAGGTGTAACGAATATCACCTACAATCCAGATGACAAGCAGAAGAGAATTCCTGTGAGCGATTGGCTAAAATTGATGGGCAAAACCAAACACATGCTGAAGGACGAGGAAATGTTAGATCAGTTTTCGGCTGAGGTGGAGCAACGGTGGCTGCGCTTAAAGGCGAAGCACGAGCACCCATTATTGTAGTAAACAGAGGAAGGGAGATTAGAAGAGAATGGAACAAGCTTGTCATTGTCCAGATCATAATAGCAAGAACAGTGAACGTATGATGAGAATCAGCGAGGTCATAGAACAGTTTAAGGAAATGAAGGGCGCATTAATTCCTGTATTACATGAGGTCCAGGATACTTATGGGTATCTTCCGAAGGAAGTTCTTGAGTTCGTCTCGGAGCAACTGAATTTGCCTATGACCGAAATATATGGAGTTGCTACATTCTATTCCTTCTTTTCTCTGGAGCCTAAAGGCGAGCATGTGATACGGGTCTGCATGGGAACCGCTTGTTATATCAAAGGTGCACAAAGTATTATCGATCAGATTAGTCTTGAATTGAATGTAAAGGTACAGGGAACGACAGTAGATAATAAATTTACGCTAGATGCTACTCGATGCTTGGGCGCTTGTGGATTGGCTCCAGTTATTACGATTGGTGAAAAGGTGTACGGAAGATTGACTAAGAATGATATTCCCAAAATTCTGAAGGAATACATGGCACATGCAGAGTCGCACAATCAGGAGGTGCTAACATGAAGACGATTGCTAATTTAGAGCAGATTCAGTTGGATTCGATGAATCGTCTCATTCATCGTAAAGCATCTCCCTCCACGGGTAACAATGAAACAACGCTAAGAACTGTTCTGATCTGTGCGGGTACGGGGTGTACTTCTTCCAATGCGAATCCAATTATCGCAGCATTCCACAAAGAAGTAGAGAATCATGGCATCCTGCACAGAGTCAATGTTGTACGCACGGGTTGTTTTGGACTATGTGCGTTAGGGCCTATTGTTATTATTTATCCTGAAGGTGTTTTTTATAATCGGGTTGAGGTGTCAGATGTTCCTGATCTTGTGGAGGAGCATTTGTTGAAAGGTAACATTGTTAAACGGCTTGTATATCAAGAATCGCTCCTAGATGACCAGGTGTTGCCGCTCATGGAAGTCCCTTTCTTCAAAAAGCAGGTGCGAATTGCACTGCGGAATTGTGGATTAATTGATCCTGAGGCTATTGATGAATATATTGCTATGGACGGGTATAAGGCACTTCACAAGGTGCTAAATACGATGACGCGTTCAGAGGTCGTCGATCAGGTGAAGAAATCAGGACTTCGTGGAAGAGGCGGTGGTGGTTTCCCTGCCGGTCTGAAGTGGGAGACCGCTGCCAAGCAAGATAATGAGCAGAAGTATATTATCTGTAACGCGGATGAAGGGGATCCAGGTGCTTTCATGGATCGTTCCATACTTGAAGGAGACCCACATTCCGTACTTGAAGCGATGGCTATTGCTGGATACGCAGTTGGGGCAAATCAAGGCTATATCTATGTGAGGGCCGAGTATCCAATTGCAGTTAAACGTATATTCACGGCTATGAAACAAGCCGAGGATTATGGGGTGCTAGGCGATAATATTCTGGGAACTGGATTTACGTTTAACGTTGAGGTTCGTCTAGGGGCGGGGGCATTCGTGTGTGGAGAAGAAACAGCTTTAATGAGCTCTATTGAAGGACGACGCGGGATGCCGAGTCCGAAGCCTCCTTTTCCCGCCATTAGTGGATTGTGGAATAAACCGACGGTCATTAATAATGTCGAAACACTCGCTAATATTCCTCCGATTATTCTCCGCGGACCGGATTGGTACTCTACCATTGGGACTGAGAAGAGCAAAGGCACCAAGGTGTTTGCAATAGGCGGTAACATCACTAACATCGGATTGGTCGAGGTTCCAATGGGCATTACGCTCCGTGAGGTTATCTATGAAATCGGTGGGGGTATACCAAGTGGTAAGAAGTTTAAGGCTGCGCAAACCGGCGGTCCCTCAGGAGGGTGCTTAACGAGTGAACATTTGGACTCCAGAATTGACTATGACACACTGACTAGTGTGGGCTCTATGATGGGCTCCGGCGGGATGATTGTCATGGACGAAGATACATGCATGGTAGACATCGCACGGTTCTATCTTGATTTTACGAGAGATGAATCCTGTGGTAAGTGTGCACCCTGTCGTATTGGAACAAAACGAATGCTAGAGATACTCGATAAGATTGCCGAGGGCAAAGGAACTCTAATGGATCTGGACAAATTGGAGGAGCTATCGATTCAGATCAAGGCTGCCTCCTTATGTGGACTAGGTCAAACGGCTCCTAATCCCGTGTTGTCTACATTAAGATATTTTCGCGATGAATATGTAGCCCACGTTGTTGATAAAAAATGTCCTTCTGGTGTATGTCGTTCCTTGATCAGCTATACGATCGATCCTGTACTTTGTAAGGGCTGCAGCTTATGCGCACGCAAATGTCCGGTCGACGCAATTAGCGGTAAAGTGAAGGATCCGTATTCCATTGATGCGAGTCTGTGTATCAAGTGCGGGTTATGTATCGATAGCTGCAAATTTAAAGCAATATATAAATCTTAGCTGGGGGGTGGAGAAAGATGGATACGATTCAAATATCGATTGATGGTATTGAGGTACAGGTGCCAAAGGGTGCGACTGTATTGGAAACAGCGAATACCTTGGGCATTCATATTCCAACTCTCTGTTATGCGAAGGGGATTAACCACTCCTCAAGCTGTCGTGTATGCCTTGTTGAGGTAGGTCCGCGGTTAATCGCTTCCTGTACATTGGTTGCTGAAGATGGAATGAAAATTCAAACAAATACAGCAAAAGTACGTAATGCTAGAAAAACGACCGTTGAACTGTTGTTATCCGACCATAATCAAGAGTGTCCAACCTGCGGAAGAAGTGGTCAGTGTGAGCTGCAGGACATTTCCCAACAATTAAATTTACGTGAAGTAAGGTATACAGGCGAAAAGTCGAAAACGCTGGTTGATTTCTCCTCCCCAGCTATCGTCAGAGATACCTCCAAATGTATCCTTTGCGGACGCTGTGCTGGCGTTTGTGACAATTTGCAAACGGTTCATGCCATTGGCTTTTCTGGGCGCGGGTTTAACACATTGATTGCTCCTGCTTACGACTTACCACTCGGGGAATCATTATGTATAAATTGCGGTCAATGCATCATGGCATGCCCCGTAGGTGCATTACAGGAAAAGGAGAGCATTGGTGATGTTTGGCGTGCCATTGCGGATCCGAACCAATATGTCGTTGTGCAAACTGCTCCTGCTGTTCGTGTAGCGCTTGGTGAGGAATTCGGATTGCCAATGGGAACTAGAGTAACCGGTAAGATGGTAGCTGCCTTGCGTAGGATGGGCTTCGATCAAGTATTCGATACGGATTTCGCCGCAGATCTTACGATCATGGAGGAAGGAACAGAGCTGCTTACCAGATTCGATAGTGGTGAGAATCTTCCGTTAATGACTTCATGCTGTCCAGGGTGGGTCAAATTTGTTGAACATAATTTCCCGGATATGTTGAATTTATTATCGACCTGCAAATCGCCTCATGAAATGGAAGGGGCGATGATCAAGAATTATTTTGCCGAGAAGATGGAGATAGATCCGAAGCGGATCGTGGTAGTTTCAATTATGCCTTGTACAGCCAAAAAATTCGAAGGTCAGCGTGATGAGCTATCGAACCATGACTTACAGGATGTTGATTACGTTCTGACCACCAGAGAGCTTGCCAAGATGATTAAAGAAGCGGGCATCGATTTTAATAAGCTGCAGGGTGAAACGTTCGATAATCCATTTGGTGAGGGATCTGGAGCGGGTATCATATTCGGTGCTACGGGTGGCGTGGCTGAGGCCGCTTTACGAACAGTTTTCGAGCTTGTGGCTGGAGAAGAATTAGAAACCATAGATTACAAGGTAGTCCGCGGGATGGAAGGCATCAAGGAAGCGAGGGTCGAGCTGCCGAACGGTGCGGTTATTCGTACAGCCGTTGTTCATGGTCTCGGTCATGCAAGGGAATTGATGGAGCAGATTCGAAGCGGTGCTAAATCCTACGACTTTATTGAGGTTATGGCGTGCTCAGGTGGTTGTATTATGGGTGGGGGTCAGCCTATTGTTGACGCTCGTACACAAGGTGAGATGAACGTGAAGCTCGAGCGTGCTAAAGCGATCTACGCTGAGGATAAGTCACTCCCGATTCGAAAATCACATAAAAATCCCGATATTATTAAAATCTATGAGGAGTATCTGGAGCATCCGAATAGTCATAAGAGTCATGAGCTGCTTCACACTCACTATATTCGTCGGAACAAGTTCTAAATCTGGCATAAAGGAGGTTACGATATGCTACAGTCCAGCTTGCCTAATATCGCAAACTTTATTCAAGATCATCAGATTATCAATTCCATTAAGGTTGCTAAACAGAAGGTGCATAACCACGAGTATATCCGTTTACTGCTGCTTAGGGCTAAGGCTTGTAAGGGGCTGAATCATCAGGAAGCGGCAGTTTTGTTGGAGGTAGAGGACCCGGCGATATTAGCGGAAATCTATCAGGCGGCGAGTCAGGTGAAGGATACCATCTATGGCAATCGGATTGTGTTATTCGCCCCACTATATATAAGTAACTATTGTGTGAATAATTGCGATTATTGTGGCTACAAAAATTCGAATACCGGCTTCGCGCGAAGAAAGCTATCGCAGGAGGAGCTTGCCGAGGAGGTGCGTGTTCTCCAAACGCTTGGCCATAAGAGGCTCGTTCTAGAAGCGGGTGAAGATCCGACGCAATGTCCCATTGATTACGTGCTAGAGAGCATCCAAACGATTTATTCAGTGAAGGTAGATAATGGAAGCATTCGCAGAGTTAATATTAACATTGCGGCAACTTCAGTGGAGAATTATAAGAAGCTGGCAGATGCGGGAATAGGCACTTATATTTTATTCCAGGAAAGCTATCATCGTCCGACTTATGCACAGTTCCATCTGCAGGGACCAAAGCGGGATTATGACTATCACACCACAGCTATGGACCGAGCAATGGAAGGCGGTATTGAAGATGTTGGAGTAGGTGTCTTGTACGGCTTATACGATTTCAAATATGAAACCATTGCTATGCTGATGCATGCAGAGCACCTCGAAGAGAAATTCGGAGTCGGTCCGCATACCGTATCTGTGCCGCGGATGTGTCCATCTGAAGGTGTGGATCTTGAAGATTATCCTCATCTGGTTAATGACGAGGACTTTAAGAAGATCGTAGCTGTTCTCCGATTAGCTGTACCTTATGCAGGTATGATCTTATCCACTCGTGAGCAGTCAGAGTTTCGGGATCAAATCTTGAAGCTGGGTATCTCGCAGATTAGTGCAGGCTCATGCACCGGAGTTGGTGGTTATGTCGCTCAGACCGATGAGAATAGTCTAGGGGAAAAACCACAATTCGAAGTGGGCGACGTTCGTTCCCCACTGGAGATTATTAAGCATTTGTGTAAGGACGGTTATGTTCCAAGCTACTGTACAGCTTGCTACCGCGAGGGAAGAACGGGAGATCGGTTTATGCGATTAGCCAAATCCGGGCAGATTCACAATATATGTCAGCCTAATTCATTGCTAACGTTCAAGGAATACCTGTTAGATTATGGTGACGATGAGGTTAGGGAATTGGGTGAGCGTGTGATTCAAGAAGGGCTAGCCTCCATACCCAAGGAATCGGCAAGACAAGCAACGATCAAACGGCTGGCTCAAGTAGAAGCTGGCGAACGGGATTTACGATTCTAGAATGAATACTTAGGAAGTAGTTTTGCCAAGGCAAAACTTTCAGGAGGTGATCTTATGCAGTCCACACCAAGGGCAAACCGGCTTCATATCGCGATATTCGGCAGAAGAAATGCCGGTAAATCAAGTCTCATCAACGCCATAACCAATCAACCTATTGCTCTCGTATCTGACATACCAGGTACTACGACGGATCCAGTATTCAAATCCATGGAGCTGCTTCCATTAGGACCTGTAGTCTTTATTGATACGGCAGGGATTGACGACGAAGGTGAGATCGGTCGGCTTCGTGTTCAGAAAACCAAGGAAATCGTTGAGCGAACAGATCTAGCAATCCTGATCTTTACCGATGAGAATGATTATAGATTAGAAAAAGAATGGTATCAAATGCTCGTTAAGCGACATATTAACGTCATCGGGGTCATTAATAAGATCGATGATCATTTTTTGGATATCGAGCCACTGTTAATGGAATTTGATATTCCCTTTGTTAAGGTGAGCTCGAAAAAGCTAATTAATATTAATACGTTAAAAATGGCCATTCAGACTTATGCTCCAACTGAGTTCGAACGCTCCAGCCTGCTAGGAGATCTGATTAAACCCAAGGACTTGGTAATTCTGGTTGCTCCGCAGGATATTCAAGCGCCCAAAGGAAGGTTAATCTTACCACAGGCTCAGGTTATACGGGATATACTGGACAATCATGCTTGCTCATTGACCGTATCTGTACAAGAACTAGAGCATGTCTTGACGATGTTAAATCAAAAGCCTGATCTCGTGGTGACCGATTCGCAGGTATTCAAGCAGGTGAATGATATCCTACCCAGTGACATTCCACTAACCTCTTTCTCCATCCTGATGGCCAGACAAAAAGGAGATTTGGCTGCATTCATTCAAGGTGCAGAGGCGATCGATTCTCTAAAGCCAGGTGATTCGATATTGATTGCTGAAGCCTGCACACACCATGCATTGCTGGGGGACATCGGTAGGGAAAAGCTCCCGGCATGGCTTACACAAAAGGTCGGTGGTGAGCTGGATATTACGATGAATGTAGGAAACGAGTTTCCAGAAAATTTAAGTAAATATAAGCTCATTATCCATTGTGGCGGATGTATGTTTAATCGTAAGCAAATGATGAGTCGTGTCGTCCAATCGGGTCAAAGTCAAATACCCATTACGAATTATGGCGTTGCGATCGCACATATTCATGACATGCTGGATCGGGTTACAGAGCTAGTTAAAACATCCTAATGCGCTAACGGATGCATGCCTCTAAGGGTTGGACGGATGATTCTGTCTAGCCCTTCATTTGTTTTTCGGCATGTGCATAGGAATAAACAAAATACCGCACCGGCACACACAGTCCAATAAGCGGGAAAATCCCCGCATAATCGTGGGTCTGGAGCAAGAATGGCGCAATAAGCGGGAAAATTCCCGCATAATCGTGAGATCTGGAGCAAGAATGGCGCAATAAGCGGGAAAATTCCCGCATAATCGTGGGTCTGGAGCAAGATCAGAACAAATCAGGATCGTTGAGCGAGCCGATGTATTCGTATCTTGTTATTCTACCTGATGTGCCTGGGGAGATTGCTCTGAATTTCCCCTTAAGTACAAGTTGGTGCATATATTTGACTACAGTCTTCAAAGATATACCTAGGTGACGTGTAGCATCTACAGGGCGAAGGGTTCGATTCTGCTGTGCACCAAGACGCATCAATTGTTTATCAAGCTTGCTGAAGGTCGAGATGTTCTCCTCGGTAACCGCCATATAAGGAGAGAGTATGGTGCGTATCATAGAGAGCACTAGTTCAGGATTCTCCTTTAGCTCATCTAGAGAGATATATATGATGATACATTGTAGAGACTGTATGAACATTCCTCTATTCAATTCTCTGCGATGACCCACCCTATCCATATTCTGTACATGAGATCCAAAGTCTTGGATTTCAAACACAATTCTAGTGGAGCCTATAATCCACATGAAATCTGCATAGAAAGGGAACCCACGCCAATCAAGCATTTCGTATTCTGGATGTAAACCTATAAAGTGCCCGAATAGTCTCCACCATATCTTCTCCAAGTATAGTTGATTTCCATACCCATGGCCTCGTTTTAACGCATCAAGTCGCCTGCCTGTTCGTTTCTTAAGGTGACCCTTCAACCATGTTTCATGCTCGATGATATAACTCACTGCACTCATCCCCCTTTGTATGAGGACATAAAAACGCCCCGATCTCCTAATAGGATTCGGGGCGTTCTTCGCCACTCATGAAATATTAAGTTAATGATAACGCAACAAGGCAAGTAAGGCAACTATATGACAACTCACATGCATTTCTCCTTAATTTTAATATAAAAACAACAACCGCTCTATAAAGATTATTGTGTAAGAACCAGATTTTTTGAATCATTGGGGAGGTTCGGATAGCCGATAGAAGGTAGAAGGTAGAAGGTAGAAGGTAGAAGGTAGAAGGTAGAAGGTAGAAGGTAGAAGGTAGAAGGTAGAAGGTAGAAATAATCCGCAAAATTTCATTCGATTACTCCAAGAACCATTATGACTCCAGGTCAATATCGAGGTAATGATAATTACATCAGAAAATTGAATGTGGGTATAATGTAATTTGGTGGCTCAAAAAGGGGATTGTATTGTTCAGCTTGATTGACATTGCGAAACGCATTCATTAATATTAGTTACAATAAGTAATTAACTTGTATAAATGAGGTGGTAGTCATATATGGTAAAGT
Organism: Caryophanales bacterium UBA4045; assembly: GCA_002383695.1. Taxonomy (GTDB): domain Bacteria; phylum Bacillota; class Bacilli; order Paenibacillales; family UBA4045; genus UBA4045. The sequence goes on from DFZX01000012.1 coordinate 50,102, forward strand.
TAGGTGTTCTTGATCAGGTATTCATCAGTGAAGGACAAATCGCAACGGAAGCGCTGCAGCAGTCAACACGACTTGTTCAGATGACGGAAGCATTCGGCTATTCACGATTCTGGGTGTCTGAGCATCATTCGATGCGTGCGCTCGCATTCTCCAGTCCAGAGGTATTAATTGCACATCTGGCGGCTGCAACGTCCCGTATTCGTGTCGGTTCGGGTGGTATTATGCTCCCGCATTATAGTGCGTATAAGGTGGCTGAGAACTTTCGACTACTAGAGGCGCTCCATCCTGGCCGCATTGATCTTGGGCTTGGACGCGCACCGGGTGGTATGCCACTTGCGACGAGAGCGTTACAGCAGGATAAGCATGTGGATGTGAGTAAATACCCGCAGCAGGTTCTTGATATCGTTGGCTACTTCCATGAAACGATGCCTGCAGGTCATCCATTTGAGAAGCTAATCGCTTCTCCATCTGTGTCAACAGCACCGGAGATATGGCTGCTTGGGTCGAGTGATGAGAGCGCGAGAATCGCAGCTCAGCTTGGTACTTCATATGGATTTGCTGAGTTCTTCGGTACACCGGGTGGCGAGCAGGCGACGAGATATTATAACGAGCACTTCCAGGCTCGTCCACCTCTTGTGAGTCATCCACGATCGATGATAGCCACACTCGCGATCTGTGCAGAGACAGAGGAAGAAGCGAATCAGTTAGCTACGAGTAGTGATTTATTGTTCCTTGGTATAAGAACGGGTATTGAGATGGAGTTTCTACCCTCTGTGCAGACTGCTACCGATTATCCTTACAGAGAGCTTGATTTGTTGCACATTCAGCAAATTCGCCAGCGACGAATTATTGGCACACCAGATCAAGTGAAGGAAAAGCTGCTTCAGATCGGTGAGGATTATCAAGTAGAAGAGATCCTCATTAACAGTCCCATTCATGATGAGAAGGCGCGTGTACGCTCTTATGAGTTAATTGCAGAAGCATTCGGAATGACCTCCAATTGAGTTGTGTATAATTTAAGAAGATTGCCAGCATTTAATATCAATTATATGCTGGTCAAGACTTGATAAGTTTTTAATAACATGTTACATTAATAAAGTTGTTTTTTACGGGCTCGTAGCTCAGTTGGTAGAGCAGTTGACTCTTAATCAATTGGTCGTGGGTTCGAATCCCTCCGAGCCCATCATGATTCACATATAAATCCCTGTCAGCGTGCTGACAGGGATTTATGCTATTGTCGAAAGTTAGCGTGAAACATAATTAAAACTTATAGGAGGTAGTTCGTATGAAAATCATGCCCATGCAACAACGGGGTATTCAAGCAAGTCGTCTTGCCTTAGGGAGTATGTCGTTCGGAGGAAGCTGGGAAGCTGGTGGCTATACGAGGGAGGCATTCCTCCAAGCAGAGAAAGCTGTCGATGCGGCTCTATCCATTGGAATCAATTTTTTTGATCATGCAGATATATATACACGTGGGAAGGCTGAATCCATATTCGGTGAAATCTTGAGATCGCGACCTCAGCTTCGTGAGCAGATCATTATTCAATCGAAGTGTGGTATTGAGCTTGGCGATGGTACGCTACCAACACGCTTTAACTTTTCCAAGGAGCATATTGTTGCTTCTGTGGATGCAAGCTTGGCCAGACTAAATGCCGATTATCTGGACATCCTGCTATTGCACCGTCCAGATCCACTCGTTGAACCAGAGGAAGTAGCAGAAGCAATCGGAGCGGTTAAAGCTGCAGGTAAGGTACGGTACGTTGGCGTATCTAACATGAGTATTGGACAGATTGAATTTCTTCAGCAAGCGATCCCTGATCAGCTCATGGTGAATCAGCTTGAATTAAGCTTGCTACGCCAGGACTTTATTGATCAGACGATCACGGTGAATCAGAAGGTGGGAACGAAGGTAAACTTTTCTGAGGGATTAATGGAATACATGCAGATGAAGAACATCCAGGTTCAGGCTTGGGGTCCGCTTGCACAAGGAAAGTTAAGTGGTCGCTCCATCGATAATGAACCGGAGAATGTACGAAGAACAGCTGAGCTTGTAAAGAAGCTGGCTGTAGAGAAAGATACGACGACAGAAGCGATCGTACTAGGCTGGTTAATGAGGCATCCTGCGATGATTCAGCCGGTAATAGGAATGACCAATCCTGAGCGGATTGTAGCGTGTCAGGATGCTGAACGTCAATCGCAGCTGATGACCCGTGATGAATGGTATACGTTATATACGAGTGCGAAATCTGAAGAATAATAAAACCTTTTGTATATGCAGACACCCATTCTCTCCCTTTACAATATCCTAGGTGTATAACATATTATTGAGGTGAACCTATGGCTGTTGTAAAGGCGAGAGAGCAAGATGTTGATCTCCTTGCAAGATTACTACGCGCTGAAGCTGAAGGAGAAGGAGAACAGGGTATGCTCATGGTAGGCAACGTGGGTATTAATCGGATCAGAGCCAATTGCTCAGATTTCAAAGGGCTTCGCACCATTCCTAACATGGTATATCAGCCCCACGCATTCGAAGCGACCATACACAGTTACTTTTACCAGAAGGTAAGGGAGCGAGATAAACGTCTCGCACGGAGGGTGATTGATGGTGAACGACTATGGCCTGCGAAATTCAGTCTATGGTACTTTCGACCTCCGGGCGATTGCCCCGCTACCTGGTACGATCAGCCGTTGGTAGCACGCTATAAGCTGCATTGCTTCTACCAGCCGACAGCGGAAGAGTGTGAGAATGTGTACAATACGTATTGACCGACCATAATACGGTCAAGTATTATCCCCTTTAAGCCTTGAAGGGGATAATTTTTTTGAAAGATAAGAATTTATAAGTTTGTCTGGTGCTCTCCGGATAATTAATGGGATAAATCAGGTTGTTGAGAAAGTCATTTGATCGGATTTCGAGTGAAATATTGTCTTGCTCAGCTCAAACAGCTAGGTTCAAGTTCCTTCATTATATAAGTGATATAGAGGAAGGGAACTTAAATCCTAAACTCGCAGCAAGCCAACATTTCACTCTTCATCACTCCAATTTTGACTTTCTCAGCAGACTTATAAATACAGTTATCTTTGTCAATTGCAACGTCATTTCAACACACCACAATTTAGGTTTGAACAATGTGACGAAGCGATATATTCCCAATATTACTAAGGGATACGTGGAAATGAATACCTATTTGAAGATCGGTTTGAAGCTATTAAAGTTGAAGGTAGCACATGAGAAGATGGAGGGAATGGGTATGGGGTGGAAAGGGCGCTCCGCGATGGCCGCTTTTTGAAGTCGTGATATTACCGCATAATTAATTCAGAAGAACACGACTTCAACTGCGGTGGAACCCATACCCATTCCCGCACAACCCCACAAGTGTATGGACTAGCACAACAAAGGACGCCGAAAGGCGTTTTTCTTACTAAAAAGGGACAGACATTTCAACAATAAGAGCTTTCTATGCTCATTAATATGTTATTGACGATAACAAATAAGCCATGCTACTATAGTAATAATACTAAAGGCAATGCAACCCTAGGGTTCAACCTCGTTATCATACGAGGTTGAGCCCTTTTTGCATTTCAGGAAGGAGTAGAGGTAATCCATTAGAAACGGTCAGGAGGAAGCTTTGATATGGAGAAAGAGCAATTATTGCTGCAAAGACTGGATGAGATTGGGGAGGTGCTTGAGAAAAAAGGAGATGTTCTAGCCATATTCGGCCTCGGTTCTGTAGGGATCGAGACTGATCGTATCGATGAATATTCGGATCTTGATTTCTTTGTTATCGTGAATCCGGGCAGCAAACAGCGATATATTGATCATGTAGATTGGCTGGAGGAATTGTATCCGTTAGCTTACTCCTTTAAAAATTGTGATGTCGGGTATAAGATTATGTTTGAGGATGGTATTTATGGTGAGTTTGCCATATTCGAGGAATCAGAGCTAGAAGGTGCTTCCTACACAGGGGGCAGAATGATATGGAAGCATGCGTCTTACGATAATGATAGTATTCTAGAGGGGAAAACAGTCATCCCCTCCAATAGATCAACATCCATCGATCATATCGTCGGTGAAGCTCTAACTAATTTATACGTTGGGCTAGGTAGATATGCAAGAGGAGAGAAATTGTCAGCTTTAAGATTTATTGAAGGTTATGCTGTAGATGGATTAATCTCCGTTCTACACTTATTGGAGCCGGAGGTGGATTATTATCCAGATGTGTTCGGGAATGAAAGAAGGGTAGAAATGAGATTTCCTAAATTCGCGAATATTCTAGGTAATATGCTGCAAGGGTACGATAAAATTCCTGAATCCGCTATTCATATGCTAAATTACTTAGAAGACATATATCCGATTAATCAGAGAATGAGCTCAGAAATTCATGCGTTAGCAAGGCATTGTAGAAAATAATTAACGAAGTAAACCAATAAGAAGGAGCGTTTATAAAAATGAAATTAGAAGCGATTTATCATCGTCCCAAGCTGAATTGGAGCTATATGTATGACGAGGACACCGTTCATATTCGTTTGCGAACTAAACGTAATAACATCGACAGTGTTAATGTCATGGCAGGCGACAAATATGAATTTCAAGCTACATTAACAGCTATCCCAATGCGAATTCTAGCATCCGATGCGCTGTTCGACTATTGGGAAGCAGCTGTAACCACTAAGAATTGGCGATTGCAGTACTATTTTCAACTGAAAAAAGGGTCGAAACAAATATATATGGACGAAACTGAATTCAGTCGTAAACCACCACAGAATGCTATTGGTATATTCGAATTTCCATATCTGCATGCAAATGACATGCTTAAGCCACCTCAATGGGTGAAGGATGCTGTTTTCTATCAAATTTTCCTTGACCGATTTGCGAATGGAGATAAATCAAACGATCCTGCTAGTACAGAACGCTGGGGAGGGAAGCCCCAACAGGACAATTACTTCGGTGGGGATTTGCAAGGTGTTATCGATCATCTGGACCATTTATCGAGTTTAGGTGTTAATGCTATTTATTTCAACCCAATATTCCAGGCTATGACGAATCATAAATATGATACACAAGATTATATGAGCATTGACCAGCAATTCGGGACGAATGAGCTGATGAAAGTATTCGTAGATGCGTGTCATGCCCGTGGCATTCGCGTACTGTTGGATGCCGTATTCAATCATAGTGGCAAGACGTTCGCACCGTTTGTCGATGTGCTGAAGAAGGGTGAGGCCTCAATATATAAAGACTGGTTTCATGTAGAGGAATTTCCCTTGCAGGTGAAGAATGGAAAGCCGACTTATCGTGCATTCGCCTTCGAACCACACATGCCAAAGCTGAATACTCAAAATCCAGAGGTTAAGCTTTACTTGTTAGATGTAGCTCGTTATTGGATGGAGGAAATCGGAATTGATGGATGGCGAATTGATGTGGCGAACGAGGTGGATCATCAGTTCTTTCGTGATTTCCGTCAGGTGGTGAAGCAGGTGGATGAACAAGCCTACATTCTTGGGGAGATTTGGCATGATTCGATGATGTGGCTACAGGGAGATCAATTTGATGCTGTCATGAACTACCCGTTCACGAATGCGGTGTTAGACTTCTTCGCCCACAGAAAAATTAATGCCGAACAATTCAGCAACCGAATAAGCTATCAGCTCAGTGCTTATCCACTTACTGTCAATGAAGTTGCCTTTAACCTATTGGATAGCCACGATACTCCACGATTGCTCACGCTATGTAAGGAGAATAAATCAATAATGAAGCTGGCTGCTTTATTCCAGCTAACCTTCCTCGGAGCTCCATGTATCTATTATGGAGATGAAATTGGATTGACAGGTGGTGCTGACCCTGACTGTCGTAAGTGTATGGAGTGGGAGAAGCCTAAGCAGGATCAAGATTTGTTCGCCTTCTATCAAGAGATGATCTCGCTGCGTAAAGGACATGAAGCTTTGCGAACAGGAGCCTTCCGATTCAAGCATGCTCGCAAGGGTGATAATGTGATTGTGTACGAACGAACTAACGATTCAGAATGCTTCATTATTATGATGAATAATTCGCATAAGCCCGGTATAGTGTCTGTTCAATTAGAACGTGGACAATGGAGTAATCCTCTATCCAGCGATATCATGACCGTCACAGGTGAAGCTGTTCAAATTGACTTGCCTGCCTATGGTTATGCGATTTGGAAGCAATGAAGTTAAACTAAGAAAAAGCTACCTTCTCAAGAAGAGAAGGTAGCTTTCTCTATGGCATTGAAGGCTTACACTGCAGCTTAGCCTTTGGCGGCGCCTGCGGTCAGTCCTTCCACCAGATAGCGTTGCAGAAAAATAAACAAAGTTGTCACAGGAAGAGCGACAATTACAGCTCCAGCGGCGAACATTGTAAAATCTGTAGAGTTTCGCTGACTTACCATCTTGTACAAGCCTACAGCCAAAGTACGCTGTCCCTCCGTTCGCAACACCAAATCTGCAAAGATAAAATCAACAAAAGCCCCGTTAAAAATCATCAGGCTGGCGTATGTCAGCATCGGCTTACAGAGGGGGATCATAATCTTAAAGAATACATCTAGGTGAGTTGCTCCATCAATTCTAGCTGCTTCCTCTAGACTCTTTGGAATCGTATCAAAAAAACCTTTCGCAACAAATACATTGGTAATAATTGCGCCCGAACTATATACAAGAATTAGTGCCCAATGCGAATTCAGTAAATTCATGGTATTTAATAATACATAGATAGCAATCATTGCCATGAAGCCCGGAAACATCTGCAGGATCAGCAAGATATTAAGTGAGGTTTTCCGCCCGGAGAAACGAAAGCGAGAGATCGCATAGGAAGTAAGCAAAAGCAAGAATGAGCCGATTATCGTAGTGAATACAGCGACCTTCAATGTATTCATGAACCACAATGGGTAGTCTGTATGCACGAAGAGATCGTAGTAATGTACAAACGTGAATTCTCTGGGAATAAACGTATTGCTAAATAAGCTATTCCCCGTCTTTAGCGAGGACATGACAATCCATAAAGCCGGATAAATACTAATGAAGGATAAACATATTAAAATCAAATAACTGCCGAGCAGCTTGAGTCTTTCCCCAGAATTAATCATTGAATCATATCCTCCTCTTTGTACGAACGTGTTCTACGATAACTCCATAAAGAGAAGGACGCTACAAGTAGGAAGATGAATATTCCAATTACTGAGGCAAAGCTATACTGGGCTTGATTTAACGCCAGCTTATATAACCAAGTAACCAGTAAATCAGTGTGGCCTGCATACTGATAATCAGTATTTAATGGTTCTCCGTTCGTCAGTAAATAAATGACATTGAAGTTGTTAATATTACCAGCAAATTGCATAATCAGAATCGGAGCTGTTGCAAACAAGACCATTGGCATAGTAATTAAGCGGAATTTCTGCACTGAGCTTGCACCATCTACTTCTGCAGCCTCATATAAGTCCCGCGGTATGGTCGTAAGTATCCCGAATACCAAAATCATTGTTATAGGAACCCCTATCCACATATTCGCAATAATAACAGTTACTTTGGCCCAGAACGGATCAGTCAACCACGGTAATCCATCTAATCCCAAAAATCTTAAATAGCCATTAATCGGACCAAATTTGTCGTTGAACATATTTCTCATGACAAGCAATGCAACCATATTGGGAATAGCAAAAGGTATGATTAAAACCGTACGCCAAAATTTCTTAAAACGCAATTTGGGCTGATGGATAAGTACCGCAACAAGAATACCACCGATATAAGTTGTAATTGTAGCGATAACTGCCCAAATCAAGGTCCATTGTAATACTCCACCGAAGGTTCTACTCCATGTTTTTAACGAAAGAATCCTGCTGAAATTATCAAACCCGATCCAATCGACCAGATTGGCTGGAGGCAGGATCGGATCTGCATAGTTAGTAAAAGCCAGCATGACAGAGAAGATCAAAGGGAGGATGGTCAAGTAAGTCACCACAATAAAAGGCAAGGCCAGGACCAAATAAGCAAAGTGCTTTTGATTTAGCTCAGATAAAGATCTCACAAATGAATGTGGGTGGTTGCCTTGATCACGAGAAAGGCCGACAAAATAAGCATCCCTAATATTCAACACATACAGACCGATAACAAATAACATTACAATCAGAGCCATTAATCCTTTTATCATCAAGAAGATGGAATGATCTCCTTCCACTAATGTTGTCAATCTACCAACCTTGACCATTCCGCTAGGAGTAGTCCCTAAAGTAACTAGCCCAGAAAGGTAATCAAATAGAAAAAATGAAAAGAAATATATACTTGTTATTCCAATAGTCATAAACAAAAACCCTTTAAGCCATTGTCGATTATATAATTGCCCAAGCCCCATCAATAAAAAGGAGAGGATAGCACCTATTGTCTTATTCTGCATGTGGCATACAACCTCTTTCCTCCAGAAAATAAGAGATTTCACCCGACCTATTTAGATCGGGTGAAATCTAACTTGTCAAGTTCTAAGCTCGTTCTATTAATTATTTCGACGTTATGCTATCTTCGATTGTCTTCACCAAATTATTCAAAGATACAGTAACATCAGTGCTCTCATCATCCCAAATCGTCATGAAGGTTGCTTTTAATGGATCCCATACTGAATTCACTTCAGGGATAGCTGGCATTGGTATTGAATTTGTAAATTGCTGATAAAATCCGCTAATGATAGGGTCTTCTTTAATTGTGGGATCATCTCCCGCTTCTTTATTTGCTGGGATCGCACCAGTCATCTGAAAATTTAACAATTGATTTTCCTTGTTGCTTGCAAAGTAAGCGAATAATCTCGCGGCAATCGGATAGCTAGAATATGAATTTACATAATAAGATTTCACACCTGAGAAGGAAATTGCATCCTCACCATTAGGGAATTGTGGTAGGGGGGCAACACCAAAATTCAATTTATCCTTAAAAGCGGCTACAGACCATGGACCATCAATGTTTAGAGCTAATTTTCCTTCTTGGAATAACTGTGTTTTGATGTCATAAGTAATGTCACCTGAATTCATTGGTAATATCTTCTTCAGTGATTTTAAGAATTCAAACCCTTGAACCACATTACCCTTATTCAAGCCGATATCTTTGGGATTGGTATTGTTCTCACCAAAGAAATAACCGCCATAGCTGCCGATGAATGGATAAGTATAATAGCCTACAAATTCCCACATAATCGTGTACTTGTCTTGACTTGGGTCATTATGCTTTTCGGCAAAAGCTATGACTTCATCCCATGTCTTCGGTGCCTCAGGGAATAAATCTTTATTATAGAACATCGCATATGTCTCTACGGATTTGGGATATCCATATAGAACGCCGTCGAACGAGGATGCTGTAATTGCTGCATCGACCATGCTACTGCGCGTTTCTAGTTCAAACATATCATTGGGAAGTAATAATCCCGCTTTTATAGCCTGACCGATTTGATCATGGGGCAGAGTAAGAACATCCGCTGCTAGCTTCGAGGGTCCGTCTGTTACGAGTCTACTGCCTTGATCTCCTCCGGCAAGTTCCTCGATCGTAACGGGAATTCCGTATTCTTCTTCAAAAGCGGCGCCAATCTGTTTCATATATTCCACCTGCTCTTTTGCTTCCCAAACAACTAGCTTGGCGCCTTCTTCTGGCATCAACTCATCTTCAGCCTTAACATCATCTACCTTCGTATTAACGGGTTGGCTTGCATCGGTATTGTTTATAACATTCTCTTTAATTTCATTGTTCCCTCCACAAGCTGCTAGCGAAAAAACCAGTAATGAACAAATCAATAACACGCTCCACTTATTAATATTCATATACTACCACCCCTTCTATTCCATTTAATTAAGTACGTTCACAATCGGTTTTAATTTGCGCAAACGTTATACCTTTTTCGCTAACATCACCCTCCTATTTCCAAAATAACCGTGTCACAACAAAAAGGTACAACCGGGACGCCACATAGTGTGCCGAGGTTGTACCTTTTCCAGGTAACATGGCCTTCAAATTGTTTCGGGATTTCTTGTGTATGTCTTAAACAGTTTGTAGTGTAATTATCATACGATTGAATTAAAGCGTTTGCAATTGGCGTATTGGATGAAAAATAGCTGATTTTTGTATTAATTTATATGTTTCCTCCGATTTCCAGTTGTTTACTGTGATATACGCGAGTTTACGAAAGTAAAAATCTGTTAACGACTCCTTGCTGATCCATAGGAGATAGGTTACACTATGAATTGTGCAAACGTTTGCGCGGAGTGGAGATTTCTTATGAATATAACAATAAAAGATGTCGCTGAAAAAGCGGATGTGTCGCCTTCCACTGTATCTAGGGTTATTGCTGGAAACGGCCGAATAAGTGTCAATACGATAGCTCGGGTCAAACGTATCATGGAAGAGCTGGGGTACTATCCGAATAGAATGGCACAAAGCTTAGTAAATAAAACAACGAATACCTTAGGAATCGTATTACCTCGACCAGCTGATGAGCTATTGCTTAATTCTTTTTTTCCTGAGCTTATCCGTGGAATCGTCACTAGCGCAGCTCGCTCTGGTTATGATATTCTCATGACAACAGGTCCTTCGGAATCTGAAGAAATCGCTGCAATCAAGCGTTTATTTAAGAGTCGTCGTGTAGACGGCATTATACTGATGCATTCCCGCAAGAAGGATCCTGTCATATCTATGCTAAACCAAGAACAATTCCCATTCGTACTAGTCGGCAGAAATGATGACTCACTTCCGTTATTAACCGTTGATACGGATAACATACAAGCTGCTTCTGATGCCACCAAACATCTGATCGATCAAGGACATGTAAGAATTGGCTTTGTAAGCGGGCCAAGTAATCTGATCGTATCTCAAGATCGTCTTGAGGGTTACAGAAAAGCGATGAAAGAAGCACGATTACCTGTAAAGCCAGAATGGATTGTCGAAGGGGAGTTTCTTCAAGAAAGTGGTTATAGAGCTATGTCATTCTTCATGAATCAGTCTGATCGTCCCACAGCATTAATCATTATTGATGATATCATTACCTTTGGTGTCTTGCGTGGATTGTCAGAATTAGGATTTCATGTGCCTGACGATTTATGCTTGGTTAGTTTTAATAACATCTCATTAACTGAATTAGCTAATCCACCAATAACAAGCGTAGATATTGGTATTTACCAGCTCGGCTATACAGCTGCCCATTCATTACTTCAATCTATATCGGGAGAAGAAATGTCTAGTCAACGGCAAATTGTTCCTCATCGCCTGGTCATTCGTGAATCGTCGACTAAGCGTATACAATAAACCAAGCTTGGTAGCACCGACCATCGGAGAGTAAATTCTCTGATGGTCTTTCTTTTATTGCACAGCAGTTCGTATTTTCTTTATTCTGAAACCTGAAATATTGATACCTTAGCTAAAATATGAAGCCTTACTATATACGGGGATTGCGACTAGAATACATATGAAAGCACATACATGCGGCAGCTAAGGAGGTACGATATACATGAGCGTGACAAACACAACTACTGATATCCATTCATACCACATGTTCAAACCTCTAACTCGCAAAGAGAAGAATAAGAAGTTTATGATGAAACTATTTGCTCAACGGTATATCCAAGTGATGGCTTTACTTGGTGTTGCATGGATATTTATTTTTAATTACATTCCCATGTACGGGGTCATCATTGCTTTTAAGCAGTTCAACATTATTCATCCGATATCAGAAGCGCCATGGGTGGGATTTAAGTTTTTCAGAGAATTTATCGAGTCAGATGATTTCTGGATCGTCATTAAGAACACACTAGGCATCAGTTTTATTAAACTGTTCATTGGCTTCCCGTTACCGATTATCTTCGCACTGTTCCTGAATGAGTTGAAGTCATTAAGGTATAAGAAGTTTATCCAAACCGTTTCCTACTTGCCTCACTTTCTATCTTGGGTTGTCCTAGGTGGTATCATGGCCACTTGGCTATCGGATGTTGGTATCATTAACGAGCTATTAACCTATTTGAATATCATTGATGAGCCTATCTACTTCCTTGCAGAGCCTTCGTATTTCTGGGGAATTGTAATTACCTCGGATATCTGGAAGGAGATCGGATGGTCGGCGATAATCTACTTAGCTGCTATAGCGGGTGTGTCGCCAGAGATGTATGAGGCTGCTACGATTGATGGGGCGGGGCGGTTTCAGAAGATGTGGTATGTAACTATACCAAGCATCAAAGCCGCTATCACAATCTTATTCATCTTAGCGATTAGTGGTGTTCTCAATTCCAACTTTGATCAGATTCTCGTGCTTCGCAACTCATTGAATCAGAGTGCAAGTGATGTGATCGATATCTATGTATACCGGACGGGCTTACTGTCAGGAAGATATTCGCTCGCAGGTGCTGTTGGTTTATTGAAAGCAGTCTTGGCTTTAATTATTCTGTTAATCGCGAATCAAACTATGAAGAAGATAAACGACACATCCTTATTCTAACAAAGGTGGTTAAGCCGTGTTCAAATTAAATCGTAGAACTCAAGGCGAAGTCGTCTTCGATACAGTGAACGTAACGATTATGGCGCTTGTCTGTTTTATAACGCTCTACCCCATATGGTATGTACTTGTGAATTCCTTGAATGAAGGTGCAGATGCAATGCGTGGTGGCATCTACCTTTGGCCTCGTGTATTCAGCATCGAAAGTTATGTTGCAGTCATTGAAAACCCTGGAATTATGAAGGCGATGGGAGTAACAATTGCTAAGACCTTGTTGGGTACGGTTGTTCATGTATTCTTCACGGCAATGGTAGCCTTCGCACTTTCTAGGAGAGATTTAATTGGTAAGAATATATATATGTTAATGGGAACAGTCACTTTGTTCTTCGGTGGCGGCCTTATTCCTTACTTCTTGCTAATCAGAGACTTGAATTTGTTAGATAACTTTCTGGTTTATATTATTCCAGCTATGTTTAGCTTCTTCGACCTCATCATATTCCTTACATTCTTCAGGGAAACTCCCCCGGGCTTGGAGGAAGCAGCACGGATTGATGGAGCGAATGACCTAGCGATATTCCTAAAAGTAATTTTACCGATATCCTTGCCTGTATTAGCTACGATCGCCTTGTTCCATGGGGTTTATCAGTGGAATGATTACTTTGTTGGTATGATATTTATTAACAACCAAGAGTTACAACCAATCCAGACATACCTCTACAGAGTTGTTGCGCAGTCGAGCTCCAATCAGATGGTAGCTAACGCGCCTGGGGGTATCAATAAAAACGTGAGTTCGCAATCGATTAAGCTTGCAACGATGGTTGTAACAACCATGCCGATTGTATTCGCTTATCCATTCCTGCAGAAGTACTTTGTAAAGGGTCTTACGATTGGTTCTATCAAAGGTTAATAGCGTTCATTCGCTATTTGTCCATATGGACTATACTGATTACATTATGAAGCGAAGGGGTAAAGACAATGAAAAAGGGCAGAAATGTATTCAAAATGTTTTTGGTTGTTGCACTAATCGTGTCCATATTTGTAGCTTGCTCGAATAACAATAACACAGCTACTAATAAAAGTAATGCAGATGACCCTAAGACAAATAACGCTGTTAAGGACAATGCGGTTGAAACACCAGCAATGGACCCTAATGAGCCTGGATGGAAATCCGATACTTCCCCAATTACTTTCGATTGGTATCTGAACTTCTCGTGGTTTCCTAACAAGTGGGGTGTAGATCCAACATCCAAGTATGTTACGGAGAAGACAGGTGTTGATATTAACTTTATCGTACCTGCCGGTAATGAGAATGAGAAGTTGAATACGATGATTGCATCAGGTACGCTGCCAGACTTTATTACTCTTGGTTGGTATGAGCCAGGGGTAAAATCAATGATCGCTGGTGATTTAGTACTTCCATTGAATGAACTTGCTGAAGAATACGATCCATACTTCTTCAAAGTAACAGATCCAGACAAATTGAATTGGTACAAGCAAGAGGATGGCAATACGTATGGCTATCCTAACGCATCCTCCTCACCGAAAGATGCTGAAAAGTACGGAGACCTTTTCTCTTCTAACCAAACCTTCGTAGTTCGGAAGGATATGTACGAAGCTATCGGTTCACCGGATATGAGAACACAAGAGGGTTTCTTGAACGCATTGAAGCTTGCGAAAGAGAAGTACCCAGAAGTGAACGGACAACCAATTATTCCACTGGGACTTCACGAATTTACTGAGAATGGTAACGATTCATTAGAACAATATATTCAAAACTACCTTGCTGTTCCAAAAGAGAAAGATGGTTTATTGTATGATCGTACAACAGATCCTGTTTATATAAGCTGGTTAAAGACTTTACGCCAAGCTAACCAAGATGGATTGCTAGCCAAAGATATCTTTATCGATAAGAGACCACAAATGGAAGAGAAGATTGCTCAAGGTCGATACTTTGCAATGCTCTACCAAAGAACGGATTTCGCAGCACAACAAGGCGCAATTTATGCTAAGGATCCAAACTCCATCTATATCGCTGTAGACGGACCAGCTAACCCGAATTTAGATCCGCCAACGCTTAATGGTCCTGCGATTTCAGGATGGACGGTAACACTAATTTCCAAGAATGTTAAGGACAAAGCTAGAGCTATTAAATTCTTAAGTTACCTGATTAGTGAAGAAGGTAATAAGGATCTCTACTTGGGTGAAAAAGGATTTAGTTATGATACGATTGATGGTAAAGATCAATTCAAACCTGAGGCTATTGCATTAATGAATAAGGATCGTGGAGCATTCGATAAAGAATTTGGCTCATCCTTTACATTCTGGATGCTAATGGATACTAATATGAATCTACAATGGGCACCGCCAGCAGTTGAACCTTTCAAACAGCTTGAAGATTGGACGAAAGGTAAGGTCGTGAGTTCCTCCCAATACGATAATATTGACCCGCCAGCAGACTCAGAAGAAGGCATTGCGTTAACGAATAACAAGCTACTCTTTGGTAAGACAATTACGAAGCTACTGTTAGCGAAGTCCGAGGCGGATTTTGATAAGTTCTTTGCAGAGTATGTAGAGAAACGTGCAGCAGATGGCTTTGATAAGGTTCAAGCATATAAGCAAGTGAAGTTCGAAGAGAATCTAAAGAAGCTTGCTGAATAATAAAGGTTTGTAGTTCAATTGTTTATAATAAACGCACAGGTCCCCAGTGGACGTGTGCGTTTATCCATAACCATATATTGGGTTTCCATGATTTAGTGTAAGATGGTAAAAAGCAGATCTCATCGACTGGAGTGACCCTATGTTCAAGAAAATCCAACTTCGAATAACGATTCTATATGCCTACTTGGATAACCTGACACTCCAGTCGAAGCTGGTCATTTCGTATGTGCTGATTATCTTACTTCCTATCATTTTGTTATCGATTTACATCTTCAATGGCTTTTACCAGAATTATATTAAGGACGCAGTGAAGAAGAATGAATTTCTACTAGAAATCGAAAAAGTTAATATTGATAATCATATGGACATCATGGAGAGAACGCTACAATTGACGATTTCGGATAAGAAGATCATGGAATACCTCGAGCGGAGCAGCTCACCGCAAACGCAGGATTTGATTGATTTTTATTATGATGCTTTCATGAATTTGGTTCGTGTCCAATTTAACAATCCCACGATCGAACATATACGAATCTACTCCAACAACGATAATTTGAACGAAATATGGCCGGTTATTTTCCACGAAAAACGGATCGTTGACAAGCCGTGGCATGCGTTAACCATACAGCTTAACAAGTCGTACCTATGGCAATTGGAGAGACTCGATCCCGATGTCGTTCAACGGTATTCCTCCGAGCATAATGAGAAGAAGCCGAAGACTGCATTATACCAACAAATTAAGGATCCGCTCGGAAAGCACCTAGGCATTATAGAGATCGATATGTTAATGAGTAACTTCTTCTCTAAGACGTTTAGTAGCTTACAGGATCCGCAGTCACAAATGCTGATCATTGATCGTGATTTAGAAATATTCACGAATGAGGATAACTCCTTCTGGCATCAATCTACATTAGACCAGATGGATATTCTAGAACAATTCCAGCTACACCAAACTCAGGGGATAACCAGCTTTGAGTTTGTTAGCGAGAATATTCCCTACCTAGGTAACTATATCTATATCGAGCCCTTAGATGCCTACATGCTGAATATAGTTTCTCTCGAGGCCGTATTCAAAGAAATTCATATGACTAGGAATACAATTATTTTTGCTAGTATTATCCTGATTGTTATTCTATCTCTCTCTACGTATTATCTAAATTCACTCATTCTCAAAAGGCTACAAATTCTATCGGACTCCATGAAGAAGGTTCGCCACGGCGATTTTAATTTTGAAATTGATATTAGGGGAAAGGGTGAGATTGGTGAATTAGCCCATCATTTCCGCAAGATGTTAAGTAAAATTAATCAGCTTATCGCCGAAGGTGTAAATAAGCGTGCTTCAACCAAGGAAGCGGAGCTAAAATCTCTTAAAAACCAAATCGATGCTCATTTTCTTTACAATACACTGGAGAATATAAAGATGCTAGCAGAAATCGAGCAGCAATATGGGATATCCGATGCATTAACCTCATTAGGTGGCATGATCCGCTACAATCTAAACTGGACAAGTGATTATGTTAGATTACGAGATGAAGTCAGTCATATTAAGAATTACATTGCGATTATGAATATTCGTTATGAATCTCCAGTGACCATTGACATCGATATGCTGCCGGAATATTGCGATCAGGAGGTGCTTAAGATGTGCTTGCAGCCTATTGTTGAGAATGCTGTCAAGCATGGGATTGGCGGGGCAAGTGGGTCGGTAACACAAGGTTTAATCCTCACGATTAAGACCTTAGCGGTTCATCATGTACTAATTATTGAGGTTTCTGACAATGGAATAGGTATGTCGAAGGCGAAGGTGGAAGAGGTCAATCGGAAAATAGTACGCGAACCTACTCTTCCGTTGGATACAGGCACGGTAGGTGGGATTGGACTGAGTAATGTTCATCATCGCATTCAGTTACATTGTGGTAGAGAATATGGGATTAGGGTGGAAAGTGAAGAAGGAGTGGGAACCAAGGTGACAATGAGGATACCCTTATTAATCCTGTCAGGAGGTATGACCGATTATGCGTAAGCTCTTGATTGTTGATGATGAGTACAATATCCGCCGTGGATTGAAGGTTATGATTGAAAGACAATATCCTCAGAGGTTCGAGATCAATCTTGCCTCTGAGGGTGAAGAAGCACTGGAGTGGATCCTCCATGTAGGTGCTGATATTGTTATTACAGATATTAGAATGCCGGGTACGATGGATGGGATTTCTTTGATTAATAAGTTGAGTGAGTTAGATGTTAAGACTAAGGTGATCATTCTTTCTGGTTATGACGAATTCAATTACGCCAAGGAAGCGATTAAGAATCATGTACAGGAATACTTACTCAAGCCTATTGTGCGGGATGAGCTGTTCAAGGCAATTAACAGAATTGAACTGGAATTAATCCGCAACGAGGATATATCTACGAAGCTCGAGGTGTCGAGTCAATACATGCTGCAATTGCGTGCGAGTCAATTGAATTACATTATGATGAACCCTAATATTACGGCAGAAGAGATTACAACGATTGCTAATCAGATCGAGCTTCAAGCTTACGACCAAGCCTTCCATATTGGTTTATTGAAGCCTATGATTAACGACCAGAGAAGTTTGGAAGGGGAACGGTTTTTAGCTCATATCGTATTGGTTTTGAAGGATGCTAGCCCGGATATAACTACGAACAACGTTTTCTTCTTAGATATGAATGGCAATTTGGCGATCATTTCCGAGAATGCTCAGGTATTCCAATACCTGGAAGAGTATATGGAGCATAAGGATTTCTTCAATTATTCTATCGGATTAAGTGAGTGGTGTAGTGGTGTTGATCATATCAAAGTATGCTACCTGCAATCCCAGTTGGCTTTAAAATATAGCTTTCTCCATGTGAAACCCATCTTCATTCGGTTCGATGACATCAAGAATAAGGAGGTTCTCTTCGATTTACCGATCGAACAGATCCTGAAATTGAATAATATATTAGGTACGGATCGAGAGAATGAGATGAAGGAGCTGCTATTGGATGTTCTGGATATCAAGAAAATTTCTCGATATGACATTTCCTATCTGGAGGGAATTGCACAGAAGCTCAATGAGCTCATATTCGACAAAACGTTCAACATGTATGGTGAGGAGTCCATAGAAATTCTAAGGATATATAAAAAAGTGGGAAATCTATATAACTGTCGAAACCTTCAAGATTATTATCATAACGTGGAAAGCCTGTTGGTCCGTCTGAGTGACTATATTAAGTCCATCAAATCTATACATATCGATCATAAGGAAATGAAGAGAGCGGTGCTATTCATGCATGAAAACTATTATAAAGATCTTGATATGGCGGTCGTTTCCAATCATGTATCTTTGAATTATTCGTACTTTAGTCAATCGTTTAAGGATTATACGGGTATTAGCTTTGTCACCTATCTCAAGAGAATTCGCATCAATATGGCTAAAGAGCTGTTAGTGAATACAACAAACAAAGTTTTTGAAATAGGGGAGAAGGTTGGTTATACGAATCCTAAGCAATTCAATCGAACGTTTAAAGAAATAGAGGGCATCACCCCGATTGAATACAGGCATAGAATGTGGGAGTGAAACCTATTAGGTTTAAGCACGTAGAGAAGATCTTGGTGCCCAAGGAAGACGAACAAGGGGACGACAAGAATAAGAATAAGAATAAGATGAGGTAGATCTATGTTTCTTCTATTAGTCACTGTATCGAGTATTGTCATTATTGCGATTGCTGTATGGTCAGTTATACGGTATTACCCGCCGCTTGGTGGAAGTGGAAGAGCCAGAGTATCACAGGAATCTAGATTACGAATCCAACAATCCATTAATTACGTCGATGGGAAATTTGTGAATCAAACACCTACTTCTATGAGTATGGATATGAAGACTACGTTCGGTTTGCTTGCAGAGTTTATTAAAGGAATTCCGAATGGTAAACCCAGAAGGTCTGTGCCCGTTGAGCGTATGGATACATTGCATATACAAGACAATGAGCACAAGCTCACTAAAGTAACATGGTTGGGACATTCGGCTATATTCATGCAAGTAAATGGATTGAACATTATGCTCGACCCCATGTTAGGAAATGCACCATCCCCATTCCCTGCTATTGGGGGAAAGCGATATAGTCAGCAGCAGCCGGTCACAATCGACCAATTGCCACTGCTGGATGCCGTCATACTGTCGCATGATCATTATGACCATCTCGATTATGGTTCGATTCAGCAATTGAAGGATAAGGTATCGATGTTCTTCGTCCCACTTGGTGTGGGTGCACATCTGGTCAGATGGGGAGTAGCACAAGAGAAAATCAAAGAGCATGATTGGTGGGAGCAAACAGACTTTGGTGGATTAACTTTAACGGCTACACCAGCTAGACATTTCTCTGGAAGAAGTGTACAGGATCGATTTGCAACATTATGGTGCTCATGGGTCATAGATGCGAAGCATACGAAAATATTCTTTAGTGGAGATAGTGGATATGGCGCACATTTTGCAGAGATTGGTGAAAAATATGGTCCATTTGATCTGACCTTGATGGAATGTGGTCAATATGATGAACGATGGCAACCCGTTCATATGATGCCAGAAGAGACTGTAAAGGCCCAACAGGATGTAGGAGGTAAGCTGATGATTCCCATTCATTGGGGCGCATTCACACTCGCTATGCATAGTTGGACGGATCCGATAGAGCGGGTAGTTCGAGCGGCTAAGCAGTATCAGGTGGCTCTTACTACTCCTCGGATAGGGGAAACAGTTATCGTAGGTGGGGCTGACTATCCAACTTCATCTTGGTGGAGAGAGCATGAATGAGGAGTATGTTTTCCCAGTAGAAATATACATCCTTAAGCGGTTTGAGTATAATAGTATTTCCAGTATATATAAGAAAGAGGTGTATCCATGTGTATAAGAGAATAGTGATAGCTGCCGACGGATCGCCACATTCACTAAGAGCAGCGGACCATGCGATGAAGATCGCCGCTTGTGATCCGCAAGCTCTAATTGTGATTGTGTATGCGCTTGATTCTGATCATGCAAAGGCCGATGTTCTGCATCATTGGAATGCCCTTGACCGCACCGATGTTCGGAAAAAACGAGTCGCAGAGGTTGAAGAAAAAGCTACGAAAGCTGGCGTAAAGTTTGAGACTAAAATTTTACATGGAGAGCCTGGACCAGTTATTGTGAAGTATGCGAATGAGAATCAGGTGGACCTTATTGTATTAGGTAGCAGAGGATTAAATGCACTACAGGAGTTCGTTCTTGGCAGCGTCAGCCATAAGGTGGCCAAGAGAGCACATTGTCCTGTCATGATTGTGAAGTAATTGTTTATTTAACCGAGCTCACATAGTTTTTCGATTTATCATCTAGTACGAGAACCCAATCATTACCTCGACCGTTTGAGGGAGGGGTAAATGTCCTACTGCCGGTGTTTGGATAGTTATCTATGAATGTAAAAGCACCGGTTCTAGGATTGTACCAAGAAGCGGATACGTTATCTCCGGAGATCTTACCCATGTTAATGCTGAAGGACTGTCCTGTAGAGCTGTAAATAAAAGCATAGTCATCTCCTCGGGTTCCCTTGATTTTGTTAGCGCCAGATAAGTCGTCTGCTATCAATGACTGATCGGGAACCCTGGTTAGCATAGGTCTTGCTAGAAGGAGCTCCTTAAGCCATTTCATGGTAGTTCTTCCTTCAGCGTTAATAGCATTCGTCCAGTAGGTTGATGCGTCAATCGTTGGAGCTTTGCCCTCATCATACATCTGCCAGATGCTATTATGACCGTATGTGTGACCGAATGCCCCCGCGAACAAGGACCAATACGCAGCCTGCCGGGTGTCATAGGCATCAAACCTGCCATTGTCCAGATTAAAGTTAATAGGTAGATGCTCGTATCTGGGTTCAATATCAAGGGTTGGTTTGATGCTCACCTTGGCATAATCGGATGCTGCGAAATTATAATTGGCATAGTCCTTAGATGGATGACCCGATTGATAGCTATTAAAATCTAACCAGTTATCCTCATGGAAGTACTCAGATGAGGATTTACCACCCCATGGATGATACGTTGTAAGCTGTGTACCTCCACCAGCGTCAAGCCCCTTAGCCATATTACGGATGATCATAAGCTTCTCGTTCGTATCTGGAATGCGGTCCCCACCAAGCACCCAAATGATGTTATCCTTCTTCCCATATCTCTGTCCAAGCCAAGTGCCATACTCACTAGCATTCGTTAAATTGAAGATTGGATCTGCCTTTTGGCCCTTATTCTCCCATAGGTAACTGCCCCAGCTTGGCAGTAGTGCCACATAAATACCTAAGGATTCAGCAGTCTCAATAATATAATCAATATGATCCCAATAGTCATATTCGGAAGCAACATTCGGATTGTTACCCTTCGTAACAGCTGGGTTTGTAGGATCCTTCTCAATTAACGGCAAATCGCCATAAGCGTTCGGTTTTGTTAATCCATCAAGTGCGGCTAACGCAACAAATTGAATGACATTAATTCCATTGTCGGCGGCACTCTGTAAGTACATCTTGACATCATCGCGATCTAATCGATGAGCTAATTCCCAAGCTGTATCGCCTAACCAGAAGAAGGGTGTGTTATCAGCTTGAGTTAAGAATCTAAGATTAGCGCTTACCTTTAGTCTAGATGGGGTTGGATAATCTAGCTTAGCACTGTGTGGCTCTGTGTAATTGCTCAGCATATAGCTAGATGCTGAATCAATCGCAACGATAGCTTCCGCTCTAGTCATTCTTGCAAGTGGGCGAAATCCTCCATTCGGATCACCCTTCAGAATTTGAGTCTGAACAAGGGATGACACTGAAGGCTGTGCCCATTTGGCAATGTCTTTGGCATCTGTAAACATGGACAACTTGATTTCTAGAGGAGCCTCAAGATTTAGAATCTGGGTTAGCATTACAGCTATCTCTTGTCTTGTAGCTAGATGGTCTGGTGATACGTGATTCGATGAATCACCTTTCATATAGCCCGCTTTATATGCAATGGCAATCTGTTGGTATGCCCAATGATCATCGGGTAAATCCGTAAAGGATAGAGATGATGCTGTGGAAGTATAATGGAAGGCTTGATTAACAAAGGCTGCAAATTCAGCGCGAGTTATAGGATCATTGGGGTGAATACCATCGTCGTTAGCAAGGGGAATCCACTTAAGATTGATCCATCTCTGTAGTGTACGCTCTGCCCAATGATCCTGGATCTCTGAGCTCGTATTGGCGGATACACAAGATATTGACGGTACTAATAGTAATATAGCAAGCAGTATGCTGAGAAAAGTACGCATAGAGTTCAATCCTTTCATTTGATACATAATGTAACTACGGGTATTTTACCAACTAAGTATGAGTCAAGTCAACATGAGCATTCTATTTACGACAAAAAAAGGGCCACGGATTACCGAAGCCAGTATAAAATATGATATTTTCAGTGCAATAACTTTAGTGACCGACGGTAGATTCAATGCCAATTCTATCTATAATTCGTTTGCTATCCTCGTTAAGCCCGACAACCTCAACCTGCTTACCTAGTTGTCGATACTTCTCAATGGCCTTAGCGATCGCATTCACTGCTGAATGATCCCATACATGAGAGTGAACAAAATCGATAATGATGTGAGTAGGGTCATCAGCATACTCGAATTTCTCGACAAAGTGACTCGTCGTTCCGAAGAATAGTTGGCCTGAAACCGTATAAACCTTTCTTTGATCAGACTCTAAGCGAGAAGATACTCGAAGATTAGAAATCCGCTTAGCGAAGATTAATGCACTTAGCAATACACCAGCCATAACACCATAGGATAAATCATGTGTGATAACAACAATACTGACGGTGACAATCATGACAAGTACATCACCGAATGGTATCTTCCTAATTTGAGTGAGTGATGACCAATCGAATGTACCCACAGAGACCATGATCATGACACCAACTAGAGCAGCCATAGGCATTTCTTTGACGACATCTCCAAGAACAATAATTAAGAATAATAAGAACACACCAGCGACGAATGTGGAAAGACGTGTACGGCCACCGGATTTGACGTTAATAACCGACTGCCCGATCATCGCACAGCCTGCCATTCCTCCCCAGAAGCCTGTAACTACGTTGGCAAGACCTTGTCCCTTAACTTCTCTATTCTTATCACTATTCGTATCCGTCATGTCATCCACAATGGTTGCCGTTAACAATGATTCGAGCAATCCTACGAGTGCCATTGAAATCGAGTACGGTAGGATGATCAATAGATTCTCAAGTGAGGGTATAAAGCTAGGAAGATGAAAGGCTGGAAAAGCGCTAGTAATCGTACCTAAATCACCAACTGTGGGTACGTCTATCTTTAAGCTGAATGTAAGAATGGATACGACAATGATGGCTACGAGTGCAGATGGCACTGCTTTGGTAAATCTAGGTAGGATATAGATGATCAAGAGGGTTAAGGCGACAAGACCATACATGACCCAACCTTGTCCTACAAAATGTGTCAACTGAGCCATGAATATAAGTATCGCTAGAGCATTCACAAAACCGGTCATGACCGAATGCGGTACGAAGCTTATGAGCCTACCTAGCTTTAGATAACCAACAATCACTTGGATAATTCCTGTTAGTATCGTTGCTGCGAATAAGAACTCAACTCCATGATCCTTCACTAACCCAACCATTAATAATGCCATTGCCGCGGTGGCGGCAGAGATCATAGCTGGTCTGCCTCCGAAGAAGGAGATCATCACTGCCATCGTAAAGGAAGCGTAGAGTCCAACCATCGGGCTTACTCCAGCAATAATTGAGAAGGCAATTGCTTCTGGTATAAGTGCAAATGCAACTGTCATTCCAGACAGAATATTAGATTTTGGATCAGTAAACCAATCCTGTTTGATGCTTAATCTAGTTGCCACAACAAATCCTCCTGTATTTTTTTGTATTGTGACTTTTCACTCTCAGAAAAGTCGGATCCGTGTTTATTCCACTTTAGGATTATACATAGTTCACATATTTATTACGAGGTCTTAAAGGGTCAAGAAAGCGATATTATATAATATTATCTTCTGTTTCCATCGAAATCCTACTAAAATCAAGGTTTTTCGAAGATAATATGATAAACATATACATTTTTGATCTATTTGAGTATAATTGAGTTATATCTAGAACAATTAATTTCGAAAAAATAAGGAGCTTTTATCTTGGAGCATGAAATAATGACAATTGAGCAAGTGGCTAAATACTTGCAAATTAGTGAAGTATCTACTTACAAATTAGTAAATGAAGGACGAATTCCAGCATTTAAGATCGGCCGCCATTGGCGTATTCGAAAAACAGATTTGCTTGATGCTCTCGAAAAGGTCAAACGAGGCGAAAGGCTTTAATTTCTCTAAAAGTGTGGATAGCTACTATGTATGAGTATAAAAAATGGAATACCTTATAAATAGAAAGACCCTGCTGTATAGGGTAGGGATTCAATGAAGCTATACTCGAAGTAGATAAATCTACTTCGAGTATAGCTTCTTCTTATTTGCCTCAGATGTCGGTTGGTGAGACCATCAAGTATGCTACAATTATTGTTGCAACGGTACCGATTTTGTTCTTATATCCGTTCAAAGATATTTTGTGAAAGGTGTAATGATTGGGGCAATCAAAGAGTAAGAGAAGCTTATAAATCCATTATTGTTTAGGAGAGCTGCATACTTATGATTCGATTATTCGATACGAATGAAATAAGAGAGATTATTGAGCTTGAAGGTTTATGGGATTTTGCCATTGTAGGTCAGGCTCAGATTGAGGAACAAAATGAGGATCGGCACGATTACAAATATCGATTACCTGTACCAGGATGCTGGGAGATGCATCCTGATTTGCTGACATACAGAGGTAAAGGGGTTTATAGAAAGTTTATTGAGGTGGAGGAGAAGACTCATCTACGCTTCGTCTTTAAAGGAGTAAGTCATACAGCGAGCATCGTTTGGGATGGTAAGAAGCTAGCGGAGCATTATAATGCGTATACCGCGTTCTCCGTAGCGATCTTAGATGTTGAACCGGGGCGCCATGAGCTGCAGGTATATGTAGATAATTCATTCAATGAGCTTTCTTCGCTACACATTCCGAATGATTATTATACGTATGGTGGGATCATTCGCCCCGTTGTAATGGAGCAGATTTCTGATGTATATATGGAGAGAATACAATTTACGCCAATATTTGAGCATGTTAAATGGGAAGCAGATATACAAGTGATGATTCGTAATGTTTCCTCCGAAGCACGAACACTTCATCTGAAGATAAAGCTTGCTAATCTCGAGCTCGATCTGAGTGAAGTTACAGTAGATAGTGACAGCCACGTTATTGTGAATCGAAGGTTTTCCTGTCCAGGTGTGGGTACTTGGTCAAATAATAATCCTGAATTATATATGTGCAAGGTCCAGTTATGCGAGTACGGGCAGTCAGAGCCTATGGACGACCTCATTGAACGAGTTGGCTTTCGGACGGTCACTACAAGCAATAGCCGAATCCAGCTTAATGGTGAAGACATTATTCTGAAGGGCTTCAATCGACATGAGGATCATCCTATGGTTGGTGCGGCATTCCCGCTGTCCTTGATGGTAGCTGATCTAGATTTAATACAGGATATGGGTGCGAATTGTGTGCGTACTAGTCATTACCCGAATGACGAGCGATTCCTAGATCTCTGTGATGAGCGAGGGATATTCGTCTGGGAGGAGAATCATGCCCGAGGACTTAGTCTAGAGCAGATGATGCATCCAAAGTTCGATGAGCAATGTGAGGCAGTTAATCGGGAGATGGTAGAGCAGCACGTGAATCACCCTTCTATCATGATCTGGGGTGTATTGAATGAATGTGCAAGTAATACGGAGGAAGGTCGACTGATCTACAAGCAACAGCTGGAGCAAATTCGTAATATGGATGCAAGCAGACCGTTAACCTTCGCTTCTCATCACAGAGCGGAAGAGATTTGTTTTGACTTAGTTGATATTGTATCTGTTAATTTATATCCAGGGTGGTATGGAGATGAAGATCCCGGTGAGCTGTGTGACCAGGCTAGAGGCTGGGCCGATGTGGCAGGTGGTGCGGGTAAGCCGATGATCATGAGTGAATTCGGTGGAGATGGATATTATGGTCACCGTGATCCGAGTCGAGTCAAAGGGACAGAGGAACGACAAGCAGATATTATAGAAGCTAACTTAGCGGCATATATCTCCAGACCTTTCATATCTGGGATGCTGATATGGCAATTCTGCGATTGCCGAGTGACCGAAGGAGCTGGTTTTCTCATGTCGCGAGCGATGACACAGAATAGTAAAGGTATTGTGGATCGTTACCGTCGTCCGAAGCTAGCATATTCGGTAGTTAAGGCTTATTTTGATAAGTAGGTGTATATGTTGGATGAAAGATGAAATATAGGACTTGATGAAGGATGAAATACAGGGCTGAAGGAGATTGGTTAATTAAGGTGGGGACAAGGTGAAGCAGAATGGGAATATAAAGAAGCACCGAATAATACTGATAGGGCATGGTGGGATTAGCAAATCCTATCTAAAGGCTTTCACAGCAATAGATCATGTTGCTATTGTTGGTGTGGTTGGACGGAGTTCAGAGAAAGCAAAGGCATTTGCAGCGGAGCACGGAATTCCCTTTAGTGGTAATCGTGTAGATGAGGTAGCTCTGCAGTCTGCCGCTACTGCTGCTGTAATATGCACACCCAATGCTGTTCATTATGAAGGTGTTATGGCTGCTTCTCAAGCTGGATTACATTGTCTGTGTGAGAAGCCGCTAGATATCGCGCTTGATAAACAGCAATTAATGGTAGCAAGCTGCAGGACACATCAAGTAAAGCTAGCAGTTTCCTATATGCGCAGATTTAGCAGTCATATGCAGTACATTAAGGGAGTTCTTGATTCAGGTGCTCTGGGTCGGATTACTACAATGGATGTGTCGTTGAAACACTTCAGGGAAAAGGAATATTATAGCTCATGGCATGGAACGAAAGATTTAGATGGCGGCGGACCGTTCATCCAGCAGGCCAGTCACATGATTGATCTTGTCTTATGGTTGAGTGGGGGTCATCGCGAAGTGATCTCAGCCAAGCTGTTTCAAATCTATCATGAAATCGAAACAGAGGATCATGGGTATGCGATCATTCACTATAACAATGGTGCCATTGGTATGATTCAAGCATCTACCGCTTGTAAAGGATTAAATCAAGAAACAATTGAAATATCCGGGACGGAAGGGTCTATCGTCGCAAATTACAATGAGATTATCTCTTTTCATGTTGCTGGAATTCAGCAGCCTGTATGTACGGAGAGTGGTGGAGGGAATGTGCACCTATTCGAACGGCTAGCTGTTGATTTTATTCAGTCGATTGATGAGAACCGACTCCCCTTCATCGATGGCGAATCAGCGGCAAGGACGACGGAATTCATACGTGCCATTTATGATGCAGCAGGTGAGCCAATCAGGACGTTTTCTTGATTGCAATGCGAAGGACAACGCAAGGACAGCCCAAGGACAACCCA
>DFZX01000019.1 GCA_002383695.1 Caryophanales bacterium UBA4045
TTGTTGGGCTTGTTGGGCTTGTTGAACCTATGTGTTTGCTTACTTTATTTGATTTATTTGGTTTGTTTAACTTACTTTATTTGGTTTGTTTAGCTTGCTTTTAGCTTGCTTTATGTTTGTTTGGTTTGTTTAGCTTACTTTATTTGGCTTATTTGGTTTGTTTAGCTTACTTTATGGCTTATTTGCTGGCTTGATAGGATTTTTGACCTGCTATACCTGTTGAGTTTAATTGGTTTGTGGAATTCTATGGTCACTTTCTGAGCGAAGGGGATACAACTCAGAAGAAACAAAATAGCACATATCCCCCACATATATTTAATTAGGCCCAAGTTGGTTGATTAGGAGCAATATTGTAATTATCTTCTTCCGTTGATGCTGAGTTTTTTTGGATTGTATTTGTTTGCTTGGCTGTGGCACGTTGAATGTTAGCACCTAACATTCTTAACTTATTAGATATATCAACATAACCACGCTCGATATGGTGGATACCCGTGATTTCACTTTCTCCCTCAGCCGCAAGAGCACCTAGGATAAGAGCAGCGCCGGCACGTAGGTCAGTCGCACACATCTTTGCACCTGATAAGGGCTCTCCCCCTGTAATGATTGCCGTACGCCCTTCTACCTTGATCTTTGCATTGAGCTTTCTTAGTTCATCCACATGCATAAAGCGATTTTCGAAAACTGTTTCAGTTATTAGACTCGTACCCTTTGATGTTAGCATCAACGCCATCATCTGTGCTTGCATGTCCGTAGGGAACCCAGGGTATGGGAGTGTCTTGATATCAACCGCATGAATAGGCATTAATTGTGCATTCACTCCAACGCCATTCTCATCCTCAGTGATCTCAATGCCCATCTCTTGTAGCTTTGAGATGATCGGGCGTAGATGATCACCCATCGCACCTTCTAAATAGATATTCCCCCGAGTAATTGCAGCCGCCAGCATATATGTACCTGCTTCAATCCGATCAGGAATTACGGTATGTGTAGCTCCGTGGAGCTGTTCAACGCCTTCAATTCGTATTACACCGGTTCCAGCACCACGTACTACTGCTCCCATGGCATTCAGATAATTTGCTAGGTCAACGATTTCAGGTTCTTCCGCTGCGTTCTCAATAATGGTTGTACCTACAGCTAATGTTGCAGCCATCATTATATTCTCTGTAGCGCCTACACTGGGTACATCTAGATAAATTTTCGCTCCCTTGAGACGGCCATTCACTTTCGCTTCTATGTGACCATGACCAAGCCCAATTATAGCTCCCATGGCCTCGAAGCCCTTCAGATGCTGATCAATCGGACGAGTACCTATTGCGCAACCCCCAGGAAGTGCAATTCGAGCCTGCCCAACTCGAGCTAATAAAGGACCCATAACCAAGAACGAGGCTCTCATTCTACGAACATGTTCATATTCCGCCTCGAACGAAATCAGCTTACTTGCTTCAATCCGAATACATTCTTGGTCGAATGTTACGGATGCGCCCAATGAACTTAATACATGACTAATTGTAATAACATCGTCTAATGGTGGTGTCTCCATAATGCAACTTTCACCAAACTCCGCAAGAATGGAAGCTGCAATGATAGGAAGTACTGCATTCTTGGCACCGCTTATTTTCACTCTACCGATTAATGGTTGTCCACCGCGGACGATAATTTTGCTCATCGTAGTCCCCTTCCGCGTATCTACGTATATTTCAAGTTCGAAAAGCAAATTCATGGAAAAAGTGTACCATTCCTAAATTTCTTTATCTACTGGAATATGATGGATAAGCTGTTAGATCAATTATTTTTAAAACACATATACTATTCGTAAGGTCAGGTTGCTTTTGTACCGTAGGGTGTTAATTATTTATTATATTTTGCTAACAGGAGCTTAATTATTCGAAAACAGGGTGTTAGAAGAGCTCTTTAAGTAGAAGTGACCACTGCAAATAGTCAATAATAAAACTAGCTACCATATAGCCTATTATAATCGATATCATGATCAATAGCACCTTAGCCTGGCGACCCTTCGGATTCCTCATGAAGACATCAAAACGAAATCCCTGCAATGCCCACCAAGCTGTCCATATACATAATACGGTTATGACGATGTTGAATACTCCTGTAAATCCCACCATACTTACCTCCTGCGATTATCGATCTATCGCCCCTCTTAAGACCGTGACGTACTCAGCTCTAGTCGCTTTTCCATTCGGCTTGAACGTTCCATTCGTATAGCCCGTGATATAACCCTTAGTTTTCATCTCACGAACGAATGGAGCTGCCCAGTTGTTCGGTTCGATATCTACAAACGGTGTTGCTCCTTCTGTTCCTTTCATCTTCATCGCTTTGGCGACCATTACTACCATCTCCGCTCGAGTAATCGCTTGGTCGGGACGGAAGGTACCATCTTCATAACCCTCCACGATCTTGGCATTCACTGCTCTACGAATATAGTCGTATGCCCAATGATTACTCTTCACATCCTTGAAGTCAATGCTCGTTGTATTCTTGAGGTTGAACGCTTGACTTATAAGTGTAATTGCTTCACTTCTTGAAATTGCCCTGTTTGGTCGGAATGTATAATCTCCATAACCACTTATGATGCTCCGATTAACTAGACTTGTTATATTCTTCTGCGCCCAATGCCCTCTTACATCTTTGAAGCCTGAAATTAAAGCATCATTCCTAACATCGAATCGATACATAGCATTCTGAAACGCACGATTAGAGCTTAATTTCACGTAATAGGTTCCTTTGAGGAGCACTCTATTCATAGACAGTCCAGTTTCACCTAGTGTGTTTAGGTTGATTTCTAATTGGGTTTGTTTTGAATCAAGTAAAGTCATGAGCATTATGGCATTATTCGGCAAGTCTCTAATTCTCATCTGAACAACACTGTCTTGTGCTAATGTAAAGCTGAACCAATCTAGATCAGACGTCGTGCTAATTAGACCTTTGTAATCCGTATAGAAGCTCATTGAGGTTGCGGCAAAGTACTTATCATTCGGCTCATTTGGATCAGACAATTTAGGTGAGAAATCAATATCCAGTTCATATTCCCCTCTTACGGGAAAAGCTTCATCAGAAATCACGTTACTTACTAAGATATAATATCGACCTGGGGTTACTTCATATGAATCGATGGTTTCTTCTAAACCCTCAGCAAAACGATCTACCACATATGATTTTTCACCAGACCTCTGAATCATAATTGCGACATCCATCCTCACTGTATCCGGAAAAACGGATGCACTTAATGTGCCCGTGCTCTCCACCTGAATGGAGAACCAGTCTTGATCATTCGTCTTATGGAAGGTTCCCGTCAATACCTGCTGCTTGGCCGCAACTGTATATGCTTTAAATTGTCGATCATTATCCTCAAAGGCATCCTTATATATTTGGAAATTTGTGGTTAACTTATATTGCGCTTGTATTGCTGAGCTCTGATTCAAATATTGAATCTTTATACTACTTCTTGATTTTGTAACTGGTATAACGATCTTCTGATCTTCGACGTTTGAATATATCGTGCCTTTGTCTTGCTTAGAGCTATAGTGGGTAATCACAACACTTTCCGTTATCGTAGCTGAAGTAAATTGAAAAGTTAATTCTACGCTTCCGTTATATGCGGGTTCTATATAAAACCAGTCCTGATCACTCCCTTTATTCAATGAACCTACTATCATGGTATCAAGGGGCAATCTCCGGGCTGTCTCAATCTGATCATTCGGCTCATAGATATCCATTTTATACGGGTCTAACAATGCGCGATCAACGCGAAGCAATCCATAACCAGAATAGGGATCCCATCCCTTATCTTCTATATCCTCAGCAGTCTGCTGCAAGATATTCCGTACTTCATACGGCTTTAATGTTGGGTACTTACTCCATACTAAAGCAGCAGCCCCAGCAACCTGAGGAGCTCCCATTGAGGTGCCTTGCTTATATTCATAGCCACCACCGAGTGCTGTTGTATACACCTTCCAGGGGGCAACCAAATCGATCTCAGGTCCATAGTTGGATTCAAGCATGACATTATTATCGGGGCCTACTCCACCAACGGCTAGTACGGTTGGATATGCGGCAGGATATTTAATTGCTTTACCTTCATTACCCACAGCTGATATTAAGAGAACTCCTTTGGCTTCGGCATATTCTGATACCTCTTGAAGAAATGGCGAATACCGATGGAGTCCAACGGAGAGAACTATAATTTTGGCACCGTTATCTACGGCGTAGAGTATTCCCTCGCCTAATTTATCTTCATTTCCTTGACCATCAGACTCAATGGCTTTGATTGGCATGATTTTGGCTTTCCAAGCTAGGCCAGCTACGCCCACGCTATTATTACCGATTGCCGCAATTACTCCAGCCACACTCGTGCCATGTCCATGGTCATCCTGAGGTGAGCTTCCTGTTGTAATGAGATTCACACCATCAACCAAGTTTTCCTTCAAATCTGGATGAGTTAAGTCTACACCCGTATCTACAATGGCAATTGTGATTGCTAAGTTCTCTCTTGCAATGTCCCATGCTTCTGGTGCATGGATCTGCTTTAAATAACTCTGCGTTGTGTAGAATTCATCATTCGGGATAGCCAGTAATTCTGTGGATGCACTGTAGTGCAGATACTCCACACCAGGATCATGCGTCCATCTGTCTAACCACTCCGTTAATTGATCTTCTGTTGAGGGGCGTGCAATAAAGATGCCTAGTTCTTCTATATGCGAAATAA
The DNA here is from genome assembly GCA_002383695.1 of Caryophanales bacterium UBA4045. Classification (GTDB taxonomy): domain Bacteria; phylum Bacillota; class Bacilli; order Paenibacillales; family UBA4045; genus UBA4045. The sequence goes on from DFZX01000019.1 coordinate 4,724, forward strand.
TATGGCTTGATTGTATGAAATCAGGATGTATTTCCTTGTTCCATTTCACAATCCATTTATCATTGTCCGTCATTAATTGGGATTTAGGTTCCTGGATGATTTCTGCTTGTTCTTGAATGGTTTCATCTTGAATAATTTCATCTTGAATAATTCCACCTTGAATGAATGGCTCTGAAGCCATTATTGTTGTGGCGCTTAGTAGTGGCGCTAACGATAGCACGATTACTAGACAAGTGCTTATTATTGATCTGAATTTTATCATAAATACTCATACCCTTTTGTGTCATATATGAATCATATGAAAGGGAGCACACAACCGCTGGTAGTGGTGCCCCCTATCTATTCATGACTATTGTTTAGTCTAATCCATACCTAGCCAAACTATTGTGGTGTACTTATAACTAGATCAACTAATACTGAGAAGATATCATTTACTTCTCCGATGAGCCATTGTGGATAAAGACCCATTAAGATAGTAAGCGTTGCACAGAGCCAGATTGTAATCGTAAGCGGCACGGTTAGAACCAAATCCTTAGCCGTGTTCGCAGAACGCATAAACATCTGCCTTATGATACTGAAGTAATAGTACCATGATATGACACTGGTTAAGATCATGATTATAGCTAACCATACCATACCCATACTAAGCGCACCAATCATTATGAACAATTTACCAAAGAATCCACCGGTGATGGGAAATCCACCTAAGGAAAGGATGAAGATTACCATTGCTACGGCTGTCCAGGGAGCACGGTAATAGAGTCCAGCGAACCCACTCATCTCTTCGTGTCCCGATGCCTTACTGACGGCTGTGAATATGGCGAACGCTCCAATGTTCATTAAGAAGTAAGCGACCATAAAATAATATAGCTCAGAGAAATTGTTTAAATGGAACGTAGACAGCTGTGCTGCAATTGGCACTAGCAGGTACCCAGCGTTCGCAACGCCTGAATATGCTAATAAACGTTTTATGTTTCGTTGACGTAAGGCAACTAGGTTACCAACGATCATCGCAGTTGCAGACAGTACAGCTAGCACGAGGAAGATATCATCAGATATCGGCATCGAGGTTGGATTACCTACTCCATAGTAGACTAGGTATACAATTCTGAAGAGCAGTGCAACTGCCGCTGCCTTCGATACCGCAGCCAAGAAGGCGGTAACCGGAATTGGTGCACCTTGATATACATCTGGAGCCCACTGATGGAACGGTGCAGCAGCAACCTTAAAGCCTAAGCCAGCAAGGATCAGGAAAAAGCTCATATAGATCATCGCTTGATAGGACTCGTAGTTCTGACTTAACACTCTGCCGATCTCTTCTAAATTTGTTGAACCGGTCATGCCGTATATGAATGACATCCCATACAAGATCATCGCGGAAGCAATACTTCCGAGAACGATGTATTTAAACGCCGCTTCATTGGATTGCTGATTTTTCTTACGCATACCTACTAGAATATAAGAGGTTATGCTGAGTAGCTCCAAGCCAACGAATAGGGTTATCAAATCACCAGATGATACCATGATCATCGCACCCAATGCTGCTGGCAGCATTAAGTAATAAAGCTCTCCTCTGTGAGGAATTTCTTCAGAGTCCACTGAGCCTA
>DFZX01000094.1 GCA_002383695.1 Caryophanales bacterium UBA4045
AATTTTCTGATCCTCCAATTAATCAACACTCTCAAAATCGACCTTTGAGCGTATCTTGGGTGCTGGATTGAAGCTCCAGAGTAGAAAATCGACCCTTAAAATCAACGAGTCTCGAGCACTTCCTTCTTCCACTGAGCCATGCCTGTTAATCTTGATGTCGTAGAAAAAAAAAGTGGAAGCGCAAAGGGTTCACACCCTGCACTTCCACTTTTTATTGTTAAACCGATTGCTTACTTAAATCCAACCTTCTTCAGGTTCTCATAGCTTATTCTTAGACTATCGAATGCTTCAGTTGGACCGGAATCACGCTCAACGAGATACCACTTGACTCCTGCCTCTTCACTTGCCTTGAAGATATCCGGCCACTCTAGGTTGCCTTCCATAATCTCAGTCATGATCTGCTTCTCGTCAATAATGGTCATATCCTTCAGATGGATCGCATCCACTCTTCCCTTCAGCCTTCTGAGCCAGCTGCTTGGATCAGCACCACCAGCCTGAACCCAGTAAGTGTCAAGCGTGAACATGAAGGTTTCAGGGTTAGTTTGTTCAACGAGAGTTTCCATTCCGAGCTTTCCACCATGCTTCTGAAATTCAAAATGATGATTGTGATAGCTAAATTTCAAGCCGTTCTTGCCTAGCTCGTCTGCAATCAATGAAAACTTCTTAGCGAAGGTAACATAACCTTCTGCGTTCCGAAATTCTGGAGGCAATCCGCCAAGCCCAACGATGCCGCAGCCAAGCGTATGGTGCTCCTTAATTAATCCGTCTAAATCATCTACAAATCTAGCATAAGGCATGTGTGTAATCACAATTCCCAGCCCATGTGTACGAGCTATTGCCGCTAATTCATCCGCTGGAATAGGACCAAGCCCCGATGCTTGAACGGTTGTATAGCCGATTTCCTTAACCTTCCGGAATGATTCATTAATACCCTCGGGTGTCTTTGCATAATCCCGAATGGTATAAAGCTGTGCACCTGCTATTCTAGTCATGTTCATGCTCCCTCCTCTTAATGAGTACCTGCAACATCAGCTATTTGTTGAACAACTTTTTTCTTAACTGTAGAATATTGGATTCTTTCTTGAAGCAGCTCATAGAAATGATCGTGATCGAAGTTATCTAGATCGACCATCGTATCTGTCCATGTGGAATAGTGGATGGCGTTAGAGATCAGCAGTCCATGTATCCCTTCTTCTCCAGGTGCTAGGAGTGAATCACCGCGAAGCAGCGCATTCGTGAAGTTCTTCATGATTCCGATATGCTGCTCTCCGCCGTCCTTAGCAGCAGGCACTTCACAAACCCAGTTTTCTGGTGTCGCGAAAGCTTTGGTATTGGTCTGATTGTGCTCTCGTTCCGAAATTCTATTCCTATGGAAGGTAATGATATTGTTCTCGACGACAATCTTACCCATGTCCCCGGACACCTCTAACCTGTTCGTCCCAGGTGCCTCGCCCGTAGAGGTAATATACACACCGGATGCCCCATTAGCGAACTCCATATATGCGGTAACATCATCCTCGACTTCAATATTGTAAAATTTGCCAAAGCTGCAGAAGGAACGAAGCTTGGTTGGTTTACCTAACATCCATTGCAATAAGTCAAGATTATGCGGATTCTGATTGATCAGCGTGCCACCACCCTCACCCGCCCAAGTAGAGCGCCATGAGCCTGAATCGTGATACGCCTGCGGCCTGTACCAGTTCGTTACGATCCATACAACACGCTTAAGCTCACCCAATTCCCCGCTCTCCACAAGGTCCTTCACCTTCTGGTAAACCGGGTTTGTCCGTTGATTGTACATAATCCCAAACAGCTTATCGGACTTCTCAGCAGCAGCGTTCATCTCAAGCACCTGCTTCGTATAAACCCCAGCAGGCTTCTCAACCAATATATGAAGTCCACTATCAAATCCCTTGATCGCTAGCTCAGGATGATCATAATGAGGGACAGCTATGAGTACGGCGTCAATCAGTCCACTATTGTACATTTCTTCATAATGATCGAAAACGGGAATCCCTGGCAAGGTTTTCTGTGACCACTCTCTACGTTCTGCACTGGTATCGCATACAGCTCCGAGCACCATGCCTGGAACCTTATTCTCAATATGTATATGTAAGCAATGTGATGAGCCCATGTTTCCCAGCCCAATAATGCCAATCCGTACTTGTTCCATCTGCATTCATCCTCCAAATTTCTTATTTGACATAATAGTAATAGAATATACCCAAAAGCGAGAAGTTTACATGATTCAAACTAAGAATTATTTGGATATAATTAAGGGGGTTTAGGTAAATCAACATTCCGCATATAATATAAATATATACAACGACATAAAGGAGTCTTCTATGGATAGTCCACTGAACATCACTGGCCACTTGCTCGATAAGCTCACGGTCACTGTGACACATGCCAGTCATAAGAAAAATTACTATGGGTGGAATAGAACGGAAGAGACACCTTCCTTCAATCGCATCTATTTTATTGCAGCCGGAGAAGGAAAGGTTATTATTAATGGAATTAGCTATTACCCTAAGCCGAATCAGCTCATCATTATGCCCGCGGGTACAACCCAAACAACGGAGACTTCACATGAGAACCCATATGATCGTTACTTCTGTCATTTCGATGCACATATCGGTGAATGGCCATTATTCCATGGTGCGAATAAGCTATATAGCTGTGACACACAAGAATCAGATTGGAGTCAGATGTGTACGACCTTCTCCGATATGATTGAGCAGTTTCAGAAGAACGATCTACTATCCACCTTACGTAACCAGGCCAATCTACTGAATTTACTCGTTCTTTGTTTGGAATCAAAAGGTAATAGGGACTTTCTAAGAAAGTCCCTACAAACCAGTGAGCGTGGAAAAGTGGCGGATGTGCTTCAATATATTGACCAGCACTTAAACGACCAAATTGAGGTGGAAGAATTAGCTCAGCTCGCACACCTGCACCCTAACTATTTCATTCCATACTTCAAGAAGATTATGGGGGTTACCCCGATGCTTTATGTGCAGCAGAAGCGTATGGAGCTGGCGAAGCGGATCTTATCCTTCTCAGATACCAGTATCTCTGATATAGCTATACAAGTAGGAATGGAGCTTGCCCACTTCTCTAGATATTTCAAGAAATCTACAGGGATCTCACCATCGGCTTATCGGAATAGCACAAAGTGAGTGACAGCTTTCCCTTCATTCCACAACGAACAAAGTGCCAATCATCGCCAAGGGTATTCTCTGGTGCATCCGGTCGATCCGCGAAGTTCTTAATTCCTTTATACTGGTCAGGGCTTGTTAAATGGCGATCTCCATCTATATGTCGATGGGGTCCGTACACATTGAAGGTGCTCGGGATTAACAGTACGGTTACCTGATGCTCTCCTGCTTGCAAATTCTCGGGTAAGGACACAGCCCACTCAGGCTCCCAGCACCAGCCTAACTCCTCTTGATCGATCCAAACTCTTGCCGCATTCGCATGAATATCCGACAAATGAAGCTTACCGCGCTGAATGGTCTGATCGATTCGAATGGTTGTTGTGAAGGAAACTGGACTCCCGTTAAAGGGGAGCCCTGATTGGATGAGATCTTCTCCAGACAGTTCACTCATCGGATTGAGAATAAAGCCACCTTTTGTTCGGAGCTGATGGGCATCCTTACTTACATATGGTGTCTGACTACTCACAAGAAATCTTCCTCTGAGGAATAGGATCGGCAGCTTCTCTCCACCCTGCTTCGATCGCAGTGATATGCGATTAGCTCCATGCACCAAGAGTTCGCTCGGTACATGATATATAAATTTGTCAGCTTTGAATGTCCCCGATATCACTTCTCCATTTATGCGTATCTCATCAGCTGCATCCAAACATACGAGCTCCAGACCCATATACACGTGGGTATACGCCAGTTGGAATTCCGCACACAGTCCACTGTTCTGATGAGGTGTCAGCTCCACCGCATATAGATTTGCTTCAGGCATGTCGACCTTCCATGAGGACTGCTCAGGAATAAGCGAATGCTCTGCCATCTTCTCAGGCAAGACTGCTCCTTGTTCGTCCTTATATGAAGAAAATGCAGACCTCATGCTATCTGGAGAAAGAATAACCGCTCCAAGATCTAATAGCTCTTTCATCATTGCCGTGCCTCGCTCATTCCATCGACAGCTAGCGGGTACTAGTATTTCTCTATATACACGTTGACCAATTCGTAGAGAGGCTCCCTCAACTACTCCAAGCTCCTCCACCGTTCTTTCCTCAGTTAGCTCATAGTGAATTCCCGCTTGATGACAAACCTCAACCAGCTCAAGAAAGTCATGATTCATCTTCCCACTCAACGTTGAATCATGTATATCAGAGCCATTATGCTCATTAAAGCTCATGGCTTCACACGGTGCGAACTCAGCCATAATACCACGTGTTGGTGTAATGATAAGTAGCTCTGCAGCTCTACGAGGGTCCGGCAGTAGCTCGATTCTCGCTCTGACGTCTGATAGTACCGACACAAATGCTTCCTTCCAGGTCAGATGGAAGGGAAGCGAGGGTGGCCAATCACGAACAGCTGAGCTTCTTAGATCATATTGATTAAGGTGTAGAACGAATGTATTCAATCCATGCCCAGCCAGCCACAGCATATAGGCTGTAAAGTCCTCAGGCTTTAATCCCCAGCCGCTTCCACCGATTGCCTCAGCAAGGACCTCATCAATCCCCGACTGAGCAGCTATTGAATGTGCAATTCGCGGATAATAATGATTACCCGGATGTCGCTCCAATGCATCAATAGCTGGTATTGTTACGCCTCTAAGCACATGAAAGCAGGAGCCGCTATAGCTGAGCTGGAAGAAGGGGTTCTCCTCTCCCTTCAGATGTGCTGTGAACGCTTTACCATTAGCGAGACACCAATCCTTAATCGGCTTGTAGAAGCTATGAACCAGCTCGTCCGTCATCAGCTCCCAATAACGCGTTCGAACAAGCTGATAGCCAGTAGCCTCTGTGAATAAAAGCGGGAGAAGCGGCTCTAAATCTTCACCGTGTCTTTCTATATATTGCCTAGAGACCCGATCCGACCACGGAATCGCGCCATATTGATGCGATACACTATGCCCGTCGAGAAAGGCAACTTCATCAGCAAAAAAACCAGTCACGTATTCAAACGCTTCTGGCGTGAGCATTCTCTTATAAGCTTCATGTGTGATTTCTATGAAGTAAGCTGTGCCCCTTTCATCTAAAGAAGACACTGCCTTCTTCGAATGGAAGATAGCCTGCTCATTCTTCCATTCTACCCATTGACAGGTCAGGTCAGGAAGCTCAGCAAGCACCTTGCCCCCAGCCGTACCTGACGGCCATCCATTCTCATCATAAATCCAGAATACCATCGCTATGGCTTTAGCATACACAATTAATTCGGACAAAATTTCCATATAGGCACTACCCAGATATTCTGGCTCGTTCGGATAGTTCCTAGGATGAAAAATAACCCCGTCAAGCCCTAATCTCTTCATCTCATCTAACTGCTGCTTTAATTTATCGATATCCAGTCGGTCATTGATTGCCCAAAAGCTTAGGAATGTTGGTTGCTTCCTCTTTAATTCAGTCATGTAAGTTTCAATACCTCCATAATTTTATACTTCACCACTCCAACATTAGCATAGGAGCTTTGAAGTAAACATGAAGTATTTAAAGATTATTATGTAGATATTTAAACTATCTAACATTTCAGCTTTTGTCAGCTTCTCCTTTCCTAACCTAATCCCACATTAAAGCTCAACAACCGCTTTAACAACTTTGGATTCCGGATCAAGCCACTTATCAAATTCGTCCATCATGCCTTCAAGGTCCGAACGGTGAGTGATATATCGGCCGATGTCGATGATGCCGCTGCTTATTGCTTCACGGACATGGTCGAAGTCCTCCATGGTGGCATTACGACTTCCCATCAAGGTCATTTCCCGTTTATGAAACTCTGGATCATTAAATGTAATCTCACTTTTAACCAATCCGACATATACAAGCGTTCCACCATGTGCGACTAGTCCGAATGCATCTGTCATCGATCGGACATTGCCTGTAGCATCGAACACCACGGTTGGAAATTCTCCAGCAGTCCATTCAGCCAGCTTCTCCAACGGCTGCTCTAGAGCGTTCACTGTGTGCTCCAACTGTGCCCACGAACGGCAGAATGCCAAACGCTCCTCATTGATGTCCATCGCTATGACACGTGCACCCGCGTATTTGGCGAAAGCCATGACGCCAAGCCCAATGGGTCCACCGCCTATCACAAGCGCTGTCTCGCCTCTCGCTAATCTAGAGCGACGAACCGCATGAGCACCAATCGCTAGTGGCTCCAGCACCGCCGCTTGATCTAGGGACAAGCCTTCTGTTCGGATAAGATGGGTGACCGGTACGGATATTCGTTCGCGCATGCCCCCATCGATATGGACACCCAGCACCTTCATCGACGTGCAGCAGTTTGTCTTGCCATGCCGACACGCTATGCAGGTGCCGCAATGCATGTAGGGGATCACACTAACTTGATCCCCCACATGCAAACCTAAGTCATTCGCTCCAACCTGATCAATCACGCCTGCCAATTCATGCCCGAGAATACGAGGGTAGGAGAAGAAGGGCTGATTACCTTTATATGCGTGCAAGTCTGTACCACAAACACCGACACGCCGAACCTTCACGATCGCTTCACCTGGTTTGAAATCTGGTTCAGGCAGCTCATTGTGGTATATGAATTGCTCAATCGACTCACAAACGATACCTTTCATGATCTGTATCCCCCTCTACCGATTGATTTTCTCGTTATATTCTGGCCGTCCACTCACCCATGACTCGTTGTGAACAGACTCTAATAGCACGAGCACTTCCCTAAGCAGCTCAACATCGATAGGTTCATCCGACCACAATGCATTCTTTACGATATTATCCGGATTAGCAGTGCTGACTAACGTCGTTGGAATATGTTCATTCTCAGTGGAGAACTGGACAGCTAGCTTTGCGACATCCAAACCTTTCGCTGCACAATACTCCGCGGCTTTCTTACAGGCAGTCTTTAATTCCTCGCTTGCAGGATGCCAATCCGGTGTTCCACGTGTACTGAGTAGCCCCATCGATAACGGAGAGGCGTTCACAAGCCCGACGCCATTTGCTTCTATAGATGGAAGTAGACTCAGCAGCGATGTATCATTCAGGGAATAATGGCAGTAAGACAATATTACATCTACCTCGACCTGTGGTAGCAGCTTCTCGAACAGCTCCAAAGGCAAGCCACAAATCCCAGCGAATCGAATTTTCCCTTGTTCCTTCAGCTTATGGAGAGTCGGAACGGCTTCCTCAAGAATGATTTCCATTGGAACAAACTCAATATCGTGCAAGAATAATAGATCAACATAATCGGTATGCAGACGCGACAGACTTTCTTCAATGCTACTAACGATCCGTTTAGCAGAGAAGTCAAAGCTATCGACTCCATAACGACCAGCCTTGGTAGACAATAAAAACTTATCCCGCGGAATTTGTTGTATCGCCTTGCCAAGAACAGTCTCTGCCTTCGTCAGTCCATAATAAGGAGAGACATCGATATAATTGATCCCTGCATCTATAGCAGCATGTACGGTGCGTATTCCTTCAAAATCATCTGTCTTGTGGAACACCGACCCAAGTGAGGAGGCACCAAAGCTAAGCACGGATACATCCAACCCGGTTTTACCTAATTTTCGATACTTCATAACCAATCACCTCATCTAAAAATATGATCTATATATGATCCTGCTACCGTAAATGATAGAAATCCATAGCATTTTCACCGAAAAGTCCTCTTAACTGGGTCTCACTCCAGTTTTCTGGGAGCGCTCTTGTTAGTACTTCGACCACCTGGTCATAGCTCCCTGCTAACAAGCATACTGGCCAATCGCTACCGAACATTACCCGTTCAGTACCGAACAAATTCAAGATGTGACGAATGTATAAGGTGAAATTCTCAGGCTTCCAGCTCCCATGATCCGCCTCTGTAACCATCCCTGACAGCTTGCAATACATGTTCGGGAACGAAGCGACCTCCTGCATGAAGCTCAGCCAAGGCTCTACCTCACCAGCTCGAATTCGCGGCTTCGCCATATGGTCAATTACAGCGTGGATATTCGGTACAAGCTTGAGTAATTGGATGGTTGGCTCCAGCTGATCCGATAGAAGCAGTAAATCAATCGGCACCCCCTCCTCAACGTATCCGCGAAGCGCCTTAACAAAAGCGGGCTCAAGAATCCGATAGGGATCCCTCATGTCTTGAATCATAATCCGAAAACCAACAAATTTAGGATTACGCTTGAATCGATTATAATGGCTTCGGTGGTCCTGATCGAACAGATCCAGCCAACCAACGACACCGAGAATCGAAGGGCTTTCATCGGCTAGCGAGAGTAGATAATCGGTTTCATCATAAGTTGGTGCAGCTTGTACAACAATGCTACCGTCTAGTTCGTGTTTGATCCTATGGGGTGCCAAATCTCTGGGTAATAAATCGCGATATATTATGGGAAGACTCGGTGTAATCCAACCATAATCGCCTCGATCTATTTGCCAGTAATGCTGGTGGGCATCAATACGCATGCTAGAATCCCTCCTTTACTTTATTATATATGTACTAAAATGATTAAAAAATGCTTGATAACAGCAATTTTATAACTTATTTTGATATAATAGCAGTATAATCAATACGTTAAGGTGATGAACTGTATGTATCCGATCCGTAAGCCGTTTTTCGGCGATCCACTTTTCCCATTTGATATGGTTTATAAAGCCCAAAAACAACCGCATAATGAGCTTCCCCATCATTTACACGATCGTTATGAGCTAGTTTATGTATATAAAGGTAAAGGGACTTTTTTTATCGATAACACCTTCTATGATAAGAAGGCTGGTGATCTATTCATTATACCTGGTGACACCATACACTGTTCATTCCCAGATCCTATTGAGCCCATTGTATCCTCCGCTGTATTCTTCGCACCTGCGCTGGCTCAGGACGAAGCGGTGAATGATTCTTATTCTGCACTTCGATGCTTTACCATAGCCCGAAGAAAGAAAAATTACAAAGTTGAGCTTACCGAAGCGCTTAGCAGATGGGTAGAAATAGGAATGGAGCAAATAAATGACGAGCTCCATCAGCAAGCATCAGGCTTCCACGAAGCAGTTATTCTACAGCTGCGTCAATTGCTGCTGCATGTGAACCGCTATTCGTCAGAGGATAGTACAGCGCAGGACACCAACAAACGAATAGGACCATCTTGGCTGAGAAAATCGATAAAAGCCATCGATGAGCATCCTGAATTTCATGTAGGGCTGTCCGAGTTTGCTGCACAGTCTTCCGTATCCCCAGCCCACTTCTCTCGAGTGTTCAGACAATTTACTGGCATGAATTTAACGGATTACGTCAACGCCAAACGGATAATTATCGCGAAGGAGATGCTTCGTGGGACTGAGGAGAACATTGGTGTGATTGCGGAGAGATGTGGATTTGACTGTCTGCCTCACTTCCATCGAATATTCAAATCACTGACGAATCTTACGCCTGGGGTATATCGAAAGCAATGAGCTTATCTACCGATTCAACTAACAAACAAAAAACACCCTTTGCACATTGAAGAATGTACAAAGGGTGCTGTGATTGTAAATCATGGCGCGTCCTGAGAGACTCGAACTCCCGGCCTTTTGGTTCGAAGCCAAACGCTCTATCCAACTGAGCTAAGGACGCATAATGAAGTCGTTTATATCGAATGTAACTTTAACAAAATTTCAGGAGAAAAGCAACCAATAGCTCAACAATTACAAAAGCTTCAATACTGCAGTAGTATCGGTTACAGAGTTTACTAGTCTCTCATCTCATTATATCTTGAATCAGGGGGTGAACCAAGAGGTCACCCCCTGAAACTAGATCGATTTCACATCCTCCAGATGTCGAGCCGTAGTCGCTATCCGCTCACTTTCATACAAGTCCTGTCTACGATCATAGAAGGGTGAGACGATACCGTAGTTCCTATTCTCTCGCAGCATGGCGAAATCAATCTCAGTTACGATGAGCATGTCCTCATTTAATGTACCCGCATGAATCACACCATCGTCTGGAAACGGTACATCACAAGGTCCGAATATACCTGCTCTGCAATTGCCTTTATCGATCTGCAATCTCTGCTCCTCTAATTCTCCAACAATACCACTTAGGGCCACGAACACTTGATTCTCAATGGCTCTTGCATGAGCACAATTCTGGACACGATGATAACCCGCAACCGAGTCTGTATAAGAGGGGCATAAGATAATCTCCACACCTTGATCGGCAGCAATTCTTGATAATTCCGGAAACTCTATGTCATAGCAGGTTAATATGGCCAGCCTGCCCCAATCGCTATCGATGATGTTAATGCCATCTCCTGCATCTAAATTCCAGCGAACCTTCTCTTCTGGCGTAAGCTGAATTTTGTTCTGTACCTCCTTACGACCATCCGGGAAGAACAATCCCGCTTGATTCACATAACCATCCTTACATTTGTGAATATGTGTGCCCGCAAGTATGATCATATTGAGCTTCGCGCTATAGGACTTGAAGAAATCATCGTATGCCTCTGTGAAGCCTTCTAGGTATTCACATGCCTCTATATAATTCATCGAAGGAACCAAAGACAATAAGTGTAGGGTAACATATTCCGGGAATACGAAGAGCTCTACATGCTGCTTGGCCGCATCTTCTAATTTCGCAGCTATTCCATCCCAGAATTGATCCGTTGTTTCGATGTCAGTAAGTCCATATTGTGCAACAGCTATTGTTAGTTTAGTCATAGTTTCTCCCTTGTTGTTATGATTCACTTGATTTTATGAACGAATTTGTAACGAATAGATATCCGTCCGTCTGTCCTTAATCGTTAATACATCCTTTGTTTGCTTATATCGGTGTAGCACTTCCATATCCACTTCCGCCATGAACACCGTCTCCGTATTCTCACTACATTCCCCTGCAATCCCATCTCGAGCAAAAGAAAAATCAGAAGGTGTATAAATCCCAGACTGCGCGTATTGAATATCTACATTATCTACGTGAGTTAGATTCCCTACCGTACCTGCAGTTACCACAAAGACTTGATTCTCAATAGCCCTTGCTTGGGAGCAATACTTGACCCGTAAGAAGGTTTGCCGATCCTCAGAGCAGTATGGAACGAATATGATCTGTGCACCTTCCCCAGCAACGATTCGTGAGATCTCCGGAAATTCGATATCATTGCTGAGCATGATCGAGATTTTCCCGCAATCCGTATCGAACACCTCTAACGTTGTCCCCCCATTAATTCCCCACCACTTCTGTTCGATTGGGGAGATATGGAGCTTTGTTTGCTGTGCTATGGTTCCATCGCGACGGAATAAATGAGCAACATTATAGATCCGATTGTTTCGCTCTACGAAATGTGATCCGCCTATGACGTTTACGTTATATTTTACAGCTAGCTCAGTGAAGAGCTCGATATATTGTGGGGTGTATTCCGTCAGCTTACGGACCGCCTCACTTGGGGAGCGTTCATCGAGGAACGAGAGTAGCTGCATCGTAAGGTTCTCTGGGAACACAACAAAATCAGATTTGTAATCTGAGGCTACATCAACATAGTGCTCACATTGCGTGGCAAACTCCTCGAACGACTCGATCTTCTTCATCATATATTGCACAACACAAATCCGCACGGGAAAGGACATCTTGTAATGCACCTTGGATTTAGTCGGTTTGAATTCGATATTGTTCCACTCCAACAGAGTGGCATAGGTTAACGATTCTTTATCCTCAGGCAGGTAATCCGTAATGATCCGTTTCAGAGTAAAACCATTCATCATCTGAAAGGTGAGTACGGGATCGTATATGTTCTTCTGTAGTACCTCTTCCGCATACTCTCTCGGTGTTAGCTTATCATTGTACTTATGATAGAGCGGAATGCGTCCACCGACAATAATACTCTTCAGGTTCAGCTGCTCTGCTAAACGTTTCCTCGCCTCATATAACCGTCTGCCGATCTTCATCCGGCGGAATCCAGGATGCACCATGACCTCCATACCGTAAAGGTTCTGTCCATTCGGATTATGATTCGTTATATATCCCCTATCGGTAATCTCAGAGTAGGTATGCTGCTCCAGATAATCATTGAAGTTCACAATTAAGCTTGAGCACGAGCCGATGATTTGATCATCATACTCTACACAAATTTGTCCCTCAGGGAACTTACGGATATGGCTTTCTAGCTGCTCCATCTTCCACGGCATCATATTGGGGAAGCATTCCAGCTGAAGCTTGATGATCTCAGGAAAATCCTTTCTCTCAATGTTGCGGATAATAATTTTCGTCTCATACTGTGAAATGTGACCGCTTGTCATGAGAACCTCCATTGTTTCTTAAATATAACACTCGCTTTTTTTCTTTACATACTATTATAGCACGAAAAGAGCCTGTTCAATATTATGCCCGAAGAGTAACCCTCCGATTGAACGAACTCAAATTGAACAAGCTAGTGAACAAGCTCGAATTTTAAACAAACTTTATTCTTTGTAATCGAAACTAGATAGCATTGATTTGCACAGCCGCTTGCTTGCCACTTAGCTGAATGCCTGTCTGTGGTCGACCTGAAGCACTAAGGTCCTTCAGTAATGTCTCCAGCAGCAGCTTTGCCTTGGGGCCTTCCTTCCCCTGTAGCTTGACAACTAGCATGACCGAATCGCCCGATTTCAGTAAACGCTCGGCTTGCTGCTTCTTGGTTTCGTAATCATGCTCCTCGATTTGCGGAGTAAGCCTAATCTCCTTCACCTTCGGCTGACGATCCTTCTTGCTAGCTTGCTGTGCCTCTTGCTTCGCTGCTCCCGCACCCTGCAGCTTACACGGCGGTGGACTACTCATGAATGACGTGCATATTAGATCAACCCTCAGTTTCTTAGCCATCGCCAACGCCTCTGTGGTGCGCATGATACCAAGGTCTTCGCCGTTAACGCCGGTAAGGTGCACCTCTGAGGCTTTTATCTTCTCATTCATAATGATCATTACTACTCACCTGCCTCCTTGAGGCTTACCTCTAATGGTTTGTTCAACGTGTCTCAGCTTCCTTATGACTGTTATCCCAATGCCTCAGTTCTATCATGCACACCTGCGGCCAGCTTAGCATAGGTTGTAGATGGCGTAGTGGCGCAAAGCCTGAGCATCGACTCGAATAGAGGTGCATGGCGTAGTGTTGTGTTAAATCTCCAGCAGTACTCGTTCCAATAATGCTGTAGATGAGCTTGGCCCAGACCGTGGTAGGACATCTGCATCCATTTTCTTGCCTTCTGAAAGATAGGATAACCTTTCATGGCAGTACGCTTCGTGCTTGTTCCAATCGTACGGGTCACTGCAGCTTCAGATACGATATGCTTATCTGTGAAGGAGTCTATTCCCTTTGAGAGTACGCGAGCGTTGTCGTAATGGGATCCGGGGACCATCTGAATTTTCACATAGGAAACCTGATCGAAGACATCTATAGCTGTGCCTACTAGAACGGGGAACTGATCTGGTTTGTTGTAGGAAGGGATAGTTAAAGGTGGTGCGCATCGGCCACAATCGATATAAACCTCTCCAGTGAGTTTGACCGCGTCTTCGGCTTGGGTAATTGACTGACGAATCTTTCGCAGCATGAGCCAAGCTGTCTTATATGTAACTTGAATCAAGGCTTTTAAGCGAATGGCATTAATACCTGAATCGGTAGATGAGACGAGGAACATTGCAGTAAACCATTTGCGCAGATCGGTAGAACTGCTCTCCATGATGGTGTCAACCGTAGGAGAAGCTTGGTAATGGCAATGCCCGCATTCAAGGAGCGGCAAACGTCGGGTATGTATGCGGGTTGCGGTGCTATGTGAGCAGCGAGAGCAAATAAACCCGTCTGGCCACTTCTGGTTTATCAGATAATCCGCACAGACTTCCTCTGAGTGAAACCGAGCTTGAAACGCCGCCAACGCCACAATATCAATGGTCGGCGAATGCACACTTATTGAATTGGGTAACCGTTCAGATATACTTTCAACCATGCGTAACCCCACCACCCCTCAAACCTCAACATCGAATACAAACGTTTGTTCCTATATTTTAGCAGGAAATCGCTCTGATTTCAAGAACAAAATTGGATAAAAGTTACTAAACTTAGAACAATCTGCGATGCAAACGAAACTGAACTGAACTGAACTGAACTGAACTGAACTGAACTGAACTGAACTGAACTGAACTGAACTGAAACTGAAACTGAAACTGTTCTGAGGTAAGGGGATAAAGGTCAAAAGGAAATTTTTGTATGATAGATAAAGCGTCATCTATACATATAATAGTGCATGAATATTTTATGAATATTCTTATTTTATAATTAGTCGCTAGTCTCAGTTTCTGCTCTACAGCTCGATTCCTACTCCAAAGTCACGCTATCAGTGCAAATTACTCCACTACATAAGGTATCGTTAACGGACCTTGGGGCAGGACGGCAACGGACATGTTAGGTCCATATTTCGCCTTGAGCATCGTTAATGTGGACACGATATCTGGAGCTGGGCTCAACATACATTGTCGTACGGTCTCGTCGGGAAGTGAGGAGTGCACATGCACATCTGCCCAGGTCTGGATGACGGCCTGCTTCTGCACCTGCCACTGGTCATACATCTGAAAGGCGGGTTCTTCAATCATCGCCAGCAGCTGTGCAGGCGTTTCAGCCATTCCCAGAATCGTAGCATAGTTCCCGTGACTCGGCACTCCGTCCGAGCATTCGGCAACACAGATTATCGATCCGCCCAGCTTCACGATCTTCTGAGCAGCGCTCATACCCTTGACCGCTTGGTATAGGTTTTGATCAAGTGGATAGCCAGAATTCGAGGTGATCACGACATCAAATCGTTGCTTGCATCGTACCATGGCATGCTCTAGCGTGTACGCACAGCCCTGGGCATGAGCTTCGAATAGCTCACCAGCGAATACCTCGGTAATTTCCTTCTGTGCATTCAAGGTAACATTCAGGAGAAAGTCCGGCTTACACATAAGGTTAACCTCACGAGCCATCTCCTGCAACGGGTTGTTCGTCATATTGCCCCACGTGGATAATGGGTTACCAATCATCCTTGCGTTATGGAAGGTCATAATCGTCTCCAGACCGGCGATCCCCGGCATAATCCCTTTACAGCCTCCCGAGAATCCTGCGAAGAAGTGCGGCTCAATAAAACCAGTAGCAATCCGGAAATCGGCCTCTACATAGGTTTTGTTCAGGTATACGTCACACCCAAAGCTACTTTCGCCGACTTTAACCAATTCGTCAGGGCTCTGACAATGATGATTAATAATGTTGACATGGTCAACGACCCATTCTCCTAACATCTGAACAAATTCTTCTCTCGTCTGATCACGGTGTGTTCCAGTACCATTAATAATTGTTATTTGCTCAAGGGGAACATGACTCATAGCATTCAATAGCCAGGGCACCAGCTTGTGGTTTGGAGTAGGACGAGTGATGTCACTGATCACAATGACAACCTTATCAGATGACTGAACTAACTCCTTCAATGGAGGACTCCCAATAGGCTGCCGCAGCGCATTCATAACGGCCTGCTCTTCATTCTCTACAGCGAATTGCTCTAGAGGCTCCACGATCATAGCGCCATCGGGCACATCAACAATAATACCATTCTTTCCATACAAAATATGACTCTTCAACTTATCCCGCCCTTTCTCCTTTGTTGAAGATAGAAGGTGCGCATAACCTGCTCCGTGGTTGACGAAATGAGCTCAGCTGCATGATCCATCGCATGCTGTAGGGACATCGGACTATTCATAATGCTGAATACAGCATTGATACCATGCTCATATAATTTGTCGATGCCTTCGCCTACCGAACCAGCTAATGCGATTGTTGGAACGTTAAACTTCTGGGCTTCCTGAGCAACTCCCATAGGCGTCTTGCCATTCACCGTCTGTGCATCAATCTGCCCCTCTCCAGTAATAACTAGATCCGCATCAGTCAAGTGCTCATCAATCCCTGTATACTCAATGACCACATCGATCCCACGCCTCATCGTCGTCGGGAAGAAGGCGAGGAATGCTCCGCATAATCCGCCAGCTGCTCCTGCTCCTGCAAGCTCGTGTAGCTTAATTCCATTCGTCTGCTCGATCAGATCAGCCCAGGCTGTCATATACTTCTCCAACGTCTCCAGCATATCGGGTGTTACACCCTTCTGAGGACCATAAACAAAGGTCGCACCCTCGGGTCCAAGCAGTGGACTTTGTACATCGGAGGCGATCAGAAATTGCGATTCAGCAATACGAGAATCCCAATCTCGATCATCTATCGTCTGAATGTGCTTCAGCTGACCACCACCCCATCCAACCTCTTTACCCGTCTCGTCCAACAGATGCATACCGAGCGCTTGCAGCATACCCGCTCCACCATCATTCGTTGCACTTCCCCCAAGCGCCAGAATAAAGCTGCGACAGCCATCATCTAGTGCTCGCTTTATAAGCTCCCCGGTTCCATAAGTTGTAGCTGTAAGAGGGCTCCGTTCATTCGATGCTATTAAGGTTATGCCCGATGCTTGTGCCATCTCAATAACGGCAACATGCCCGGATTCAGATTGTAGCAAACCATAAGCCGCATCCACTATTGATCCTAATGGACCTGTGACCTGCACCTTTATCGCCTGCCCCCCCGTTGCCATGATGAGACTATCCATTGTTCCTTCGCCGCCATCGGCAATCGGAACCTTGATGGTCTCGGCCTGTGGAAAGCAACGCTTTACCCCTCGCTCCATGGCCTCCGCTACTGCTGCAGCTGAGAGGCTACCCTTGAATGAATCTGGTGCGATGACGATTTTCACATATATCACCTTCCAATTTGTTGGAATAAACGAATAGTCATTATGTTCTTTCTTATCTTTTTTCGATTATAACATGGGTTAAATAATAAATGTTTAGTTCCAAGAAACAAAAATGTATTGATTTTTAACCGAATCTTTGTGCAAAATAGAGGTAAGAGGGTGATTGTTATATGTTAACTAGTGAAATTGCCAACAATATTGTCCAAGAAACAATGAATCGACTGGACCGCAATATCAATATTATTGACACAGAAGGTTATATTATCGCCTCCGGTGATCCCACTCGTATAGGAAAGCTGCACGTTGCAGCATTGGAAGCCATTAAAAGTGGTCAAACGATTGTGATCACGGAGAATAATCAACATTTATGGGACGGAGCATTAAACGGCGTGAATATGCCTGTTAGCTTTCAGGATCAGATTGTTGGTGTTATTGGTATTACAGGAGAGTCTGAGGAAATTGCCGAGTTTGCCGAGCTCGTTCGTATGACAACGGAGCTGATGCTAAATCAATCATTTCAAATTCCACAGCAGGTATGGCGGAGCCGCACCAAGGAAGTGGTTATGGAACAGCTCATTAAACCGATGCCCGATCATAAGCAGATCGATAAACAATTACAGCTCTTACGTATGGAGCTTCGTCCACCCTACTATGCCTTTGTGCTGCAAATGGATCAAATACTCGAATATAACTCTATGCTGCTACAGAAGACTGAGGATATATTCGGCAGCGCCCATGTGCTGATCGGATTATTGGATACCCATCGTGCATGTATATTCGTATTCGGCTTATCCGATCAAGCTCGTTCGCAGAAGCTAGACTCTTGGATCGATCTCATTCGGCGTTCAGGTATTCCCTTCCACATTGGTTGCTCTAACGAAGCGGTCAGACGCGAAGACATAACTTCTATTATTGAAGAAGCTGAATTTGCACTCAGATATGGCGCTCACGAACAAGAGCTACTATCCTATTCCGGTTTGGAGCCACAGATGATCGTGCTGCAATCTAATCCGCTTACCAATCAACGTTATCTAGAGCAGGTAATGGCAGGTATGTCCGAATCTACTGTGCTGACGCTTCAAGCTTTTTTCGATTGCAACATGAATATACAGGATACCGCCTCCGCACTATTCCTGCACAAGAACACCATCATCTATCGGATCAAAAAAATAAAGGAAATCACCGGCTATGATCCGCAGATTTTCCGAGATGCTCTCGCATTACAGACCGCATTATGGATTTACACAGAAGTACAGCAGAAAGGAGAACAAACATGACTTGGTGGAGTGAAAATCGATTACGCTTAATACAGAACAATTTACGTGAAACCGATGCCAAACTTGATGTGGATCTATTGATTCGTAATTTGCAGGAATTTGATGCGAATGTCTTAATGATGAATGCTGGCGGGATTGTCGCCTTCTACCCATCTACCCTTGAATATCAGTATATTAGCTCTTCGCTCGAGAAGGACCTACTCGCAGAGACGGTTAGTAAGGTGCATGAGGCAGGTATGCGATTTATTGCTCGATTCGATTTCAGTAAAGCGCACGAGTCCATCTTTGCCAAGCGTCCTGAATGGTTCTACCGCACAAAAGCCGGAGAAGCCGTTAACTATCACGGAATCATGCATACGTGTCTGAACAGCTACTATCAGCAGGAATACTCCTTACTGATGATAGATGAGGTATTGTCCAACTATCCGGTAGATGGCGTTTTCTTCAATATGTTCGGCTATAAGACACAGGACTATAGTGGTCGAGAGTACGGACTCTGTTACTGTGACAACTGCAGCAAACGGTTTATGGAGATGTTCGGTCTATCGCTGCCCGAGCAAGCGAATGATTCAGATCCTAATTATGCTGCATATAAGCAGTTTCAGGAAACTACAACCCGTGACATGCTGGACGTTATTCATGCCTTCGTCAAAGCAAAGAATCGGGATGTCGCCATAAGTACTTATCATCACCATAAGGTGGATATTATTCGCAAGGAGTCGAACACTGCGTTATCCCGTTCACATCCAATCTGGCTATATTCAGCTTCTGAGAATGTGATGTCTGTAGAGAATAGCTGGGATGATAAGTTAGTCAGCAACTGTTCGATTAATGCGATTGATCTGCAATATCGGTTTACCGGCGTTTCTAAGTATGAGTCACAAATTCGTCTCTATGAGAATATCGCAGCTGGATCTGGTCTCGATTTCTGTATTATTGGCCAAT
>DFZX01000051.1:0-373 GCA_002383695.1 Caryophanales bacterium UBA4045
TTAACATTATGAGGAGGAATAGCATGTTTGAACAAGCGTATGAAAGATTTATGAAGGAACATCTGAGTAAGCGAACGGGGGAGCGGTTGAGGAGATTGGAGCAGGGGCATCAGTTCGGGGAGAAGCTAATTCTGCAGAATGCCTGGTATCCAGCCTTTGGACACTTTGATAAGCTACATCCAGAGTATGAGGTTCGTGATTNNTGGATACGGCTTATGTGCATGAGAGTTTTCGAATTAACGTGGAAGCAGATGGATATTCACCTCACCAAAGAGAAATTAGTCGAGATGCATTCTCAGACGAACGTGATCGACAGAATGACCTAGTCATAGATGGGTGGAAAGTTATCCGTTTCAGTGTGGACCGACTAATC
>DFZX01000051.1:440-634 GCA_002383695.1 Caryophanales bacterium UBA4045
AGTGGAAGATGTGCAGGATTGTCTTGGGGTAAGTGATCGAACTGCGCGTAAATGGCTACACCTACTTGTGAAGAAGCGAATATTAATCCCAGGATCGGGAACTCAGCGCATCCATTTCTTTCGTTTGATATCGAACAATTATGGGTTATTGCTAGATAATTAACAGAGGCAAAAGTAGAAGTAGAAGTAGAAGT